>NZ_JBIUWB010000002.1:0-690755 GCF_044743255.1 Glutamicibacter sp. NPDC087673
CCCCGGCACTGGCGACCCGCGGCTTCTCTGAAGAGGCATTCGCCGAGGTTGCGGAGATTATTGCTCAGGCGTTGATTGCTGGTGCTGAGGGTAATACGGCGGTGTTGCCGGAGCTGAAGGATCGTGTTCTGAAGCTTGCCGCGGCCCACCCGCTGTACCCGGAACTGGCTAAGGTTTCCGAGTAGCATCATCTGATTAGGATGTGGGCCCGGAAGGTGGAAATACTCGCTTTTCGGGCCCGCGGTCTTTCAACATCCAGAGGTCCAGGCGCTGCACGGTACGTGCGGTGGCCGCAAGCCTCTGGAACCACACTCCACAGATCCGGGGCAGAAGCTCTCGGATTACCCAAGTTCTAAGGATGTGACCCGCTATGGCGGTTAGCGTATTCGATCTTTTCTCGGTTGGCATCGGACCGTCTTCCAGCCATACCGTGGGACCAATGCGTGCAGCACACGCATTCATTGCCCAAGTAATCCGAGAAGGCCAACTGGACGCACTGGAAAATATCCGTGTTGATGTCTACGGATCCCTGGCCGCTACCGGACGCGGCCACGGCACCTTCACTGCCATCATGCTGGGGCTTGAAGGCTTCGAACCTGAAACCGTGCTGCCATCACAGGTCGATGACCGCCTGGCGGACATGGAAGCCACTGGAATCCTCCACCTGGCCGAACAGCTTGATCAGCGCAAGGACCTGAACTACAAGGTCGAAGACATGATCCAGCATCCGCTCACCGTACTGCCACGCCACACCAACGGCGTGAAGTTCATTGCCCTCGACGCTGACGGCAACGAAATCGCCAACGAGACCTTCTTCTCCGTAGGCGGCGGCTTCATCGTGCGCGAAGGCGCCGAAGACCGCATCGAGAAGAACCTCGAAGAGAAGCTGAACAAGCAGCCCTATCCCTTCACCACGGCAGCCAAGCTGCTGGAACATGTGAAGGAAACCGGCCTGTCCATTGCCGACATCATGATGGCCAACGAAATGGCTTACCGGTCCCGCGACGAGATCCGCAACGGCCTGGTCCACATCTACGAAGTGATGGAAGACTGCAAGGATTCCGCGCTGGAACGCACCGGCGTGCTGCCCGGCGGCTTGAAAGTTCGCCGCCGTGCGCCGGAATGGCATGAACGCCTGCGCAAGGAAGACAAGGACCGGGATCCGGTCTACTGGCAGGAATGGATCAACCTCGTTGCGCTGGCCGTCAATGAGGAGAACGCCTCCGGCGGACGCGTGGTCACCGCTCCGACCAACGGCGCAGCGGGCATCATCCCAGCCGTGCTGTTCTACGCCACCCACTACGCACCGGGCGCAAAGTACTGGAATGAGGAGGAAAAGCACGACGCTGTCGTACGCTTCCTGCTCACCGCTGGTGCCGTCGGCGTGCTGTACAAGGAGCAGGCATCGATCTCCGGCGCCGAAGTCGGCTGCCAGGGCGAAGTCGGTTCGGCATCATCGATGGCTGCTGGCGGCCTGGCCGAAATTCTTGGCGGCACCCCAGCGCAGGTAGAGAACGCAGCGGAAATCGCCATGGAACACAACCTTGGCCTGACCTGCGACCCGATCGGCGGACTGGTCCAGATCCCTTGCATCGAACGCAACGCCATCGCTGCTTCCAAGGCAGTGAACGCGGCGAAGATGGCGCTGATGGGCGACGGCGAACACCACGTCACCTTGGATGAAGTCATTATCACCATGCGCGAAACCGGCAAGGACATGAGCGACAAGTACAAGGAAACTGCGATGGGCGGCCTGGCCGTCAACGTGGTGGAATGCTGATTTCCCAGTAACGCATGACCCAGTTCGGGAGGCCTGCACTGCAGACCTCCCGAACTGTTTAAATGTGATCTTGGCCCCCAAGTCCGGCAATTCCCAGCCATAGCTGATAGAACTGGGACTAGGCCTGATGCGCGCTAGCGCAAACCAGTTTCGAGGAGGTGAGTGTCGTGGAAGACAGTTCTAGTCGATCTATGCACACGAACTCACCCGGACGCTCGTAGCCGAATCAGCCGAATCTGGCAGCATCCCGCCATGGGATCCCAACGAGTTCGTGACTCTTGTACATGTCACCGGCGCCTGGTCCTGCACGCAAATACTGACTGATTTATCTCCCTGTATTCATGGGGTGGTCAAGCGGTGAGAAGTTGCTGGCAGGCTTGTATTCACGCGCCAAATGAACCATTTGGACCAAAATCATGTTTTCTCCAGAAAAGGTAGACTTCTCTACTATTTCGCGAGCCTTGCGCTCCCATCTCAATCACGCAGAATTCCAGCTCGCGGCAGGGCTGCTGGGCGGTCTGCACATCGCCCAGACCATTGAGCACCTCGAAGCACTGGATGCCACGGAGGCTGCCCTGGCCTACCGGCTGCTGGACAAGCAGACCGCGGTACTGGTCTTCCAGGAACTCGACGCCCCGGTGCAAGCCGACCTGGTGCGGGCGCTGCAGTCGCAGATCGTCATCGATGCCTTCGCCCAACTCCCCGCCGCGGGACGGGTAGCGCTGCTCGATGAACTGCCAGCGATGGTGGCCACGAAACTGCTGGCAGGGCTGCCGACGGCCACGCGCCAGGAAACCGGAATCCTGCTGGGCTATCCGGAATCAAGCGCCGGCAGGGCGATGTCCCCGGATTTCATCTCGACCCACCCGCAGCTGTCTGTGGCCGAAACCCTGGAACGCATCAGCGCACGCCTCGGGAACTGCGAGAACGCGCAGCACATCCTGGTGATCGATGATGAACGCCGGCTGCTTGGCACCATCAAGCTCAGCGAGCTGCTCACCGAGCCGGCCGGGACAACGATCGGAGAACTGTGCACCCAGAGCCCGGTCGTCCAGGCCTGCGAGCCGGAGACGAGCGCGGCACGGGTGGTGGTGGATCGGAAGGCAGGGATGCTCCCGGTGCTTGATCGGGAAGATCGCCTGCTGGGAGTGCTGACCTTGCCCATGGCGATCGCGATCCTAGAGGATGCCGAAGAGCGCCGCTCCGCGTACGGCTCCGGAACGGATCCGCTCTTCCGCCCCTACCTGGGGACGCCATTGCGCCACCTGGTGAAGGCGCGCGTCATCTGGCTGCTGGTCCTGGCTATCGGCGCCACCTTGACGGTCAAGGTGCTGTCCAGTTTCGAGCAGACACTGGAGTCGATGGTGGTGCTCAGCTTGTTCATCCCCTTGATCGTGGGCATTGGCGGGAACACCGGCAACCAGGCGGCGACCACTGTCACCCGTGCGCTGGCCATGGGGGATGTGCGGGGAAGCGACTTCTGGCGGGTGCTGATGCGCGAGGTGCGAATCGGAGCGGTCCTGGGACTGTGCCTGGGCGCCATAGCGCTGGTGGTGGCCGGGAGCATTTTCGAACTGCGCATCGGATTGGTGATAGGCATCAGTCTGGTGGCACTGTGCAGCATTGCTGCCGCTGTCGGCGGGGTGATGCCGATCATCGGTAAATTCTTCAAGGTTGATCCTGCGGTATTTTCCAACCCCTTCATTTCAACCTTCGTGGATGCCGCCGGGCTGATCGTCTACCTGTCGGTGGCCGTGCTGATTCTTGGATAGCCTGCAGCTGCACTGGGGTGCGCGGAATAAATTCGCGCACCCCAGTGTCGTAACAGGTATGCCTCATAGCAAGCTCTTTACTGAATTTACCGTCCCGGCCAGAAGCGGAGCAGGCCTGAAGCTTCGCAACCGCGTCGTGCTTCCGCCGATGTGCCAGTATTCCGTGGAAAAACGCGACGGCGTTCCAACGACCTGGCACTTGGCTCATCTGGGTTCCATGGCCCATGGCGGATACTCCTTGGTGATCGCCGAAGCAACTGCGGTGGCAGCTGAAGGCAGGATCTCGGATCGCGATACCGGCCTGTGGAATGACGAGCAGGCCGAAGCCTGGAAACCGATTGCCCAATACATCCGCGCCCATGGGGCAGCCGCCGGCGTGCAGCTGGCGCACGCCGGAGCCAAGGCATCGACCTATGGCTGGCTCAAGGATCTTGAAGACGCTGGAAAATCCGGCAGCATCAGCGCGGACGATGGCGGCTGGGAAACCTTCACTTCCTCGCCCAGCGAGCTCTACGGGCTGAAGCCAGCTACCGCGATGAGCGTGGAACAGATCCAGGCATCGGTGCAGGACTGGGCTGATGCGGCCAAGCGTGCCGACGCGGCCGGATTCGACCTGATCCAGATCCATGCCGCGCACGGCTACCTGGTGCACCAATTCCTGTCGCCGCTGACCAATAAGCGCACCGACGAATACGGTGGCAGCTTCGAGAACCGCACTCGATACCTGCGTGAAGTCATCGAGGCAGTGGCTGCCGTGTGGCCGGAAAACAAGGCCCTGGGCATTCGCTTCTCCGGAGAAGACTGGGTGGACGATGGATGGAGCATTGCTGACACCGTTCGGATCGCCAAGGAACTCTACGGCTACGGTGTGCGCCACTTCGACCTCTCCAGTGCAGGAATTGGCAAGTTCAACGGACCGTCTGGTCCGGGCTACCAAGTGCCGTTGGCTCAGGCAGTGAAGGAAGCGCTGCCCCAGGATGCCTTCGTTACCGCGGTCGGCGTCATCACCGAGCCGATGCAGGCAGAGCAGATCGTCGTGACCGGGCAAGCGGACGGCGTCTGCGTTGGGCGCGCTGCACTGGGCGATCCGCAGTGGGCTAACCGTTCGGCGCAGGAATTGGGTGCACCGATGGCATTCCCCGCCCAATACTGGCGCGGCCGCTGGTAAACGCAAGTTGCCATGCTGATTTCATCCAAACAACGACATAGTTTCTGGTTACCTCTTCCAGCCACTGAATAGTGATGTTAGGTTAGTGCCACGGATCTAGTCGCACCGCGGCCAAGGGTCGCGTGCGGAAGGGAGTCAGCATGGCACTACGCGCGGATTCTAATGGAATCGACGCTTCGCTCTACCGGAGAAACGGCTCGTGGAGCACAGCTCTCGTGGATGCATCGTTGGGAACCACTGCCGCCCAGGAAGCAGCAGATCGGCTTCCGGACGAGGTAGCCAAGCTGCTCAAGAGCCAGCAGGCGCAGCCCAGCGATGTCCAAGTACTGATCGGCGCACTGGAGCCAGCCCAGGGACTGCGAGCACCGGTAGCACGGTTCGTAGCTGTTCATGACGGTGAAATCGTCCTGAACGAAATCATCCCAGGCCTCAAGGTCCAAACTTCATCGGTTGATGTGGGTCCGTTCCCGAACTTCACGGCGCTGGCCCGCGCCCGTGGCGGATCGTTCTCCTACCTCGTAGCTGAAGTCAGCAAGGACGGAGGCGAGGTGCACCTCTACAATACGGCGTCACCTGAACGCCTGGGCAGCCGTGGCATCGTCGGGTTGCCCGAGGAAATCCACCATGCACGCAAGGTGCCCGGGGAATACGACCAGCCCAAGGCGCAGGCCGCCGCCGATGAGATGGCTCGTCGAAACGCTGACGAAGTTGCCGAGCTGATCAGTGAAATGTCCAACGAGAACTACGTCCGCCTGATCATTCTTTCGGGCGACATCAAGGCTCGTGAACTAGTGCTCGGGGCAGTACCCGTGGCGCTCAAGGACTATGTAGAAGTCATCGACTCGCATACGCGCACCGGGGGTGCGGACACCAAGCAAGTCGATGCCCAAATCACCAAGCTTGTAGAGGAAGTGAAAGCCAAGTCCCTGGCTGAATTGGAATCGAAGATCGCTGCGCAGTCCGGCAACGGCAAAGCGCAGCTTGCTGTCGGTCTCGATGAAGTTGTCACTGCGCTCCAATCGGCGCAAGCCGAAATGGTGCTGGTTGGACAGTACCAAAGCGAGCATACCCTTCGCGCCTTGAGCGCCGAACCATGGATTGCCCATCAGGACGGAGATGACCATGCAGAGTTGGTCGTCGGGGAATGGCCGGCGCCAGAAGTGCTCCTGCGGGCCACTGCGCTGACCGATGCCAGCATTCGCTATGTACCGGATTCGGTGATTCCTGGCGGTGCAGGAATCGCAGCCTTGCTGCGCTGGGCCAAATCCTGAACAGTTCATTAGAAGAAACGATCCGCCCAGGAAATCCTGCGCGGATCGTTTTTTGCGTTCCAGCTATCTGGTGCCTAGCGATCTGACGGGCCGGCTGCCGGGGGAGCCGGTGGGGAAACTTCTGAACCGTGATCGGAGTTCTGCTGCTGTCCAGGCTGGTAGGCCGGAGGAGCCCAGTAGGCCTGGCTAGGGTGAACCGGTGGCTGGTTCATCTGCCAAGGCTGCAGCATCGGACGGCGCTCTGCTGCTGGAATCGGGCCTGCCGTACGCGCAATGCCTTGCCTGTCTGCCAGCTTCACCAGCACGAAGGTCAATAGGGCCATGAAGCACACCGAGAAGACCAGCGAGACCGGGTTGGATTCCGTGGCGTTCAGATCAACTACGCCCATTGCACCGAGCAGGAACAAGAAGGTGTTGTTGATGATGTGCATCGCCATCGCTGCTTCAAGGCCACCGGTGCGCCAGGTCAGATAGCCTGCCGCGATAGCGAACGCCGCCACATCGAGAAGCCCCCAGACATCGTAGAGATGGCCGATGGTGAAGAAGGGAACTGGAAGCAGGATGGCGAACAGTGGATGCTTCAGCCAGCTGCCGATGACCTGCATGAACGCGCCACGGAAAACAAGCTCTTCAGCTGCGCACTGGAAGGGCGTCAAGAGGATCACCAGCAGGGCATAGAACAGCGGATCGGCCAGCAGGCTGCTCGCCGGCACGGGTTCGGACTCGCCAATGCCCAAGGCGCCCAACCCGAAACTCAGCCCGAAATACACTGCGAACAAGATGGCGCTGGCACCCAACGCCAGGCCGAACCAGCGCCAGCGCAATTTGCCGGCGACCGATATCAGCAAGCCGACAGGCTTGGGCCCGATGAGCAAGTAGGCGAGGTAGACCGCCGGGATCATGATGATCAGGGAGACCATGGTCATCGAGAAGTCCGTCGCCGTGGCCATGTTCAGGGTTGGATCCATGAGGAACTGATCGGGAGCCTCATCTGGATTCTCCGCAGCCCACGTCAGCGGGTTCATGATCAGTGCAATGAACATCGCCAGTATGGCGATGAGCAATGCCGCGCCGTAGAAGCCAATGCCGATGCCGGTGAACGCCAGCGGCCTCCACCAGCGGTAGTTCTCACTGCGTCTCATTAGGCGATGGAACGGATAGTTCATCTCACCCTCGGCGCCTTGCGGCAAGGGTGGCTGGTTCATTGGCAAGCTCATGGCTCAATTCTCCCGTTCCGCAGTGTTTGAAGGTATGAACCTTACGGAGGATTTATCGGGTCATCCTTTTGAATATCCAGGACCAGCTCTTCGCAACGCGGTCGGCATCCAAGGCAAACTCCAATGGGCTAGCTCTTACACTGGGAAAGAACGATTCGCCTTCTTTGATTTGGAGCAGCACCACGTGGGCCATCATCACCATGACGAACCGATTTTGCAGGATCCCCGGCGCCGGCGGCGTGCCTCGATCATCTTATGGGCGCTGCTTGCGCCTATCGGCGCCCTGGCCCTGGTCATGGTCATCTTGTTGTGGCCGCAAGGCAACTACGACAAGTTTGCCCTGAACGGAGCCATGGACACTACCGGTGGCGCAACGATGGAAGTGGGCACTGTCACGCGCAGCACAGTCCAGGACTGCCCGTCTTCCCAAGGGTTGGAAGAAGTTGGTGGCAAGGTTCTCGAATGCCAAGTAACCTACGTGATGCCCGAATCCGGTGGCGCGGAAATCCAATTGGAAATCCCACCGGAAATGCTGCAATCACGTGATGCGCGCGCGGGCGACAGCATTCGATACCTTGATCTCTCCGCGGTGGACACCACCAGCGGCAGCCCGTACGTATTCGTTGACTTCGTGCGCACTTTGCCCATGGCACTGCTGGCCATCGCCTATGGCGTGGTCGTGGTGCTGGTCGCCGGATGGCGCGGCACGCGGGCGATGATCGGCTTGGTCGGTGGCATCGCCTTCATGATCATCTTCATGGTTCCGGCCTTGCTTGAAGGCGGCAATCCGGTCCTGGTGGGACTCACCGGTTCTACCGCCATCATGTTTGTCGCGTTGTATTTCGCCCATGGGCTGAACGCGAAAACATCCACAGCGCTGCTGGGAACGCTCTTTGGCCTAGCGGTGACCGCGGCGATGGTGCTTTGGTTGACCGATGCGGCCGCTTTGACCGGAGCCAACGATGAATCGGCTATCACCCTATCGACGGTGGCCCCGCAAATTTCCCTGCCCGGCTTGCTGATCTGCGGCGTGCTGGTTGGCGGCATGGGTGTGCTCAATGACGTGACAATTACGCAGTCGGCAACCGTCTGGGAACTGGCAGAGAGCACGCCCAAGGCCTCGGCCAGGGAACTGTTCTTCCGCGGCATGCGCATCGGCCGGGACCATATCGCTTCGACCGTCTACACCATCGCCTTCGCCTACGCCGGTGCGGCCCTGCCGGTGCTGGCCATTGCGGCGCTGAGCAACCAGAGTTTCGGGGTCACCCTCGGCTCCGGCGCCATGGCTGAAGAGGTCATCCGAATCCTGATTGGTTCCATCGGATTGGTATTGGCGATCCCGGTAACCACCGCCATTGCAGTGATGGTGGTGAAAGCTACCGGCACCGGCGGTGCCCACGGCAAGCGGGCTTTGCAGAGTGTAAGCTCCGACTCCTAGGTGCGAACCATTCTCATATGTAATGTAGAATAGTTCTCAATAGCGATCCGATTTAGATGGAGACCACCATGAAGAACTACCGCTCGCTGCTCGCAGCTGCCGTCGCCCTGCCCGCTGCCGGACTGATCCTTGCCGGATGCGGTAGCGCCACAGGAAGCGAATCGAAGGACGCGGAATCTGCAGAGATCAGCGTAGTGGCCACGACGAACGTCTACGGACAGATCGCCCGTGCCATTGGCGGAGATAGCGTGGAGGTCAGCGAGATCATCACTTCGGCCGCACAGGATCCGCACTCCTATGAGCCAACCGCACGCGACAAGCTTGCGATCTCCAGCGCGGACCTGGTCCTTGCCAATGGCGGCGGATATGACCAATTCATGGACTCTCTCGTTTCTTCGCTACCGGAAGGCAAGTCTGGAGAGATCACGCTCATGCACGCTGTGGACTCCTCGCCGGTAGCTGCGGAATCTGAAGAGGCCGGGCATGAGGGCGAAAGTGCCGAGGAGCATGCGCAGCACGCTGATGAGGGCGGCCATGAGGGCGAAAGCGCTGAGGAGCATGCGCAGCACGCTGATGAGGGCGGCCATGAGGGCGAAAGCGCCGAGGAGCATGCGCAGCACGCTGAAGAGGGCGGCCATGAGGGCCACGACCACGCGGGCTACAACGAGCACATCTGGTACGACCTGGATTCCATGGGTGAACTTGCTGATGCACTGGCCGAGTCCTTCGCCAAGGCCGATACCGCCAACGCGGATCAGTACAAGCAGAACGCAGCAGCCTTCAACGAAGGGATCGGGAAACTCGAAGCCCAGCTCGAAACCACCAAGCTGGATGGCAAGAGCTTCATGATGACCGAGCCGGTTCCATTCCACTTGCTGGAAGCAGCCGGCATGGAGAACACCACTCCTGAAGGGCTGAGCGAAGCCATCGAAGAGGGCGAGGGCATTGCGCCGATGACCATGAAGAAGGCTGAAGACAAGCTCGTTGCTGGCGACGCTGACATGCTTGCCTACAACGTGCAGACCGAAGGCAGCGAAACCAAGGCGCTGAAGAAGAACGCTGAGCGGGGACAGGTACCTGTAGTCGACTTTGCAGAAACCATTCAGGATGATTCCAGCTACCTCGAATGGATGGAATCCAACATTTCCGACTTGGCTTCCGCAATCAACGGCTAAACCTACGTAAACTAAATGCATGGCATTGTTCTCTTCCCAGATAACGCAAGCGACAGGTAAAGCACGCTCCCTCATTGCGGAGCGGTCTGTTCGAGCGGAGATCGCTCACTCGGACCGGGGAATCGAGCAAGCCGACCATGTGCTTTTCTTCGCCGAGGGGCCCGGGCAGTTCTACCAGCTCGGAGTCTGGCTGGGTACCTTCGAGCGACTGGCTGCCCAGGGTCTCAACGTCGGCGTGGTGCTCATGGACGCATTAAGCGCACGACACGCGCTGGCAGAGTCGAACCTGCCGATATTGTTCTCGCGTTCCATGGAGCAGATCGAGAATAAGCTGAGCGAGTGGAATACCAAATCCATCAATTACGTGAACAACGCCCAGCGGAACTTCACGATGCTGCGCTTCAACGGACCGGCGCATATTCACTTGAACCACGGTGAGAGCGAAAAGGCCTCCATGGTCTCCAACCAGCTCAAGGCCTACGATTTCGCCTGCGTGGCTGGTGCTGCCGCGGTAGAGCGCATCACCGAGAACATCTCCCGTTTCGACCCATCGCATCTGGTGCAGATCGGACGCCCGCAGCTCGATGAACTGGAATTGCCCGGCCCTTCGGAGAAGATCCGGGTTCTCTACGCACCGACTTGGGAGGGCGACTCGCAAGCCATGGCGTACTCCTCGGTGGCTACTTTGGGCGAGAGAATTCTGGCCCAGCTGAGCAACGATGAGCGTTTCGAAGTGCGTTTCCGTCCTCATCCGAAGACCGGTGATGTGTCCGCAGAGGCAAAAAGGGCCGTGGTAAGCCTGAAAAGCAACTACGCTGCCACCGTGGATGCGCTCAGCGACGCGGCACAGTCCTTGGTGTGGGCGGATGTGGCCATCTGCGACACCTCGGCGATGGCCTATG
The DNA here is from genome assembly GCF_044743255.1 of Glutamicibacter sp. NPDC087673. Classification (NCBI taxonomy): domain Bacteria; kingdom Bacillati; phylum Actinomycetota; class Actinomycetes; order Micrococcales; family Micrococcaceae; genus Glutamicibacter; species Glutamicibacter sp. NPDC087673. The sequence continues at coordinate 10,724 of NZ_JBIUWB010000002.1, forward strand.
ACGCGGTAGCGCTCAACATCCCGCTGTTGCTGGCGGGAGACCCCCAAAGCAAGCTCCATTCAGGGTTGCCATTGGACCAGCGGCTGGGCAACGCCAACGGACTGGCGCAGCGGGTTGCGGATCTTGCCGCTTCCTCGGTTGCCGGGGCGCAAAAACAGCTGGCACAGTACTTCTTTGCCACCACAGAACCCGGGGTGGCTACGAAGAAGCTGAGCCAGCTGCTTTCGAGCCTCTAGCCTTCTGGGCCTAGCGCTGCTTGAAGACCGTATCCTGCCATTCGCGATGGGTCGCGGAATCATGGGAGATCATCACATGCTTGACATTGGTGTACTCGTCGAAGGAATACTGGCTCATGTCCTTGCCCATCCCCGAAGCCTTGTAGCCTCCATGCGGCATATCGGAAACGATCAGGATATGCTCGTTGATCCACACGCAACCGGCCTGGATTTCGGCGCTGGCACGCATCGCGCGGTCAACGTTCTTGGTCCATGCGCTCGCCGCCAGGCCATACGGGGTGTCGTTGGCCAATTCGATGGCCTCGTCATCGGTATCGAACGCCAACGCCACCAGGACCGGGCCGAAGACTTCCTGCTGCACGATCTCTGAATCCTGGGCAGCTCCCACCACCAGGGTAGGGCGGTAGAACCAGCCATCGCCCGGAAGCTGCTTGCCTCCGGCCAGCACCGTTGCTCCGGCATCCTTGGCGCGCTCAACCATCGAGGAAACCTTCTGCAGGTGGGCTTCGCTGATCATCGAACCCATGTCGGTATCGGGATCGGTCGGATCTCCCACCACCATGGCCTCCATCAGTTCGGCCACCTTGCTGGTGAACTTCTCGAAGACCGAGGAATGCACGTACGCGCGGGTGGCGGCGGTGCAATCCTGTCCGGAATTGATCGTCGCGCCGGCCACCGCACCATGTGCGGCAGCTTCGATATCGGCATCATCGAAGACCACCATCGGCGCCTTGCCGCCGAGTTCAAGATGAACCCGGGTACCGGTCTCGGCCGCCATGGACATGATCTTCAGGCCCACGGCGGTAGAGCCGGTGAACGAAGTCATCTTCACCAGCTTGTGGCGCACCAGGGGCGAGCCAACGCTGGGCCCGTCGCCAACGACAATATTGATCACGCCGTCCGGCACCCCGGCATCCTTGGCGGCCTGGGCAAAGAGCACCGAGGTGCCCGGGGTCAGCTCGCTGGGCTTGAGCACAATCGTATTGCCGGCGGCAATCGCTGGCAGGACCTTCCACACAGCCATCTGCAGCGGGTAGTTCCACGGGCTGATCGAACCGATCACGCCGATAGCTTCACGGCGAACCATCGAGGTGGTGTTGCCCGCGTAGTCCCCGGCGGCCAATCCCTGCAAATTGCGTGCAGCGCCAGCAAAGAAATTCACGTTGTCGATGGAACCGGGCACATCGAATTGGGTCGACATGCGGATGCTCTTGCCGGTCTGAGCGGTTTCCAGGGCGGCGATTTCATCGGCATGCTTTTCCAGTTCGCGAGCGAATGCCAGCAGGTGGTCGGCCCGTTCGCCCGGGGTCAGCCGGGACCAGGTCTTGAAGGCGCCGGTGGCCGCCTGCACCGCCTGGTCAACCTGCTCGCCGGTCGCGGTATCCACGTCCAGCAGCTTCTTTCCGGTGGCTGGATTCGCACGCTCCAGCACCGGGCCGTGCCCGCGGACCTGCTGGCCATTGATGAACTGGTGTCCAAGGGAACTATCGTAGTAGGCCATGTGAATTCTCCTAGGGGGATTCAGAGGGTGAAATAGATCTTGCGCAGGGTTTCGGTGACGATCCAACGGGTTCTCATGCCCGCATGGAGCCGGACAACGCTGCCTGGAACCAGCACCAGTTCTTGGGCACCGAAACCTTCGGTTTCCAGAATCTGCACCGTCGCGCACCCGGCAAGCACCACGAAGTACTCGTCCGCTTCAATATCCTGCATGGCGCCGCGGGACATCTCCCAGACGCCGATTTCTGCATCCCCGAGGGTGCCCAGCTCGCGGTAGCCTGCGGTTGCGGATGCCTGACCGGCGACCACCTGCTCGTCGCCGATGGCAACATGCTTGACCTCAAGGGCATCGGCTTGGACGATGCCGGCTTGAAGTATTCTTCCAGGCATCAGGAATCGAACCCCATTCCGATCTTATCCATCAGCTTCAAGAAGGCCGAGCGCTCGCCTCGATTGCGATCGGCCTTGACCAGCTGGCTTGTCATCAGGTTCACGCCCACCCATGCGGCAGGTTCCGGCGGGAATGGGATCGGCTTGGTACGCACCAGTTCCAATTCGGTCAGCTCGGTCTTCTGGCCCGAGAGCAGATCCAGCATGACCCTTGCACCGAAACGGGTAGCGCCGACACCGAGGCCGGTGAAGCCTGCACAGTAGGCGACCTTGCCGCCGTAGGCCAGATCGAAGAAGGAGAAGAAGCGGGAGCAGGTATCAATGGCGCCACCCCACGCATGAGAGAACTTCACCTGTGAGAGGTCCGGGAAGCTGCCGAAGAAATGCGCGGCGAGCTTCTCGAAGGTCTGCTGGTTGGTGTCGTAGCTGGAGCGGACCTTGCCCCCGAAGTGGTAGACCGCGTCGTAGCCGCCGTAGAGAATGCGGAAGTTCCCTTCGGCGTCGATGGTTGGGCGGGCATAGTGGAACCGGTTGTTCAGGTCGGCCAAGCCCACCATGTTCTCCCAGCCGATGGCCGCGCGCTGCTGCGCAGTGAGCGGCTCAGTCATCAGCGCGTAGTCGTATACCGGCACAATTCGGGAGCGGTGGCGCTTGAGCAGAGACGGGAAAACATTGGTTGCCAGGGCCACATGCTTGGCGGTGATCTGCCCGTCGGCGGTCAGCACCTGGACCTGCGTGCCGGCATTGTTCATCTCCACGGCGTGGGTATGCTCGTAGAACTCGACGCCTAGCTCGCTGCAGACGCGGGCAAGTTCCCAGACCAGCTTGGCGGGGTGGACCAGCGCGGTTGAGTCATGGTCACGGGCGCCGGCCAAGAAGTCTGGCGAATTGACCAGTTGCCTTACCGCGCCGGCATCGAGGTAGTCGACACCCGGTGCCTCAGCTTCCTCGGCCACCCACGCAATCTGATGCTGTTCGGTGGCCACGCTGAGCGCGCCCTCGCGGACGAAGTCCACGTCCATTGCATAGCGGCGCACCGTCGCTTCGAACTCGTCGAGGTTCTTCCTGCCGAGCTCCGCAAGCAGCGCATTTTCCTTGGGCAGATGGTTTTCTCCGTTGGCCTCGCCATGGACCAGGGAGGCTTCGCAGAAGCCGCCATTGCGCCCGGAAGCAGCCCAGCCCAAGCGCTGGCCCTCGATCAGTACGACCCTTCGGCCGGGGTTCTGCTCCTTGGCTTGGAGCGCGGTCCACAATCCGGTGTAGCCGCCGCCGATAATCAGCAAGTCGGTGGTGAGCGAGCCATGCAGCGCCGGGTGGGGTGCGGGGCGGTGCTCATGATCCAGCCAGTAGCTGGTGCGCTTGGCGCCGGCCAATGCTCGGGAGATCAGGGTGGGCGAGACTTCGGCTTCATGCCTGTCAAAAGTCAGGTCATTGGTGCTGTTCATTGGTTCTTTCCTCGAAGGTAGCGGGTTCGGCAGGCGCTATCGAGGCAGGGGAACGACCAGTGGTCCGTGCGGCTTTGCCGTCTGCTGGGCACCGGGGATGCCAGTTGAGTGCCAATCGGCGGCCAAGGCTATCCCTCTTCTCGGAAAGATGAATACAAATTGAATGTGATTCATTACTCATCTAAGCCTGCGCCGCTCGGGGTTGTCAAGGTCCCGAAGCCAAGCCGAAACCCGGCCTTCGAAACAGCAAAGCACTGCTTCGAAGACCGGGCCTGGTCATGCGGGAACCGCGACCGGTTTGCCGCTAGTGAATTGATGCGCCCGTCCCGGGAAATGGCGGCTGAGCCAAGCCGCGCCGAACATCAGGAGGAATTCGGCGGCCGCAACTCCCAGCATCACCGGTGCATGCTGGGCGCCGTGCGCAGCGTGGGACGCGTGATGGCCGCCAAACCACGGCATTCCGATCACCATCGCCACATGGGAGGTGCCCATGAGCGCGCTCATCACCAGCAGGCGCAGGGGAGAACCGCCGCGCAGCACGCACCAGGAGCATTTGATGCACCACAAGGTCATGGCAAGCAATGCCAGGTTCCACCACAAGGAGTGCGGCATCAGTGCCAGAACCAGCAGGTGGGTTGCGGCCAGGCCCAGCGAAGCGGCTCCCAGGGCAATGTGTCCGGCCGGCACCCTGGCCGCGTGGCTAGTCGCCGCTGCCACAGCAACCGTCTGATTCCTTGGTGGCGCAGCAGCCGTGCTGGACCGGGGCTGGAACATCAAGGACAGGGGAGCGGTCGAAGAAGCCCTCGGGACGGATGGTGAAGCCAACGGTGTCCACAGGCATCATCGGCCAGTCCTCAGTCCGCGGGAAGTGGGTCAACGCGAAGGTGTGCCACAGGCTGATCTGCTCGCCGTCGATGTTCTTGTCGTCCTCGATCCACGAGCCAATGCCGTCAACGCCCGGGTTCTGGTTCACGAAGTCACCGGTTGGATAGCGGTGGCCGTCCTCGCGCTTGGTCACCCACAGGGCCTTGGAGGCGAATTCTGCGCGACGATGGATGGAGGATCCTTCGGCGGCCAGCAGGGTCGGCAGTCCCTGGGACATCAGCTTGTAGCCCACCGGCTTGCCGAGGTAGTTCTTCGAATCCGGGTTGGTCACCACCCAAGTGCGGCCGGCGGTCGGATTGCTATCGCGTACCGCCTGCTTCTCGGTAGCCAGCACCGTGTGGCTGCGGGTGAAGGCGTTGCCCCGGGGGTTCTCCTTGCTGATGGGCAGGCGCACGGCTTCTTCTTCGATGACGCGGCTGGGTCCGCCGTCCAGGGCGAAGTCCAGCCGGGCGCCGAAGATGTGCTGGTGGAAGGGCGCGCCCAGGCCAGGCGCCATTTCCGAGGAGTAGCGCTCGTCGAGCATGGCCGAGGTGAACACGATGCCGGTGGCCTTGGCCTCGAATTCGATGGTGCCGTCCAGGTACAGGTACCAGTAGAAGCCGTAGTCGTAGTTGCCCACGGTAGTGAAGAAGCTGATCACCAGGCGGCGGTTGCGGCGCGTGTACTTCACGCCTGACCAGTCATCGGCGTGCTTGGAGAGGATCGAGGCGTCTTCCTCGTGCATGCAGATGCCGTTGGTGATCTTCTGCGCATTGCCATCTGCGTCGGTGACCACAGGGGAGATGTAGTGGATTTCGCCCAGGCAGTCGCAGCCCAGCTCCAGCGAGTTGGCCAGGCGCCCGATCAGGTACTCGCCGGTGTCGAAGTAGTTCTGCCAGCTGCGCACCGGGGAAGGGTCCCCGTAGGGGACTACCATTTCCGCGATGGACGCACGATCCAGGATGCGGCGTTCGGTGCCCCGATCGTTGAAGGCGATGTTGTAGAGCACCAGCCCTTCGCGCATGTCGAAACCGATATCCAGCGACCATTTCTCCCACTCGACGTGGTTGCCTGCGCTGACCGTGAAGCTGGCGCCCTCAGGCTGGGTGATCTCGATGGGCTTCTGGGTGGTGCGCACCGGGCCAGTGAGTTCCGGATCCGTGTAGTTGCCGTGGGTTTCGGGCACAGGGATGACTTCCAGGTCCAGCAGCTGGTCGATCTTTCCGGCGATGGTGTCAATGTAAACCACCAGTCCATCAACGGGATGGGCCCAGGCGGAGTCTTCGGCGAAATCCTGGCGGAAGGCCAGGCCGCGCAGGATGCGGCGCCCGGCTTCTTGCGGGTACTCGTCCTCGTAGACACCTGCGGAGAGCGGGGCAACGCGCACCTGTTCTGGCGTCAGATTGCGCTTGGCCAGAGCGGCCGCCCACTGCGGATCGGCAACCAGGATGGCCTCCACCATTTCGAATTCCTCCAGCAGCACGGGCATCTGCCCCACCTTGGCCGGATCCAGGTCGATTCGGGAGTGCACGGCCTGCGCGCCCAAGTCCAGGACGACGTCCTTGGGTGAGTTGGCCAGCTTGTCCATGAGCATGACGCGGACAAAACGTCCGGGGCGGTCAGCGCGTGGATCTTCCAGGCCCATGTAGGCGATGCGGGTGTTCTCGGTGAAAAGCTGGTGGCTGACCAGCAATTCCTTGGCGGTGGCAATCTCTGCTTCGCTGAGCAGGGTGAAATCCGTGGTGGTGGTGATTGGCATGGGATTGACTCCTTCGGCACTGAAGTGTGATCTGCGGCATTTATTATTCTCTAGTTGTAGAGAATACGGACGGGGCCAATGTGACGCAAGCCCTTGCCTGAAATAAATTGTTTTTCGCTAATCTTGAACCATGCCGAAAATCGTGGACCATGATCAGCGTCGCCGGGAGATTGTCGAAGTCACTTGGCGATTCATTGCCCGCGAAGGCATCGAGAAGCTGAATCTGCGTGACTTGGCGGCCGCGGCCGGCTATTCAAATGGCGCCTTCAAGCCCTACTTCCCGACGCGCGATTCGCTGCTGGTTGCCACGTTCCGCTACGTGGCCGAGGCTACCGACCGGCGCATCGCCCGCATGTGCCAGGGGCAAGCCGGGCTGGGCGCGCTGGAGGCATTCTCGCGCGAAGTGCTCCCGCTTGATGAGCTGCGGCGCAATGAAGCCCGCATTGCTGTGCACTTCTGGCATCTGGCCCTCGGGGACCGTGCGCTGGCTGCGGTCAATGCGCAAACTATGGACCGGTGGCGCGAGCTCATCGACCAATGGCTTGGACAGCTGCTGGGTCCGGAGCATCCCGCGGCGCGTGTTGCCCGCGACTCGATGATCAATTTCCTGATGGGCGCTCAGGCCAGCAGCGTGCTCGATGAAGCTGTCAACACCGCCGAGTCGCTCGAAGCGCAGCTGCAATACCGTCTGGATGCCTTGCGTCGCCTCCACCCCCAGGCCTAAGCGGATATTCTCCGCGCGAAGAAAATAGTGACTTTTCGCCTCGCTCGGCGTACTCTCATTCGTGATGCCCGACACAGTTGATGGGCTTCAATGGGGAGGCAAGCATGTACCAACTTCAGCACGTCGATTCGTTCACCGCGTGGTCGCGGCTCATTTCCGACGCCTTCGTCAGGCTGCAAAGCGAGCAGATTTCCAGCGGCCATTTCACCGCCACACTGGGTGCCAATATGCTCGGCGATATCGGTTTGATGCGCATACATGCCAAACCCCACGCAGTGCAACGAACCGAGAACCTCACCTCCAGTGGCGACGGGGATTTCTACAAGGTTTCCTACCAGCTCGATGGCTACGGGCTGCTGATCCAAGACGGTCGCGAGACCCTGCTGGCCCCAGGGGACCTGGCGATCTATGACACGCAGCGCCCCTACACCCTGGCCTTTGAAAAGCCGGCGTCGGTGCTCGTCGCATTGGTTCCCCATGGTCTGTTCCGCCTGTCCCAGCAACAGGTCGGCCAGCTCACCGCCGTCGCCCTGAGGCAAACCCACCCGCTATCGGGAACCGTCGCCCCGCTGCTGCGCCATCTTGGCGCCAATCTGTCCCAATGGGATGAATTCGGCGGCTACCAGCTGGCGCGCAATACCGTGGACCTGCTGGCAACTGCCCTGGGCGGGGCGCTTGGCGCCGAGTGCCATGGCGATGCCAAGGAGCGGCAGCGCGAATTGGCCACCAGCTACATCGGCGCACACCTGGATGATCCCGACCTGGGACCTGCACGCATCGCTGCCGCCCACTTCATGTCCGTGCGCAGCCTGCACGCGCTTTTCGAGAACCAGCCGCTCAGTGTTGCCGCATTGATCCGCCATCTGCGGATGCGCGAGGCCGCGCGCCTGCTGCGCGACCCGCTGCTGGCCGAACTGCCCGTCCAAGCCATCGGGTCCCGGGTCGGGATTGCCGATGCGGCCGGATTCAGCCGCATGTTCTCCAAGGAATTCGGTTCCACCCCGGGCAAATACCGCTGCGCCGGCTGAGGCGCAGGACACTCTTGTGCACGCGGAGCCAATGGTCCTGCACTCAATGCCAAGGACAAGCCCGAGCACTTGGGCGATGCTGATATCCAAGCACTCGGCAAATGGGGGATCGAATGGGACTCGAACAACGCACACTGACGGTGCCGGCTCTGGTCGTGATGATCATTGCCGCCAGCGCACCGCTAACCGCCGTGGCTGGCGGCGTGACTACCAACTACGCGGTGACCGGCATGGAATCCGTGCCGTTGTCCTTCCTCATGGTCGGTGCCATCCTGCTGGTTTTCAGCATCGGCTACACCGCGATGAGCCGCTACATCCCGAACGCCGGCGCCTTCTACGCCTACATTGCCCAGGGGCTGGGACGGGCATTGGGCGTGGGAGCGGCAATGGTCGCCCTGGTCAGCTACAACCTCATGCAGATCGGCATCTACGGCATGTTCGGATTCGCCGCGGCATCCTTTGCCAATGCCTCCTTCGGCACCGCCATCCCATGGTGGGCCATGGCCCTGGCCGCGTGGGCAGTTGTCGGCTTCCTGGGCATGAACCGGGTCGACTTCTCCGTCAAGATCCTGGGCATCGTCGTGGCCGCAGAATTCCTCGTGGTCATCATCTACAACATCATGGCCTTCGTGCTGGCTCCCGAAGCGCCGCAGCCGGCCGCATCCTTCAACATGGCTGACGCCATCGCACCGGGCATGGGCGCCGTCATGGCCTTCACCATCGCCGCTTTCATGGGCTTCGAATCCGGAACCATCTACAACGAAGAGGTCAAGGATCCAGCACGCACCGCCCGGCGTGCCACGATGATCGCGGTCGTGATCATCGCCTGCTTCTACGCGTTTTCGGCCTTCGCCGTAGCTGTCGGCGAAGGCGCCTCGAACGTCATCGGCGCTTCGGCACAATTCGGCCCCGACCTGATTTTCGCGTTCTTCGGCGCCAACGCGCCAGCCTGGTTCGTCGATCTGGCCAACATCCTGTTCATCACCAGCCTGTTCGCCGCGCTGCTGGCCTTCCACAACGTCATTGCCCGCTACTTCTACTCCATGGGCCGCGGCGGGGCGCTGCCGAAGTTCCTTGCCGCAACTTCGCGCACCACCCACGCCCCCGTTGCAGGCTCGCTGGCGCAGTCCACCCTCGGACTGGCGGTTATCGCCGTCTTCGCGGTGATCTCGCATGGCAAGGATCCGATGTATGTCGTGTTCACGATGTTCACCTGGATGACCAACTCGGCGGCCTACGGGCTGGTGCTGCTCATGGCACTGACCTCTTTTGCCGTCATCGGATACTTCAAGGCGAACCGCAGCGGAGAATCCCTGATAACCCGGGTGATCGCTCCGCTGGTCTCGGGCATCGCCCTGGTCTATGTCTTCGCCCAAATCGTCATCAACTTCGAAATCTTGCTTGGCATGGCAGAACCGGGAATGCTCGGTTATGTGCTGCAAGGCATCGTGATCCTGCCTGGCCTCATCGCATGGGTGCTGGCACTGGTCATCCGCTCGTCCAAACGGCGTGCACCGATGGCCGAAAAACTTCCCGTCACCTAACAACTCAGTACCAAGGAGCTCAAAGATGGCTTACGCAAACGCCCAAGAACTGCTGGATGCGATCCAGCCCGCAACCGGTGGCACCGAAATCCTGGACCCGGCAACCGGTGAACTGGTTGGCTGTGTTGCCGAGCAGACTGCCGCCGATCTCGACGCGGCCGTTGCCGCCGCAAAGTCCGCCCAGCCGGCCTGGGATGCCTTGGGCCACGAAGAGCGCAACCGCGTGCTCAATGCGGCCGCGGACAATATCGAAGCCAACGCGGAAGCGCTCGCCGAGCTGCTCTCCCGTGAGCAGGGCAAGCCGCTGAACGGGCCGAATGCGCGCTTCGAGGTCGGGGGAGCAGCCGCCTGGCTGCGCGCCGCCACCGCTTATGAAATCGAGCCGGAAGTGGTCGTGGATGACGGCGAAACCTATGCAGCCAAGCACTTCCGCGCACTGGGCGTAGTGGGCGCCATCGGCCCGTGGAACTGGCCCATGATGATCTCCATCTGGCAGCTGGCCCCGAGCTTGCGCATGGGCAACACCGTGGTGATGAAGCCCAGCGAATACACCCCGCTCTCGGTCCTGGCCCTGGTCCACGTGCTCAACGAAGTGCTGCCAGCAGACGTGCTGAAGATCGTGGCTGGCGGACGCGAGGTCGGCGAGAGGCTCTCGGGCCATCCGGATATCGCCAAGATCATGTTCACCGGCTCCACCCGCACCGGCAAGGCCATCATCCGCTCCTCGGCCGATACCGTGAAGCGCCTGACCATGGAATTGGGCGGCAACGACGCCGGCATCGTGCTCGAAGACGCCGATCCGCAGGCCATCGCCGAAGACCTGTTCTGGGGTGCCTTCATCAACACCGGCCAGACCTGTGCCGCGCTCAAGCGCCTGTACGTGCCCGAATCGATCTACGACGCGGTGTGCGATGCACTGGCCGGCGTCGCCGCGCAGATGCCCATGGGTGTCGGCCTCGACGAGAACAACGTGCTGGGCCCGCTGCAGAACAAGGCCCAGTACGACATCGTCGCTTCCCTGGTCAAGGATGCCGTGGATTCCGGCGCCAAGGTGCTGCTCGGTGCCAACCCCGATGAAAACGCGGCCGGCTACTTCTACCCGACCACGCTCATTGCCGACATCGACCCGGGCAACCCGCTGGTGGTCGAGGAGCAGTTCGGCCCGGCCCTGCCGATCATCAAGGTCAAGGACACGGCCGAAGCGATCAAGCACGCCAATGCCCTGGAAGTCGGGCTCGGAGCCTCGGTATGGAGCAGCAACCGCGAGAAGGCACTAGAAGTCGCGGCGCAGATCCAAGCAGGCACCGTGTGGATCAACTCGCACGGCACCATCGACCCGCGCATTCCATTTGGCGGCGCCAAGCAGTCCGGCTACGGCCTGGAATTCGGTATTGACGGCTTGAAGTCCCTGGCTCAGCCGCAGATCATCAAGGGCTGACGGAGACTGCGTTCGCCAGCATTCCCCGGCGGTGCCCGGTGCCTATCCAGGCATCGGGCACCGCCCATTTGCGTGCGAAGGCTAGTTGATGATCTCGGCAGTGGGGTCATCGGTGATCCTTGCGATGCGTTCACGCCAGCTTTGCAAGGCTTCGGGCGACAGCCGGGTCCAATCGTGGACTTCACGGATCACCCGTACAGGATGCGCACTGCGGTAGGAACGCGTGGGATTGCCCGGGAATTTCTTGTCGGTGACATTCGGGTCATCTTCATACGCCCCGGTCGGTTCCACTTCATAGACATGGGCGGTCCCCTCCAGGGCCGCAATTTCGGCGGCCAACCCCGCGCCATCGGCAAGTGCGGTGAAGTAGATGTGGTTCATGATGATTTCGGGACGATAGTTCGAGGGAAAACCGGGGGACAGCAGATCCCCGGGGTGCAGCGCGGCTTTGGTGCCGTGGAAGAACGGGCCGTCATCAAGTTCGTTGCTCATAGGCCAAGACGATAGTCGCCATTGCCGGTTCATGAAAGGATCGGCCGGGTATCGCCACGTATATTGGGAAGTGAACCGACGACAGTATTTGGAGAGTAACGCGTGCCTATTTTGAACAAGGACATGACCCTATGCATTTCGTTATCTGGTCGACCATCTAATATCGGCACCCGGTTCCATAATTACCTGTATGAAGAACTCGGGCTGAACTTCATCTACAAGGCCTTCTCGACCGAAGACCTCGCTGGTGCCATCGCTGGTGTCCGGGCCTTGGGCATTCGTGGCTGTTCGGTATCCATGCCGTTCAAGGAAGACGTGATGAACATGGTCGATGAGATTGAGCCTTCGGCCAAGGCAATCGACTCGGTGAACACCATCGTGAATACCAACGGGCGACTGGTTGCTTCAAATACCGACTTCGAGGCGATCGCGACGCTCATCAAACGCCATCAGCTGGATCCTGAAAGTTCCGTGCTTGTCCGAGGCTCCGGAGGAATGGCCAAGGCCGTCGTGGCCGCCTTCCGCGAAGCCGGATTCAACGACCTGACGGTGCTGGCACGTAACGAAGTTTCCGGCCAAGCCTTAGCTGACAAATACGGTTACCGATTTACCAGTGCTGACCCGGCTCCAGGACACGAGATTCTTGTGAACGTAACGCCGCTGGGCATGGACGGAGCCCAGTCTGAGGAGCACGCATTTAGCACTCAGCAGATTGAAGCCGCACGAACCGTCTTCGACGTGGTGGCTTTCCCAAGTGAAACACCATTGATCCGCGCAACACGAACTGCTGGCAAGCAGGTGATTACCGGGGCAGAAGTCATCGCCCTGCAAGCCGCGGCGCAGTTTCAGAAGTACACCGGCCAGGCACTAAGTGAAGAGCAGGTATTGCGTGCCTCAGAATTCTCCCGGGAATCCTGAAGCCCCGAATATCAGTACGCGCCCTAGTTGGCGGTACTCACTTGGCTTATGATGTTCTTTCCACGAAAAAATACCATCAGCAGGACGAAGAACGAGATCGGTAAGAGCACGATCAATCCCATGGATAGCAACTGGAAGAATTGCGTGTTCAATGCAATTCCATTCGTGATCGGTACACCGTTCTCGGGCATGTAGTCGGCGTACCTTGCAGGCCTGGATGTCGCCCACAAGATGAAGAACCGGAAGATGAATGCACCTGCCGCGGTGATGGCGAGCGAGGGAAGCAGAAGTGACTGGTTGTCGGCACTTGTGCGCCTTATTTGGCATATACGGGCGAAGACCGATATTAGTGCCGAAGCGCCTAGACCCAGCGTGAGGATCTGCAATAACCACGAATGAGCCATGACGAAAGACAAAGCCATCATCGCAATACTCAGCGCAGTCAGGATTCTGATCTTCGACAGGAAAGTTCTAGACATGAACCGAACCTACCTTGCTAAAGGGAGAAAATCAGCCCCGGCAACTGAACACGGGTGATAGATATGCCAATGGCCCGGCACTTTCGTGCCGGGCCCTGTTGCTGGTGAGCTGCTAACCGCGCAGCACGACCTCGACTTCTTCCATCTGCTGGCCGGCAGGGTACTGGCCGTTGAACAGCTTCGAACCTGTCTCGGTGAGCACCGCCGAGAAGCGGGTCTTGACCAGGCCGAAAGCGTTCGAAACGCTGGTTTCGGTGAGCTCAGCAATGGCAACGCGTTCGCCGGCTTCGTCGATCGTGAGGCTGATGTTCTCGTCATGGTTCACGATGCGCGGTTCAAAGAGATCCAGCTTCATCATGCCGCCGTGCCCGGAGAAGGACACACGCCCGTTGAACCAGATTTCGTTTTCCGGTACCTCTGCAGCGGGGGAGACGGGGAACGCCAACGCGTTGCCTGCCTGCCATACCCCGTTGGCAGCTTCAATGCGTCCGTCGGCGAGGGAAGAAATATAGCTCACGAACGAGGTTTTCAGACCCCATTCAAGATGCGGCTGGAACGGATCGCCTGCTGGCGCACCACTTCCGGTCATTGTCTTTTCCCTCCACAGGATATCGGCGTGAAAATATGCTGTGGCCAGTATTTCATACTGGAGTTGGATCATGGCGACAGTTCTCTGCCAGCTAATCCTGCGTCATCTTCGGTTCAACTAGTGGACGGTAGGCAGACTGCATTGAGATCTGGGCATCCACGTAGCTGGTGCCATCGGCAAAGGCGATATCTGCTGTTGCCCACGACCCGTTCCAGTACTTGATCTCCAACTCGGTCGGCGAATATTCCTTCTGGACGTTCGCCACGAGGTTGCTCATCGCGGTGTTGTAGCCGGTGATGCCCATGACCAGGCAGATGGCCGTTGCCACCACAGCAATTCCGGCAGAAATGAACTCGGTGCGGATGGATGCGCGTCGCGCATAAGTCTGCTCCCCGTCACGCAGGCGCGTGAAGCCCTTGCGTCGGATCAGGGCGTGGATGATCAAGGGCAACCCGATCAACAAGAAGATCACAGAAGCCGCCAGCGACACGAGAGGAAGACTGAATTCCACCGGTAGATACTCATCCATGTATTTACCCTACCCATGTCAGCGGATGACTTCTAGGGTTAAATCGCCTTGCCCGGGTTCAAGATGCCCTGTGGATCGAACACCGCGCGCACCCGTCGCTGCAGCGCAAGCGAGGTTTCGCCCAGCTCTTGGGCCAGCCAATCCTGCTTGAGCAAACCGATGCCGTGCTCGCCGGTGAGCGTGCCGCCCAGGGACTTGGCGCGGTGGAACATGTCTCCCAGCGCGGCCTTCGGTGCGCCGCTGGTGATGGATTGGCCTTCAGGCACCACGATGATCGGATGCAGGTTGCCATCGGCGGCATGGGCGATAGTGAAGATCGATACTCCGCGTTCATCCTCGATGCGCTGCAGGCCGGCGAAGGCTTCGGCCAAGCGATTGCGCGGCACGCCGATATCGCAGATCGAGGCCGTGCCCAGCAGCTCCATGCTCGGGATCGCCTGGCGCCGGGCTTCGATCAGCGCCTGTGCTTGCTCCTGGTCCGTGGCGATCTCGATGTGCGCGGCCAGCGGGGCGATCGCATCCTGCAGGGCCTGCATTTCCAGCTGCGCGCCGTAGCCGTCGGTCTGCGCGAGCAGCAACGCGCCGCCGCGCGCTTCGTGATCCGTTCCGAGCGCCGCATCCACTGCCTTCAGGGTCTTGCCGCACATCAGCTCCAGCACCGAGGGGGCCAGCCGTTCGGCGATCACCGCCGAGGCGGCCTTTGCCGCGGTATCCTCATCGGGGAAGTAGGCGACCAAGGTGGAGGTGTGCTTGGGCTTCGGGCGCAGGCGCAGCAGTGCTTCAACCACAATGCCCAAGGTGCCTTCCGAACCGATCATCAGCGCATTCATGTCATAGCCGGCCACGCCCTTGATGGTCCGCCGCCCGGTACGCAGCAGCTGCCCGTCGGGCAGCACCACCAGCAAGCTGAGCACCGACTCGCGGGTCACCCCGTACTTGGCGCACCACATGCCGCCGGCATTCGTCGCAATATTGCCGCCGATCGAGCAGATCGCGGTACTGGCAGGATCCGGGGCGTAGAACAACCCGTGCTCGCCGGCGGCCTGGTTCACCGCCGCATTGAGCACGCCGGGCTGCACCACCGCGGTGGCTTCCACCGGATCGATTTCCAGGATCTTGTCCATCCGGGACAAGTCGAGCACGATCTGCCCGGCCTCGGCGCTGGCCCCTGCCGCCAGCCCGGTGCCGGCCCCGCGCGGGACGATCGTGGCGCCATGCTTGTGGGCCAACTGCATCGCCAGCACCACATCATCGATGTCCTGCGCGAAGATCACCCCGTCGGCAAAGGTCGGGGGCACATAGCCGGAGCGGTCCACGCTGGCCTGCTTGCGGTCCTGCTCATCGAGCGAGGCCCGGGGATGGGCGCATAGCACTGGACTGGTCGCCACGGTAGTCATCTCGATCTCCTTTGAATGCAGAACTGGCAGGACAGCTGAGCTGTCCTGCCAGATCGGTGCTATTGAACGAACGTGTCGGCGACGGCCAAGGCCTGCTCGACGCGATCCAGTGCTTCGATCAGCACGTCGTCCTCGATATTCATCGCCGGCACCACATGCAGCCGGTTGAAGTTCGCGAAGGGCAGCAGCCCTGCGGCCTTCGCGGCGGCAACCACCTGGTTCATCTCCGGGCTGCTGCCTCCATAGGCGGCCAGCGGCTCGCGGGTTTCCCGGTTCTTCACCAGCTCGATCGCCCAGAACACGCCGGTTCCGCGCACCTCGCCCACGCTCGGGTGCTCGGCGGCGAACTGCGCCAGGCGCGGCCCGATGATTTCCTCGCCCAAGCGCTGGGCGTTCTCCACCATGGCCTCGTCCTCCATCGCGGTGATGGTGGCTACCGCCGCCGCGCAGGCCAGCGGGTGGCCCGAATAGGTCAACCCGCCCGGGTAGACCCGCTCGCGGAAGGTCTCGAAGATTTCCGGGCTGATCGCCACCCCGCCCAGCGGCACATAGCCGGAGTTCACGCCCTTGGCAAAGGTCAGCAGGTCCGGCACCACGCCGGCATGGTCCACCGCGAACCACTTCCCGCTGCGCCCGAAGCCGGCCATCACCTCATCGGCGATGTACACGATGCCGTGCTTCTTAGTCAGTTCGCGCACGCCCTGCAGATACCCCGGGGGCGGCAGGTAGATGCCGGCGGTACCCGGAATGCTCTCCAGGATGATCGCGGCAATGGTGCCGGGGCCTTCGAGCAGGATCGTGTCTTCCAGGTGCTTGAGCGCCCGCTGCGTTTCCTCTTCGGGGGTGCTCGAATTGAAGTAGGAGCGGTACGGGTAGGCCGGGAAGAAGCGCACCACCCCATCGGTTCCGTGATCCGAGGCGAAGCGCCGCGGATCCCCGGTGAGGTTCACCGCCAGGTGGGTGCCGCCGTGGTAGGAGCGGTACGCGGAGAGCACCTTGTGCTTGCCGGTATGCAGCCGCGCCATGCGCACCGCATGCTCCACCGCATCGGCACCGCCATTGGTGAAGAAGATCTTGTCCAGCTGCCCGGGGGTGTGCTTGGCGATCAGCCGGGCCGCCTCAGAGCGCGCGTCATTCACATGCTGCGGGGCGATGGTGGCCAGCTTGCCGGCCTGCTCCTGGATCGCGGCGATCACCTTCGGGTGCTGGTGCCCGATGTTCGTGTTCACCAGCTGGCTGGAGAGGTCGATCAGCGCGTTGCCCTCGCCGTCCCATACCCAGGAGCCTTCGGCCTTCAGGATGGCCATCGGGGCGAACGGCCCCTGGGCCTGCCAGGAGTGGAAGACGTGCTTGCGGTCCAGCTCGTAGGCGTGCTGGCCAGCGGCGATATCCGCTGCGGAAACGCCCTGCGTCAGTGGCTGTGCCAGTGGTTCAGTCATGGGTATCAGTCATTCTGCGGGAAGCCGAGGTTGATGCCGCCGTGGCTGGGATCCAGCCAGCGCTTGGTGATCACCTTGTTGCGGGTGAAGAACTTGAAGCCCTCCGGGCCGTAGGCGTGCTGGTCGCCGAACAGCGAGGCCTTCCAGCCGCCGAAGGAGTGGTAGCCCACCGGTACCGGGATCGGCACGTTGACCCCGACCATGCCCACCTGGATCTCGTCCTCGAAGCGGCGGGCCGCGCCGCCGTCGTTGGTGAAGATCGCGGTGCCATTGCCGTACGGCGAAGAGTTGATCAGCTCGATGCCCTCGTTGAAGCTCTCCACGCGCACCACCGAGAGCACCGGACCGAAGATTTCCTCGGTGTAGATGGACATGTCCGTGCCGACATGGTCGAACATCGTCGGATGCAGGAAGAAGCCCTCGCCATCAGCATCCACGGTGCCGGTGCGGCCATCGAGCACCAGGTCCGCGCCGGCGGAGATGCCGGCCTCGATGTACCCGGCCACCTTCGCCTTGTGCTCGCCGGTGATCAGCGGACCCATGTCGCAGCCGCGGGTGCCATCGCCCACGCGCAGCGTCTTGGCGCGTTCGGCGATCTTGGCCACCAGCTCATCGGCGATGGTGTCGATCGCGACGACTACGGAGATCGCCATGCAGCGCTCGCCGGCCGCGCCGAAGCCTGCGTTGACCGCCATGTCGGCGGCCAGGTCCAGGTCGGCATCCGGAAGCACCAGCATGTGGTTCTTCGCGCCGCCAAAGGCCTGCACCCGCTTGTTGTGCGCGGTGCCGGTGGAGTAGACGTACTGCGCGATCGGGGTGGAACCCACGAAGGACACGGAGTTCACGCGCGGATCGGTCAGCAGGGTGTCCACCGCCTCCTTGTCGCCGTGCACCACGTTCAGCACGCCCTCGGGCAGGCCGGCCTCGGTGAACAGCTCGGCCAGCCAGTTGGCGGCCGACGGGTCCTTCTCCGATGGCTTGAGCACCACCGCGTTGCCGGCGGCGATCGCTACCGGGAAGAACCACAGCGGCACCATGGCCGGGAAGTTGAAGGGGGAGATGATGGCCGAGATGCCGACCGGCTGGCGCATGGACTGCACGTCGATGCCGGTGGAGGCGTTCTGCGAGAACTCGCCCTTGAGCAGGTAGGGCGCGTTGCAGCACAGCTCGACGACTTCCAGGCCGCGGGCCACTTCGCCCAGCGCGTCGTCCAGCACCTTGCCATGCTCGGCGGTGATGATCGCGGCCAGCTCGCCCTTGCGCTCGGCCAGCAGCTGGCGGAAGTTGAACATGATCGCGGTGCGGCGGGCCAGCGAGGTGTCGCGCCACTTCGGGAAGGCCTCGGCGGCTGCGGCGATCGCATGCTCGGTGGTGGCCTTGGAGGCCAGCGCAACCTGGCGGGTGACCTCGCCGGTGGCGGGGTTGTAGATCTTGCCGGTGCGGTCATCGGCGGAGTAATTGGCGTTGTTGATCCAGTGCTGCAGTGTGCCGGTCAGCGTTGCGGTCATCGTATCGGCCTTTCGAAGTTGGGTGCCTGCCTTCATCATGGGTCATGGATGTGAGGGACAACACCATCACTGTGTCATGATTTAAGCACTAGTGCTGACGGAGTGTAAAAATGCTGACGGTAGACGAGGTACTGCACCTGCCGGTGGTCCAGGCCGCCGACCCCCAGGTGCTCTGCGGAACAGGGATGGACGCGCCGCTTCGCTGGGTGCACGTGACCGAATCCACCGAGAACATCGACCTGCTGCTGGGCCGCGAGCTGATCCTCACGACCCTGCGCAACGTGAGCGACGTGCGCGCCTTCATCACCGCGCTGCGCGAGGCCGGGGCCGTCGGGGTCATCATCGAGGACCTTTCCGGCGCACCGCTGGACGTCGCCGACCTGGGCCTGCCGGTCATCGCCCTGCGCACCACTACCCGCTTCGTGTCCATCACCGAGGTCATCCACCAGAAACTCGTCGCCGAGCAGCTCGAGGCCGTCCAGTTCTCCCGCACGGTGCACGAAATCTACACCGGGCTCTCGCTGACCGAGGCCGACGAAGCGCAGATCGTGGACCGCACCGCGCAGCTGCTCTCGGCCCCCGTGGTCCTGGAAGATGTCCGCCACCACGTGCTCGCCCAGTCCGGCGCGCAACTCGAACACTGGATCACCCGCTCGCGCTTCGTCGGGTTCCTGGAGCACACCGGACGCGCCACCGGCACCGAGAACTGGCTGCAGACCCCGGTCGGCGCGGTCCGCAGCCGCTGGGGGCGGCTGATCGTCCCGGCCGTCCTGGAGGACGACGACCGCGCGGCCCTGGTGCTGGAACGGGCCGGCCAGGCGCTGACCATCGCCCGCCTGTCCGGGCGCGACCAGCGCGAGCTGCTCTACCAGGCGCGCACCTCCACGCTGCACGAACTGCAGGCCGGGCACAGCTACAGCGACAAGGACATCGCCATCCGCACCCAGGCCCTGGGCCTGGCCGCCGCCCCCTACTATGTCCCGGTGGTCATCTCCCTGGCCGGTTCCGGCACGCCGACCGAAACCCAGCTGGCCGACCGCGCCCTGCTCGAAGTGCTCGACCAGCTGGCCGAAACCCTGCACCTGGGCATCCTGGCCGGCTCGCTCAAGCCCGGGTACCTGGGGCTGATCCTGCCGCTGCGCGCCCGCGAACTGCTGGACTCCACCCTGCAGGGCTTCACCCGCCGGCTGGCCGAGCAGCTCACCGCGCCGGTGGCCATCGGAGTGGGGCCCGAAGGCACCCTGGCCACCAGCATCGCCGGGCTGGAGGAAGCCGCGCAGGTCGCGCAGATCGTCCCGCACCTGCCCACCCGCGCCCAGCCCTACTACCGCTTCGCCGACCTGCGCCTGCGCGGGGTGCTCTCGGCCATGGGCAGCGACCCGAAGCTGCGCACCTTCGCGCTGGCCGAGCTCTCCGGCCTGCTCAACCCGCTCGACCTGGCCGCCCTTGACCTGCTCGATCTCTACCTGGCCCACGGCGGGAACAAAACCGCGCTGGCCAAGGCCGGCTACCTCTCGCGGCCCACCCTCTACTCCCGGCTGGCCAAGCTCGAAGCCAAGCTCGGGGTGCAGCTGGACTCCGCCGAGTCCCGCGCCTCGCTGCAGGTGGCGCTGCTCTGGTACCGCATGCACGGCTGAGCTATCCACACTTGGCTCCCGGTCCGAAAACCCCGCAGGACGCCGCAGGCATCATGGGGGCATGAGCACAGAACAGGCACAGGCGCTGAAGGACCTGGCCGACGCGGAAGAACTCATCGCATCGGCCACCGCGGTCCTTGCCGGCGGGCCATTGAGCCCCGGCCACGCGGCCTGCTTTGCGCAGCTTGCTGACAAGCTCGCCCGCCGCCAGAGCCGCACCCAGCTGCACGCCGCCCATGCGCTGCGCCGCACCGGTGCCCACAAGCTCGACCAGGAATCCTTCCAGGCCGTCACCGAGGCAGGCGAGCACCCGAGCCGCGCCGCATTCCAGGTGGCCGCCGGGCGCACCACCACTGCCCGCACGCATTTCAAGAACACGGCCGGGCTGCTGCACGGCTGGCTGGACATCCCGCGCAGCACGGTCCGCTCCCGGCTGGCCCTGGTGGATTGCTTGCTGGGCGGTGTCGACGAGGCAGGGCAACCGCTGCCCGCCTGGTTGCCGGAACTGGCCGGGCAATTCGCCGACCCCGACGTGGATCCCCGGCTGGTGTCCTCGGCCGCGCTGAAACTGCATTCGGCCCGCAAGGACTTCGGCGAAGGCCAGGCCGGGCAGGCCAAGAAGGACCAGCTGCAAGCCGAATCGGCCGCCTTCATCCGCAGCGAACCCAAGGCCGCCCGCAGGCACATCAACGCACTGGTGGCGCAGGTGAAGTCCGGCCAGCGCCCGTTGCAGGCCCTGCTGGATGGGATCGGGATCTTCAAGAAGGGCATGCGCCAGGGCCTGGTCGAATACGTCCTGCGCGTCCTGCCCGCCCATGCGGCGATGATCGAAGCGTATTTCAACGCGCTGGACAACCCGGCCACCGTGGCCGGGAACCGCGAAGCCCTGGCGCACGCCGAGGCGCAGTTCACCGGTGCCCAAGACAGCGGCTGGGATGACGAGGAATCGATGCCCGACTGGGCCAAAGACGGGGAACCTGCCGGATCGGCACCCGAGGGATCCGCCGAACCTGAAGAACCCGAAGAACCTGACAAACCTGACGAACCTGGAGAACCCGAGGAACCTGACGAACCCGAAGAACCTGAAGAGCCCGAGGAACCTGCCGGCCCGGCCGCCACCCAGTTCGAGGAGCTCAGGCCAGAACGACGCCGGCTCGTAGGATTCCTGGCCTTGCTGATGACCGACCGCAACCAGAGCGGTTCGCCAGGGAAGCAACCCGGGATGGCGGTACCGCAGGTGAGCATCATCCTGGATTACGAGAAGATGAGACGCGACGGCAAGGAATTCGCGGTCACTTCCACCGGGATCCAGCTATCCCCGGGCGAAACCAGAGCGGCATTGTGCACGGCCGGAATCTATCCGCTGGTGCTGAACGGCCAGAGCCTTCCCCTGGACCTGGGCCGCACCCAGCGGCTGTATAGCAAGGCGCAGGGCCGCGCCATCCGGGCGGCCTATCGAGGGTGCCTGTATCCGGGATGCAGCATGCCCGCCGAACGATGCGAACTGGATCATCTCGACGCGTGGGAAAAGGGCGGCAACACGGACATCGAGTCCGCGGCCTTGGGATGCACGATCCACCATATCGGCAGGCATTGCGGGTTGTTCCACGCGGTGAAGATCCCTGGATGCCGGCCGATGGCCCTGCTGTCCAAGGAACTCGACCCGCAGCAGAAACTCCGGGTGAACACCTACTGGATGACCCCGCAGGAAGCCCTGGCGGCCGATGCCCTCGCCGAGCGCATGACCGCGAAGTGGCGTGCCGGGGAACTGGACATCGAGATCGTGGAGCCCTAGGCATCCTCCGGGTAGGGCCACCGCACGTCTTTGCGAACTCCATCGGACCACTGGGCGATCCACTCTCCGGTGCCTTCGGAGACATCGCGGACCCCTGCCTCCAGCCACTGGAACTTCCCGTCCAGCAGGTCCGCGGCGATCCGTCCATCGGTACGGGTGGTGTTTTTCCAGAGCCTGTCGAAATGCTCCTCGCAGCGTTGCGCGGCCTGTTCGCAGAAGGCCAGGGCAAGATCCTGCGCAGAGTCGCGCTGGCCGGCCGGGGACTGCGGCAGCGCAGTGGTCTTGGCGATCACCGCGGACATGGCGAACAGCTCCGCGCCGATATCCACGATATGGCCCAGGAAGACCTGCTGCTTTTCCAGGCCGGCCTGCCAGCGCGCCATCCCGGCGAACGTCTGGCGTGCCAGCCGCCGCGAGGTCCGCTCCACATAGCGCAGGTGCTTGGCCAATGGGCCGTGCTCGGCATAGGAGTTCGGAAGCGAGCCTGCGCCCATCGCAAGTTTGGGCAGCCACCGGGCATAGAACCCCGAGGCATCCACCGCCGCTCGGGCCTTGTCCTGGATGCTCGACCCGGCGCGCGCCAGGTCCCCGGCCGCCTGCAGGTGCGCATCCACGGCCTCGCGGGCAATCAGCAGGTGCATGATTTCGGTGGAGCCTTCGAAGATGCGGTTGATCCGCAGGTCGCGCAGCATCTGTTCGACCGGCACCGCCCGCTCGCCGCGCGCTGCCTGCGACTGCGCGGTCTCGAATCCGCGCCCGCCGCGGATCTGCAGCAGCTCATCGGCGATCGTGCAGGCGGTCTCCGAAGCCCAGAGCTTGGCCAGTGCCGCCTCGATGCGAATATCCTTCATGCCGGCATCGGCCAGCCGGGCGGACACCTCGAACACCGCTTCCAGCGCATAGCTGCTGGCCGCGATGCAGGCGAGCTTGCCGGCGACGGCTTGGTGCTTGCCGACCGGGTGGCCCCACTGCACGCGGGCCGCGGACCATTCACGGGCGATCTTCGTGGACCATTTGCCGGCCCCGGCGCACATGGCCGGGATGGACAAGCGCCCGGTGTTCAGGGTGCTCAGCGCGATCTTCAGCCCCGAGCCTTCCTTGCCCAGGCGGTTGGCCGCCGGCACGCGCACCGAGCGGAACCGGGTCACCCCGTTCTCGATTCCGCGCAGGCCCATGAACTGGTTGCGGTTCTCGACGGTGATGCCCGCGGTATCGGCCTCGACGATGAAGGCGGTGATTCCGCCGCGACCTGCAGGCTCTTGGCCGAGGGCCTCATGCGGCTGCACCGCGGCCATCACCACGAGCAGCTCGGCGACCACCCCGTTGGTGGTCCACAGCTTCGCGCCATCCAGGATGTAGTGGCTGCCGTCGTGACTGAGCCGGGCTTCGGTGCCCAACCGTGCAGGGTCGGAACCGACATCGTTCTCGGTGAGCAGGAAGGCGCTGATGGCTCCTGCCGCGCAGCGCGGCAGGTATTCGCGTTTTTGCTCCTCGGTGCCGAAGGACTTCACCGGTTCGGGGACGCCGATGGACTGGTGGGCCGAGAGCAGCGCGCCGATGGCCGGGGAAACCACGCCGACGCGCATCAGCGCCCGGCCGTAGTCCAGCAGGCTCAGCCCCAGTCCGCCGTATTCAATCGGGATCTTCATGCCGAAGGCGCCGATGCGGCGCAGCTGGGCAATATATTCGCCGGGGATGCGCGCCTCGGTTTCGATGCGCTCCGGGTCGATGCCATCGAGGACCGCTTCGAGTTGCGGCAGGAATTCCTGTCCGCGTTCTGGATGCAGGGCGCTGGGCAATGGTTCGATCAGGGAGAAGTCCACGGCCCCCATGTACAGGCCCTTGGCGAAGCTGGGCCGGTCGAACTGCTCGCGGGACTCCTCGGCGACTTGCCTGGATTTGTCGGCGTTGATTTGCATGGCGATCCCCTTTGGCTCGGCGATCGGCCGCGGCGCCATCGCCTGGTGGCACCAGCGTAGCTGCCAAACCCCGGGGTTGCTAGAGCGCGTGCAGGTGGCCGCGGATCGCCTGGCCGGCGTCGTGCAGGTTCTCTCCTTCGAGCAGCACGAACGCCTGCCCGAAGGTCAGCTCATGGATCTGCGATGCGGTTTGCCCTAATTCGCGGGCGATCCGTGCGGTGCTGGCCCGATGGTCGCGCTGCAGGGAGGGGAAGACCAGGGAGAAGACCCGGGAGACCAGCTGCTGGTGCTCCTGGGCCGGTTCCAGCGCCAGCTCCTGGGACAACCACTGGTAGGCGCCTTCGCCCAGCAAGCCGCGGGCACGCGAATGCGCGAGGATCACCTGGGCCGGTGCACCGAACTGCTCTTCGAGTGCCAGCAGCTGCGGGATCTGCAGGGAATCGGAGACCCGCACCTGCAGGGACAGGGAGGGCAGGAGCAAGCGTGCCGCGAATTCGTCGGCTTCGCGTTCCGCGGCGGCCACCTGCTCGCGGTTCTCGCCCAGCGAGGAGTGCATCAGCAGATGCCCCAGCTCGTGGGCCATCGCCAGGCGCTGTGCATTGCGGCTGCCGGCGGCCAGGAAGATGAAGGCCTGCTCGTCTTCCCAGAAGCTGAAGGTCTTGACCGCTTCGAGCGAGGCCGGCAGGCTCAGCACCCGCACCCCGCGGGCTTCGAGCAGATGCAGCAGATCGGGCAGCGCGCCGCATCCCAGATCCCATTCGGTGCGCAGATGCGCGGCGGCATCTTCCGGGGTGAAGCCGCACAGCTCGGGGATCCCGGTGTGCGGGAGCCGGAAGTTCCGCGTGATCAGGTTGTAGAGTTCTACGCCGTTGCGGCCCAGCGCGGCTGCGGCGACTTTTTGCGCGGTGCTGGTGCGGCGCGGGGAGCGGAAGAAAATCCGTTCGGTGTCGATGCCCTGGGCCGCGGGAAGCCGGAAGAACTGCGGCGCGCAGCCCAGCGCATCGGCCAGCGCAAGGGAAAGATCCTCGGGAGCATGGGCGAGTTCGCGCTCGCAAATACCCAGCGAGGCGGCCAAGGCGGACCGGCTCAGCGCTGCACGTTCGCGTGCCAACCTGATTCTGGTCGGTTCCAAAGTCATGAGGTTCCTGCAATCTTCCAAAAGGCGATCTTGATCGTCTAATGACCTCAGACTAGTGGCCTATGCCACAAAGCACCAATTGCGTGCAGCTTCGTGAAGTAACACGCTCTGACTTGCGAAAAGGCTCGCAGGCGATGCCTGCGAGCCTTCGTGGCGCTAGATCTTGCTGGCCGCTTCCTTCAGCACGGTGCGAAGGATGGATTCGATCTGGTCGAACTCCGGCTGCCCGATCGTGATGGGCGGAGCCAGCTGGATGACCGGGTCGCCGCGATCGTCGGCGCGGCAATACAGTCCCGCCTCCCACAGGGCCGGGGAGAGGTACCCGCGCAGCAGGCGTTCGGACTCCGCGTCGCTGAAGGTCTCCTTGGTCGCCTTGTCCTTGACCAGCTCGATCCCGTAGAAGTAGCCGGCGCCGCGCACATCGCCAACGATGTCCAGATCGGTGAGCTTGGACAGCGTGGATTTGAACGCGTCGGCATTGTTCTTGACGTTCTCGTTCAATCCTTCCCGCTCGAAGATGTCCAGGTTCGCCATCGCCACCGCGGCTGCCACCGGATGCCCGCCAAAGGTGTAGCCGTGGTAGAAGGTGGTATCGCCCTTGGTGAAAGGCTCGAACAGCTTGTCGGAAACGACCATCACGCCCAGCGGGACATAGCCACTGGTCAGCGCCTTTGCCGAGGTGATGATGTCCGGGACGTAGCCGAAGTCGTTGCAGGCGAACATCGAGCCGATGCGGCCGAACGCGCAGATGGTTTCGTCGGAAACCAGCAGCACATCGTATTCGTCACAGATCTCGCGGACCCGGTCGAAGTACCCCGGTGGTGGCGGGAAGCAGCCGCCGGAGTTCTGCACCGGTTCCAGGAAGACCGCCGCCACGGTGTCGGCGCCTTCGAATTCGATGGCTTCGCGGATGCGCTCCGCGGCCCACAGCCCGAAGTCCTTCTCGTTGTCCGCGAACATCTGCGGTGCGCGGTAGAAGTTGGTGTTCGGCACGCGGAAGGTGCCGGGGACCAAGGGCTCGAACGGGGTCTTCATATCCGGCAGCGAGGTGATGGCCAAGGCTCCCTGAGGGGTGCCGTGGTAGGCCAGGGCGCGCGAAATGACCTTGGTTTTGCCCGGCTTGCCCTTCATCTTGAAATGCTGCTTGGCCAGCTTGAAGGCGGATTCGACCGCCTCGCCGCCGCCGGTGGTGAAGAAGACGCGGTTCAAGTCGCCCGGTGCATAGCTGGCCAGGCGCTCAGCCAGGTCGATCGCCGGTTCGTGGGCGTAGGACCACAGCGGCATGAAGGCCAGCTTCTCGGCCTGCTTGGCCATGGCTTCGGCCAATTCGGCGCGCCCGTGCCCCGCGTTGACCACGAACAGCCCGGCCAAGCCGTCGATGTATTCGCGCCCGGCATCGTCGTAGATTTTGTGCCCCTCGCCGCGCGAGATGATCGGAACGTGCGCGCCGTTGGAAATTCCGGAGTGCCGGGCCATGTGCATCCAAAGGTGATCGCGAGCGGCTTGCTGGCGATCGGTACCACGTGGTGTGTTCATCGTGTTCCCCAGTTGTATTCCTGTTTTTTGAGTGAAAGGTAGGTGTACGTATTGGTGCTGACCACGCCTTCGAGCCCGCGGATCGTTCCGATCACGCGCAGCAGGTCCTCATCGTTCGAGCAGATGACCTCCGCGAGGATGTCCGAGCTGCCGGCGGTGACCACGCAGTAGTCGACTTCCGGAAGTTCGGCGATCCGGTCGGCGGTGCCGCTGATGTCGCTGGCGGCGACGACGCCGATCATGGCCTGGCGGGTGAATCCCAATTCCAGCGGGTTGGTGACTGCGACGATTTGCACGACGCGGCTCTCGACCAGCTTCTGCACGCGCTGGCGCACAGCCGCTTCGCTCAGGCCCACTGCCTTGCCGATGGCGGCATAGGAGCGCCGGCCATCTTCCTGCAGCTGCTCGATGATCTCCTTGGAAATTTCATCAATGGCCTGTGCCGTATGCGAGGGCAGCGTCATATCGACCTCCTAGGTCTAAGGGACTTTCCACAGACCCTACCGTCACTGATTCAGTTGCGAAAGGGGTATTTTTGAAAGTTTTCAGTTTTCATAACGTAATTTTTACAAGGAAACTTGCGTTCGGGTCTTGTTGGACTTGTGCATTGCTGGCAGGATGAACGACAACACTTTCATGTGTGGCCGATCACATTCGTCGTTAGGATTCCAGCCATGTCGCACTCGCAACGCCGACTTCCGCAAGACCCCCAAGTCCGCGCACTGGTCCAGGCCATGAGCCAGCGCAGCTACTCCCGCCGCGGCGTGCTTTCCGCGGCCGGCGCATTGGGCCTGACCGGTCTGCTCGCAGCCTGCGGCACCGGAGGAAGCAGCACCAAAGCCGCACCGTCGATCGAGGACATTTCCGCAAACGACCCCACCGTGAACTGGGCCAACTGGACCTTGTACCTGGATTACGACGACGAGAAGAAGACCTACCCGACACTGGATGCGTTCACCAAGCAGACCGGCATCAAGGTGAACTACCGCGAGGATATCGACGGCAACGACACCTACTACGGCAAGGTGCAGGGCCAGCTCAAGGCAGGCCAGGACATCGGCCAGGACGTCATCACGATGACCGACTGGATGGCCGGCCGCATGATCCGCCAGGGCTACGCCCAGGAGCTGGACCTGGCGAACATCCCCAACTCGGCCAACCTGCTGCCCAACCTGAAGGACGTGGACTTCGACCCGGGACGCAAGCACTCGCTGACCTGGCAGTCCGGCTACGCCGGCATCGCCTGGAATAAGAAGGCATTCCCCAAGGGCCTGAAATCCGTCGAGGACCTCTGGGATCCAAAGCTCAAGGGCCGTATCACCGTGCTCGATGAAATGCGCGACACCATCGGCCTGCTGATGCTGCACAACGGCGTGGACATCGCCGGCCAATGGGGCGAAAGCGAATTCGGCGCCGCTGCCGACGTGCTGCGCGAGAACATCGGCAATGGCCAGATCCGCCAGGTCAAGGGCAACTCCTACAAGGAGGACTTCGTCTCGGGCGATGCGATCGCCGGCATCGTCTGGTCCGGCGATATCGTGCAGATGAACTTCGAGAACGATGACCAGTGGGAGTTCGTGATCCCCGAGGCCGGCGGCACCCTGTGGAGCGACAACCTGATGGTCCCGGTGGCCTCGCCACGCAAGGCCAACTCCGAGAAGCTCATGGACTTCTACTACGACCCGGCCGTGGCCGCGCAGGTCGCAGCCTACGTGAACTTCATCTGCCCGGTGGTCGGCGCCCAGGAAGAAATGGAAAAGATCGACCCTGACCTGGTCGGCAACCCGCTGATCTTCCCGACCGATGAGGATCTGGCAAAGGCACATGTCTTCCGCTCGCTGGAAGCGGATGAAGAGACCGCGTTGAACTCTGAATTCCAGAGTGCAATCGGCGCCTAGAAAGCGGGGAACACCATGACTCGCCAACGAGCCATCAACTGCCAGCGCCTGCCCAAGGGCCACGGTTCGGGCCCGGCCCGCGCCAGGGACGTCGTCAACCGGGCAACCTCCGCACGTGCTGTACCGGCAGCAGAAACCGATTTCCACAACCAGTTCCAGGAAGTGATAGGGGCATGACAACCTTGGCAACGCGTACCGAAACCACTGCCACCGGCGCGGATCTGCACCTCTCGGGCATCACCAAGCGCTTTTCCAGCTTCGTGGCGGTCAAGGACCTGGATTTGGTGGTCCCTTCGGGCACCTTCTTCGCCCTGCTAGGACCCTCCGGTTGCGGCAAGTCGACCACCCTGCGCATGATCGCGGGCCTTGAGGCCCCCAGTGAGGGCAGCATCTCGATCGGCGGCCAGGACGTGACCGCGCTGGCCAGCCACCAGCGTCCGGTGAACACCGTGTTCCAGTCCTATGCGCTGTTCCCGCACATGAGCGTGCTGGAAAACGTGGCCTTCGGGCTCAAGCGCAAGAAGGACAAGCAGGCGATGGAGAAAGCCAGGGCCGGGCTGGACCTGGTGGAGCTCGGGCACCTTGCCAATCGCAAGCCGATCCAGCTCTCCGGCGGGCAGCAGCAGCGCGTGGCCCTGGCCCGGGCGCTGGTCAATCGCCCGCAGGTGCTGCTGCTCGATGAGCCCCTCGGGGCACTTGACATGAAGCTGCGCCGCCAAATGCAGCTGGAGCTGAAGAACATCCAGACCGAAGTCGGCCTGACCTTCATCCACGTCACCCACGACCAGGAAGAGGCCATGACCATGGCCGACGTGGTCGCCGTGATGAACGGCGGACGGATCGAGCAGATGGGCCCGCCGCGCGAACTCTACGAATTGCCCAAGACCGCGTTCGTCGCGAACTTCCTGGGCAAGTCGAACCTGATGCGCGGCACGGTCACCGGCAATGACGCCGGCATGCTCAGCGTCATGGTCAACGGCCAAGCCATCTTGCTGCCGGCCGACCGCGCCGTGCAGGCATCAGGGGAGGTGGTCGTCGGGGTGCGCCCGGAGAAGATCACGATCTCGCGCGATGGCTATGCGGGAGAGAACCGCTTGTCCGGCACCGTGGTCGACGTGTCCTTCACCGGCACCACCACCGAGTACCTGGTCGAGGTGGACGGGATCGGCACGCTCGGGACCTTCGCGCAGAATCGCGGCCAGCAGCCTGCTGCCGAAGGCGACACCGTGTACCTGTCCTGGGAAGCGCAGCATTCCTTCGGACTGGCCGGTGCCGAGCACGAGGATGCCGGAGTTGACCAGCCATGACGGTCATGACCAAGAAGGGCATCGTCGACCTGCGCAGCCCCGAGGAGATCCGGGCGGAGCGGCGCAAGGGCCGCACCGGCGTCTACCTGATCGCCCCGGGCATGCTGGTGCTCGCCCTGTTCTTCGCGCTTCCGGTGGTAGTCCTGCTGGCAATGAGCCTGTACGTGAAACCCGAGGGCGGGGAAATCGGCGAATTCGTGCCGGGTTTCGAAATCGGCAACTACGCCACGGTGCTCGCCGCCTACTGGCCCGAGCTGCTGCGCTCCTTCGGGTTCGCGCTGATCGCCACCGTCCTGGCCTTGCTCATCGGCTTCCCGATGGCCTACCTGGTGGCAGTCCGCTTGCGCGAGAAGACGCTGCTGCAGGGCATCTTGCTGGTGCTGCTGATCGCCCCGTTCTTCTCCAGCTTCATTCTGCGCACCCAGGCCTGGAAGCAGATACTGGCCGATGAGGGGTTCATCGCCCAAACGCTGAAATTCCTGGCGATCCTGCCAGCCGACGGGCACCTGACTGCCACGCCGTTCGCGGTCGTCGCGGGCCTGACCTATAACTTCCTGCCGTTCATGGTGCTGCCGATCTACGCTAACCTGGGCCGGCTGGACACCCGCCTGCTCGAGGCCTCGGGGGATCTGTATGCCAGCCCGGTGACCTCCTTCTTCAAGGTGACGCTGCCGATGAGCGCCCCGGGCGTCTTCGCCGGCACCCTGCTGACGTTCATCCCGGCCGCCGGCGACTACGTGAACGCGGCCCTGCTGGGCAATAACCGCAATACTACGATGATCGGCCAGATCATCGATTCCAGATTCTTCAAGGTCATCGATTACCCGGGCGCCTCGGCGTTGAGCTTCGTGCTGATGGTCTCGATCCTGATCCTGGTCACGATCTATATCCGCCGCTTCGGGACCAAGGAGCTGATGTAGCATGAAGCAGAAAATCGGACGCTGGTTCATCCCCGCTGTCGGCGGGCTGGCTTTCATCTACCTCCTGGTCCCGATCGCGTACATCTTCGTGTTCTCCTTCAACGATGCCGGCCGCACCAACCTGGACTGGCGCGGCTTCACCCTGGAGAACTGGCAGAACCCCTGCGGCGCTCCGGCGGTCTGCGAATCGCTGGCGCACTCGCTGCAGGTCGGCACGGTGGCCACGATTGCCGCCACCGCCTTGGGCACGCTGATCGCCATCGGCCTGGTCCGCTACAAGTTCCGGTTCCGCAAGCTCACCGATGTGCTGATCATTTTGCCGTTGGCTACTCCGGAGGTCGTGCTCGGCGCTTCTCTGCTGGCACAGTTCCTGAACCTCGGTTGGGAACTGGGCTACGCCACCATCGTGATCGCCCACATTGTGTTCTGCATGTCCTTCGTGATCGTCACCGTCAGGGCTCGTGTCTCCTCGCTGGATCCGCGATTGGAAGAAGCGGCCGCCGATCTCTACGCCTCGCCGCGGGCGGCCTTCTGGAAGGTGACGTTCCCGCTGCTGCTGCCAGGCATTGTGGCCGCCGCGCTGTTGTCCTTCGCGATGAGTTTTGATGATTTCATCATCACGAATTTCAACTCCGGCACCTTCCAGACCTTCCCGAAGTTCATCTATGTGGCAGCTACCCGCGGCATCCCGGCCCAGGCGAATGTCATTGGTTCGGCGATGTTCATCCTTGCCCTGCTCGTGGTGGTCATCGGACAGGTGATCAGCTACCGGAAGAAGAAACAGCTGGAGAATTCCTAGGTTCCAAAGGCCCGCGCTCTTCAGCGCGGGCCTTTGGCTTGCCAGCTGGTCAAAAAGCAGGGATCGTCACTAGCGTGAGCGGTACCCAGCTCGCTCCTTGCACCCTCTGGGACCTGCACGTTGTTGGACTGGCGCTAGGCCTCCGGCCGCTTGCTGCTCTTGCGGTGATTTGCAGGACCATTGCCTGCAGGATGCAGCCGCGGCCAAAGGCCATTAGGGTGGCTGGCGGAACGAAATATTGGCAGAGAGCCGAAATGCGGGCATCTGACATATAGTAAATACTTAGCTTTACAATATATGGTCTACAGGTTGATACCTTGCTGGCCTGTAGGTGCAGGTCTATGAACGATTGGAAACTTCATGAGCGATAAGCCAGTTTGGCTCTCCGGGCCTGAACGCGACGCCTGGCTTGGACTGCATGCTGTCATGACTTTGCTTCCGGCGGCCTTGGATTCCGATCTGCAGGGCCTGGAAGGCATCACGCTTTTCGACTACCACATGCTCGCCATGCTCTCCGAGGCCAAGGACCATCAGCTGACCATGACGACGCTGGCTTCGCACACCAGTGCTTCGCTTTCGCGACTGTCGCATGTGGTCAAGAAGCTGGAGAAGCGCGGCTGGGTTACCCGCGAGCAGTCCGCAGAAGATGCCCGTGTGAAAATCGCCTCATTAACGCAGGCCGGATGGGAAGCCGTGCAGCAGATGGCGCCTCACCACGTTGCCTCGGTGCGCGGACTTCTCTTCGATACCCTTGATGACAAGGACGTTAACGATCTCACGCGGATCGCACGCAAAATTACAACTTCGCTTGATGCGGATCATTGGATCCTGAATTCGGAAAACCTCGATTTGGAACACTGAGGAATTCTCGATAAGCTAATCAGGCGTTAATCGCGTGTGTTGTTATGCCGTCTAACAGCAGAACAACTGCGCGTTGCCCGTAATACCGAATATCGTGGCCGACTGAGTACGGGGAAATTGCTCGACCGGTTGCGAAGTTCACCGACTTACATACTTTAAGGCTCTTCGGTTGGTTCTCACCCAGCCTGGTTACCTTCCTAGTGTGCAGTATTAACGGTGTTTCACTGGTTGGCGGGACTCATAACGCAGAAGCGGTGTCGATATTTTGGTATGGGCACTGTGCGCGAGTACCGCCGAATTTTACTACTAACTAACTGAGGAGTGATCATGGCAGCTGTTTGCCAGGTAACCGGTACTACTCCGGCCTTCGGACATAGCATCTCCCACTCGCACCGTCGCAACAAGCGTCGTTTCGATCCGAACATCCAGAAGAAGACCTACTACGTGCCTTCCCTGCGCCGTAAGGTGACCCTGACCCTGTCGGTCAAGGGCATCAAGGTCATCGATGCTCGCGGTATCGACGCTGTAATTGCTGACCTGATTGCGAAGGGTGTGAAGCTCTAAAAATGGCAAAGAAGGATAAGGACGTACGTCCGATCATCAAGCTGAAGTCCACCGCTGGAACCGGTTTCACTTACGTAACCCGTAAGAACCGTCGTAACAACCCTGACCGCATGGTCATGAAGAAGTACGACCCAGTCGTCCGTAAGCACGTTGAATTCCGAGAGGAGCGCTAAGACATGGCCAAGAAGTCCAAGATCGCAAAGAACGAACAGCGCAAGGTCATTGTCGAGCGTTACGCTGCAAAGCGTCTCGAATTGAAGAAGACCCTGGTTGATCCAAACGCAACCGACGAAGCTCGCGAAGCTGCACGCGTAGGCCTGCAGAAGCTTCCACGCGATGCTTCCCCGATTCGCGTTCGCAACCGCGACGCAATCGACGGTCGCCCACGCGGCACCTTCCAGAAGTTCGGTATCTCCCGTGTTCGCTTCCGCGACATGGCGCACCGTGGTGAGCTTCCGGGCATCACCAAGTCTTCCTGGTAAGACCTGCAAGTCTTTTGACTTAGCAAGCCGCCTTCCCTTTCGGGAAGGCGGCTTCGCCTTTTAACGCCGCCACCACCGGCGTTTCACCGGTGCCTTCTCTGCCACCGGTGCAGGTTCTGCCGCCCGGCGTTCCTGCCAACCAAGCACCTCTGCGGTGGAATCGCGCAATGCGGTGATCACCGGCGGGCCGCCAAGCAGCTGCCGCCGCGCCTCGATAATGCGGGCATTGAAATCCTCGATATGCTCACGCACGGCCCGCTCGGAGGGCAAGCGGTCCAAGGTCTGCTCCATCTGCTCATCTTCCACCCGCAAGGTCAGCGCTGGTGGGCCCAGCCCGGTAAGCTGCTCGCGGCGCATCATGGACTTCAGCCACCAGTCGGGATCGTCATTGCTGGTGATATGGTCGATCTTCTGGCCCGAGAGGGCAAGATTGTCGAAGTCCCCGCGGGCGAAAGCCTCATCGAGCACGGAGTTGGCCACTTCCCATGCCTCGTCCTCGGCATGCAGCTGCAGCGGAGTCTTCTGCTTCTCGACGGGAGCCATCCCGGTGGCCTGCGCATACTCGTCCACCGGCAACGGCTCGCTGTCCTGCTTCATCTTGTACCGGGCCGCATTCAGTGCGGCATCCTCGCTGTGCTCCATCTTCCAATGATCCCACCGTGTGCCTGAGCCCGGCAACGGCACTGGGACTTTCCGAAGCAATTGATGGGGGAGCTGGGAAGATAAAATCATTCCCTTCGGGTTCGGGCGCTTCGCCAAGGATTCAGTGCCCAGCAAGCGGCTGCGGGGTGGCTGGAGATCGCTATTAGCGGCCATGTCCCACCCGCAATCGAGCATTATCCCTGTAGTAGCGTGTATTCCATGAAGCCAGCGACGCGCTATCCGAGACCCGCAACTGACATCTACGCGAACCGGCAGCGGTGGGCGCCGCTGGGCCAAGGCAAGACCGTTGTGGTGACCGGCGCGAATAGCGGCCTTGGCTTCTTCGCGAGCCTCGGCTTGGCGCGAGCCGGTGCGAAAGTCATCCTGGCCTGCCGCAACCAGAGCCGTGCGGAGCATGCCATGGAGCAGATCCGGCTGCGCGTACCGGCGGCTAGCGTGGAATTCATGCAGTTCGACTCCTCGCGCATGGAATCCGCAATGGGACTGGCAGCTGAACTGCGCAATCGGCCATTGGATGCGCTGATCGCCAATGCAGGGGTCATCCGGGCGCCGCAGAGCCGCGTCGAGGGCCTGCTGGGCCATGAGCTGACCATGAGCACGAATTTCATCGGGCATGCGCGGCTAGTCGGCGAGCTGGCCGAACGCTTCGCCCAGCCGCTGCGGTTCATCGGGCTGGGATCGATGTCCACCCGGATGCTGGCTACCGATCCGCAAAACCTGGCCTTGACCCGCGACTACCATCCATACCGTGCCTATGCGCAGTCCAAGGCGGCAGTGCAAGCCTTCACCTTGGCCCTGGACCACCGGCTGCGCCAGCTGGAACTGCCGGCTCGCGCGCTGGCCATCCACCCGGGGTATTCGCTTTCCGGGCTGACCCCGCAGGTGCCCAACATCAACGAACCGGACTTTGCCAAGCGGCTGATTGGCCAATTGCAGCCCAGTTTCGCGCAGGGCAAACATGAAGGTGCGGTGGCATTGGTCGAAGCGGCATTGGCGCCGGAACTCGAAGACGCGCCCCGAGGCAGCTATTTGGGGCCGAAATACCTCACGAAGGGTCCAACGGCACTGGCCAGCCCGGCGAAAGCGAGCCGCGGCAAGGAGCTGCAAAGCAAAGCCTGGGAACTTTTCGTGGAGGCAAACGAAGGCCTCGATCCGTTCGCGCTGTAGGTCCCGGGTGAACTTTCACACCCTTGATTTGGCGAAAATTCAGCAGAATCCGCAAGATGATGCACTTTTTGTCGCTTTCAGCTGGTAAGTTCAACTCTTGATAAGTCCGTGCGACCGTGCGGCGTTCGGGGCCCGGAAGAGGGCTTTGGATCACTAGTCCAGGAGGACCATACATTGGCTATGAACCGTAGCGAACTTGTTGCTGCTGTTGCAGCGAAGACCGAAAACTCCCAGGTTGCCGTTAATGGTGTTCTGGATGCAGTCTTCGAGGTTTTCGTCGACCAGATTTCCAAGGGTGAGAAGGTGTCGATCCCAGGTTGGTTGGCTGTAGAGCGCACCGATCGTGCAGCTCGCACCGGCCGCAACCCACAGACCGGTGAAGCAATCCAGATTCCTGCTGGCCACTCGGTCAAGCTGACCGCTGGGTCGAAGCTGAAGGCTGCTGTAGCCAAGAAGTAAGCTTCCGCTAGAGCTTTGCGCAAGGCCCGCTGTCCGTTCCCGGATTGGCGGGCCTTGCGGCGTTAAGGAACGTTGCAAAAGCCTTCATTGAACCCAAAAATGCTGCCGTTGAGCCAAGAAATCTGCAATTAGTTGAAAAAATCCCGGTTTTCCGCCTGTTTTCCGCAGTTCTGGGGCGAAACGTTTGATATGTTCTCACTGGTAAGACCGTGCGACCGTGCGGCGTTCGGGGCCCGGAAGAGGGCTTTGGATCACTAGTCCAGGAGGACCATACATTGGCTATGAACCGTAGCGAACTTGTTGCTGCTGTTGCAGCGAAGACCGAAAACTCCCAGGTTGCCGTTAATGGTGTTCTGGATGCAGTCTTCGAGGTTTTCGTCGACCAGATTTCCAAGGGTGAGAAGGTGTCGATCCCAGGTTGGTTGGCTGTAGAGCGCACCGATCGTGCAGCTCGCACCGGCCGCAACCCACAGACCGGTGAAGCAATCCAGATTCCTGCTGGCCACTCGGTCAAGCTGACCGCTGGGTCGAAGCTGAAGGCTGCTGTAGCCAAGAAGTAAGCTTCCGCTAGAGCTTTGCGCAAGGCCCGACCCGCTCCGGAGAAATCCAGGAGGCAGGGTCGGGCCTTCTGCTTTATCGGAGCACCGTTTGAGGCGCTCTTCTACTTCGCGTAGAATCAGCTTCGATCGTAGAACTCCGCGAAGAATGGCTGCCCATCGTGTCACAGAAACCCGCAACCCGCGTTATCCGCGGCTGGTTGGCGGCAAGCGTGTGCACCTGGACAGCCTTTGCCGCGCACGCCCACAGTGCGCCTACAGCGCTATCGGTGGTGGCAATGGTGCTCATTACCTGCGTCTCTGCGGCTATCGGCGTCGTGCTGGTGGGCCGGAAGTTCTCCCTGTGGGCGACCAGCCTGGTCGTGCTGCTCAGCCAGGGACTCTACCACCTGAGCTTGTCGGTGATGAGCCACCAGGGCGGCGATCTTTCCGGACTGGAACACGCGCACCATGCGGGGCGCAATCCAGCGCTGGCGCAGGACATCACCGCGCAGTACGCCAACGTGCATACCGAATCGATGCTCTACGCCCACGTGCTGGCCGCGATCGCCAGCGTACTGGTGCTCTACGGCGGTGAACGCCTGCTCAAGGCCATGGCCGGCTGGCTCACCCTTTCAACGGCCCGGCGGATCCTCTCGCGCATTCGCGTGCAGGTACCTGCTGCCCGGCCGCTTCGTGCCTACTTCCCCTTGCGTTTCCAACTCAAGCTGGCGCAATTGGGAAGACTGCCGGAGCGCCGCGGTCCGCCCTGCTTCATTCTTGCTGCCTGAGTAAAGAATCGAAGCGCCCCGCAAGGGGCTTGGAAGGAACATCATGAGCGTAGTAACCAAGAACATCACCCGACTAGTCGCAGTACTGGCATTCTCCTTGCTGGCTTTCGCCGGCTCGATCGGTGCCGCCAACGCGCACGACCAGTTGATCGGCTCCACCCCGGAGGCCGGGGCCACCATCCAGGAAGTGCCCGAGGACATCACCCTCGAATTCTCCGGCGTGCTCCAGAGCCTATCCGGCGTGGACTCCACGGTGGTCTCGCTGACCCTCGATGGGGAAAAGATCGACACCGAGGCCAAGACCAAGGGCACCAAGGTCACCGTCACCCCGGCCAAGGAGCTGGGCAACGGCGAGTACCAGCTGGCCTACCGCGTGGTCTCGTCTGACGGCCACCCGATCGAGAACAAGATCGGCTTCAGCGTCGACGCGCCACAGGCCGCCCCCACCCTGGTCAGCTCGAGCGCGCCAGCGGCGCCTAGCGACTCCGCAGGGTCCGCCGACCTGGATCCAGGCGCTAACCCGGTCCAGGACCTGGGCAGCTCGATGAGCCCGGTGGTCTGGGTCATCATCGGCGTGGTCATCCTTGGCGGCGCGCTGGGCGTGCTGGCCAAGTTCATGCGCCAGTCCAAGTAGCCCCCACCCTTCCGGTGCGCCCGAGGCCACCGCTGCCTTTGGCGCGCCTGCACACCGAACCCGAAAGCTTGAGAACATGAATTTCCGCAAAACCACTGCACTGGCCCTGGGCCTTGGACTGCTGCTCACCGGCTGCGCACAGAGCGCCGACGGGCAGCAGCCCGCACCGGCCGAACAGAAAACCGCCGGGCAAGCCGAAGCGCTGGCCACCAGCGAAACCTGGGCCAAGGCCGCCGAGTCGGGCATGAGCGCGGCCTTCGGCATCCTGCACAATAATTCTGGCACCCCGATTGCGCTGCGCAAGATCAGCAATGCCCAGGGCGATCAGATCCAGATCCACGAAATGCGCGGCACCGGCGACGGGATGACGATGGCGCAGCTCGAAGGGGATCTGGTGATCGAACCCGGCAAGGACGCGGTGCTGGCACCGGGCGGCCACCACCTGATGTTCATGGACCTGCAGGAACCGCTGGTGGCGGCCCAGACGGCGAGGCTGAAGCTGGAATTCGCCGACGGGTCGAGCACCGAGGTGGACTTCCCGATCCGCAACTTCGACGGGGCCAACGAAAGCTACGACGAGCATGCCGGGGATGCGCATGCCGGGCACTAGCGTCGACCGCCGGCTGCTGCTGGGCACCACCGCGGCCGCCGCGCTGGGCGGAATGCTCACCGGGTTCGGCACCGGAAAGCTGAGCGCTCCAGCCCCAGCGGCCACCGCCAACCCGCAGGGGTACCGCCCGTTCTACGGGAAGTACCAGTCGGGGATCCTCGACGGCCAGCAGGCCCACGCGGTCTTCGCCGGGTGGGATCTGCACTGGCGCGAGGGCTCCAAGAAGGAGCAGCTGCGCGCGGTGCTGCAGATGATCAACGATGATGCGGCCCGGCTGGCCAGTGGCCGCGGGGTGCTGGCCGACACCGAACCGGAAATGGCGCAGCCCGGATGCGAGCTGACGCTGACCGTGGGGCTGGGCCAGAGCCTGCTGGATGTGGCCGGGCGCGGGCAGATCGGCACGCTGCCGCGCTTCGCCGGGGACCAGCTCGATGAGCAGTACGGGCAGTGCGATCTGCTGATCCAGTTCTGCGCGCAGGACCAGACCGTGCTGCACCATGCGGTGCGGGCGGTGTCCAAGAACCTGCGCGGGCTGGGCGCCAGGCGCTTCGCCCAGACCGGGTTCATCAACCCCGGCGGGCGCGGGTTCCGCAACCTGTTCGGCCAGCTCGACGGGATCAACAACCCCGGCGGAGAACTGCGCGAGAGCGCGGTGTTCGGCCAGCCGGGCTGGATCGAGAACGGGACCACCTTGGCGCTGCGCAGGTTCGAGATGGACCTGGACGGCTGGGACGAGGTGGACGGCGCCGGACGGGACCATGCACTGGGCCGCCGGCAGTCCGACGGCGCGCCGCTGTCGGGCGCCAGCGTGGATGATCCGGTGGACCTGGCCGCGGCCAATGAGCTGGGGCTGCCGGCGATCGCGGCCAACGCCCACGTGGCGCTGGCCAAGCCGGCCAGCGCGGATGAGACCATGCACCGGCGGGGCTACAACTTCGACGGAGCGGCTTCCGGGTTGCTGTTCGCCAGCTACCAGCGCGACCCGGCCACCAGCTTCATCCCGGTGCAGCACCGGCTGGCGGCCGCAGATGCGCTGAACACCTGGCTGAAGCCGGTGGGATCGGGCCTGTACGCGATCCTTCCCGGGGTGCGCGAAGGCGGCTACCTGGGGGAGGCGTTGCTGGGCCAGGTGTGAGATGCGCCCAAAGCGGGCTGCCGCGCGGTGACCGGCCGGGCGAAAAATGAGATGATGAGAAGGTTATGGATACAGCACAGCGCACGGTTTCAGTCACCCGCTTCATCCTGCCCGGAATCCTCGCTGCGGCGGTGGCCTTCCTGGCGGCGGTGTTGTTCACCGGGATCGCCCGGCCGGCGGATTTGGCCGATCCCGGGGCTTTCGTGCGCTGGTCGCTGCCCATCTCCCGGGCCATCCACCATGCCTCGATGTCGCTGAGCATCGCCGCGCTGGTTTTCGGTGCGGCGATCATCCCGCGGGCCGCCAAGGTGACCGGCGATGCCGAAGGCCAGGCCCATCCGGCGTTCGCCCGCACGATGAATATCGCCGCCGGGGCCGCGGTGGTGTGGACCCTGTCCGCGGCCACCGTCATGCTGCTGACCTTCTGGGATTTGGCCGGCATCCCGATGAGCCTGGATCCGCAGTATTCGGCCGCGATCCTGGACTACATCCTGTCGATCACCAGCGGGCGGGCCTGGGCCTGGATGGTGGTGATCGCAGCGATCACCAGTTCGCTGGCCCTGGCCGCGCGCTCCAGGACCACGGTGGGGCTCAGCGCATTCTTCTCGCTGTTCGGCATCCTGCCGCTGGCCTTCATCGGCCACGCGGCCGGGGGAGACGACCACTTCGCCGCGGTGAACTCCATCGGCCTGCACCTGCTGGCCGTGGTGCTCTGGTTTGGCGGCATCATGGTGCTGGCCCTGCTCGCTCCGACGCTGGCCGGCGAAGCGCCGGGACGCAAACGCGGGCAGGTGCTGGCCGGGGTGGTGCTCAAGCGCTATTCCGCGCTGGCCACCTTCGCGGTGTTCCTGATGATCGGCTCGGGCCTGGCTTCGGCGGTGATCCGCATTACCGGCTGGGACCAGTGGCTGACCCCGTACGGCATCCTGGTGATCGTGAAGATCCTGATCACCCTGGGGCTGGGCGCACTGGGCCTGTGGCATCGGCGCATGGTGATCCCGCGGCTGCTGGAGGGCAAGTTCACGGCGCTGCGCGCGGCCTGGCAGGTCGTGGCCGGCGAGGTCATCCTGATGGCTGCGGTGATGTCGGTGGCCACCGTGCTGGCGCGCACCGCTCCGCCGACTTCCGATGAGCCTCCGGTGCAAGCGACCCCGGCCCGCCTGCTCACCGGCTACGACCTGCCGCCGGCCCCGGATACCGCCGCGTGGTTCACCACCTGGCGCATGGACTGGATCTGGGTGGCCGTGTGCCTGTTCGGCCTGGCCGTGTACCTGTGGGCCTTCATCAAGCTGGCCCGCCGCGGCGACAAGCCCAGCGTGCTGCGCCTGGCCAGCTGGATCGTGGGCCTTTTCGCGCTGTTCTACGTGACCAGCGGCGCGGTGGCCGTGTACGGCAAGATCCAGTTCTCCACCCACATGGTCGATCACATGTCGCTGACCATGATCGTGCCGATCTTCCTGGTCCTGGGCACCCCGGTCACGCTGCTGCTCAAGGTGCTGGGATCGCGCGTCGACGGCACCCGCGGCCCGCGCGAATGGATCCTCTACCTGGTGCACTCGCGCTACTCGAAGGTCATCACCCACCCGATTTTCGCCGCGGTGAACTTCGCCGGCTCGATCGTCGTCTTCTACTTCACCCCGTTGCTGGAACCGGCCATGCGCTACCACGCGGGCCACGAGCTGATGAACCTGCACTTCCTGCTCACCGGATACCTGTTCGCGCTGTCGCTGGTGGACGCCGACCCGGTCCCCAAGCGCTACCCGTACCCGATGCGCCTGGTGGTGCTGCTGGCCACCGTCGCCTTCCACGCTTTCTTCGGGGTGGCGCTGATGAGCACCGAAACCCTGCTGGCCCCGGACTACTTCGGGAACATGGGCCGCACCTGGGGCGGCACCGCACTGGAAGACCAGGTGGTGGGTGCCGGGGCGATGTGGGCGATCGGCGAAGTGCCGACCCTGGTCCTGGCCATTTTCGTGGTCATCTCGTGGCTGCGCCAGGACAAGAAGGACACCAAGCGCTACGACCGCCAGGCCGAGCGCGACAACGACGCCGAGCTGGCTGCCTACAACGAAATGTTCGCCCGCTTCAAGCAAGCCGACCGAAGGGACCCACGTGCCTAGCACCAAGAAAATCCTCGCCGCCTCCCTGGCGGTGTGCGCGCTGCTGGCCGCAAGCGCCTGCTCCGCGCAATCCGAAATGCCGCAGGACGAAACGCACAAGATCGCCGTGCAGGGCACCGCGACGCCCAGCGCATCGCAAGAGCCGCAAGAGCCTGCCCAGCCGGAAGAAATGACCACCGCGCAGGTGGCCACCACGGCCGGCGCAGTGATGGCCGCCGAGCTCGGCTTCCCCTCCAGCGCCAAGATCCAGGGCGAGGACCTCGAATCCCTGGCCACGCCGCCCACCGATACGCTCAAGGACCTGGTGGTCCTGCCGTCCCAATGCTCGGCTCCGATCGAGGACTTGAACTGGTCGCCGGT
The DNA here is from genome assembly GCF_044743255.1 of Glutamicibacter sp. NPDC087673. NCBI lineage: Bacteria > Bacillati > Actinomycetota > Actinomycetes > Micrococcales > Micrococcaceae > Glutamicibacter > Glutamicibacter sp. NPDC087673. The sequence goes on from NZ_JBIUWB010000002.1 coordinate 52,334, forward strand.
GCAGCTGGGCACCGAGGCGGCGCGCACCGACTTCACCAACGAGAACCAGTCGATCACCGGGTCGGTGGAGGTGGCCAAGCTCGGCGACGGGGCGGCGAAGGTGGCGGTGCACAATGCGAACGTGGCCACCATCCTGGAGGAATGCAAGAGCGTGAAGCTCAACGGGCTGGACTACCGCGAGACCCTGGCATTCTCCGATCCGGGCGTGCAGGATGCCGATTCGGCCCTGTACTACAGCCGTGATGGGCAGTATGCGCAGGATTCGCTGGTGCTGATCAAGAGCACCGGGGAGTATGCGGTGATGGTCTCCTTCCTCTCGGCGACCTCGCTGCAGGATGCCGCCTTCAACCAGGTGGCCACCGGCATCATGGACACCGTGCTCGCGCAGCTGCCCTAGCTCGCCGCCCCGGCAGGGAATAGAAGGCGTGGGCCTGCGGTTACACCAGCAGACCGTGAGCGAGTTTCACACTTTTCTCAATGTTGCTTAACACCGTTAGCCCCAGCGGGCCGCGGTGGCAGATAATTGAGGTTCGAATTGCCGCAGCCGCGGCGACAGCGAAAGGATCACCATGAGCACTTCCGAATCCGTCCGCGCCAATTACAAGGTGCGCGCCAGCGAACTGCTGGGCCGCAACTGGCTGAATACCGGCGGCAAGCAACTGGATCTGGACGCATTGCGCGGCAAGATCGTGCTCCTGGACTTCTGGACCTTCTGCTGCATCAACTGCCTGCACGTGCTCGACGAGCTGCGCCCGCTGGAGGAGCAGTACAAGGACGTGCTGGTCACCGTCGGCGTGCACTCCCCGAAGTTCGAGCACGAAGCGGATCCGGATGCGCTGGCCGCCGCCGTGGAGCGCTACGAAATCCACCACCCGGTGCTCGACGACCCGGAATTGGTCACCTGGCAGGCCTACGGTGCCCGCGCCTGGCCTACCCTGGTGGTATTGGATCCCGAAGGCTACATCGTCGCGCATCTGTCCGGCGAGGGCCACGCCCAGGGCCTGGGCTCGCTGGTCGAGGAACTGGTAGCCGAGCACGAAGCCAAGGGCACGCTGCACCGCGGCAACGGTCCGTACGTGGCACCGGCAGCCCGCGAGGGCGACCTGCGCTTCCCGGGCAAGGCGATCGCCCTGGCCAACGGCAACTTCCTGGTGGGCGATTCGGGCCACCACCGCCTGGTCGAACTGGCCGGCGACCTGTCCACCGTGGTGCGCACCATCGGCGCCGGGGTCAAGGGCTATGCCGACGGGGACGCTGCCACCGCGCAGTTCAACGAACTGCAGGGGCTGGCCGCCTTGCCGGCGGAACTGGCCGCCGAAGTCGGCTACGACGTGATCGTCGCCGACACCGTCAACCACCGCCTGCGCTCGGTGAACCTGGCCACCGGCGCCGTGGGCACCCTGGCCGGCAACGGAGTGCAGCGCCTGCTGGATTCGGAGAACGCCCGCCAAGAAGTCCAGCCCACCGAGCTGGGCACCGATGCGCTGAATATTTCGCTCTCGTCCCCATGGGATGTGCTCTACCACCCATCGGGGCAGGTCATCGTCGCGATGGCCGGAACCCACCAGATCTTCGCCTTCGATCCGCGCACCGGCGCCGTGTCGGTCTTCGCCGGCACCGGGCTGGAAGGCCTAACCGATGGCGCGCCGGATGAGGCCTGGTTCGCCCAGTCCTCGGGCCTGGCACTGGATGGCGAAAACGTGTGGATCGCCGACTCGGAAACCAGCGCCCTGCGCTGGATCGAGGTTGAAGAAGGCAAGGCCAAGAGAGTGAACACCGCGGTGGGCACCGGCCTGTTCGACTTCGGCTTCCGCGATGGCGATGCGCAGCAGGCGCGCCTGCAGCACCCGCTGGGCGTGGCCGTGCTGCCGGACCACTCGATTGCCATCGCCGACTCCTACAACGGCGCGGTGCGCCGCTTCGATCCGGCCACCAAGACTGTCTCCACCCTGGCCAAGGGCCTGAAGGAACCGGCCGACGTGCTGGTGGACACCACCGTGGACGGCGATCCGGTGCTGCTGGTCGTGGAGACCAACTCCCACCAGCTGGTGCGCATCCCGATCCCTGCCGAAGCACTGGTGGTCGACCAGGGCGCCAGCCAGACCCAGCGCCCCAAGACCCGGGTGCAGGCCGGCAAGCACGGGATCCTGGTCCGCTTCGCCGCACCCAAGGGGCAGAAGCTCGATGACCGCTGGGGCGATCCGACCCAGCTGAAGATCTCGGCCAGCCCTGAGGAACTGATCCTCGACGGCGCCGGCACCTCGGTGGGCCTGTCCCGCACCCTGGAACTGAACCCGGAGGTGGCCGAGGGCGTGCTGCACATTACCGCCCGCGCGGCGGCCTGCGATGGCGAACCGGGCGGCGAGATTCCCGATCACGCGGCCTGCCACCTGTACCAGCAGGACTGGGGCATCCCGGTGGTGCTGGACGCAGAGGGCGAGGATGAACTGCTCCTTGACCTGCGTGGCGTGAACTAGCCCCGGCCCGAAGCATGCATCAGGCGCACCAGCGATGGTGCGCCTTTTGCGCGCCCGGCGCCGAACGCCCGGGCAGCGCCGCAGCAAGAATCTGAGGAAACCTCAGCATTTTCCTGCCCGGGTGGCTAGACTGGAGGACGGGAGGAGCCGGAGGGATCTGGCGGTAGCTATGGCGTCGAAAATGTTCCGTGCACTGGAAGTACCAAATTACCGGTTGTGGGTGATCGGTGCGCTGGTCTCCAATATCGGAACCTGGATGCAGCGTGTGGCCCAGGACTGGCTGGTGCTCACCGAGCTCACCGACCACGATGCAGTGGCCACCGGCATCACCACCGGCCTGCAGTTCCTGCCCGTGCTGCTGCTGGGCCCCTATGCCGGACTGATCGCCGACCGCTTCGACAAGCGCCGGCTGCTGATCCTCACGCAGAGCTTCATGGGAGTCTGCGCCCTGGTCCTGGGCCTGCTGGTGGTTACCGGCACGGCGCAGCTGTGGCATGTCTACGTGCTGGCCACGATGCTGGGCATCGGCGCCTCCTTCGACGCCCCGGCACGCCAGGCGTTCGTCTCCGAGGTGGTTCCCGGCACCCACCTGGCCAACGCGGTGGCGTTGAACAGCGCCAACTTCAACCTGGCCCGGCTGGCCGGGCCCGGCGTGGCCGGTGCGGTCATCGCGCTGGTGGGCACCGGACCGGCGTTCCTGCTCAACGGCGCCTCATTCCTCGCGGTGATTTTCTCACTGGTGTTCATGCGCAAGGACGCGCTGAACCCCTCTAAGCCGGTCGCGCGCGCCAAGGGGCAGGTGCGGGAGGGCTTGGCCTACGTGAAGAACCGCAAGGACCTGGTGCTGATCTTCTTCCTGGCCGGCGTGATCGGCACCTTCGGGCTGAACTTCCAGATGACCAACGCGCTGATGGCCACCGAGGTCTACGGGGTAGGAGCAGGGGAGTACGGGATCCTGGGCTCGATCATGGCCGTGGGCACCTTTGGCGGGGCGCTGTTCGCCGCCCGGCGTTCGGCTCCGCGCTGGCGCTTCCTGATCGGCGGCGGCGTGTTCTTCGGCATCGCCGGGATTGCCAGTGCGTGGATGCCCAACTACATCGCATTCGCGCTGGTGCTGATCCCGGTGGGACTGGGGTCGCTGACCTTCTTGAACAGCTGCAACACCATGGTGCAGACCTCGGTGCCCCCGGAGTACCGGGCGCGCGTGCTGGCGCTGTACCTGATGGTGGTGATGGGCGGTACGCCCATCGGCTCGCCGCTGATCGGCTGGTTCGCTGAACTGTTCGGGATCCAGATCGCCGTGACCATTGGCGCCGGGTTGTCGCTGGCCGCCAGCTTGGCAGCGCTGGTGGTCTGGCAGAAGTTCAAGACCAACGCGGTGCCGCTGCGCAGCCAGTTCCGCGAACTGCTCGGACGCTAGCCGGCCACCTGTTCGCCGCCGGCCACCGGAACCACGGAAACTTCGGTGGTGCTGGTGGTCAGCTGCGCGGTGAAGGAGTAGTCATCCTTGACGGTCTTCTTGGCCTTGGCGCCGGTGCGCAGATCCTGCTCGGTCAGGGTCAAGGTGGCGGTGGCCTTCAGCGGGGACAGCACCCAGGCGCCGTTGTAGTAGTTCACTTCAATGGTGGGGTACTTCGCGATGGACCAGTCGATGGTTGCCGGGTCCACGCGCGCCGAGGTGCTGTAGGCGAACGGGCATCCGGCAGGCATCAGCACCTGCTCGCTGGCGCACTCGTTGAGGTAGTTCTTCACCTTGGCATTGATGGCAGCGATGAATTCCTTGGTCGGTTCGGTCTTCAGCGCGATCTCCACCGGCTCCTTGGCAGGCTTGGTGACCACCATCCCGCGGGTGTCGGCCGCAAAGTTCTTGGTGCTGAAGCTCGCGTCGAGGATTGAGGGGTAGAACACCGGAAGGGTGCTCACGCCAGCCGATAACGGGATCTTCTGCTCGTTGAACGTGACCTCGTTGACGGTGTTGGCCTTGATCTTCACGCTGGGCAGCGTGCTTGGCTCGAAGGCCCACTTGTCGAACAGCAGCCAGGATTTGCCGGCATGGCGCAGCGTGTAGGTCGATTCCTTGTCCACGCCGTGGGCCTTGTAATGCGCGGTGACGGTGCGCAACTGCTCATCGCCCTCTACCGCCTGGGCCTTGTCGGTGGTGAAATCCGTAATTCCGGCCTGGGTGCGCTTGAGCACGTCCCCATCCAGGGCAACAGCATCGCCCTGCGGGACCTTTGCCTGCATCAGGCCCAGGGCTTCGGCGCCTTCGCCCCTGGCCAGATGCTGCTGCAGTGCCTGCACCTGGTGCTGGGGGGAGAAGAGCGTACGGTTGGCGGCGATCGTTCCGGCAATGACCAGAACGACGACAGCCGCTGCAGCCAATGCCCAGCGAAGAGCCAGGCGGGCAGCGGAGATCGGCGTGGAATTACGAGTGTTCATCAGTAGCTAGGCTATCTGGTTTCCGGGCCCAGACCGAAAACGGCGTGCTGGAAGAGCCAGGTATTACTAACGGCGGCGCTTGCGGTTGCCGAAGAAGCCGCGGATCAGCTCGCGGCCAAGCACCTTGGCGGCGCCCATGGCCATGTCCATCATCGGGTTCTCTTCTTGGCGCGGTTGGCTCTGGCGTGGGGCGCTTTCCCGTCGGGGCTCCTTCGCCGGCTCGGGAGCAGTCGCTGGCGCCGGCGCCGCGGCCCGGGTTTTGGCCTCGAGCATTTCGCGGGCAGAATCACGATCCACTGCGGCGCTGTACTGCGCAGCCAGCGTCGAAGTGCCACGGACCTGGGCCATCACCTCAGGTGAGGCCGGGCCGATGTTGGACCCCGGCGAGGACATCTTGGTCCACGCTACCGGGGTCGGTGCACCTTTCTCGCCCAGCACGGTGACCACAGCCTCGCCGACACCGGCCTGGGTCAGTGCTTCCTGCAGGTCCAGTTCACCGGTTGGGAAGGTCTTGATGATCTGCTTGAGCGCGCTCTGGTCCTTGGCGGTGAACACGCGCACCGCATGCTGGATGCGGTTACCCAGCTGGCCGAGCACCTCATCGGGCAGGTCGGTCGGGGACTGGGTGATGAAGAACAGGCCCACGCCCTTGGAGCGGATCAGGCGCACGGTGTTGATGATCGCATCGCTGAACGCCTTGGTCGCATCCTTGAAGAGCAGGTGGGCCTCGTCGAGGAAGAACACCAGCTTGGGCTTCTCCAGGTCCCCGGCTTCTGGCAGGTCCTCGAACATGTCGGCCAGGAGCCACATGAGGAACGTGGAGAAAAGCATTGGCTGGGAGCTGACCGAGGGCAGTTCCAGGATGTTGATGACGCCCGCGCCGTCGCGCACCTGCAAGAAGTCCGCGGTATCGAACTCCGGCTGCCCGAAGAACTGGTCCAGTCCCTGGGTCTGCATGATCGTGATGCCGCGCAGGATCACCGATGCGGTGGATGAGGAGACGCCGCCCAGGGCGGCCAGCGCCGGGGCGCCGTCGTCGCTGAGCAGGAAGCTGATGACAGCTTTCAGGTCGCTGAGGTCATCCAGCGGCAGCTTATTGGAATCGGCGTAATGGAAGATCAGCTGCAGGCATTCTTCCTGGGTTTCGTTCAGTTCCAGGACACGGGCCAGCAAAATCGGGCCGAAGGCGTCCACGCTGGCGCGTACCGGGACGCCCTGCCCATTGCCACCCAGGCTGAGGAACTCGACCGGGTTGGTGCGCGCAACGAATTCGTGGCCGAGCTCGGCCAGTCGGGCACTGAGCTTCTCCGACGGTTCGGCAGGCTGCGCGAGGCCGCTCAGATCGCCTTTGACATCGGCGAGGAAAACCGGAACCCCGGCCACGGAGAGCTGTTCTGCCATGGTCTGCAAGGTGACGGTCTTGCCGGTGCCGGTGGCACCAGCGATCAGGCCGTGGCGGTTGAGCATTTTCAACGGCAGGCGGACCTGCGCGGTTGGCTCGGCCTTGCCGCCGATCAGTGCAGCCCCGAGCTCCAAGCAATCGGATTCGAAGTTGTAGCCTTCAACGAGGCTGGTCAGCAAAGTATTCGTTTCCTGGGTCATGGCTTCACTCTATTGCTTTTAGAACGGGTGCAACAGACGCTGGACGAAAGTTTGGGTGCGGGGGTTGGCAGGCGTGCCGAGCACCTGGGCCGCCGGACCGGTCTCCACGACCACCCCGCCATCCATGAACACCACGGTGTCGGCCACATCCCGGGCGAAGGCCAGCTCGTGGGTCACCAGCACCATGGACCAGCCCTCCTGGGCCAATTCCTTGATGACCGTGAGCACCTCGCCGACCAGCTCCGGATCCAGTGCGCTGGTGGGTTCGTCGAAGAGCAGCAGATCCGGCTGCTGCATCAGCGCGCGGACAATGCCCACGCGCTGCTGCTGGCCGCCGGACAGGGAGTTCGGGTAGGCGTCGGCCTTGGCTTCAAGGCCCACGCGGGCCAGCAGCTTCTTCGCCTGCGCCAGGACCTGGTCCTTGGGACGCTTTTGCACCTCGATCGGCCCGATGCTCACGTTCTGCAGCACCGTCAGATGGGGGAACAGGTGATGTCCCTGGAACACCATCGCCGAACGCTTGCGCAGGATCTGTGCGGCCTTGGGTTTCATCCCGGCGCTGAAGGAAACTTCCGGCCCGCCGGCGAATCCGACGGTGCCGGCATCGGCGATTTCCAGGCCGTTCAGGCAACGCAGGGCAGTGGTCTTGCCAGAGCCCGACGGGCCAATCAGTGCCAGCACTTCACCGGAATGCACGGTGAAGTCGATGCCCTGGAGCACCTGGTTCTCGCCGAAGGCCTTATGCAGGGCGGTGACGGAGAGCAGGGCGGAATTACTTGGCGACATACTTTTCAAGCCTTCCTTCAACAGAGTTTTGCAGAGCCGAGAGCACCAGGCAGATGACCCAGTAGATGGCTGCGGCCTCGCAATAGAGCAGCAGGAACTCGTAGGTGGAGGCCGTGATTTCCTGGGCCTTGCGGAACATTTCGGTGACCAGGATGGTGGAGGCCAGCGAGGTGTCCTTGACCAGGGAAATGAAGGAGTTCGACAGCGGCGGCACAGCCACCCGGGTGGCCTGCGGCAAGATCAGCCGGTACAGGGTGCGCGTGCGCGACATGCCCAGGGTGTAGCCGGCTTCCCATTGGCCCTGGGGGACCGAGAGGATCGCGGCACGAATGATTTCAGCGGCGTAACCGCCGATGTTCAGGCTGAAGGCGATGATGGCACTAGGCCACGGGTCGATGGTCAGGCCCACCGAAGGCATGCCGTAGAAGATGACGAACAGCTGCACCAGCAGCGGCGTGCCGCGAATGATGGAGATGTAGATCCGGGCAATCGAGGAGATGACCCGGTTCTTGCTGATCCGCATCAGCGCCATCAGCAAGGCGATGACCAGGCCCAAGGCCATGCTGATCAGGGCCAGCGGAATGGTTGCCGTGATCGCCCCGAGGGCTAACGGCCCGAGCGAGTCGAGGAATAACTGCCATTTCGAATCCATGGGCTACCTTTTGCGCAAATGAGACTGGCTCCACGCGTTCTTACGTGTGGAGCCAGTCTACTTATAGTGTTTGCTACTTGCTGACGTCTTCGCCGAAGTACTTCTCGGAGATCTTTGCCAGTTCCCCCTCGGCGCGCAGCTCCTCGAGCGCGGTGTCAATGGCCTGGGCCAGTTCAGTGGAATCCTTGCGCAGGGCTACAGCGGATTCGCTCTTCTCCTCGGATTCGGCAGCGATCTTGATGCTGTCATCCGGGTTGGTCTTCTGCGCATCCAGGAACGTCAGCTTGTCGTTCACGGTGGCATCGACACGGCCCTGCTTGAGCAGGGTGATCGACTGGGCCCAGCCTTCCACCGGCTCGACGTTCGCGCCGGCGGCCTTGGCGGTCTCGTAGAAGTTGCTGGTCAGCGACTGCGCGGTGGTCTTGCCTTCCAACGTCTCGAAAGAGGTGATCTCGCTGTTATCGCTCTTGGTCACCACCACGCCGGTGGAGACGGTGTAAGGCTCGGTGAACAGGTACTTCTCTTCGCGTTCCGGGTTGATCGAGACCTGGTTGGCGATGGCATCAAAACGCCCGGCATCCAGTCCGGCGAAGATCGCGTCCCACTGGGTTTCCTGGAACTTGACCTCGACGCCCATCTTCTCGCCGACGGCTTCGATGACCTCGACGTCGTAGCCGGTCAGCTCGTTGCCCTCGTGGTAGGAGAACGGGCGGTAGGTGCCTTCGGTGCCCACGGTCAGCACGCCCGAATCCTGGACCTTCTTCAAGGTGGCTCCGGTGTCCGCCGAGGACTTGGCGCCACCGGATTCGCTTGCGGAGGTCGATGGGCCTGCCGAGCCGCAGGCGCTCAGTGACAGGGCGATAATTGCGGCAGTAGCCAGCAGTGGTGCGGTGCGCTTCATGGTGACCTCGCTAGGGGAGTGGATAAAAGCTGTTGTCCTACTGAACACTCTAGTGATGATCGCTTATTCCTGCAGGTGGAAGTTACGCTAAATTCCGAGGACGATCGCCAGCAGCATCATCAGCGGGATCGCGCAGATGGTGGTGACCAGGACCGTGTCCTTCGCGATTACCACCCCGTGGTCATAGCGCATGGCCGTCACGAAAATGTTCTGCGCAGTTGGCAGGCCGGCCATGATGACCGACGCCACCAGCAGCTCGCCACGCAGATTGAATACCCAGTAGGCCAGTGCCCAGGCCAGGAACGGGTGGAGCAGCAGCTTGGCCCCGGCGGCGATCAGCACATCGGCGCGGCGGCCCGACTTCTTTTCCAGCGGCTTGGAACCCACCAAGGAGATGCCGAAAGCCATGAGCATGGCGGGGATCGAGGCGCCGGCGATCAGGTCGATCGGTTCGAGCACGATGGAGGGCAATTCGATGCCGGTCAGCGCGACGGCCAAGCCGAGCAGCGACCCGATGATCATCGGGTTCTTCGCGGTGGCCAGCAGCAAAGCGATCGGGGTGGTGCGGTGCCGCGAGGTGGTGGCATCCAGCATCGCCAGATTGATCGGCTGGTAGAGGGCCAACTGGAAGAGGATGATCGGTGCCGCGTAGGACATGTCGCCGAGCACGTACAACGCGATGGGCAGGCCCAAGTTGGCGGAGTTCACCGTGGAGGCGGACATTGCCGCGATGATGCTTTCCGAGGCCGGGCGCTTGAGCATCCGGGCCGTCGCCAGGTAGTAGAGCACCGCGGTCAGCGCCGCGGACAGGGCGGCAACCCAGAGCAGCGGCCCGAGCACGGAAACCGGATCGGACTCGGCCAAGGTGGTGAACAGCAGGGCGGGGCTGGCCACGAAGAAGGTGACCCGGCTGAGCACATGGCGGCCTTGCTCGCCCAGCACCCCGGTGCGGCCCACCAAGTAGCCGACGAGAATGACAACCCAAATGATGGAGAAGCCTTCGAGGACTCCGGTCATCGTGCTCCTTCGCTGGCTATCAGAAGACCAACAACGCCGGAGCACCATTGGTGCCCCGGCGTTCGCTTGAGCGGGCGACGGGAATCGAACCCGCGTATCGAGCTTGGGAAGCTAGCGCTCTACCATTGAGCTACGCCCGCAGTGCACCGAGCGGCCTATTGACGGCCCGGGCATCAAAAGCATATCCCACGAATCCCGCGCACCGGAAAACGGCACGGAAAATCGTGGCCAAAGTTACGCAATGCCTATTCGGAGGGCTTCTCGTTGAGCAGCTGCTCGCGCAGGATCGCCACCCCATCGGCCGGGACCTCGAAGCTGAGCTCGTCGCCGGGGTTCACTACGAAGCCGGTGTTCTCCAAGGCGCGCACCACGGTGGCGCCCTGGACCTTCACGCCGTAGGGCGCCATGTCGATGTACGAGGAAGGGATGCGCTCCAAGGTGGTGAAGACCGCTACCACGGCCTCGCCGGAAGGGTTGGTCAGCATCATCGGCTGGGCATTCTTGTTCTCGCCGGTGACCTCTTCACGGGAGAGGAAATACACCTCGGCGCTCATGAAAGCGCCGATGACCGAGCCGGACAGCTCAGGTTTGTTGAGCCCGGCCTGCAGCATCATTTCGAAATGCGTCTTGGGCTGTGCCCGCTGCTTGTCCATTGGCGTTTCGATGATCGCATCCGGGACCTGGTCTGGTTCTTGGCCTTCAGCGGCGGCGGAGGTGTTCTCGTTGCTCATGTACTACAGCATGTCGCGATAAACCCCCAGGTGCAAACGCCGAATGCGGTTAATTCGGGGTAAAGGCCTAAAATGGCAGATGAGCACACACGATTGAATCAAGGACTGAGCATGCCTGAATTCCGTTACGAGGATCTTCTGCCAATTGGCGAAGATACCACCCCGTACCGCAAGATTTCCTCCGAAGGTGTCGAAGTTGTCGCCGGCCCGGATGGAAAGAACTTCCTGAAGGTCGCGCCGCAGGCACTGGAGCAGCTGGCCGAGACCGCGCTGCACGACATCTCGCACTACCTTCGCCCGGCCCACCTGCAGCAGCTGCGCAATATCCTCGACGACGAGGATGCCAGCCCGAACGACAAGTTCGTCGCCCTGGACCTGCTGAAGAACGCCAACATCGCCGCCGGCGGCATCCTGCCGATGTGCCAGGACACCGGTACCGCGATCGTCATGGGCAAGCGCGGCCAGCGCGTGCTGACCGAAGAGCAGGACGAGATCTCGCTCTCGCGCGGCATCTACAATGCCTACACCCGCCTGAACCTGCGCTACTCGCAGCTGGCTCCGATCACCACCTGGGAAGAGAAGGCCACCGGCAACAACCTCCCGGCGCAGATCGACCTCTACGCGAACACCAAGGACGGCGCTGACACCAGCTACAAGTTCCTGTTCATGGCCAAGGGCGGCGGATCGGCCAACAAGTCCTTCCTGTACCAGGAGACCAAGGCGATCCTCAACGAGAACTCGATGCTGAAGTTCCTCGATGAGAAGCTGCGTTCGCTGGGCACCGCCGCGTGCCCTCCGTACCACCTGTCCATCGTCATCGGCGGCACCTCGGCCGAGATGGCGTTGAAGACCGCGAAGTACGGTTCGGCCAAGTACCTGGATTCGCTGCCGACCGAAGGCGCGATGACCGGCCGCGGCTTCCGCGACACCGAGCTGGAAGACAAGGTCCTTGAGCTGACCCGCCACTTCGGCATTGGCGCGCAGTTCGGCGGCAAGTACTTCTGCCACGATGTGCGCGTGGTGCGCCTGCCTCGCCACGGCGCCTCGCTGCCGGTGGCCATCGCAGTATCCTGCTCGGCTGACCGCCAGATGCTGGCCAAGGTCACCGAAGCGGGACTGTTCGTCGAGCAGCTGGAAACCGATCCAGCCCGCTTCATGCCGGCGGAGGACCACCCGGCCTTGGCCGCGCACGACGACGAGACCGATGGCGTCACCGGCACCGCTGGCTCTTCGGTGGTCAAGATCGACCTGAACAAGCCGATGAGCGAAATCCTGGCCGAGCTGACCAAGTTCCCGGTCAAGACGCGTTTGTCGCTGTCCGGTCCATTGGTTGTGGCCCGCGATATCGCACACGCCAAGGTCAAGGAACGCCTGGATGCTGGCGAGGAAATGCCGCAGTACCTCAAGGACCACCCGGTCTACTACGCAGGTCCTGCCAAGACCCCAGAAGGCATGCCTTCGGGTTCCTTCGGCCCAACCACCGCAGGCCGCATGGACTCCTACGTGGACCAGTTCCAGGCTGCCGGCGGCTCGATGGTCATGCTGGCCAAGGGCAACCGCTCCAAGCAGGTCACCGACGCATGCAACACCCACGGCGGCTTCTACCTGGGCTCCATCGGCGGCCCGGCGGCACGTCTGGCCCAGGATTGCATCAAGAAGGTCGAGGTGCTCGAATACGAGGAACTGGGCATGGAAGCGATCTGGAAGATCGAGGTCGAGGACTTCCCGGCCTTCATCGTTGTCGATGACAAGGGCGAGGACTTCTTCGCCGAGACCTTGAAGCCGACCTTCACCGGCATTCCGGTGCGCGCGAAGTAATTCTCCAGCGCTCTGGGCAGGAACCACCTGCCATGAACTGCTCCCCAAAAGTTGGACTGTAGAAGCCAGCAACTTTTGGGGAGCATTTTCATGCCGTCCGGCGGCACGCAACCTGGAAAACCGTTCCCGGGATTGCATGCCGGTGCGGAGGGCAGATTCCAGGATGCTCCCGCAAAAGGGAAGCCCCTTGCGCGAAGCGCAGAGGGGCAGGGTGCTGACGAGGCTACTTCGTGTGAACTTGCTGCTTCGCGTCCCGGGCACTAGTTAATATTGGACGCTAGTACTGGATGCCCCGCTGCACCCTGATTCGGGCACCGCCCAACGCCCAGCGGATTCGGGCAGAGCCGCGAATTGGCGACTCGCAGCAACAATGTTCGTGGTTCCGGCGGTTCTGGTGGACCTGGCAGCGGCCTGTTCCAGACCGGACTACTGGGTGAAGCCGAAGCCCCAGTCGCGGTACGGCGGAAGGAAACGCAGGACCATCAAGTCCTCGTCCACGACCACATCTTCGCCGGCCTTCTTGGATTTTTCCTGCGGCTCTTCGTCTTTGGCTTTCGCGGGTTCTTTCTCGATAGCTGCCTTTGCTTCGCTTTGCTCGGCCTCCGCTATCGAGGCGGCCAGCATCTGGTGGTACTCTTCGAACGTTTCCGCTCCGGAAGCAAGCATCGCTTCGGCATGCTCGACGCCGACATAGCGCACATGCCACGGCTCGTACTTGTAGCCGGTGATCTCTTCCTTGCCCTGGGGGTAGCGGATGATCAGACCGTATTCCGCCGCGTGCTCGGCAATCCACAGGCCGGCCGGGGTCTGGCCGAATTCGGCTTTCAATTCGGCACGGCTATCGGTGTAGCCCAGGTCTGCGGCCAAACCAAGCTGGTGCTCGCTGGTTCCGGGGCGCGCAGAAATCCGTTCGGCATAAGCGGTGCCGTACTTGGCTTGGTACTGGTTGAACAAGACCGCCTGGCGCTGGTACGAACGGTATGCGCTCAGCAGCTTGATCGAATGGCCGGCAGCGCGCGCATCAGCAATGAACGCTTCAATGGCCTCTGCCGCCTCAGGACGCAGGGTCATCGAGCTGCCGGCAACACCAACTAGCTTGCCGGGAACGTAGTCCTCCGGCGAAAGCTTCGTGGTGGGGTTGATCAAGGCCAAGGGGCTCGATGCCTTCGACAGCTGCGAGCTCTCGACGGCAGGCAGATCCTCGGCCGGCGCAGCGAGTGCGGCGGTGCCGGAGAGCAGCAATGCCGATGCGAGTACGGTGCCAGTCAGCGCGGAGGCTAGGCGCATGTTGAATAAACCCTTGAGTTGCGGAGCGATGATGGGAAATCCCAGCTTAACGATAGCTGGAAACGCTGGGTAATTGGTGGGAAATCTGCGACCAGCTGGTGAACAGGAGGCGGCCAGTGATCTCGACTCACTGTACATAATTGGCCTAATAGTTCGGCTGCCGGGGAAAGTCAGGATAAATTTATACGCGTGTTGTATTCAGATGGTGACATTCGTCGAGAAATAGCGTCCGGTGAGATTGGGCTAGAGCCCTTTGACCCGCAGATGGTCCAGCCCGCATCCGTGGATGTTCGACTTGACCGGTTCTTCCGGCTTTTCGATAACCACAAGTATGCGCACATCGATCCTTCGGTGGAGCAAGATGAACTGACGCGCCTGGTCGAGGTCGACCCCGATGAGCCATTCATCCTGCACCCGGGCGAATTCGTGCTCGGCTCGACCTACGAAGTGGTGACCTTGGGCCACGGCGTGGCCGCCCGGCTGGAAGGCAAGAGCTCCTTGGGCCGCCTTGGCCTGCTGACCCACTCCACCGCAGGGTTCATCGATCCGGGGTTCTCCGGCCACGTGACCTTGGAACTGTCCAACATGGCCACCTTGCCCATTAAGCTGTGGCCGGGATCGAAGATCGGCCAGCTGTGCTTCTTCAAGCTGACGTCGGACACCGAGCATCCGTACGGTTCGGGACCCTACGGCAACCGCTACCAGGGCCAGCGTGGCCCCACGGCTTCGCGCAGCCACCTGAACTTCCACCGGACCATCATCGAGAACTAAGCGGCAGTACCGCTCAGGATCCCGCAAACGGCGCTGTCCCCCAACACTTGTTGGGGGACAGCGCCGTTTGCGGCTGGAAGCTACGCGGTGACCTTCTTGGGCGACCGGATTGGCAGGAGCAGGAGCAGGCCGAGCGCCAAGACCACCAGGATGCCCAGGATGCCGTAACGCTGGGCTTGGCCGGATGCCACCAGCGGGGTAGCGATGGCGATGGCCCCGGCAAACAACGCCGGTGCCAGGAAGGACACGGCGCGACCGGTGGTCGCGTACAACCCGAAGAGCTCTCCTTCGCGTCCTTCGGGAATCAAGCGCGAGAGGTAGGAGCGGGAAGCTGCCTGTGCCGGTCCGACGAACAAGCACAGCAGCAGGCCGAAGATCCAGAAGCCCGCGGCTTCGGGGGAGAAGAAGACTCCGGCGCCGGCAACCAGCAGGCCGATCAGCGAACCGACAATGACCGCCTTTGGGCCTGCCACGTCATCGATGCGGCCGCCAAGCACCGCGCCAAGGGCCGCAACGACATTGCCGACGATCGCGAAGATGATCACTTCGGTCAGTTCGAAACCGAAGGTGCCCGCGGCAATGACGCCGCCGAAGGTGAAGATGGCGGCCAGCCCGTCGCGGAAGACGGCGGAGGAGCAGAAGAAGAAGAGCAGGTTGCGGTCGCTGCGCCACAGTTCCCTGATGTTGTTGAACAGGACCTTGTAGGTAAGCATCAGCGGGATTTTCTTCGAGGTGCTCGGTGGCGCTTCGGGGATGACGAAGAACAGCGGCAGCGCGAAGAGCAAGCACCAAGCGGCAGAGAACACTGCCACCCAGCGCAAGTTCAACGATTCTTCGGTGCTGGCACCTGGCCAGTCCACGATTGGCTGCACGAACAGGAAGAGCACCAGGGCGAGGGCGAGGATTCCGCCGACGTAGCCCATGCCCCAGCCGAAACCGGAGACCTTGCCGACCGTTGCCTTGGTGGAAATCTGGTTCAGCACCGCGTTGTAGTTCACGCCGGCGAATTCGCCGAAGACCGACATGGCCGCGACGAGGATCGCGCCGAACCAGAGGTAGGAAGGGTCGGGGTAGACGAAGAAGCAGGCCGCGCAGATGGCGACGAGAACCAGCGTGTTGACCACGATCCACAGCTTGCGCCGCCCGGCAACATCGGCGCGAAGCCCGGTGACGGGCACCAGCAGGGCGATGGCCAGGCCGCCGATGGCCAGTGCCTGCGAGAGGACCAGCGACGCATGGTCGGTGTCGCCGAATAGCTCGCTGGTGAGATAGACGGTGAACACGAAAGTGATCATGACAGCGTTGATCGCGGCTTGGCCCCAGTCCCAGCTGGCCCACGCCCAGGTGTACTTGTTAAGCCACTTTTCACGAATCGCCGACGGTTCGACCTGATTGATTCCCATGCTGGCATCGTACCTGCAACAGGTAATCAGGCGATGAATAGGAACGACCTTTTGGAGAATAGCGGCTAGCTTGGAAAATCAGCTGGTCGCGGAAAACGCAGGGAATATTCCTTAAAGGGCACATTCGTGCGATTGCAGGCAGGCCACGGCTGATAAAATTACAGATGCAGGCGCTTTTCGAAGTGCTCTGGATACTCTGCCCACCACCAGCCGACAGAGGAAAAGCGTGCTAATAATTCTCACTGCGCTGTTTGCCACCGCTGTTTTATGCCCATTAATATTCCGGGCCTTGAAACGAAACGGTTTTTACGTTGTGGCGGCCGTGCCCGCAGTGGGATTCATCTGGTTGCTGACCCGCATGCCGGCGGTGCTTTCTGCCGATAATTCCCTGGCCAATGGTGCGCCAAATGCGCCGCCATCGGTTCAAATGGAATGGATTCCCGGGCTGAATATCGCCCTGAATTTCCGCATGGATTCTTTGGCCGCGACAATCTTGCTGCTGATCCTCGGCGTGGGCGCGCTGGTGCTGTTCTATTGCGCCCGCTATTTCAAGAATGATGATCCGCAGATCGGCAGCTTCGCGGCGAAGATGGTCGCTTTCGCCGGAGCCATGACCGGCTTGGTCACGGCCGATGACATCATCATCATGTTCATCTTCTGGGAAATCACCAGCGTGCTTTCCTACCTGCTCATCGGTTTCAGCCAGGCCCTGATCACCGCGCGCCGTTCAGCCATGAACGCCCTGATCATCACGACCCTTGGCGGACTGGTGATGCTCGCCGGCATCTTGATGCTCGGCGCGGCGGCCGGCAGCTACCAGCTCTCGGAGATCATGGCATCGGCCGATGAACTGGTGGCCTTTGGGGCCTTCACCGATGTTGCGGTGGCGCTGATTATTGTCGGGGCGATCTCCAAATCGGCCCTGGTGCCTTTCCACTTCTGGCTGCCCGGTGCGATGGCCGCTCCGACTCCGGTGTCCGCGTACCTGCACGCGGCAGCCATGGTCAAGGCCGGCGTCTACCTGATCGCCCGCCTGGCTCCGGGCTTCGCCGAGACCACCCTGTGGGTCCCCATGACCGTAGGCATCGGTATTCTCACCATGCTCATCGGCGGCTACCGGGCGCTCAAGCAATACGACCTGAAGCTGATCCTGGCCTTCGGCACGGTCTCGCAGCTGGGCTTCATCATCGCGGTCTTCGGCTTCGGCACCCCCGAAGCGGCTTTTGCCGCACTGGCCATGACGCTGGCCCACGGCCTGTTCAAGGCGACGCTGTTCCTGAGCGTGGGCATCATCGACCACAACACCGGTACCCGCGATATCCGCAAGCTCAGCGGCTTGCGCCGTGCCATGCCGATACTGGCCACGACCACCGGCATCGCCGCGGCGTCCATGGCCGGCGTGCCGCTGCTGTTCGGCTTCGTTGCCAAGGAAGCGGTCTACGAATCGGCCCTGCACCTGGAAACCGGGTGGGGGATGGCCGCGCTCGTCGGCATCCTGATGGGTGCGGCGCTGACCATGGCCTACTCGCTGCGCTTCTTCTTCGGGGCTTTCGGCGTGAAGAAAAAGAAGTTGCCTGCATTGCAGTGCAAGGCCCCGACACTGATCTTCCTGGCGCCCTTGCTGGTTCTTTCGGCGGCGACGCTGTTCCTGGGCCTGTACCCGCAGCTGGTGGAGCCGCTGGCCATCCACTGGTCGGCCGCGCAGGGCGGACCGGGCAAAATGCACCTGCTGCCATTTGCCGGCTTCAACGCGGCACTGGGGCTGAGCGCCATTTCGGTGGGCCTGGGCCTGTGCTTCTTCTGGCTGCGTCACCGCACCGACACCGGCGCACCGCTGCGCCGGATGGTCACCTCGGCCGAGGAAATCTACCGCATGTCGGTGAACGTGCTGGACAAGGTGGCCATTTGGATCACCGGTCGCACCCAGCGTGGTTCGCTCTCCTTCTACCTGGGCGTCATCCTGGTCGTGGTGCTGGTGATCCCGCTGGCCATCGCGCTGACCGTCTACACCCCGTGGCCAACGAACTGGATCATCGCCGACCACCCGGCCCAGCTGCTGATCGGTGCGGTGATCATCGCCGGTGCAGTGGTCTCCATTACCGCGCCGAAGCGTTTCATGGCGGTGCTGATGGTTTCGGTGACCGGCTACGGCATGGTCGCGATCTTCGCCCTGCAAGGCGCCCCGGACCTGGCGCTGACCCAGCTGCTGGTGGAAACCATCGTGCTGGTTTCCTTCGTGCTCGCCTTGCGCGCCCTGCCCAAGCGACTGTGGGTGGGCCTGACCCGGATCAAGTGGGGCCGGGCCATCCTGTCGATCGCCTTGGCCGTGATGGTCGTCTACATTGCCATCGCGATGATGGCCGCCCGCAACGAGGCCCGCATTTCCCTGGCTTGGCCGGATCTGGCCTACTACGAGGGCTACGGCAAGAACATCGTCAACGTGGCCCTGGTGGACCTGCGCGTGTGGGATACCTTCGGCGAGATCACGGTGCTGGCAGCGGCTGCCACCGGTGTGGCTTCGCTGATCTTCGCCGGGCGCAGCTTCGGCAACCGGGTGCGGGCCCACCAGGTGGCACCGGGCAGCATCGACGCGGGTTCCGAAGCCATGGGCAGCAAGGACTCCAAGGAAACCGAGCTGCGCATTGCCCGCCGCTTTGCCTCCAGCTCCAACCAGGACTGGTTGATGGCTGGCAGCACCCTGGTCGCCGAGCGCCGCTCGATCATCTTTGAAGTGGTCACCCGGCTGATTTTCCACACGGTGCTGATCATGTCGGTGTACACGCTGCTGACCGGGCACAATACCCCGGGCGGCGGCTTCGCTGGCGGGCTGATCGCCGGCTTGGCGCTGACCATCCGCTACCTGGCCGGCGGCCGCGTGGAACTTTCCGAGTCGATGCGCATCGCTCCGGGCATGCTGATCGGCGGAGGCATAGCGCTAGCCGGATTGGCGGGCATCGTGCCGCTGCTGCTGGGTGATGGCATCTTCACCACCTACGCCCTGGAATTCTGGTTCTTCGGCGAGCACAAGTTCGTTTCCTCAACGATTTTCGACATTGGAGTGTATCTGGTGGTCCTTGGCCTCGTGCAGGACGTGCTGCGTTCTTTGGGCAGTGAGATTGATTCGCTCTCCGAGGGCCGCAGCCCGGTGGAGCGCCACGACGAGATCCAGGCCTCCCGGACTGGAGTTGGCCGATGAGCGTGAACATCACTTTCCTCGTAGTCACCGGCGTGCTGCTGGCGGCCGGCTTCTACCTGGTGCTCGAACGCACCCTGACCCGGGTGCTGCTGGGCATCATGCTGCTGGGCAACGGCATCAACCTGCTGATCCTCACCAGCGGCGGGCGCAAGGGCGCGGCGCCGTTGTTCAAGCCGGATGCGGCGGCCGACTCGTACTCGGACCCGCTGCCGCAGGCCCTGATCCTCACCGCCATTGTGATCACCTTCGCGGTGACCGCCTTCCTGCTGGCGATGATCTACCGGTCCTGGACCCTGACCAGCGCTGATGAGCTCACCGATGACACCGAAGATATCAAGGTGTCCCAGAAGACCGCCTACGACGAGGAAGAAGACTCGCCAGTGGCCGAGGATACGACCGAATTCGTCGATGAAGAAGGACGCCCAGTGCGCGAGGGGGAAGAGTGAATTTCCTGGATCTAGCCCCTTTGGCCGTGGTGCTGCCGATCTTCGGCGCCGGGGCAGCCTTCCTGGCCCGCCGCCAGGTCCGCCTGCAGCGCCTGATCACCATCGGCATCCTGTGCCTGACCCTGGTGCTCGAAGCGGGAATGCTCGCCGCCGTATGGGGCGGGGAAAGCTATGCCATCCATATTGGCGGCTGGGAGTCGCCCTTCGGCATCGCCCTGATGGTCGACGGGTTCAGCGCCTTCATGCTGCTGGTCTCCACCGTCGTCTCGCTGGCCGTGCTGCTCTTCGCCACCAGCCAGGGCCTGGCCGACGGGGACGAGCCCGGACCGGTGTCGATATTCCACCCGGCGTACCTGATCCTGCTGGCCGGAGTGTCCAACGCCTTCCTGGCCGCTGACCTTTTCAACCTGTACGTCGGATTCGAAATCCTGCTCACCGCCAGCTACGTGCTGCTGACCTTGGGCGGTACCGCCGAGCGCATCCGCGCCGGTACCACCTATGTGGTGGTTTCCGTGGTTTCCTCGGTGATCTTCCTGATGGCCATCGCGATGACCTATGCGGCCACCGGCACGGTGAACATGGCTGACCTGGCGGTGAAGCTGCCCGAACTGGGCCAGGGCCCGCAGCTGATCTTGCATGTGCTGCTGCTGATCGCTTTCGGCATCAAGGCCGCGGTCTTCCCGCTGTCCCTGTGGCTGCCGGACTCCTACCCGACCGCACCGGCCCCGGTGACCGCGGTGTTCGCCGGGTTGCTGACCAAGGTGGGCGTCTACGCGATCGTCCGCACCGAAACCCTGCTCTTCCCGGGCGGCTCGGTCAACGCCGGACTGCTGGTGGTGGCCGCGCTGACCATGGTCATCGGTATCCTCGGTGCACTGGCGCAGACGGACTTCAAGCGCATGCTTTCCTTCACGCTCACCAGCCACATCGGCTACCTGATCTTCGGCGTGGCCGTGGGCGGGCCGCTGGCCATCGCCGCGACCATCTACTACGTGGGCCACCACATCATCGTGCAGACTTCGCTGTTCATGGTAGCGGGACTGATCGAACGCCGTGCCGGCAGCTCGAATGTCACCCGGCTCGGCTCGCTGGCCAAGCTTTCCCCGGCATTGGCCCTGCTCTTCTTCATCCCGGCCATCAATCTGGGCGGCATCCCGCCGTTCTCCGGATTCCTGGGCAAATTCGGGCTATTGCATGCGGCCGCGCAGGATGCCGATCCGCTGACCTGGGTCGTGATCGGCGCCGGATTGCTGACCAGCCTGCTGACCTTGATGGCGATCATCCGCGTGTGGGCCCGTGTGTTCTGGCGCCGTGCCGCTGATGCCGAGGTGCCCAACCAGGACCTGGTGGCCGAAGCGACGCAGGTCGCCGACGAGACGTTGGCCGGCGGCGCGCAGAACCCCCGCTTGGGGTTGAAGCTGGCCAAGCAGCTGGAAGCCGACTCCTTGCCGTGGGGCATGCGCTACGCCACCGGTTCGCTGGTGCTTGCGGGCATCGCCCTGGCCATCTTTGCCGGGCCGATCTTCGAATTCTGCCAGCGGGTGGCTGCGGAACTGATCGCCCGCGAACCGTATATCAGCTCGATCTTGCCATTCTGATTGGAGGGATGATGCCGAACAAGAACTTTGAACCGCGTGACCAGCGCATTGACGATGCGCTGGATACCTCCGGCGTGCGCCACCGCGCGACACTCAAGCAGGAATGGCCGCTGCTTCTGCTGCTGCTCTTCGTCTGGGGTGCTCTCTGGCAGGACTTCTCCCTGGGGAACATGGTCTTCGGCGTGATCATCGCGCTGCTGATCGTGAACCTGTTCCCGCTGCCGCCGGTGGTCCTTTCGGGCCGGATCAATGCCTGGTACTGCCTGAAGCTGTTCATCTGGTTCCTCGGACAGGTCTTCGCGGCCAGCGTCCACGTGGCCTGGCTGGCGCTGGTCCGCGGGAAGCGCACCCGCAGCGCGGTCATTGCGGTCCCGCTGCGCACCGACTCGGACCTGATCGTGATGACCGTGGGCCACGTGCTCACGCTGATCCCGGGCTCCTTCGTGATCGACGTGGACCGCAGCTCGTCGACTCTGTACCTGCACTACATCGACATCGAGTCGCCTGCGGACGTGGAGAAGGCGCGTTCCGGCATCCGGGACATCGAACGCCGGCTGATCATGGCTATCGGCAGCCGAGACGAGTACGAAGCGATCAAGAGCGAATGCGGACCGAACTTTGATGCGAGGAAGGGGTAACATGCTGGATATCGTCATTTGGATCTGCGGCATCATGCTCGGGCTCGGTGCTGTCGCCTGCCTGGTCCGTGTTGCCAAGGGGCCGTCAATCCTTGACCGGGTGCTGGCCCTGGACGTGATGCTGCTGATCATCTCCGCCGCGCTGTGCCTGGAAATGGTGCTGCACAAGCACACCGACTACTTGCTGTTCGTCGTGGCCGCCTGCATGCTCGGGTTCATCGGTTCGGTGACCGTCTCGCGCTTTGTTTCGGATCAGAGGAACGCCTAATGGAAATCTTCCTTGATGTCCTCGTTGCCGTCCTGCTGATCCTTGGCTGCCTGATGTCATTGATCGCAGGCATCGGCTTGCTGACCTTCCCGGACATGCTCACCCGCATGCATGCAGCGACCAAACCGCAGGTACTCGGCTTCCTGCTGATTTTCGCTGGACTGGCCATTTACCTGCGCAGCTGGGCTGTGGTGCCGGTACTCGTGCTGGCCTGGGGAATGCAGCTATTGACCGCACCGGTTTCGGCCCACATGATTGGCCGTTCCGGCTACCGGACCAAGCACGCTGCCAAGGAAACCCTGTTCTCCGATGAGCTGAGCCACGTGGTCAACAAGGTCAACGGAACACCGCCGACCGGAACCACCCCGGTTTCCAAGACCGGATCGCCAGACGAACAAGATTGAGAAAAAGCGGGAGCCGCCCCTCTGGGCGGCTCCCGCTTTTGGCTCAACGCCGAAGCTTACTTGGTGAACTTGGCAACAACCTTGTTGGCGCTGCGATCAGCCACGGTCTGCAGGATTGCTGCGACCAGGGCCGAAACGACTGCGAAGCCCAAGGCACGGCGGAAAGAAGCTTCCGCTGCTTCCTCAGTGCCCTTGCGTGGTGCTTTGCTGCCGGTTGCCTTCAACCAAAGGAAATCAACCAGCTTGCCGCCGAGCATGCCAGCGCCAACGGTGATACCGGTAGTGGCAAGTTTCTGCACTTTATCCATTTTTTCCTCGCGATCAAGCTCTTGACATATCGTTCCTCTGCCCAGCATACCTGCGGTATGGTGGGGGAGCAGTAATTATTCCGACAGGGGAGCGTCAGACTTTTAAAAAAGTCGCAAGACGCTGAGAGTGCGATAGATCGCAGACCCTCGAACCTGCCCCGGCTAGTACCGGCGAAGGAAGTCGAGCATCTCGGATGCGGATAGGCGCGGCAGTATGCCCTCATTCCGTCCATCTCCCCTCCTTTCCACAGGAGGACCAGCAATGAACGAAACAGTTTCGAAGCAGCGTACCGGCTGGCGTGTAGTTGATATCGTCGTCGCCTCGGTGATCGCCGTCGCTTCAGGGGTTATTTTCTGGGCGTGGAGTGCCGGCTATGGCCTGTTCTCACTCGCCTTTGCGGCTTTCCCGCCAGCCACCGCGCTGCTCACCGGCATGTGGCTCTTCCCGGCGGTGCTCGGCGCACTGATCATCCGCAAGCCAGGCGCCGCAATCTACTGCGAGCTGCTGGCCGCCGTAGTTGAAGCGCTGCTGGGCTCGCACTACGGCTTGACCGTACTGATCTCCGGCCTGGTCCAGGGCCTGGGTGCAGAGCTGGTCTTCGCAGCATTCCGCTACCGCAAGTGGAACCTGGGCGTGGCGCTGCTGGCCGGCTTGTTCGCCGGCTTGTTCGCCGGCATTTCCGAGGCCTACATCCTGGCCTACTACGTTGAGTACACCGCCGGAATGAAGATCTTCCACGTGATCGCCACCGGTATTTCCGGCGTAGTCGTCGCAGGGCTGCTGTCCTGGTTGGCCACGCGTGGACTGGCGAAGACCGGTGCATTGAGCGCCCTGCCGAGCCGGCGTGCGCACCTGGAAAGCGCAAAATGAGTTCCTTTGCCAATTCCGGCGCAGCCTCGCTGACCCAGCGCGGTGCCGCCATCACCGCAACGGGGTTCGGCTGGCAGCACTCCGAGAGGAAGAATCCTGCCATCTCGGGACTGGACCTTGTGATCCACGCCGGTGAGAAGGTGCTGCTGGTCGGTCCATCGGGCGCCGGCAAGTCAACCTTGCTGCACGCGATGGCCGGGTTGCTGGAAGCGGATGAGGACGATCAGGTCGCTGGCCGGCTGCTCATAGATGGCAGCGATGCCTTCATCCGGAGCCACCCGGTGGGCTTGATGCAGCAAGACCCGGAAACCCAGGTAGTGCAAAGCAGGGTCGCCGATGACGTGGCCTTTGGCGCCGAGAACCTCGGAATGGATCCCGAACTGATCCGCCAGCGGATCCCCGAAGTGCTGGACGCTGTGGGTCTGGGTGCGCTGTCCTTCGAGCACCGCACCCAGCAACTTTCCGGCGGGCAGAAACAGCGGTTGGCCTTGGCCGGCATTCTGGCCATGGAACCCAGCGTCATGCTGCTCGATGAACCGACTGCCAATGTGGACCCGCAGAGCATTGAGCTCTTGCGCGATGCGGTGCTGAACGCCGCCCGGCTTTCCGGTGCCACGCTGGTCGTCGTGGAACACCGGATTGAAGCCTGGGCGCAGCATGTGGACCGGGTTATCGTGCTGCAGCCCGGTGGGGGAGTCGCGCACGATCTGGACCCGCAGCAGCTGTACACCGATGAAACGGTGCGCGAGGAGCTGGCTGCTGCCGGGCTGTGGATTCCAGGCTACTTCCCGCAGGTGGCCCGGGCAACGAACGGTGCCGGTGCCACGCTGCTGGAAGCGCAGCAGCTGGTATCCGCCCGCACCGCCACGGCACCGCGCACCCAAGCGGTGGACGTGAATGTGCAAGCGGGCACCGCGACGGTGATTCGCGGCGAGAATGGCGCTGGAAAGTCGACGCTGGCCTTGACCTTGGGCGGATTGCTCGTCCCGGCCGACGGCGGGTTGGCGGCCACCGCGCAACTGGCCGACGGTCTGGGCAACTCCCCGTTTGCCTGGAAGGCCGGTGCATTGATTGGGCGGATCGGTTCGGTGTTCCAGGAACCCGAACACCAATTCGTGACCCAGAGCGTTCGGGAAGAGCTGGCTTTCGCTCCCAGCCGCGCGCAGGCCAGCAGCGCCGATGCGCCGAAATACGAGCCGGCCCAGGTCCAAGCGCGCGTGGACGCGTTGCTGGAACGCTTGGGCCTGGCGCATTTGGCAGACGCGAACCCGTTCACTCTCTCCGGGGGCGAGAAGCGGCGCTTGTCCGTGGCCACTGTTCTGGCCGCATCCCCCCAGGTGCTGATCCTCGACGAACCGACCTTCGGGCAGGATGCGAATACGTGGAGAGAACTGGCCGGGCTGCTGGTTGAGGAATTGCAGCAGGGCACCGCGATCATTGCTGTGACCCACGACGATCACTTTGCCTCGGTGCTCAAAGCAAGGGACCTGGTGCTCACTGCCGGCACCCCGGAAGCTGGTACCCCGCGACAGGGGCCGGTGCTTGATGCGCCGGTAGGGCATAGCTGGTTGGCGAAGATCAATCCGCTGGCCAAGCTCGGTGCGGTGGCTGCGGCAACACTGCCGTTGATCACCACCTTGGATTGGGTTTCGGCGCTGGTCGTGATCGTGGCGACCGTGGTGTTCTTCCCCCTGGCAGGGCTGAGCCCGCTGAAATTCCTCAAGCGCGCGTGGCCACTGCTGATTGCCGGAATCCTTGCGGCGTGGGGCATCGCCTTGGTGGGCCAGGATAGCGGCATGGTCTACGCCCAATTCGGCGCCTTCAGCATCACCGAGGGATCGGTGGCCGGGGGCATTGCCACCGGACTGCGCGCTTTCGCGCTGGCCATCCCGTGCATCTTGCTGCTGGCCACCACGAATCCAAGCGATTTGGGCGGGGCGCTGTCTCAGCAGCTGAAGGTACCCCACCGGTTTGTGCTCGGGGCCTTGGCCGGCATGCGATTGCTCGGGTTGATGGTGGAAGAATTCACCACGCTCACGCTGGCCCGGCGCGCTCGCGGTGTCGGGAACTTCGGCACCGTGGGCCAACGCATCAAGGCAACCCTGGGTCAGGTGCTGGCCTTGCTGGTGCAAGCGATTCGCCGCGCCGGACGGTTGGCCACCACGATGGAGGCCAAGGGGTTCGGCACGGCCAAGCGCACATGGATTCGCACGGCCACCTTCACCTGGCGTGATGGCATGGTGCTGGCCACGGGGATCCTGTTTGGCACGGCCGCAATGGCTGCGGCCGTGCTGGCAGGGACCTACAACTTGGTGTGGTCCTAGCGGATTGCTTCGCTCAGGGCGCTGAGCTCTTCATGGAGCTCAGCGTCCAGGCGCAACGGCTTGGCATCGATGGTGCGCACCGGGGTCAGCAGGCGGATGGAGGAAACCAGCCACACGCCATCGGCCTGATACAGGTCTTCCGGGCGCAACGGGCCGTAGCCCAGCTCCCAGCCATCCTGGGCCGCAGCGTCGAAAATGGCGCTTTGCGTGGTGCCTGGCAGGATGCCGGTTTCAAGCATCGGGGTCAGCAGCCGCTTGGTCTCGCCATCGCGCTGGGCTACCAGCACGGTCGAGGTCGGAGCTTCCAGGATGATCCCGTCGGCGGAGGTGAAAATGACATCATGGGCGCCGTGCTTGTGCGCGTAGCGCAGGGCGGCCATATTGATCGAATAGGAAAGGGTCTTGGCGCCCATCATGAGCCATGGCGCACGTTCGGCCAGCTTCGAGTCGTAGCCGCGATCCAGCATCAGGACATCCACACCGGTTTCACGCTGTTCCCTGCCCAAAGCCGGGGCAGGGGTCACGGTGACCCAGCAAATGGCAGGATCATTGTCGTGCTCGCCGCGCGCGGCGACCAGCTTGACCACCGCTTCTTCAGCGCCGCCGGTGGCATCGAAATCGGCCACAGCGGTATCTACCGCGGCAAACCAGCTGCGCGCATCGGGAATGGCCAAGTCGGCAACTTCAGCCGAGGTCGCCAAGCGTGCCAGGTGCGCTTCGAATTTGCGTACGGCCTGGTTGGTGTAGAGCATCGATTCAAAGATGCCATCACCTCGCGTGACTCCCTGTGCTGTGACCAGAAGTTGCGGTGCAGTGATGTCTGCAAGACGACCAGCCGGATAGGCCGGATCCAAGAATACAAGTGAGCTCATAAAGACAGATTATCGAACCCCAGCGTCTTCTGCGCGATTTCTGCAGGCGGAGATTCAGACAAGTCCGGCAATGTTCGATAAGCTAAGCGAAGGATTTTGGCCTGTACATCGCAGATCAGAGGCCGATAATGCCGAATTCGCGGGGTGTAGCCAAGGGGGTGCCCGAGTGTGGCCAAGTAATGAAGTCTTCTTGCAGATTGGCGGCGTTCTCTGGAGCGTGCTGGTCGCAATAGAGCTAGCGGTTCGCTACTTCATGATCGGCATCGTTCCGGGCAACCGGCGCCCCACCACCGCCATGGCATGGCTATTGGCTATCTTCTTCCTGCCCGTTGTGGGACTTGTCGCATACTGGCTTTTCGCCAATCCGCACCTGTCGCGCCGCCGCTTGGAAAAGCAGCGGCGTGCGCACGATGAAATCATGAAGGCCACGAGCCACATGCAGCTGCCCGAAGAATTCCATTCCCAGGAGGAATGGGTCGAATCGGCAGTCATGCTCAACCGCAATCTTGGTGCCATGCCGCTGGAAGGCGGCAACCAGGTAGAGGTCATCTCCGATTACCGGGCTTCGCTCGATGCCATGCGCAAGGAAATCGATAACGCCACCCGCTATGTGCACATCCAGTTCTACATCATGGGCGATGACCCGGATTATGTTGGACCGGTACTCGATGCGCTGGAAGCGGCCGCGGAGCGCGGCGTGCACGTCCGGTTGCTCTTCGACCACCTGGGAACCTTGCGCGTCAAGGGCTACAAGGATTTCAAGAAGCGGCTGAAGAAATCCGGTATCAACTGGCGCCCGATGCTGCCCATCGACCTGATTGGCCGTCGTTGGCGCCGCCCGGATCTGCGCAACCACCGCAAGATCCTCGTTGTTGATGGCGAGGTGGCCTTCACCGGAAGCCAGAACCTGATTGAACCCGGCTACAAGCGCGAGTCCTCGCATAAGGTGGGCCGCGAATGGGTTGAAATGATGCTCCGGGTCGAAGGTCCGCTGGTGCGCAGCCTCGACGTCACTTTCGCTACCGACTGGTGGCAGGAGGACGACGACCAGGAAGTGCTGATGGATATGGCTGAGGCCCGCCACCCGCTGGCCTATGAGGAACGTCCCGGTTCCACCCTGGCGCAGCTGCTGCCCAGCGGCCCCGGATACGGTACCGAGAACAACCTCAGGCTGTTCAATACGCTGATCTATTCGGCCTCCGAACGCCTGGAAATCACCAGCCCGTACTTCGTTCCTGACGATTCGCTGCTCTATGCCATCACCACTGCCGCCCAGCGCGGAGTAGAAGTGGAATTGTATGTTTGCGAAGAGGGCGACCAGTTCCTGGTGCACCACGCGCAGCAGTCCTACTACCAGCAGCTGCTGGAAGCCGGCGTGCGCATTCACCGCTACCCGGCACCGATGGTGCTGCATACCAAGTGCTTCACCGTGGATAACGACGTGGCCGTGGTGGGATCCTCGAATATGGACATGCGCTCATTCAGCCTGAACATGGAAATTTCCGTGATGCTGCTGGGCAAGGAAATGGTCGATGCGGTTAACCAGGTGCAGAACCACTACCGCGGGATTTCCTCGGAAATCACCCTCTCGCAGTGGCGCCGCCGTCCTCGCATGCAACGCTGGATCGACAACGTGGCTCGCTTGACGGCCACCTTGCAATAATTCAGTTGGCTTAAGTGTCTTGCGGGAAACTGGCGCCCAGTGCTTGAAGGACGCCGCGGGATTTGGTGATGACCTCGTCCCACTCTTCAGCGGGCACCGAATCAGCGGTGATTGCCCCGCCAAGGCCCAAGCTCAACCGCCATGACTGGTCAGCTAGCCGGTCGCATACCAGGGTTCGGATCACCACGGAGAAATCGGCGGCACCATCAGCACCCAGATACCCCACGGCCCCGGAGTACAGGCCGCGGGCACGGTGCTCTTCGAGCTCATCCAAGATGCTCATCGTGGACAGCTTCGGTGCACCGGTCATGGAGCCCGGCGGGAAGGCTTCGCGCAGGGCTTCGGCGGCCAGCTGCGGGGAGGATAGCGTGGCGTCGATGGTGGAGACCATCTGGTGCACGGTCGCGTAGGTTTCCACCGCGCACAGCCGGGCGACCTTCACCGACCCGGGAACCGCATGGTGCGACAGGTCGTTGCGCAACAGGTCAACGATCATGATGTTCTCGGCCCGGTCCTTGGGATGGGTGGCCAGATCATGCTTCAACGCGAGATCTGATTCTTCATTTTCGCCACGCGGCCGGGTGCCCTTGATCGGCTCGGCCCGCAACTGCCCGTCCTTGGACAGCGCGAGGAACCGTTCCGGTGAAATGCTGGCGATTTGCAGATCAGTGAAACGCAGGTAGTGGGCAAACGGTGCAGGGCTGGAGCGGCGCATCCGGCAGTAGGCCTCGAACGGATCGAACAGTTCGGCATGGGCCGTCAGTTCGGTCGTCAGGCAAACTTCGTAGGTGTTGCCTTCATAGATCTCGCGTTGGGCCTGGCGTATCTTCTGCTTGTAACCGGCTTCGGTATCCGCGCAGCTGAACTGCGGGATAGGCAACGGGTGGTGGGCGCGCAGTTCTGGAGGATTGCCCAACAGGATGCTCAGCGCTGCTGCCGGTTCGCTAATGCTGTGCAGATGCATCTGGCCTTCTTGATGGTCAATGACCACCACGGTATCCGGCGCAAAGAACTGGGCATCGGGGCGCACCCGCCCGGGTTCAACCACTGCCTGCAGATCCGCGGCGCCGAGCTCGCGCTTGAGCTCATAACCGAGGTACCCCACCCATGCCGGCAGCGGGTAGCCGACTTTAGCGGTGGTTCCGGCAGGCCAGAGGCCTGCCAGCGCGCGGAAGAAATCCTCGCTCAGCCGTACTTGCGCTCCGGGCAGGCTGACGGTCGTGCCGTGGCTGGTGGCGCTCAGTACCGGGGGCTGTTCTGCCGCCGAAAGCGCGATCACCGAGTAGCGGTTGCGTCCCAACGGGTCGTTGAGCTTATGGCTTGTTGATTCCAATAGTGCGGCATGCGGAAGGGACCGGGCCAGTTCCTCGAAGAGTGACGCCGTATCGTCTGGCGCCTCGTAGCTCTGGCGGAAGGTTGGGGCAATGGGGGACTGGTTGGAGCGGAGGCAAAGCTGGCGCATCATGGCCGGCAGGTAGCGGCAGGAACGCGCCCAGATCTCGATGGGGTCCTGGTCGTCAGCGGCATCAATGAGCAGGGTTGCTGCGGCGTGCGGCTGATGGGCCAGCAGGTAGCGTTCCTCTTGTTCGGCCCACATCTGCCAGTACGGACGGTAGGCCTGTCCATCGCGTGCCAGCGCCCGGTCGCGGCGGAAGCCTTCGGGTGCTTCCAGCCAGATCCCGATGTCGAGGAATTCTCGGGCGTCGGAATGGATCGCTCCTACGCCTTCGATGATCACTACCTCGGCCGGAGTGAAGTTCTTGGATGCGCCAAGGGCACCCGCGGCCCAATCCCAGGTGGGGTAGGTGATCGTGTTGCCTGCTGCGAGCTGAGGCAGGATCCGGTGGTAGAGATCGAAGGACCGGTGCAGCCCGTCCCAACCGTGGTAGAGCTCTTCAAGGCGCAAAATAGCTACGGAGGCGGTGGCTTCCAGGTATTTCGCTAGGTCTGTTGCAAAGGTGCTTTTGCCGGATCCGGAACGCCCGTCAATGGCAATCAGCGTTGGTCTAGCGGTTTCCACGAGAGGCGATGTTACTCCGCACGTAATCTACAAGGGCAGGCAGGGAAGCAGAAATGAGTTTCCAGGTCTCGCGGAAGTCTCCGGCATCACCGTACCAGGGGTCATAGATGCCCTGCTGGTCGTGCGGGGAGCTCGCGGTTCCCGGATCAAAGGAACGGAACATCCGCAGTTGCGGACGTTCGCTCGGATCGATTTCGGCCAATTCGGGAACGAGTTCCTCGAAGTGGTCGGTGTCCATCGCCAGTACGAGATCCATCTTGGCGATTTCGTCCGAGTCGATCTGGGCGGCAATGTGCTCAGATGCATCAAGGCCATGGCTGCGCAGAGTACTGGCAGCACGCTCATCGATGCGCTTGCCGACTTCACCGTCGGTGATGGCTCGCGATATGACCTCGACCTGCGAGACCTCGGCATCCTTGAGCGCATTCTTGAGCATGTACTCGGCCATAGGCGAACGGCAAATATTTCCCGTGCACACGATCATTATCCGGAACATGGCATCAGTCTATGGGCACAAGGCGATTCGATCGATAGCTACGCGCCCGTTTCCCGGCAACAAATCGGCAACGATTCGGAAATTGGCCCGGGAATCGGTTCACGGCTAGGAGTTCTACGGCAAGAGCGGGCGAAAATGCTAGTGCATGAGCAGCAGGAGCGCGGCGACCAGGATGAACAGTACGCCGAAGAGGATGTTCAGCAGCTTGGCGCCGCGGTAGGTCGCGGTGAAGCGCTGGAAGGTGCGGGCCGTGCCGGCAAAGAAGAAGAACATCACCGCGATGTCCACCACGATGACCGTGCCGATGAAGATGGCGTATTGGGCCAGGAGCGGCTGATCGGTGCGGATGAACTGCGGGGTGAAAGCCAAGAAGAAGACGATGGCCTTCGGATTGAGCAGGTTGACCAGGATGCCCCGGTTGAGCATGGACCAGCGGGTCAGGCGGTGCCCGGTGCTGGTTCCATCGGAGGCGACCTCCGGCTTGGAAAGCAGCATGCGGATACCGAGATACACCAGATAGGCAGCGCCTGCGTAGCGGATGATGGCGAACAGCAACGGCGAGCTGGCCACGAGCAAACCGACTCCTGCGGCAACGATCACCACGTGGATCAGCAAGGCGATCTGCTGCCCGAGCACGCCCCAAATGGAAGCACGCCAGCCTTGGCGCATTGAATTGCTCATCGTGTTGATGGCTCCGGCGCCGGGGGTGAAGCTGATGACGATGCAGGCGCTGAGAAGGGATATCCAGAGTGAAAGGGTCACTGCTTAAGGCTAGTGTCCGTCCCGCTCTTGGCTGGTTTCGTTGCCCGCTGTGTTACGACTTCTTCGCGCGCGCTGTCCACGCCGGCGACGGCTTCTGCCATGAAGCGGGCTATGACCTGCAGCTGCTGCTCGTCGTAGTGGCTGATCACTTCCCGCATTTTGGCACCTAGCGGCATGAACATTTCCATGCCCTTGCCGCGGGCTTTGGGTGTCATGGCGATGCGGATGACACGGCGATCCCGGTCCGAGCGCTGGCGCTCGATCATTCCCAGTTTTTCCAGGCGGTCGAGCATGGCGGTGGTAGCCGGGGAACTCAGTTGCAGGTCGCGGCTCAGGTCGCGCGGGGAAGGCAGAAGGCTGCGCTGCTCGTATTTCATGATGATCGACAGCGCATTCATATCCGTGCGGTGCGTTGCGTAAAGTGCTCCGGTGGACTCAACGTAGCGGTCCGAGGCTTGGCCGAATTCCTGCAGGAGCATGACCAAATTGTGCTGTTCTCTTGCGCTCATAGGCGCAATCCTAGTCGGAAAAGCATTTAATAGCCTGGGAAGTATTTCTACGATGGAAGTAAGTCTTGTAGTATGGCATTCGGATCGCCCTTTGATCCACCGCCAGCAATCACGAGTGAGGACGGATCAGTGGCGCATGTAGCGAAAACCGACCAGCCATCGGGCAAGAAGCGATTGGACAAGAAGGGTATCGGCATCAGGGCAGGAATCTACGCCCTGCTGATCATCCTCTGGCTGGGTGTAGCAGGAATCGGCGGCCCGACCTTCGGCAAGCTTTCCGAGGTCCAGACCAACGACCAGACCTCCTTCCTCCCGGCCACCGCCGAAGCAACCGAAGCCCTGGAATGGCAGAATAAATTCCGCTCCACCGAAGCAATCCCAGCGGTGGTCCTGCTCACCAGCGATGGCGAGGTCAGCAAGGAAACTGCTGGAGGGATCGGCGAGGCGCTGAAGGACTTCACGCATCTGGACGGGCAGATCACCGGGCCCTTCCTCTCCGAAGACGGCAAGGCCGCTGAATTCATCGTTCCGGTCTCCGGCGAGGTGGAGGCCGATACCGGAGTCGAAGAGCTGCGTTCGCTCCTGGCCGCCGAGAAGCCCGAAGGCACCACCGCCTATGTCACTGGGCCGGCAGGCTTCAGCGCCGACCTGGTCGAGGCCTTCGGCGGCATCGACGGCGTGCTGCTGGGCGTGGCCCTGGTAGCTGTGCTGGTGATCCTGCTGCTGGTCTACCGTTCGATCCTGCTTCCCTTCACGGTGCTGCTCACCTCGGTCGTCGCGCTGTGCGCGGCAATTGTCGCGGTGTACTTCATGGCATCCGAAGGCTGGATCCGGCTCGACGGCCAGGCCCAGGGCATCTTGTCCATCCTGGTCATCGGTGCGGCTACCGACTACTCGCTGCTGTTCGTGGCCAGGCACAAGGAAGCGCTCATGGCCGGCCAGGACAAGTGGCAGGCCGTGGCTTCCGCATGGAAAGGCTCGCTGGAACCGATTGTCGCTTCGGGCGGCACCGTGACGGTGGGCCTGCTGTGCCTGCTGTTCTCCGATCTGAACTCCAATAAGGCACTGGGACCCATTGGCGCCTCGGGCATCATCTTCTCGATCATTGCCGCGTTGACGTTCCTGCCGGCGGTGCTCGGCTTGCTGGGACGGGCCGCTTACTGGCCCTTCCCGCCCAAGCCGGCGGCCGTGGACGCCCAAGGCCAGGAGAAGGAAGGCTTGTGGGGCCGCATCGCGCGGTTCGTTGCCAGCCATCCGCGCCCGATCTGGATCATCACCGCTCTGGTGCTCGCCGTGGGAGCGCTGGGCATGACCCAGCTCAAGGCCCATGGCGTGCCGCAGAGCGAGCTGGTGGTAGGCGGTTCGGAGTCGCGTGACGGGCAGATCGCCCTGGGCGAGCACTTCCCTGGCGGCTCGGGATCCCCGGCCACGGTGATTGTCGATGAAGCCGAAGCGCAGACGGCCCTGGAAAAGGCCCTTGATGTCACCGGCGTGGATTCGGCCTACTTGCAGGCTGAAGACGGCGGACCGGCCATGGCCGCCCGCGGGGCCGAGCCAATGAGCGTCGAAGGCCGCAACCTGATGTCGGTGACGCTGGCCGATGCGGCCGACTCGGATGCCGCCAAGCAGACCGTGGTCGAACTGCGCGAGCAGCTGCATGCGGTCGACGCCGACGCGCTGGTCGGCGGCACCACTGCGACCCAGCTCGATACCAACGAGACGGCCATCGCGGATCTGTTCAAGATCATCCCGATTACCCTCCTGGCCATCTTGCTGATCTTGATGCTGCTGCTGCGTTCCATTCTGGCTCCGGTGCTGCTGATCCTGACCACCGTGCTGTCCTACGGCACGGCGATGGGTGTCAGTGCGCTGGTCTTCAACAATGTCTTCGGCTACGTGGGTGCCGATCCATCCGTACCGCTGTTCGGCTTCGTCTTCCTGGTGGCGCTGGGCGTTGACTACAACATCTTCTTGATGACCCGTGTGCGCGAGGAATCCTTGAAGCGCGGAACCCGTGAGGGCATGCGGGTGGGCTTGAAGGTCACCGGCGGCGTGATTACCTCCGCCGGCGTGGTGCTTGCCGCTACCTTCGCCGCACTGGGTGTGGTGCCAATCATGTTCCTGGGCCAGTTGGGCTTCATCGTGGCCTTCGGGGTGCTCTTGGATACCTTCGTCGTGCGAAGCCTGCTGGTGCCGGCGCTGGTCGAAGAAATCGGACCTAAGGTCTGGTGGCCCTCGAAATTGGCGAAGAAGGAATTCGAGCTGAACTAGGCAGCGCGGTGGACTGTCCCGGGAGCCCTAGTGGTGAACGTCTCCCGGGGCGGCAGTGCAAAGCGGGGCCGCTCACAGACGGGCCCCGCTTTTGCACTGTAGTATGGATACTTGTGCGTCACCGGAAAATTCTGTGGCGCATGCGTCGACAGTTTAGATTTCCCTCCTGTGGATCGCCCGGAAAACCTCCGCCGGTCCACTTTTGGCAGCAGGCCTTCCTTGGCCTTGCATGTTGCGGACTTCCTCCTGGCTCGGCGAAACCCAACGCCTGAAACAGGCGTGCGAATCAGAGAGAAAGTTTGAATATGTCCGTAACTTTTAGCGCCCTCGGCGTGCCCGAATACCTGTCGAAGGTCCTTGCTGCCAGCGGAATCGAAGCCGCTTTCCCGATCCAGGAAGCCACCTTGCCGTCGACCTTGGCCGGCGGCGACGTCCTGGGCCGCGGCCAGACCGGCTCCGGCAAGACTTTGGCCTTCTCGCTGCCCCTGGTAGCTCGGCTGGCAGATCGCCCACAGCGCCGCAAGGCCCGTTTCCCACGCGCGCTGATCATGGCTCCAACCCGTGAACTGGCGACCCAGATTGCCAAGACCGTTGACCCCCTGGCAAAGGCCGCAGGCCTGCGTACCACCGTGATCTACGGTGGCGTGGCCCAGAGCCGCCAGGAAAAGGCCATGAATGAGGGCGTGGACATTGTCATCGCCTGCCCGGGCCGCCTGGATGACCTGATCAAGCAGAAGGTCGTGGACCTCTCCCAGCTGGAAATCTCCGTGCTGGATGAAGCCGACCACATGGCCGACATGGGCTTCCTGCCTGTAGTTCGCCGCATCATGGACCGCATGCCAACCGGCATCCAGCACATGCTGTTCTCCGCTACCTTGGACAACGGTGTGGACAAGGTGGTCAAGCGCTACCTGAGCAACCCGACCATTCACTCGGTGGATGCACCCAAGGCCGCTGTGAACACCATGGAGCACCACGTCTTCGTCATCGGCAACGATGATAAGAAGGACCTGATCCGCGTTCTGGCCCAGGGCACTGCCCGTCGCATCATGTTCATGCGCACCAAGCACCACGCCAAGAAGATGGCGCTCACCCTGTCCAAGGCTGGCGTTCCGGCGGTAGACCTGCACGGTAACCTCTCGCAGAATGCCCGTGACCGCAACCTTGCTGCTTTTGCTTCAGGCGAGGCGAAGGTTCTTGTCGCCACCGACGTAGCCGCTCGTGGCGTGCACGTTGATGGTGTGGAGCTGGTTGTCCACGTAGATCCACCAGCAGAGCACAAGGCCTACACCCACCGCTCCGGCCGTACCGCACGTGCGGGTTCGGATGGAACTGTAGTGACCATCTGCACCCCTGATCAGCAGGGCGACGTTTCGACTTTGCTGAAGCAGGCCGGACTGAAGGTGCCTTTCGAAAAGGTCAACCTGAATTCTCCGGTTGTGGCCAAGGTCGTCGGCGAAGTTGCCGAGCCGGTTGCCTACGTTGCTCCGGTTCAGCAGAAGCGCAATCCTGCCAAGAGCAAGCCTGCCGGTGAAGGTGCCGGCCGCGGTGGCCGCGGCCAGCGCCCGGCGCGTGGCGCCAAGCCAGCTGCCGAAGCCCAGGGCCGTGGCGGCGAACGCCGCCGTACGGAACGTGACGGCGCTAGCCAGGGCGAGCGTCCAGCGCGCAGCGCCCGCGGTGCGAACTCCGACCGTCCAGCCCGCGGCGCACGAGGTGCCAACGCTGAACGCCCGTCGAGCCCTTCGCGCTCACCGCGAACCGGCGGCCGCAATGCCGCTGGCGGTGCAACCGGTGGCCGTTCGCGTGGCCTGCGTCGCGCATCGAGCCCAGCTGGTCGCGGCAACTAGGCGCTGGCACTAATCCTTGCGGAGTACTCCCTCGCATCCATCCCAATGGATGCGGGGGAGTTTTGCGTTAAACCCGGGAATTTGCGCGTCAAAAGTTTAGATCTGCTGGCTGATCCCGTTTCGACTAGGCGATACATAGGATTGAAGCAACGAGTCGCCGATTAACCTTCACCTCTTCAGGAGCACCAGCCATGATTGAATCCCTGCAGAATTTCGCCGCGTCCTTCCCAGAACCGCTACAGTTCTTGGCGGTTGCTTTGCTAGCTGCCATTCCGCTGATCGAGTCCTACTTTGGTTCGGCCATTGGCGTGGTTATCGGTGTTCCGGTGGTTGCTGCCATCGCCACCGCCGTGATCGGCAACGTGATTTCCATGCTGTTGTTCGTCAACAGCGCCCACGCCGTGCGCAACAAG
Organism: Glutamicibacter sp. NPDC087673; assembly: GCF_044743255.1. Lineage (NCBI taxonomy): Bacteria > Bacillati > Actinomycetota > Actinomycetes > Micrococcales > Micrococcaceae > Glutamicibacter > Glutamicibacter sp. NPDC087673. The sequence goes on from NZ_JBIUWB010000002.1 coordinate 89,124, forward strand.
GTTCGCAAGGGCAAGGACTCGGAGAAGAAGGAACGCAAGTTCGAGAAGCTGCGCCGAGCTTTCGATAAATACGGCATTGCCGGGGTGAGCCTTCTGGGGCAGACCATCCTGCCTTCGCAGGTGACCTCGGCTGCCTTGGTCTCCTTCGGTGCCAATAAGCAGAAGGTGATCATCTGGCAGATCATCTCGATTATCTTGTGGGGCACCGCGTTTGGCGTTCTGGCTGCCCGGGGAATTAGCCTGATGGGCTAACCGGAACTCGCTGAAAGCGAACAAGCCGTCCTCGAACCAACGAGGACGGCTTGCTTTCCAGTGGCTATGGAATGCCAAGGGATTACTTGCGGCGTCCAAAAGCAAAATAGGCGATGGGGCCAAGGAAATTGATCATGCTGGCCGCTGCCCATGCCGGCTTTGGACCCTTGACCTGTTCGGCGGGGCGCTTGTACAAATCCCGCAGTGCCGCAACCATCAAGGTCAGCTCGGCAATTGCCGCAGAGGCGACCGCGATCTTTCCGCCCGGTGGCAGATCCTGGAACTTGCGCTTCGTTTCCATGAGGTGGCTCCTAGCTGCCGCTTTTCCCGCCCGCTGGAAGCGTTGAAAGCGGATGAATGAAAAATTTTTTCAGGATGGGAATTATTCTCTCACCACGGCAGTTGAAATGAGCAGAACGCAAAGTTGAGTCACCTTCGCTCAAGTTGACTTGACAGTCGAAAGCGGCTGAGTAAACTTGAGTGCAGAACGCTCAATGAGGATAAATGTCCTCAGCGTTAGTACTTTCAACCAAGGCAAAGGAGAGCCATTATGTCGCGTGCCGTAGGTATCGACCTAGGAACCACCAACTCCGTAGTTTCCGTGCTCGAAGGTGGTGAGCCAACCGTTATCGCAAACGCGGAAGGCAACCGCACTACCCCGTCGATCGTTGCTTTCTCGAAGAGCGGCGAAGTCCTGGTTGGCGATATCGCCAAGCGCCAGGCCGTCAACAACATCGACCGCACCATCGCATCGGTCAAGCGTCACATGGGTACCGACTGGACCATTGACGTTGACGAGAAGAAGTACACCGCTCAGGAAATCTCGGCTCGTACCCTGATGAAGCTGAAGAACGACGCTGAGTCGTACCTGGGCGAGAAGGTCACCGACGCGGTGATCACCGTTCCTGCATACTTCAACGACGCAGAGCGCCAGGCCACCAAGGAAGCTGGCGAGATCGCCGGCCTGAACGTCCTGCGCATTGTCAACGAGCCAACCGCAGCTGCGCTGGCTTACGGCCTGGAAAAGGGCCAGGAAGACGAGCTCATCCTGGTCTTCGACCTCGGTGGCGGCACCTTCGACGTTTCCCTGCTGGAAGTCGGCAAGGACGACGACGGCTTCTCGACCATCCAGGTCCGCTCCACCGCAGGCGACAACCGCCTGGGCGGCGACGACTGGGATCAGCGCATCGTGGATTGGCTGCTGGCCCAGGCCAAGGCCAAGGGCGCGGACCTGTCCAAGGACAAGATTGCGCTGCAGCGCCTGAAGGAATCTGCTGAGCAGGCCAAGAAGGAACTGTCCTCGGCTACCAGCACCAACATCTCGCTGCAGTACCTCTCGGTGACCCCGGAAGGCCCAGTGCACCTGGACGAGCACCTCTCGCGTGCCAAGTTCCAGGACCTGACCAAGGACCTGCTGGAGCGCACCCGCAAGCCATTCAACGACGTCATCGCCGAGGCAGGCGTCAAGGTTTCGGACATCGCCCACGTGATCCTGGTTGGCGGTTCCACCCGCATGCCAGCCGTTGCTGAACTGGTCAAGGACCTGGCCGGCAAGGAAGCGAACAAGGGCGTGAACCCAGATGAGGTTGTCGCCGTGGGCGCAGCGCTGCAGGCAGGCGTGCTGAAGGGCGAGCGCAAGGACGTTCTGCTCATCGACGTCACCCCACTGTCCCTGGGTATTGAGACCAAGGGCGGCGTGATGACCAAGCTGATCGAGCGCAACACCGCGATCCCGACCAAGCGTTCGGAGACCTTCACCACCGCCGAGGACAACCAGCCTTCGGTATCCATCCAGGTCTTCCAGGGCGAGCGCGAGTTCACCCGCGACAACAAGGCGCTGGGCACCTTCGAGCTGACCGGTATCGCACCGGCTCCTCGCGGCATCCCGCAGGTTGAGGTCACCTTCGACATCGACGCCAACGGCATCGTGCACGTATCCGCCAAGGACAAGGGCACCGGCACCGAGCAGTCGATGACCATCACCGGTGGTTCCTCGCTGTCCAAGGAAGACATCGAGCGCATGGTCCAGGAAGCTGAAGCACACGCCGAAGAGGACAAGGCACGCCGCGAGGCCGCTGAGACCCGTAACGCCGCTGAGCAGGCTGCCTACTCCGTGGACAAGCTGATCAAGGACAACGAAGACAAGCTGCCTGAAGAGGTCAAGACCGAGGTCCAGGCTGACGTCGACGCCCTGAAGGCTGCCCTGGAGAAGCAGGACAACGACGACGAGGTCAAGGCCGCGTTCGAGAAGCTGCAGGCATCGCAGACCAAGCTGGGCGAGGCAATCTACGCCAACGCGCAGGCCGAGGGCGCCCAGGCTCCTGAGGGCGAGCAGGCACCGAACGCTGATGAAGACATCGTCGACGCCGAGGTCATCGACGAAGACGAAGCCGACAAGAAGTAAGGAGTTTAGGAATATGTCCGAGGCAAAGGACCAGAACGAGAACTCCGGCCAGGAGCCGGAGAACCAGCCAGAGGCCGCCAACGAGCAGCCAACCGCTGACGCCCTGGGTCAGGCCGAGGCGATCCTGAACGAAGCTGCTGCTGGCGCTGAAGCCGATTCGGCGCAGCCGGAAGAGGCCGGTGCGGTGGAAACCGAACTGCGCAACGACCTGCTGCGCCTGCAGGCCGAATACGTCAACTACCGCAAGCGCGTGGAACGCGACCGGGCCGTAGCGCGTGAAAACGCCGTGCAGTCCGTGCTCAACACCCTGCTTCCGGTGCTTGACGACATCGATGCGGCACGAGCCCACGGCGACCTCGCCGACGGCCCGTTCGCATCGATCGCCAACAAGCTGGATGGAATTCTGGCTCAGCATGGCCTGGAGCGCATCAACGAGGCCGGCGTGGAATTCGACCCGAACATCCACGAAGCCCTGCTTCGCCAGGCTGTTGACGAGATTCCAGCCGACCACGTGGGACAGGTGCTGCGCACCGGTTACCGCAAGGGAACCATCATCCTGCGTGCAGCTCAGGTGCTGGTAGCAACCGGCGAATAGCCACGAATAGCACAATCGATACTGCCCACTGCCGAGTCTTCGACAGTGGGCAGTGTCGAATTGGCACTGAAAGGATGGGGCCCTGATGGCAAGTCAGGACTGGATCGAAAAAGACTTTTACGCCATTCTGGGCGTCTCCAAGGACGCCAGCGAGGCGGACATCAAGAAGGCGTACCGCAAGCTTGCGCGCAAGTACCACCCGGATACCAACCAGGGTGATGCGGCCGCTGAAAAGAAATTCAAGGACATCTCCGAAGCCAACTCGGTGCTTTCGGACAAGGAAGAGCGCGAGCAGTACGACGCGATCCGTGCCATGGGCGGCGGAGCGCGATTCTCTGCTGGTGGCGGACCGGGCGGCCCCGGCGGGCAAGCCGGCTTCGAGGACATCTTCTCCAACCTCTTCGGAGGCGGCGGAGCGGGCCCACGTGGCCGCGGCGGGCAGCCGGACTTCTCCGACCTCTTCGGTGGTGGCGGCGGTTTCGGTGGCGGCGGCTTCGGCCAGAGCGCACCACCGCGCAAGGGTGCTGACCGCACGGCGAGCACCACGATTTCCTTCTCCGGATCAATTAAGGGCACCACCATTGGCCTGCGCGAGCAGAATGGCGAGGTCATTGACGTGCGCATACCGGCGGGCATCAAGGATGGCCAGTCGGTGCGCGTGCGCGGCAAGGGCCAGCCTGGTGCTGCCGGCAACGGCGACCTGCTGGTCAAGGTCAAGGTCAGCGAGCACCCGTTCTTCAAGCGCGAAGAGAACAACATCCGCATCCACGTGCCGGTGACCTTCGCTGAAGCGGTGCTTGGAGCAAAGATCCACGTACCGACCCTGGACGGGGATTCCGTTGCGGTGAAGGTTCCCGCTGGATCCAACTCCGGGCGCACCTTGCGTCTGAAGGGCCGCGGCGTGAAGACCTCCAAGGCCACCGGCGATCTGCTGATCGTCCTGGATGTCGCGATTCCGCAGAACCTCTCGGATGCTGCAAAGAAGGCCGTGGAGGACTTCGCATCAGCCACCGAGGGCGAGGATCCACGAGTGGATTTGGCTGCCAAAGCCAAGCTCTGAACCCAATAGGCTGTCTTCCCTGCCCCGTCATCGAATTGGCTGGGCAGGGAAGATAGACTCGAAGGCAATAGGGACCGAATCCAAGGTCCTTGCAGAAAGGTGGTAGAAGCAACGTGAACGGGGAGTACCTGCGACCTGTCTTCGTCATTTCCGTCGCCGCGCAACTTGCAGACATGCATCCGCAGACGCTGCGCCAGTATGACCGCATTGGTTTGGTTTCGCCCAGCCGCCAGAGCGGAAAGCAACGCCGCTACTCGCAGCGCGACGTATCACTGTTGCGCCAGGTGCAGGCCCTGAGCAAGGAAGGCGTCTCGCTCGAGGGCATCAAGCGCATCCTGGACCTGCAAGATCAAGTCGCCTATCTGCAAACCGAAGTCAATGGGCTTCGCCAAGAACTTTCCGCCGTACGCCAGGGCCAATCTCGCATCTTCGCTGCGGGCACCGCTGGAGGCGACATCGTTTCGTTGGCTAGGGGCATGCGCCCTGAACGCCGTGAACCGACCGTGACGCTGTTTACCGCGCGCCGCGCTATCGGACGCTAGATCCGTCCGTGCCGGGCCAAGCGCGCTTCCAATTGGGTGCGCGCGGCAGGCCATTCGTGCGGGAGTATTGAGAACACCACCGTATCGCGCAGGGTGCCGCTCTTTGGATCATATTTGTGATTGCGCAGCACGCCATCCTGCTTGGCGCCGAGCCGTGCAATCGCGGCGCGTGAAGCGGCATTGTGCCAGTGCGTGCAGAAAGCCACTGAATAGCAATCCAGTTCCTCGAAAGCCCGGCGCAGCAGCATGAACTTGGCAGCTGGATTGATCCCGGTGCCTTGGGCTGGCATGGCCAGGAACGTTGAGCCGATTTCCACGCGGTGATTTGCCGCGTCGATATTCAAGTAAGTCGTGGCCCCCACCGCTTTGCCGGTGGACAGGTCGATGATCGCAAAGGGAGCCATCTCGCCAGTTTCCTGCAATGCCAAGCGGCGCTGGATATCCAAGCGCATGGATTCGGCCGATGGAGTGGTAGCAAACCACGCTTCATCCAACTGGCCGTTGGCTGCGAGCTGGATCAGATCCGGGGCGTGGTCCATTGACAATTGTTCTAGCCGCACCCCGGCATAGTCCATTCTCGGAGCTTGGGCGTAGTGCAGACTTTGCGCAGAAGAAGAGGCCATGGAATCCATCCTAGGGATTCCATGGCCTCTTCAATGCTTTATTTCGGCGACTAGCCGATGCGGGTGTACGCCAGATCGAAGACCAGACGACCAGCCTTGAGCGCCTTGCCTTCGAAGCTGGTCAGGATCCGGCGCTCGAAACGCGGGGCCCAGCCACCCTGGGCATCTGTGAATTCTGGCTCGGGGTCGAAGCCTTCCATGCCCTCGCGGCGCACCTTGGTCAGGTTGCTCTCAGTGCCGGACAGATTGCCATGATGCTGGTTCTCGAAGTCCGGATGGGCTTCGAGGACTTCGCGCATTTGCTCGGCGTAGTTGGACCAGTCGGTGGCCAAGCGCAGGGTGCCTCCCGGCTTGAGCACGCGGGAGACCTTGTCCAGGAACGAGGCCTTGATCAGGCGACGCTTATGGTGGCGCGGCTTGTGCCATGGATCTGAGAAGAAGATCCAGATCTCATCGGCGCTGTTCTCGTCCAGCATGACATCCAGAACCTCTGGGGCATTGGCCTGCACTGCGCGGACGTTGGTGATGCCGAAAGACTCGACCTTCAGCATCAGCTGGGCCAGGCCCGGACGGTAGACCTCAACGGCGAGGTAGTTGCGCTCGGGATCATCCTTGGCGGCGTTGGCGATGCATTCGCCCAGGCCGGTGCCGATCTCCACGATCAGCGGTGCGGTGCGTCCGAAAGCCTCGGCAGGATCGAGCTGGAAGTCATCGGCAACCGAAGTGTCGGCGATCTTGCGGGGCGGCTCAATGACGTACTGATCGGCATTGCGCTCCCAGGCGCTGGCACGGCGGCCCTGCAGGCGGTTGCCGCGGCGCACGAAGGATACCGGCTCGGCACGGAAAAGGTCTGGGTTCCTAGGGGCAGTGCCGTGGGCTGGGCGCTGCTGCTCGCTCGATTCGCTCATGATGATTAATCCTATCCGAGCAAGCTGCTTCGATGCTTGCCGAACGGTAGGGGATTGGACACCCCTAGAAGAAAATCGGGGGGATCCCCGATGGAGTAAAACAGGCAAAAGACAGAGAATATAACCATGACTGATTTAGTGCGCGGTATTCTCAACATTATTTGGCTGCTTTTCGGCGGCCTGTGGCTGGCCTTGGGCTACGTGTTGGCAGGCATCATCTGCTGCGTGCTGATCGTGACCATTCCATTCGGCATCGCCTCGTTCCGCATTGCCGGCTATGCGCTGTGGCCGTTTGGCCGCACCGTGGTCGACAACGGCCCGGTAGGCGCGTTCTCCACCCTGGGCAACATCATCTGGATCATTTTTGCTGGTATCTGGATTGCCGTTGGGCACGTGGTAACCGCGATCCCGATGTTCATTTCGATTATCGGCATCCCGCTGGGGATCGCAAACTTGAAGATGATCCCGGTTTCCCTGATGCCTCTGGGCAAGGTCATTGTGCCTTCGGACTATTTCATCGGCGGTGTTCGCCGCTAGGCTGCGCCAAGACAGCGAATGGCTGCCAACCCTTGATGGGGTTGGCAGCCATTCGCTTTATGTACGAACCTGATCAGCTCTTGAGGTACTCATCGTGCTGGCGGTGCGCTTCGGCGACCTCGACACGGATCTTGTCCACGTCCTTGGCCTTGTCGCGGTACTTCTTTTCCATGGTTTTCACATACGCTTCTTCCTCCACCAAGGCGCGGTAGATGCGTTCGCGTTCGACCGCGTCCGAGGTGTAGCTCAGGTCGTTGTAGCTGTTGGCATGGCGGCGCAGGTTGCCGATGGCAGTCTGGGCCTTGCCTGCCTTGCTGAACAGCGAAGCGAGAATTGTCAGCACCAGGACGCCGATAATGACGCTCAGCGACAGGCCGGTGCTGATTTCAATGACCATCACGTGCTCACCATCATTGATGAATGGCAAGTTGTTCTCGTGCAGTGCATGCAGGATCAGCTTCACGCCGATGAATGCCAGGATTGCTGCCAACCCGTAGGACAGGTAGATCAAGCGGTCCAGCAATCCGTCGAGCAGGAAGTAGAGCTGGCGCAGTCCCATGAGCGAGAAGGCGGTAGCCGTGAACACGATGTAGACGTTCTGGGTGAGTCCGAAGATCGCAGGGATGGAATCCAGAGCGAAGAGAATATCGGTACCGCCGATGGCCACCATGACCAGCAGCATCGGAGTCAGGACCTTCTTGCCATCGATCTTGGTGAACAGCTTGTCGCCGTCATAGTTGTCGGTAGTGTGGAATAGCTTCTTGGCGATCCGGATGATGAAGTTGTTGGCCTCATCGGATTCGTCATCCTTCTTCAGCAGGTTGCCTGCGGTCAACAGCAGGATCAGGCCGAACAGGTAGAAGACCCAAGCGAACTGGTTGATCAGCGCCGCGCCGACAAAGATGAAGGCGGTACGTGCGATCAGCGAGAAGACGATGCCGAAGAGCAGGACTTTCTGCTGGTCTTCGCGGGGTACGCGGAAGCTGGCGATGATAATCAGGAAGACGAACAGGTTGTCGACCGACAGGGCCTTCTCGGTAATGTAGCCGGCAAAGTACTCGGCACCCATGTCGATTCCGCCGAAGACCAGCACCAGCACACCGAAAACGAGGGCCAAGCCAACATAGATGCTGGACCAGATCGCTGCTTCACGCAGCGATGGAACGTGGGCCTTGCGGATGTGGAAGAAATAGTCGAAGGCCAGAAGGGCGAGAATCACGACAATCGTGATGCCCCAAATCATAGGGGAAACTCCCATAGGGATTCCTGCTTTCGTAAGTAGCGCGCGAACGCATCTGAGTAAGTCTCTTCACCGACCCCGGGGCTGGCCGCAAAACCCGGCAGGACCATGAAGTCCTGCGTATTGACGGATTCAACGATTATGAATACTCCCTTACGTTCTACCAGCTTATCCTGATGCGATGCTTCTGGAAAAATCTTGGTCCGTGGATGTCATGATGATCTGTAATGTACTTTGTCTTTGTGCAGTTGGGTAGGCGTCAATAGCAATTCGAAGAATGCACTTTGCTTGGAGCAACGTGGGCTAGGGGCAGGAACTAGGCGCTGCTAGAGCGACTTGTGCATCTTGATGCTGGTGGTTTCATATCCAAGCGATTCATAGAGGCCGCGAGCGCTCTGGTTGAATCCGAACACATTCAGCCCCAGGGTACGTGCGCCGTGGGCACGGGCGTATTCTTCGGCCAAATTCATGGCCTGGCGTCCGAACCCCTTGCCGCGGTGCCCGGGATCGACAACTATGTCCCAAACCCACCATGAAGCCGGATCGCCTGAGGTGTCGTGGCCGATCCAGACATAGCCCACATCGCCGAAAATGCCATGCTCCAGGGTGAATACCGCATTGGTGCAACTTGGCAATCCGGTGGGAAAGGCCCGGGTCATGGCCCGGTCTGCATCTTCCTGCGCCTTGTGCTGGGAACTGCCAGCGGCAACAAGGTCCGATACGTACTCGGCGGTACTTCGTGCCATCCACGAATGGAATTCTTCAGCGGGAAGCGGGTGGAGTTCTAATGGCATGCCCGGAGTCTACCGGTTGAGGGCGGCACGCTATTTCCGCGCGGCCAGGATTTGTTCACGCAGGATATCTGCGTGTCCGCAATGCTGTGCCAGTTCACGCAGCATATGCAGCTGGATCCAGCGCAGCGGCAGCGGTCCACGCCGGTTGCCTGAGAAGACGTCATCTCCTGTTTTGCCTTCGACTGCTTGATGCGACAGTTCGATGGCTTGGGCATATTCGTGCCGAATCGAATCGATGGTGTCGGAAGCCTCCAAGTCGAATGATTTGCTGGGCGAAGAGGCAATGCCCAGCTCTGCACGGCTCCGGCCGGTGGCTGCTTCACCGAACCAGACCCGTTCCACGAAGATCGCATGTTTCACCAGCCCGAGCAGCGTGGTCTTGGATTCAACCAACTTCAATCTGGCTTCGGCTTCACTCAGTCCGCCGGTGCAGGAAAGCAGCATCTGCCGGTGCTGATCGATGAAAACTTGGACCATATCATCGTGGGTCAGTGAAAAAATGTCTTTGGAATCCGGGTTGGCCATGCCTTATCTTAAGTCGGCAAATCGTCAGTGACAAGGTATTTTGCCTCTGGGGCAAGTGAAATGGAAAATCTTTCGAAAATCTTGCTCTAGCTGGAATACGAAGAGTGCGAGTAGAGTTGAGTTAAGTACACTCAAGTTTATGGGTTCACCCAATTAGAGAAAGGATGCGCGTGGACACCAAACTCACCACTAAGAGCCAAGAAGCCCTCTCGGCTTCCGGGATGAACGCTTCAACCGCAGGCAATCCGCAGATTGAACCTGCGCACCTGCTGAAGGCCTTGCTGGACCAGCGCGACTCCGTCGCAGTCGCCCTCCTGAAGACCGCCGGATTGGATGTCGACGCGCTTTCGATCAAGGCAAGCGCTGTCATCAACGCATTGCCTTCCAGCTCCGGCAGTTCAGTGGCCCAAGCCCAGTACTCCCGACAGCTGCTGCAGGTTGTGAGCAACGCCCAAGCGGCTGCCGCAGAAATGGGGGACACCCATGTCTCCACCGAGCACCTGCTTATCGCCTTGGCATCAGACCAGACCAAGGCCGGCGACGCGTTGCGCGAATTCGGGGCCACCCGCGAACTGCTGGTGGGCACCTTGCCCACCATCCGCGGCGACCGCAAGGTCGATAATCCGGATCCGGAGGCCACCTTCCAGTCCCTGGAGAAGTTCGGCACCGACATGACCGCCCTGGCGCGCTCGGGCAAGCTGGATCCAGTCATCGGCCGCGACCGCGAGATCCGCCGCGTGGTCCAGGTGCTCTCCCGCCGAACCAAGAACAACCCCGTGCTGATCGGCGAGCCAGGCGTTGGCAAAACCGCTGTAGTTGAGGGGCTTGCCCAGCGCATGATCGCGGGCGACGTGCCGGAATCCCTGCGTGGCAAGACCCTGATCTCGCTGGATCTGGGCGCCATGGTCGCCGGCGCCAAGTACCGTGGCGAATTCGAAGAGCGGCTGAAGTCGGTATTGGAAGAGATCAAGGCTTCGGACGGCCAGATTGTCACCTTCATTGACGAGATCCACACCGTGGTCGGCGCCGGAGCCTCCGAAGGCGCCATGGACGCGGGGAACATGCTCAAGCCAATGCTCGCCCGCGGCGAGTTGCGCTTGATTGGTGCTACTACCTTGGACGAGTACCGCGAGAACATCGAGAAGGATCCCGCCCTGGAACGCCGCTTCGCACAGGTGTATGTCGGTGAGCCCAGCGTGGATGACACCATTGCCATCCTGCGTGGGTTGAAGGAGCGCTACGAGGCGCACCACAAGGTTTCCATTGCGGACTCCGCCTTGGTGGCAGCATCCACGCTGTCCAACAGGTACATCTCCGGCCGCCAGCTGCCAGACAAGGCCATCGACCTGGTTGATGAGGCCGCTAGCCGCCTGCGCATGGAGATCGACTCGGCTCCGGAGGAAATCGATGAGCTGCGCCGCGAGGTGGACCGGCTGACCATGGAGGAGCTGGCGCTGTCCGATGAAACGGATCCAGCTTCGGTGGAACGCCTGGATGCGCTGCGCAAGGACATGGCCGACAAGAAGGAACAGCTGGACGCGCTGAACTCCCAGTGGGAAGCCGAGAAGGCTGGCTTGAACCGCGTCGGTGACCTGAAGGTCAGGCTCGACGAATTACGCAGCAAGGCCGACAAGGCCCAGCGCGAGGGCGACCTGGAGCAGGCCTCTCGCCTGCTCTACGGGGAGATCCCAACGCTGCAGCAGGAACTGGATGCGGCGGCAGCTGCCGAAGCCGATAAGGCCGATACGCACACCATGGTTGCCGAGGAAGTCACCGCGGATGACATTGCAGAAGTCATCTCGGCGTGGACCGGTATTCCGGCCGGGCGCATGCTGCAGGGCGAAAGCCAGAAGTTGCTGGATATGGAAGAAATCATCGGGCAGCGCCTGATGGGGCAGAAGCAGGCTATTGCCGCTGTCTCTGACGCCGTTCGCCGTACCCGCGCCGGCATTGCCGACCCGAACCGGCCTACCGGATCCTTCCTGTTCCTGGGTCCTACCGGTGTCGGCAAGACCGAGCTGGCCAAGTCCCTGGCTGACTTCCTCTTCGATGATCCACGGGCGATGGTGCGGATCGACATGTCCGAATACTCGGAGAAGCATGCGGTTTCGCGCCTGGTCGGTGCCCCTCCGGGCTACGTAGGGTATGAAGAGGGCGGGCAGCTGACCGAAGCTGTGCGCCGCCGCCCGTACTCGGTGATTCTGCTGGACGAGGTGGAAAAGGCGCATCCGGAAGTATTCGATATCCTGCTGCAGGTGCTCGATGACGGGCGGCTGACCAATGGCCAGGGCCGCACCGTGGACTTCAGGAATACCATTCTGATCCTCACCTCGAATCTGGGTTCCCAGTTCCTGGTGGACCAGAGCATGGAAGACGAGGCCAAGAAGTCAGCGGTGATGAGCGTGGTCAATGCATCGTTCAAGCCGGAGTTCTTGAACCGTCTCGATGAGGTCATCCTCTTCGACCCATTGAGCATCGAAGAGCTGGGCAGCATCGTCAAGCTGCAGATCGACCTGCTCGCACAGCGCTTGGCCGACCGCCGCTTGAACCTGGAGGTGGATCAGGCCGCCAGCGATTGGCTGGCCCTGACCGGTTACGATCCTGCCTACGGCGCTCGTCCGCTGCGCCGCCTGGTGCAGCGCGAGATCGGAGACCGGCTGGCCAAGGAGATCCTGGCTGGAACGGTGCAGGACGGGGATACTGTAGGGGTCACCCTGGACGAAGTTGGCGACAAGCTCAAAGTTGCCAAGAAGGCCTAGGAGCCTGGCAATGGCGAGGGCGTGAACGGATGGAATCCCGTTCATGCCCTCGCCATTTTTCCTGAACGCAGACTTAGCTGTCGGTGGTCTCCTGTGCCTTGGACGGCTCCTCTTCGGAGTTCTCCGATTCTCCATCCGTAGCGCCCTCTGGCAGCAACGAGTTGCGGACGTCGCCCTCGGACAGGCTCAGGAAGCACGAAACGGTGCGGTCGCCCTGGCCCCAGGTGCTCTCCGAGGGACGCGAGAAGTGATAGGTCCAGGTGGAGTCCAGCCCTGCACGAGGATCCAGTGACACCGATTTGCACAGGTCTTCGGATTGGGTGAGCAGCACGTTGGCTCCCGGGTACTCCTCGCCAGTGACCTGGAAGATGCCGATCAGTTGGGCATTGTGGGAGGAATCACAGGTTACGACCGTCTGCGGATCCAGTGGTGAATTGAATCCGCGCAGGCAGTCGCCTTGCTCCAACTGGGTTGGAGGCATCTCGGTGGCAACAATGCCGTCGAGGCCTGGATTCTCGTTGCGCTCCACGTTGTTCGCAGTTGGCGAAGCAGGGGGATCCACTAGTCTCAACACCACGAAAACCACTGCCGCGGCCAGTGCGAGAACGGCGACAATCATCAAGGCCCATTGGGCACTTTGACGCTTGGGCTTCTCCGGTTCTGGCTGCAATGGCGGCAAAGCCGCCTGCGGCTCGGGCAGATTGTTTTCCACCACCTGTTGAGCTCCTTCGTGGTTGGGTCGGGCGATCGCTCGCCGGCTCAATACATAGTCGTTGGACTAATCGACAGTCTAGCGGTTTCGGAGGGTGTTGCATTCAGCGCTCGCCGGTGAATCGTGTTAACCTTTAATTACGAAAGAACTGATCACATATTCGGGGGCCTTCATCTTTTCAAGGTGGACCACCTCCCGACTCTACTGAAAAGAGGGGGTCACGCCATGGGGCGCGGCCGTCAAAAGGCTAAAGCACAGCGTCAGGCGCGAGATATCAAGTACTACTCGCCGTCCACTGACCTTTCGGCACTTGAACGCGAGTTGGGCGTTCAGTCCGATCATCATGCTCAGAACACTGAGCGTAATGATTCATCGTATGACGAAGAATATTCGGAATACGACGAGCTGACTAAGAAGTACTCGGGAGATGACGAAGACGAGTAGCCTCGTCTTCTGATGCCGGGAGTCCTTGGCTCAGAGTGCCACACCTTAAGCATTGAGTGGTACAGCTCTTCAGTACATTTTGCGACAAGCCGCAGCGACTAAGCTAAATTAGCTTTTAGTCGTTGCGGCCTTTGTCGTGCCCAGTAATTGTTAGGTGGAACGTGAGCACTCCAGAAGAGCTATCCATCCAGATGGCGCATCATTCGGCCATCCGGTCGATGCAGCGCATTGTCGAGCAGCAGGCACCTGAATCCCCGGAAGCTGAAGCGCGTGCCGGGGTGCGCCAAATGCTTTCCGCTGGCGGGGTCCTGGTGGTCACCGGAGCCGGTGTTTCTACCGATTCCGGAATCCCCGACTACCGGGGACCCAACGGTTCATTGCAGCGCCACCGGCCGATGACCTATCAAGAATTCCGATTCCGTCCTGAAGCCCGGCAGCGCTATTGGGCCCGTGGCTACGTCGGCTGGCGCCATATGGACAAAGCCGAGCCTAACCACATTCACCAGCGCTTGGTGCAGTGGGAAGAGCACGGGAAAATCAGTGGAATCATTACGCAGAACGTTGACGGGCTGCACCAGCAGGCCGGATCCAAACGGGTCATTCCGGTCCATGGCGACTTGTCGATCGTCCGCTGCCTGGACTGCGGGTACAGCGAGAACCGCAATGACTTTGATCTGCGCCTGCAGGCGGCCAACGAAGGCTATTTGGAAGCCGTGGAAATCGACCCCAGCGCGGTGAACCCCGATGGGGATGTGGAGCTGCCCCAGTATCTGGTTGACCGGTTCAACATGGTGGCCTGCTTGAGCTGCGGCTCGCTGGCCCTGAAGCCTGATGTGGTGTATTTCGGCGAGAACGTTCCGGTTGAACGCAAGGAACGCATTGCGGCACTGGAAGCGGAATCCACATCGCTCTTGGTGCTGGGCTCCTCCCTTGCAGTGATGAGCGGGTACAAGATCCTGTTGAACTTCGTCAAGCGGGATTTGCCGGTGGCGCTGATTACCAACGGCCACGTCCGCGGTGAACAAAAAGCAACCTGGCGCTGGCGTGTGCCTTTGGAGCACGCCCTGAAGCAACTGGACTAGCAGGCCGGTATTTCGTCCCGCAAGGGACACCAATGAAGCGTGCCAAATGCTGCTCTGGGCACTCAGCCCGGCAGGAAGCTCGTACTGGTGCAGCACCACCGGCAGCATTGCCTGGCGCCTGGAAGCCGGGCAAGAGGGCTCCGGTCAACTCTGCATCCCCATTCGCATGGCGATGGCGTTAAAGAACCGATGCGCCGCACTGGGATCAGTGCGGCGCATCGGCAAGGAAGCGGATCCTGCGAGTACTACTTGGCGTAGTTGCCGGTCAGCAGCACTGCGCCGCCGTCAACGCCCTTGGCTCCCTGGACGTAGTCCAGTCCGGCATCGGCTGCCGCTGGATCGATATTCTCGACGCCGCCCATGACCCAAGCTCCCATGCCAGCCTTGTTCAGCAGCTCTACGGCACGATCAGCTACAGCTGGATCAACAACAGCAACCATGCCCACACCCAGGTTCAGGGTGCGCTCAAGGTCAGGCTGCGGCACGTTGCCCAGCTGGGCGATGGTGGAGAAGACTGCTGGCAGGGACCAGGTCGAGCGGTCCACACGGGCCATCAGGCCCTGGGGCAGCACGCGAGCCAGGTTGGCAGCCAGGCCGCCACCGGTGACGTGGCTGAAGCCGTGCACGCCGAAGTTCTCGCCGTCGTTCAGCTCGCCCACCAGATCCAGGCAAGCGGTGGTGTAGATGCGGGTCGGAACCAGCAGTTCCTCGCCCAGGGTCTTGCCGAACTCTGCAACTTCGCGTTCCAGCTCCCACTTGGCGTGGGCGATGACGCGGCGCACCAGCGAGTAGCCGTTGGAGTGGATGCCCGAGGACGCCATGCCGATGACGACGTCGCCGGCCCGCACGCGCTCCGGGCCCAGCAGCTGGTCAGCTTCGATGACACCGGTAGCAGCACCGGCAACATCGTATTCGTCCTCGGCCAGCAGGCCCGGGTGCTCCGCAGTTTCGCCGCCAACCAGCGCGGTGCCGGCCAGCTTGCAGCCTTCCGCGATGCCGCGCACGATATCCGCGATGCGCTCCGGGACGACCTTGCCGGTGGCGATGTAGTCGGTCATGAACAGCGGCTTGGCGCCCACCACGACAATATCGTCGACCACCATGCCGACCAGGTCCTGGCCGATGGTGTCGTGGATGTCCAGCTTCTGGGCGATGGCAACCTTGGTGCCCACCCCGTCGGTGGAGGTAGCCAGGTACGGCTTCTTGTAACCGGTCAGGAACGATACATCGAAGAGCCCGGCGAAGCCGCCGACCCCTCCGACAACGCCCGCGGTGTGGGTTGCCTTGATCGCGCCCTTCATCAACTCAACGGCACGGTCACCGGCCTCAACGTCAACGCCGGCACCGGCATAGGTGATGGAAGTTGGCTGCTGATCATTGCCGCTCATGGCAGTCGGTTCCTTTTCTGTTCTGGGCGCCGCATTTCCGGCGCCCTTTGCAACGAGATGGTTGGGATCGTGGAGGGGATTAGCTGTTGGTTTCGAACTCGGCATCAGGACCTGGCTCGCAGCCGCCCTGGTTGCTGCGCTCCAGCAGGTTCTTGCCGCGGCGCTCCTCGTTCGGCAAGGCGATCGGGTACTCGCCGGTGAAGCACGCGGTGCACAGGCGCTCGCGCGGCTGGCGGGTCGCTTCGATCATGCCGTCTTCGGAAATGTAGGCCAAGGAGTCCGCGCCGATGGAGGTCGCGATCTCAGCCACGGCAGCGCCGTTGGCGATCAGCTCGGCACGCGAGGCGAAGTCGATGCCGTAGAAGCAAGGCCACTTGACCGGAGGCGAGGAGATCTTCACATGCACCTCGGCGGCACCGGCCTCGCGCAGCATGCGCACCACCGCGCGCTGGGTGTTGCCGCGGACGATCGAATCATCCACCACCACGACGCGCTTGCCGCGCAGCACGGTTTCCAGCGCATTGAGCTTGAGCTTGATGCCCAGCTGGCGCAGGGTCTGCGATGGCTGGATGAAGGTACGGCCCACGTAGGCGTTCTTCACGAAGCCGTGGGTGAATGGAATGCCCGATTCCTCGGCGTAGCCGATGGCGGCCGGGGTGCCGGACTCCGGAACCGGGATCACGATGTCCGCGTCCGCGCTGTTCTCGCGGGCCAGCTGGCGGCCCATTTCCACGCGGGATTCGTAGACCGAGCGGCCGGCAATGGCAGCATCGGGACGAGCCAGGTAGACGTACTCGAAGACACAGCCCTTGGGGGTGGCTTCGGCGAAGCGGGTGGAACGCACGCCGTTCTCGTCGATGGCGATCATTTCGCCGGGTTCGATTTCGCGGATGAACGAGGCGCCAACGGTAGCCAGTGCAGGCTGCTCCGAAGCAACAACCCAGCCTCGGTCCAGCCGGCCCAGGACCAGGGGGCGAACACCATGCGGGTCGCGGGCTGCGTAGAGGGTGTCCTCGTTCATGAAGACGAAGCAGAAGGCGCCTTCGATCTTCGGCAGCAGCTCCAGCGCGGTTTCTTCCAGCGACTGGCCTTCGGAACCGGCCAGCAAGGCGGTGACCAAGGCGGTGTCGGTGGTGTTGCCCTGGGCGAGTTCGCCGCGGACCTTGCCGCCTTCGGCCTGCTGCTTGGCGGAGACCATATCGGCCAGATCAGCGGAGTTGGTCAGATTGCCGTTGTGGGCCAGGGCGACGGTACCGGCCTGGGTCGGGCCCAAGGTCGGCTGCGCATTGGCCCAGTGGCTGGCACCGGTGGTCGAGTAGCGGCAGTGGCCGATAGCCAGCTGGCCGGCCATGGAGTTCAGCGTATTCTCGTCGAACACCTGGGAGACCAGGCCCATGTCCTTGTAGACGTTGATACGCGCACCGTCGCTCGTGGCAATACCAGCGGATTCCTGTCCGCGGTGCTGCAGGGCATACAGGCCGTAATAGGTGAGTTTTGCGACCTCTTCGCCAGGAGCCCAAACGCCAAAAACGCCGCATTCATCCTGCGGCCCCTTTTCGTTTGGAAGCAGGTCGTGATTTAAGAATCCATCGCCACGCGCCATGTTGGTTATTCTCTCATGTTCCAGTTGGTCGACACCGACCAAAAATGTGGTGGGTGGCGGCCAGGTGCGCGGCCGCCTGCTCTTCTAATTCAGGAGAAAAGCTGCCTAGCCTTGTAGTCCGCTGGAGTCAGTGTCCTCGGCCAGAGGAACTGCCAGATGCTTGGTGGTTTTGCGTGAGGTCACGCGATCAACAATCACATACGCCAATGCGCCGATGCCTACGCCCAGGCCTGCACCGAATATGGCGAAGAATCCGGACGCCGAGGTGCGGGTGTAATCCTGCGATGGTTCGCCAAGCAGGCCAATGATGAGACCGGCTAGCGCGCCAAGGACCGCGAAAGTCAAAATGAACGGCCAGAACTTGGGCGACGAGTGAATATGCACTTCAACACTCTGATCGGCAGAAGACGGGGTAGCGGGGTGTTGCTCCATACCCTTAAGGGTACTCAATAAGTGGTAGGTGCGCTGACAAGTCTGCCCTAAGTCCCGAAGCATGCAATTGCCCAGTCTGCAAGGCCTCGGCCCAGCCGATACGCCCAGTAGCAAGGGAAAGCCAGAGCTCAGCAGGCATTTCGACTACATTCGGAGGTGTTCCGCGGGTGTGCCGGGGACCCGCTATGCACTGAGTCACACCGAAGGGCGGAACGCGTACCTCGACCGAGTTGCCCTCGGCGCGGGAGGCCAGCTCCTCCAGCGAAAAGCGCACCGCGGTGGCGAGCACCGGGCGGGCTATTTTTCCTTGTCCCTGCGTGGTTCCGGACCATTCGCGCAGGGCCGCTCGGCCAGCGGTTTCATCAACGCGCCGTTTGATTGCCATGGGTCGATTCCACTTTCTCTCAATGACGGAGAAACGTCATATTTGCGTGCGCTGGGCATCTACTGTGGATCTGGAAAACCGAGAAATCCAGCCATGCCAACTCTAGTTCAGCCAACGCAGCGCCGGTTGGATGCCGGCATGATGCTGTGCCGAAGACTTCCAGGGGGCGCTTTGGGCTTGCTGGCGCCGAATTCGCCCCTCGGCCCGGTGCCAGGCGGGCGGCCAGATGGACGGGGCCTGCGGCTAATGCCTGCGCGTCATAGACGCGGTTGACCCGCTGGATCTCCGGTAAACTCGACCGGGTGAAGGTACTGGTTATTGGCCCAGGCGGCCGTGAGCATGCAATTGTCCGTGCACTGAGTGCAGACCCCTACGTCAACGAAGTTCATTGCGCCCCCGGCAACGCCGGTATCGCACAGGACGTCACTACCCACGCGATCGATGCGCAGGATCCTGCCGCAGTCGTCGCGCTCGCCCGGGAACTGGGCAGCGATCTGGTGGTCGTCGGCCCCGAAGCGCCGCTGGCTTCCGGTGTTTCCGATGCGCTGATCGCAGCGCAGATCCCGGTCTTCGGCCCGACCCAGGCTGCCGCGCAGCTCGAAGCGTCCAAGGCTTTTGCCAAGAACGTCATGGCTGCCGCTGAGGTTCCCACCGCCATGGCCCATGTGGCCACCAACCGCGAGGAAGCCGCCAGCGCGCTGGATGACTTCGGTGCGCCGTACGTGGTCAAGGACGATGGCCTGGCCGCCGGCAAGGGCGTCGTGGTCACCGGCGATCGCGACGAAGCGCTGGAGCACGCAGAAGCCTGTTTTGCCGCCGGCGGAACCGTAGTGATCGAAGAATTCCTCGATGGCCCAGAAGTTTCCCTGTTTGTCATCTGCGATGGCAAGCATGCTGTTCCGCTGGCCCCGGCACAGGACTTCAAGCGCATCTTCGAAAACGACGAAGGCCCGAACACCGGTGGCATGGGTGCCTACTCGCCGCTGGAATGGCTGCCGGAGAGCTTCGTCGACGAGGTCATGGACCGCGTCGCCTACCCGACCCTGCGCGAAATGGAAAAGCGCGGCACCCCATTCACCGGCGTGCTGTACTGCGGCTTGGCGATCACCAAGCGCGGCATCCGCGTCATCGAGTTCAATGCCCGCTTCGGCGACCCGGAAACCCAGGCTGTCCTTGCCCGGCTGAAGACTCCGCTGGGCGGTGTGCTGCTGGCTGCCGCCAAGGGCCGGCTCGATGATGCCGAGCAGCTGACCTGGTCCGCGCAGACCGCAGTTGATGTGGTCATCGCCGCCGAGAACTACCCGGACACCCCGGTCAAGGGAGCGGTGATCTCCGGGCTGGAGGCAGCCAACGGAATTGACGGCGTGCACGTGATGCATGCCGGAACTTCCGCGGATGCTGAAGGGAACATCATTGTTTCCGGTGGCCGCGTACTGGCCGTGGTGGGCCTGGGCGATGGCCTCGCCGCGGCCCGCGCCGCAGCGTACGCCGGGGTTGCCGAGATCAGCTGGGACGGTGCCCAGTCGCGCACCGACATTGCGTTGAAGGCCGAACGCGGCGAAATCGCCATCGCCAACGAAAGCAAGTAGAGGACTACAGAACTCATGGCAGGATTCCAGACTGAAGTGCTCGACCTAGAAGGTTGGGACCATTACTACTCGGGCAAGGTACGCGACCTGTACGTGCCTGCGGGCGCCAGCTTCGAAGGCACCGACCGTGTCCTCGTGGTGGCCTCCGACCGCATCAGCGCCTACGACTTCGTGCTGGCCAGCGAAATCCCGGACAAGGGCAAGGTGCTGACCCAGCTCAGCCTCTGGTGGTTCGAGCAGCTGGGCGACTTCGCCAACCATGTCATCTCCACCGATGTTCCAGCCGAGGTGGCCGGACGCGCGATGGTGTGCAAGAAGCTGGAGATGTACCCGATCGAGTGCATCGCCCGCGGATACCTGACCGGATCGGGCCTGGCCGAGTACAAGGCCTCGCAGACCGTGTGCGAGCTGCCACTGCCGGCAGGACTGGTGGATGGCTCGCGCCTGGAACCGGCGCTGTTCACCCCATCGGCCAAGGCCGAGGTGGGGGAGCACGACGAGAACATCTCCTTCGAGCAGACCGTGGAACGCGTTGGCGCCGAAGTTTCCGAGGCGCTGCGGGAGAAGACCGTGGCCCTGTACGAGCAGGCCGAGCAGATCGCCCGCGCGCGCGGCATCATCCTGGCCGATACCAAGGTGGAGTTCGGAGCTGATCCGGCCACCGGCGAGATCACCCTGGGCGATGAGGTGCTGACCCCGGATTCCTCGCGTTTCTGGGATGCCGAATCCTACAAGCCGGGCCAGGCGCAGGCCAGCTTCGACAAGCAGTTCGTCCGCGACTGGCTGACCTCCGCCGAATCGGGTTGGGACAAGAACTCGGGCGAAGAACCGCCTCAGCTGCCAGCCGGAATCATCGAGAAGACCCGTGCCCGCTACATCGAGGCCTACGAACGGCTCACCGGCCAGGTCTTCAGCGCCTAGGCGCAGGCGAAGAACAACCACGCACGGCAAAGCCCTCCGCTGATCGAAGTGATCTGCGGAGGGCTTTGCGCTGTCCTGGACGGGATCAGACCAGCGAGTCCTTCCACGCCTTGTGCAGGGCCGCGAAGCGCCCCTCATCGGCAATCAGCTGCGCTGGGGTGCCGTCCTCGGTGATCTTGCCATCGTGGACCACCAGCACGCGGTCCGCGATCTGCACGGTGGACAGGCGGTGCGCGATGATCAGCGCGGTGCGGTTGCCCAGCAGGGTTTGCAGTCCGCGCTGCACTGCCCGTTCCGAAGGGATATCCAGGGAGCTGGTGGCCTCATCAAGGATCAGCACCGCAGGATCGGCAAGGAAGGCGCGGGCAAAGGAAATCAGCTGGCGCTGGCCGGCCGAGACCCGTCCGCCTCGCTTGTTCACGTCGGTGCCGTAGCCCTCAGGCAGATCCAAGATGAACTCGTGGGCGCCGACCGCACGGGCGGCGTACTCGATATCCTCCGGCGAGGCGCCCGGCCGGCCCAGCGCGATGTTCTCGGCCACCGATCCGGAGAAGAGGAACGCCTCCTGGGTGACCATCACCACGTGCTGGCGCAGTTCCTTGTTCGACAGCTCGTTGATCGGCACCGAATCCAGTTCCAAGGTGCCCGAACGCAGGTCGTAGAAGCGGGCAATGAGCTTGGCCAGCGTGGACTTGCCGGCACCGGTCTGGCCTACCACGGCCACCGTTTGGCCCGCCGGGATCCGCAGGTCGAATTCCTCCATGATCACCGGGCCCTCGCCGTAGCCGAAGACCGCATCCTTGAAGACCAGCTCGCCGGCCACCTTGCGGATGGTGCGAGGGGCCGCAGGCTCGCGCACCGTCGGTTCTTCCTCCAGCAGCCCCGAAACCTTCTCCAGGGCGGCGGTGGCCGACTGCAGCGAGGAATAGAACATGGCGATCTGCTCGACTGGCTGGAACAGGCGCTTGGAGGCCAGCAGGATGGCCACCATCGCACCGACCTGCATGGTGCCGTCGATGATGCGGAATCCGCCGTAGGCGAGCAATGCCGCCACCGTCAGGTTGCCGATCAGGACCAGTCCCGGCTGCAGGACGCCGAAGAGGTTGAAGGAACGCACCGAGTTCACCCGGTACTGCTCCGCGAGATCCGAGTAGTTCGCGTCGTTGGCTTCCTCGCGGCGGAAGGCCTTGACCGCGCGGATGCCGGTCATGGTTTCCACGAAGGTGGAGATGACCTTGGCCGAGACCACGCGGGATTCGCGGTAGAGCAGCTCGGAGCGGCGCTGGTACCAGAAGAAGAGGATCGCTACCGGAAGGACGGCCACGCAGACCACCAGGCCGCTGCGCCAGTCGAGGAAGAAAATCGAGACCAGGGTGAAGACCACGAACACGCAGGAGGAGGCCAGTTCCGAGACGCCTTGATCGAGCAGCTCGCGCAGCGTTTCCAGATCGGAGGTCTGCCGGGAAATGATCCGCCCGGAGGTGTAGTTCTCGTGGAATTCGAGGCTCAGCCGCTGGGTATGGCGGAAGACCTGCTGGCGCAGATCCAGGAGCATCGCCTGGGAGATCTTCGCCGCGCTGGTGATGTACCAGGAGAGCAGCACGCCGCTGAGCACGGCGCACACGATGTATCCGGCCCCGGTCATCCCCAGGGCACCCCAGTTGCCTTCGCGCACCTGCGGCAGGGTCCAGTCGATCGAGAAGGCGATCAGCACCGGAAGCAGCACGCGGGCCGCGTTGGAGAACAGCACCAGCACCACGGTGAGGACGAAAAGCTTCTTCTGCGGCACGGCCAGCGAGGCCAGCAGCCGGAAGGAACGTTGCCGCACGACCTTGCGTTCGGCGGCAGAGAGCTTGATGGCGTCTTCATTGGCGACGCCCAGTGGCTTGCTCATCGGGAGACCTCCACGGTGGCTGGCTGGTCTTCGTCATCCAGGCTGGCGATGACGAATCGGTAATGCTCATTGGTGCTCAACAGGTGGGCGTGGCTTCCCACCGCGTCGATGCGGCCATCGCGCAGCAGCGCCACGCGGTCGGCGAGCATCACGGTCGAGGGCCGGTGGGCCACGATCAGCGTGGTGGTTCCGGCCAGGACTTCGCGCAGCCTCTCGGTGACCAGTTCCTCGGTGCGCACATCCAGGGCGGACAGCGGATCGTCGAGGACCAGCACGCTCGGGCGCGCTGCGATGGCGCGGGCCAAGGCGATGCGCTGGCGCTGCCCGCCCGATAGCGACAGGCCTTCCTCGCCGATCAAGGTGTCTACCCCTTCGGGCAACGCGTAGGCAAACTGCGCCTGGGCGACGTCCAGGGCTTCGGCGAGCAGGGCTTCGCGCTGCTGCTCATCCAGGTTTTCCGGGGCGCCGAGCAGCACGTTGCCGCGGATGGAGGTGGAGAATAAGGTGGTGTCCTCGAAAGCCACGGCGATCTCGGTTCGCAGTTCCTGGAGGTCCCAGTCCTTGACGTCCTGTCCGTGGATGAGCACCTCGCCGGAGGTCGCTTCATGCAGGCGCGGAACCAGGTTCAGCAAGGTGGACTTGCCCGAACCGGTGATGCCGACAAGGGCCATGGTTTCCCCGGGACGGATCTCCAGATTGATGTCGGCCAGGATCGGCCGGTGGGTACCGGCGGTATCCGGGTAGGCGAAGCGCACATGCTCCAGCTTCACGCTGCCATCGCGTTCTGCAGGGACCCGGGGCTGCGCGGGGGAATCGATGTCATTGATTGAATCCATGACCTCGAAGTGGCGGTCCAGCGCAGTTTTGGTGCTCAGTGTCATGCCCAGCAGCATTCCCATGCCCTCGACGGGGCCGGCGATGACCGCGGCGATGGCGAAGTAGGCCACCAGCGAGCCGACGCTCAGCGTGCCGTTGGCGACCTGGGCAATGCCGATCAGCAGGCCGATGCCCAGAATGGTTTCAGGCACCGCAACGACGGTGAGCAGGAAGCTGGCCAGCGTCTTGGCCTTGGTTATTTCGGTTTCCTGCAGGGACTTTGCCTGGGCGCTGAAGCCCGCGTAGACATGCGGCCCGCGGCCGAAGGCCTTGATGACGCGGATGCCGTGCACTGATTCTTCCACCGCGGTGGCCAGGTCCCCAGCCTGGTCCTGGCTGCGGCGGCTGGCGGCCCGGTAGTCGTTGCGGAAACGGTAGGCCTTGATGGCAATCGGGATAGATCCCAGCAGGTAGAGCAGTCCCAGGATCCATGAATGGGTGAACATCAGCACCAGCCCGGTGATGACGGTGACGGTTTCAACAACCAGCATCATCGCGCCGAACGCGAGCCAGCGGCGCAACAAGGAGAGATCCGACATGGAGCGGGAGAGAAGCTGCCCCGAGCCCCAGCGTTCGTGGAACGCCACGGGCAGGCGCTGCAGGTGCTTGTAGAAGCGGATGCGCATCTGCGCTTCAAGGCCTGCTGCGGGATTCAGCACGAATTGGCGGCGCAGGAAGATCAGCAGGGCTTCGACAAGGCCCAATGCGGCAACGATGCCAACAGAGAGCCACACCTCCGAGGCTGCCCCATCACGATGCAGGACGACATTGACCAGCCAGGCGAGCACCTGGGGGATGGCCAGCGCGACAATTCCGGCGCCGAGCGCGCAGAGGAAACCGCAAAAGAGCCGGGGGAAGATCGGCTTGACGAATGGAGCAAGCCGTTTCAGTGTTGCGGAGAGCGGGACCGGATCTTTCGAACCGGCCTGTTGAGCTTGAGCCACGGTACCCCGCATTCATCCAGAAGTTTGACAGAGTTACAGACTACCGGCAGTAGTTGGGATAATTCAATCAATAGGCAACTATTGGAAAGAAGTGCTTCACATTGGAGGCAAATAATCCCCGGTCGAGCACCAAGAAGGTGCTTGACCGGGGATTACCCGAAGAAATTTCGTGGCTTAGTCGCGGGCAGCCAGGGTAACCATGATGGCTTCCGGCGGGCAGGCGAAGCGAATCGGAGCGAAGCGCGAGGTGCCCACGCCAGCGGAAACATTCAACGGAACGGTGTTGCCGTTGTATTCCCAATCGCTCAGGCCGCGGGCGCGCCACGTAGGCAGATCGCAGTTGGAGACCAATGCGCCATAGCCCGGGATGCACACCTGGCCGCCGTGGGTGTGGCCAGCGAAAATGACATCAGCCTTCGCCTCGGTGAATTGGTCAAGAACCCGCTGGTAGGGCGCGTGGGTGAGCGCAATGCGCACGTGGGGCGCCTGGCTGCTTGAGGAGGAACCACGCGGCCAGCCAGCGAAGAGGTCCCGGTCGATGTGCGGATCATCCACGCCGGTAAGATCCAGGCGCAGGCCATTGAGCACCGTGGAATGCGCACGGTTGGACATGTTGATCCAGCCGGCTCCGCCGAAGGCCCGGTGCATTTCTTCGAACGGCAACTGGTCCCGCGGGGCAGGGTTGGGAGTTCCGGTGGAAGGAGCCAAATACCTGAACGGGTTCTTCAGCTTCGGAGCGTAGTAGCAATTGGACCCGGGAACGAAGGCGCCAGGGAAAGCCATCAGCGGTTCCAGCGCCTTGATCAAAGCCGGCACGGCCTTGCGGTGGCTGAGGTTATCCCCGGTGTTGATGACAAAGTCGGGCTTCAGATCAGCCAGACCGCGCAGCCACTGGGTTTTGGCTTCCTGCCCTGGAACCATGTGGATGTCCGAAAGGTGCAGGACCTTGATGTCGCCGTATCCGCGGGGCAGGACCTTAAGCGATTCGTGGCGCAGCCCGAACTTTTGGGCCTCCAGCATGCCATAGCCCACCAGAGCTCCGCCGATGGCCAGAGCGCCGGTGGCGGCAAGGGCCGCAGTACCGCTGGCATGACGTAATGCCGAAGCGAAATTATTCTGTTCAACCATGACTTCTGTGCCATCGTCCTTTCAAGCCCGGAGGCAACTTCTGGTGGAGTTCTCCTATGCCAATCTAAACCGAAAGGCCGCGTCCAACCAAAGTTGAACGCGGCCTTTCGAATATTCAGCTAGTCATCGGACTTCTTGCCGTTGCCGTTTCCATTGCCGTTTCCGTTGCCCTTGTTATCGGAGTCGGGCTTCGGCGAGGATTCTTCCTTAGGCTTGGAATCTTCCTTCGACTCTTCCTTGTCATTGTCCTTCTCATCCGAGTCGGACTTGGAATCGTCTTCTTCCTTCGGCTTTGGCGGAGGCGGCTGGCGACGGGCCGAACCGAAGTTGTTCCGCTCGTATTCGTGCACGGCCTCCTCCATGAAGTCCACCCACAGCGGGGCGGCGAAGGTCGAGGAATCGACCATCCAAGGGGCCTTCTTGTCGTTGACCATCGCGCCGTGCATCTGGTTCTTCTCTTCGCCGGCCTTGCCCTTGAGTCGGCCGACCCAGGTGGCGGTGGAAATTCCGGTGGTGTAGCCGACGAACCAGGTCGAGGACGCGTAGTTGTTGGTACCGGTCTTGCCAGCGATTGGGCCGTCGACGCGGCCCTTGGAGACGCGGTTGGTGGCGATCTTCTTCAGGGTGCCGTTCAGATCGGCAACGTAGGTCGGGTCGATTTCCTGGGAGCAGGATTCCTTCTTGACCTTGTACTCGTTGCCGTCCTTGTCGGTCACGCTGTTGATGGCGCGTGGTTCGCAGTACTCGCCCTTGTTGGCGAATGCAGCGAATGCGGCGGCCTGGGACAGCGGGGTGATTTCTGCCGAGCCGATGATGAACGAAGGGTTCGAAGGCGAGATCGGGGCAGGGCCGCCCTTGGCGCCCTGATCCAGTACGCCAAGCTTCTTGGTGTAATCGGCGATGGTGCACAGGTCGGTCTTGTAGGCCTCCTGCACGGTCGCGGTATTGATCGACCAGTACAGGCCGGTATCCACGGTCATCGAGCGGTAGAAGCCAGGCGATGCATTCTTCGGTTCCCAATTAGAACCAACAGTTGTCGTTCCTCCGGGAAGGCAAGATGCCCGCCACTTGGAGCCGGGTACGAAAACCTGCTTCTTGGCATTGATCTTGTCGTACATGCGGTTGCCTTCGGACAGCCAGCCCAAGGTGGTGTACGGCTTCATGGTAGAACCACCCTGGAACCCGCCAGCGCCACCCAGGGAACGCTCGACAGCGAAGTTGTAATAGGTGTTCTCGCCCGAGTTCTTGACTTCCGGACCGTAGGTGGTGTTCTGCGCCATGGTCAGGATCTTGCCGGTGCCCGGCTCGACCGAAACGATCGAGGAGTAAATGTCGGTGTTGGACTTGGCCTTTGGATCGATAGCCTTCGCTGCGTCCTTGGCGGCCTTCTTGTTCAGCTTGCTGTTCAGGGTGGTCTTGACGGTCAAGCCGCCACGGTACAGCAGGCCTTCGCGATCTTCCTTGGTCTTGCCATAGGTGTCATCGGAAAGGATCAGATTGGTGACGTAGTCGCAGAAGTAGGCATTTTCCTTGGCCGCGGTGCAACCGGAAGGGGACGTGCGCGGATCCAGTTCCAGGTCCGACTTCACCGCCTTGTCGTATTCCTTCTTGGTGATTGCGCCGGTGCGGTACATGTTGCCCAGCACCTTATTGCGGCGGTCGATGGATCGCTCAGGGTTGTTGATCGGGTTGTAGACGTTTGGCAGCTGGACCATGCCGGCAAGCATGGCCGACTGCTGCACGTTCAAGTCCTTGGCATCGGTTGAGTAGAAGTGCTGAGCGGCAGCCTGCACGCCGTACTCGCGACCCGAGAAGAGCACCAGGTTCAGGTAGCCCTCCAGGATCTGGTCCTTGGACATTTCCTTCTCGATGGCCACCGCGTACTTCAGCTCGCGGATCTTATCCGAGTAGCCCTTCTGGCCGGAAACAGTGGATTCGTCCGAACCGGTGAGCACCTGGTTATTCACTAGCAGGTTGTTCACGTACTGCTGGGTCAGGGTGGAAGCACCAGAGCGGCTCGAAGAGGTGAGGTTGCCAACTACTGCACGGGCGATGCCCTTGGGGTCGATGCCCTTGTGCTCGTAGAAACGCTCATCTTCCACCGAGATGATCGCCTTGCGCATGTTTGGCGAGATGTCATCTAGCTTCACAGGCTGGCGATTTTGCTGGTAGAAGTTCGCAATGGCCTTGCCATCAGCGTCAAGGATCGTGGAAGGCTCCGGGATGGGGAGCTTTTCAAACGAGCTCGGGAGCGCGCTGACGATGTTGTTACCGGTGGTCAAACCGGTTTTTGCGATAGCTGCAATGGGCACGAGCATGCCTGCTGCGAGCACACCACACAGGGCGCTGATTCCGAAGAATGCAACGACTTTTCCCAGGGTGGTAGCGGTATCAAAAAAAGGGGACTTCTTGGCTGCCATACCCACTAGTTTACAAGGACGCGCTAACGTATCGAGTATGACTAAATGGGAATACGCCACTTTGCCGCTCTTGATTCACGCTACGAAGCAGATTTTGGACCAGTGGGGTGACGATGGCTGGGAGCTGGTAACCGTGGTTCCAGGCCCCAACGGCTCATCTCCAGTGGCCTACATGAAGCGTCCGAAAGCGTAACTAGCAACAACATTTACTGAAGGAGAAATCCCATGCAAGAAGCTACTTCCCCGCGTGTCGAGGCTCGTCTGGCCGAGCTCGGTCATGCCTTGCCAGCTGTGGCAAAGCCGGTAGCCGCCTACCTGCCAGCCGTTACCACCGGCAACTATGTCTACACCTCTGGCCAGCTTCCGCTGATTATGGGTGAACTCACAGCCGTTGGAAAGGTTGGTGCCGAGGTTTCGGCCGAGGAGGCGAAGGCCCAGGCGCAGACCGCTGCGCTTAACGCGCTAGCCGCCATCAAGGCCGAAATTGGTGATCTAGATCGCATTAAGCGCATCGTGAAGGTTGTCGGTTTCGTGTCGTCGGCACCGGACTTCACCGGACAGCCAGGCGTCATCAACGGGGCATCGGAGTTCTTCGGCGAGGTACTCGGCGATGCAGGCTTGCACGCACGCTCGGCCGTCGGCGTTGCCGTTCTGCCGCTGGATGCACCTGTCGAGGTCGAGGTCATCGCCGAATTTGAGTAATTCAAGCCAGATTCCTGCTGCGCGGTCCCGACGGGCATTCCCGGCGGGGCCGCGCAGCGGTATGGTGCGCCGGCTCTTTGATTTGCCACCGCATCAAATTGCCACCGCCGAAAACTGGTTCTCTTTCGGTTCGCGCACGCCGCGCACCCCGCGGCGCGCGTCCTCCATCTGCCTTGTGAGGGATTCTTCCCACGGCGTGGAGACCTATCTGACTTATCGCCCCGGGGGCTCCCCACTGGGCAACGTGGCCTTTCCAGGCGGCAGCCACGAGGCGAGCGACCGTGCCACCTACCAATGGTTCGGTCCGAGCCTGTCCCAATGGTCCAAGCGCATGGACATGCTGGACCAGCAGTTGGCGCAGGCATACATCGTTTGCGCCATTCGCGAGCTTTTCGAAGAGACCGGAATCCTGCTGGCCGGCACCGATGAGCAATCCGTGGTCGAAATGACCGATGCAGAAGACTGGATGACCGCCCGCGAAGCAATCGCCGGACAGGACCTGGCCTTCGACGAATTCCTGCGCCGCCGCGGACTGGGCTTGCGCACAGACCTTTTGCGTCCGGTATCCCACTGGCTCAACCCGAACTTTGCCCTGCGCCGCTTCGACACCTGGTACTTCACTGCCACCGTGCCCAACCGCCAGGAGGCTGCCTTGCTGCGCGGCAAAGGCAAATGGGGGCGCTGGTGTGCCGCCGGGGAAATATTGGCCAAACGCAGCACCAGCGAGCTGGGGGACAGCGTTGGCCAACCCAACACAGTGAACCTCGCGCTCTCGGAGATTAGCTACCCGGCGGTGGAAATGATCCTGGAAGCCATGGCGGAGGCCAATGGAGTGGTCGCCTACCTTTCGCGGGCCCGTTCGTTGAATCTCAAGCATCCGGACCTGCTGGTGCGCGATGGCATTTACTATCTGGAAGTCCTTGGCTCCATGAGCGCTGAATCCTCCCGCCCATGGCAGACTACTGCCGGGCACTGAGAGCAGAACTTAAACAAAGCAGGCCGGGAATCCTTGAAGGATTCCCGGCCTGTTTGCATCACTGCGGTTTAGCGCGAGCGCTGGCGCAGACGCTGGATATCCAGGATCACGACGGCGCGTGCTTCCAGGCGCAGCCAGCCGCGCTGCACGAACTCGGCCAGAGCCTTGTTCACGGTTTCGCGGGAAGCACCAACGAGCTGAGCCAGCTCTTCCTGAGTCAGTTCGTGGGCAACCAGGATGCCGTCGGTAGCTGGGCGACCGAAGCGGTCAGCCAGATCCAACAGAGCCTTGGCAACACGGCCAGGAACGTCAGAGAAGACCAGATCGGCCAGGGACTCATTGGTACGACGCAGACGTGCAGCCAGAGCCTGCAGCAGCTGGATCGAGACCTCAGGGGAGTTCAAGATAGCCTTGCGCATGTTCTCGTGGCTCAGGCCCGCCAAGCGGGTCTCGGACACGGCGGTTGCAGTTGCGTTGCGTGGGTGTGGATCGAACAATGCCATCTCGCCAAACAGTTCGCCTGGGCCAAGAACAGCAATCAGGTTCTCGCGACCATCCGAAGAGGTGCGACCCAGCTTGATCTTGCCCGAAACGATGAAGTACAGACGGTCACCCTGATCGCCTTCACGGAACACCGATGCGCCGCGGGAGAGATCAACCTCGGTCAATTCTTCGGTTAGCGCGGCGAATACTTCATCACCAAGCGACGCAAACAGTGGCGCGCGACGCAGTACCTCGATATCCATTAAATCTCCTGTCAACAGTAGTAGGCGCTTACTTCATTGTGCCGTATTCGGTAACAATGTGACAGTTTCCACACGTGGTTTAACCAAGAAAATGTTGAAAATCACGCACATTCGACTAAAACTCGCGAATCTGCTCGCAGAAATCCATCAGCTTCTAAGGGTACCTTGGGTCTATACGAACTTTATGAATGAACTGGGGTCTTGGTGCTCGGAATTTTCAGCTGGCTCGACGTAGTCATCTGCGCTGTTTTGCTGACGTTTTTCGTTGTTGGAGTTCGTCGAGGTTTTCTGCTGACCATTGGCGACATGCTCGGCCTGATTGTCGGCGGCGTCGCCGCATTCTTCGCCATCCCGCTGGTTTCCACCTTCGCCACGAACCCCTGGTGGCGGGTCGGCCTGATGATAGCTACCGCAGCCGTGCTGATCATTCTCGGGCAAGCTCTGGGACGGGTGATTGCAACCCGCATCCGCCACTGGATGAATGTCGATTTCCTGCGTGCCGCGGACCGCATTGCCGGTGGCGTGCTGTCGGTGTTCATTACCGCCACAATCATCGGTGGCTTGGCCTTTTCCACTTCAAGCATGGGTATTCCAAGGCTTTCGCTGGAGATCAGCAAGTCCAAGATGATCGACTCGATTCGTGGCCTGACACCCGAGTTTGTCGATGCCGCGATTTCCACCGCACGCTCCAAGGTGATCGCCGAAACCCTCCCCGCATTCCTGGAGCCTTTCGCGCCCCCGGTCCAGGCGCCGGCCAACACCGAATGGGCAGCTAACGACCTGCAGCTGGCCGCTGCCCAATCGGCCGCCAAGATCTCCGGTACCGCGGTGCAATGCGGTGTGAACCTGACCGGCTCAGGCTTCGTTGTCGACCACGAGCTGGTCATGACCAACGCGCACGTGGTCGCCGGATTGAGCGCGGCAACCGTGGAGGTCGGCGGTGACGAAGTTCACCGCGGAAAGGTTGTTTATTTCGATCCCAAGGCCGACATCGCGCTGCTTTACGTCGAAGGGCTGGAGGCAGAGCCTATCGACCTCGCCGCTGATGACCTGATGCGCGGCGACTCGGCAACCTTTGTCGGGCACCCAGCGGGCGGCCCGCAGCAGATCCGCGGAGCCTTGATCGCTTCCCGTGCCTTCGTCTCCATTGCCAATATCTATGGCGCGGACCCATCTCGAATCTCTGTCTACCAGCTCACCGCGGAAGTAGCCCAGGGCAATTCCGGCGGACCGCTGCTGGATGAATCCGGCGACGCGGTGGGCTTGATCTTCGCCAAGTCGCGCAGCGATGACGAGGTCGGCTTCGCCCTGAGCCTCGAAGAGATCGAGAACGCCATGGAGCTGGGCGGCGATCGGCGCACCAGCATCAAAACAGGCGACTGCGTCACCGGCTAGGGCTTGCGGCTATTTGCCCAGCAAATGCGCGAGCTGCTGAACCGCCAGCTTGTAGCCGTGCACGCCCGCACCGATGATGATCGAGCTGGCTACCGGCGAGATGAAGGAATGGTGGCGGAACGCTTCACGCTTGTGCACGTTCGAGATGTGCACCTCGATGGCTGGCAACTGCACGCCGCTGATGGCATCGGCAATAGCCACAGATGTATGGGTGAATGCGCCGGGGTTCATGATGATGCCGGCTGCGGTAGTGCGGGCCTCGTGAATCGCGTCGATGAGCACACCCTCATGGTTGGACTGCAAGGCGCGCAATTCGAAGCCGAGGGCCGCAGCGGTTTCCCGGGCCAGCTGCTCAACATCGGCCAGGGTGTCGTGGCCATAGATTTCCGGCTCCCGGGTGCCCAGCAGATTCAGGTTGGGGCCGTTGAGCAGCAAGATGGTGTTCGATGCGTTCTCAGTCATGAACTCAAATCTATTACACAACCGGGAAATTCCCGCCCGAATTCTTTGGCCCCGTAATACAAGAAGCCGCCGTGCGTCCACACCAGCGGTGTGGACGAACGGCGGCTTGCTGCACTGGGGCGTGCTGAGGCTATTTGCCCATGGACTGCGCGATCTGGCTCATCACCGTTGAATCGGACAGCGTGGTGGCATCGCCGACCTCGCGGCCCTCGGCCACGTCCTTGAGCAGGCGGCGCATGATCTTGCCCGAGCGGGTCTTAGGCAGTTCCGGAACCACCAGCACATGCTTCGGCTTGGCGATCGGGCCGATGTCCTTGCCCACGTGGTTGCGCAGGGTCGCCACCACATCCTCGCCTTCCGCCGGCTCGGTTTGCAGGATCACGAAGGCCACCACGGCCTCGCCGGTGGTCTCGTCCTTCGCTCCCACCACGGCGGCCTCTGCCACGTATGGGTGGGCGACCAGCGAGGACTCGATCTCGGTGGTGGACAGGCGGTGCCCGGAGACGTTCATCACGTCATCCACGCGGCCCAGCAGCCAGATATCGCCATCGGCGTCCTTCTTCGCACCGTCGCCAGCGAAGTACATGTTCTCGAACCGCGACCAGTAGGTGTCCTTGTAGCGTTCCATGTCGCCCCAGATGCCGCGCAGCATCGCTGGCCACGGCTCGCGGATGACGAGGAAGCCGCCCTCGCCGTCGGCCACGGATTCGCCGGCTTCATCCACCACGTCAATGGCGATGCCCGGCACGGCCACCTGGGCCGAACCCGGCTTGGTTGCGGTGACGCCCGGCAGCGGAGCGATCATGTGCGCGCCGGTTTCGGTCTGCCACCAGGTGTCCACGATCGGGGCCGGGTGTTCCTTGCGCTCGCCGTTCTTGCCGTTGTTGGTGCCGATGGCATCGCGGTACCACATCCATGCTTCCGGGTTGATCGGTTCGCCCACCGAACCCAGCACGCGCAGCGAGGACAGGTCGTAGCCATCGGGGATCTCGCGGCCCCACTTCATGAAGGTGCGGATTGCGGTGGGCGCGGTGTACAGGATGGTGACGCCGTACTTTTCCACCAGTTCCCACCAGCGGCCCTGGTGCGGGGTATCCGGGGTGCCCTCGTAGATCACCTGGGTGGCGCCGTTGACCAGCGGCGCGTAGGTGACGTAGGAATGGCCGGTCACCCAGCCGATGTCCGCGGTGCACCAGTACACGTCGGTTTCCGGGTGCAAATCGAAGGTGTCGCGGTGGGTCACGGCGCCCTGGGCCAAGAAGCCGCCGGTGGTGTGCACAATGCCCTTGGGCTTGCCAGTGGTGCCCGAGGTATACAGCACGAACAACGGGTGCTCGGAGTCGTGGGCTACCGCAGTGTGCTCGGTGGCGGCGGTGCCGACGACGTCATCCCACCACTTGTCCAGTGCGCCGAATTCGGTGGGCTCGCCGTTGCGCTTGACCACCAGAACGTTTTCCACGGTGTGGCCCGGTGCTTCCAGCGCCGCATCGACTGCCGGCTTCAGCGAGGACGGCTTGCCGCGGCGCCAGGTGCCATCGGCGGTGACCACGAGCTTGGCGTCCGCATCATCGATGCGGCTGCGCAGCGCGTCGGCGGAGAAGCCGCCGAAGACCACCGAGTGGATGGCGCCGATGCGGGCGCAGGCCAGCATGGTGATGACGGCTTCCGGGATCATTGGCAGGTAGACGGCCACGCGGTCGCCCTTGGCCACGCCCAGGGATTCGAAAGCGTTGGCGGCCTTCTTGACCTCTTCGGTCAGCTGCGCGTAAGTGTAGGTGCGGGTATCGCCCGGCTCGCCTTCGAAGTAGATGGCGACGCGGTCGCCCAGGCCGTTTTCCACATGGCGGTCCAGCGCGTTGTAGGCCGCGTTGAGCTTGCCGCCGACGAACCACTTGGCCACCGGTGCCTGCGACCAGTCCAAGGTTTCAGTGAAATCGGTGTCCCAGGTCAGTACCTGGCGTGCCTGGTCCGCCCAATAGCCCAAGCGGTCTGCCTTGGCTGCGTCGTAGCGGGCCTGCGTTGCGATGGCCTGATCGCTGAAGTCCTTGCTCGGGGCAAAGGAACGGGTTTCGGTCGACAGGTTATCCAAGGTTTTCGAATCACTCACTGGGTTCGCGTCCTTCCGCGTAGTCACAAATATTTCCCTGTGATCAAAGTTACATCCTCCAGCAGGGCCGGTGTGCTTTGTGTCACCGGGAAAGGGGAAATGGGGTAATTTGTGCGCCGAGCGGTTAGCTGCACGCGATGAACAGCACGCCAAGGTGGTGTCCAAGGGTGAAAACTTCACGCCCTCATGACACGATCTAAAGCGTGGCGAAGAAATTGGACAACGAAACCGAGCTGGGGCTGAAGCGCCGGGCACGCAAGATCAACCGGGAACTGGCGAAGGCCTACCCCTACGCGGTGCCCGAACTGGACTTCGAGAACCCCTTCGAACTGCTGGTAGCCACCGTGCTCTCCGCGCAGACCACCGACGTGCGGGTCAATGCCATCACTCCAGCGCTCTTCGCCCGTTTCCCGGACGCCCACGCAATGAGCCAAGCCGAACGGGGCGAGCTTGAGCAGCTGATCCGCCCCACCGGTTTCTTCCGCGCCAAGACGGACTCCCTGCTCGGGCTATCCGCCGCCTTGGTTGAACGCTTTGACGGAGAAGTGCCAGCCAAGCTCGAAGAGCTGGTGAAGCTTCCCGGGGTGGGACGCAAAACCGCCAACGTCGTGCTGGGAAATGCCTTCGGTGTTCCCGGAATCACCGTGGACACCCACTTCGGGCGCCTGGCCAACCGCTTTGGGTGGACCGATGAAACCGATCCGGTCAAGGTCGAGCACGCGGTGGGGGAACTGTTCGAAAAACGCGACTGGACGATGCTCAGCCACCGCGTGGTCTTCCATGGCCGCCGCGTCTGCCACTCGCGCAAACCTGCCTGCGGGGCCTGCGCCATCGCCAAGCTTTGCCCCTCGTTCGGCATCGGCGAGGAAATACCTGCCAAGGCCACAGCGTTGCTCAAGTATGAGCTCGCACCAGGACGGGAAGAATTGCTGGCGAAAATGATCGCCGGCGCAACCCGCCGCGAGCTGAGGGCTGAAGGATACGGATTGGACGCATGAGCGCGCGCTTGGAACTGGAAAAAGTAATTGCCCGCCACACGGCACAGGTCGGGGCAACGCAGAAACTGCCCAGCGAATGGGTGATGAGCGATATCGAGCTCGGTGCTGCGCGCCGTGCCGCGGTCCTGATCCTGTTCGGTGCTGCCGGCGAAGCGGCCCTGGAGCCGCACTCCCGGGCCGGCGATCTGGACGTGCTGTTCGTGGAGCGCGCCGCGACCCTGCGCAAGCACGCGGGCCAGATCGCTTTCCCCGGAGGCGGGATCGACCAGGAGGATTCGAGCGTTGCCGACGCCGCCTTGCGCGAGGCGTGGGAGGAAACTGGCGTGGACACCTCCGGGATCGAGGTCCTGGGCACCTTGGGGGAAACCGAATTGCCGGTTTCGAACTTCCTGGTCACCCCGGTGATTGGCTGGTGGCATA
Organism: Glutamicibacter sp. NPDC087673; assembly: GCF_044743255.1. Lineage (NCBI taxonomy): Bacteria > Bacillati > Actinomycetota > Actinomycetes > Micrococcales > Micrococcaceae > Glutamicibacter > Glutamicibacter sp. NPDC087673. The sequence goes on from NZ_JBIUWB010000002.1 coordinate 124,987, forward strand.
CCGAATCCAGGGTTTATCCGGCTGACCCGGCCGAAAGCGCCGGCGTATTCCGCGCCCCGGTGGCGCACCTGCTGGAGCCGAGGAATCGCCTGACCGGCGTGGTGCAGCGCGGCAATCAGAAGTTCAAGTCCCCGGCCTTCGATTTTGAAGACCGGATCATCTGGGGCTTCACCGCGATCGTGCTGGACAGGCTGTTCAACGAGCTGGGTTGGACCCAGCCGTGGAACAACCGCCGTGAACTGCGCATGGCCTGAAGCCGGCTACTTCGGATCCGCGTAGTTCCCGGAGATCGCAACACTGACCGGGAAGCGCGGCGAGGCCTGGCCGAACAGGGAACGCCCGGCGAGCATGGCCGCATGCCGGATGAGCTCCTGCAGTTGCCCAGCCAATTCGGTGGGGCATTCAAAGACGATTTCGTCATGGACAAAGAACACCTGGCGGCAGGTCTGGCTCCACCCGGCCTGATGGATCAGGTGCCGTGCGTGGCCCATCCACACCAAAGCCCACTCCGCGGCGGTCGCCTGTACGACAAAGTTCCTGGTGAACCGGCCGCGGGCTCTCGCCGCGCCGTCAGCAGCCCGCTGCGATGCTTCATCGTTGGTAGCTTTCTGCGCCTGCAGCCACTGCTCATCGGCTGGCGGGCAGCCGCGGCCGAGGAAACTGCGCACGCCTTCACCTTGCTCGCCGGCAAGAGCTGCCTGTTCGACAAAACGCATGGCGGTGGGAAAACTGCGGGTCAGGGCCGCACCCACTGCACCTGAAGCACCGCCGCCACCGCCGTAGATGACCGAGAGCATGCCCAGCTTGGCCTCATCTCGGGAAGCCACGAGCTGGGCATCGAGCAGCCACTGGTACAGGTCATCTTGCTGGCCTGCTTTTTGCAATTGCTGGTCATTGGAAATAGCTGCCAGGATTCGAGGTTCCAGTTGCCTCCCGTCGGCCACCACAAACGTCGAGCCGGGACGGGTGCGCACGACCTGCCGGATGGAATGCGGCAATTGGAGCGCCCCGCCACCAGAAGCGGCCCAGCGTCCTGAAGTCACCGTTCCCAGCACATAATGCGGATGGAAACGGCCGCCTTTCACCCATTGATCCAACCACGCATCACCATGGGTGCTGGCAAGACGCGAGAGTTTCTTGTATTCAAGAACCTCAGAAATCAATGGATGCTTGATCTGCTCCAGTTCCCAGGCCCGCACCGAGCTCACCGCGAAACCGGCCTTATGCAGGGCGCGCAACAGCTCCTGCGGCGAATCCGGGTTGAGCCCGGGACTGCCTAATGCCTTGGCCAATTGCTGGGCCTTGGCCGCGAGTTTCGGCGGCCGTCCATAGTCGGATACGCGTTCGCCCAATTGCTCGCGCAGCAGGGCGCGGTGTCCGGCTTCATCCCACGACAAACCGGCCGCTTCCATCTCGCAGGCAATCAACGCACCTACCGATTCGGCGTGGATCAATAATTCCAGACGCTGACGGGTGCTGGGATCCTGCGGCAACGCCTTGCGCTGGGCAACGTACATGGCTACGAGCTCGGAAAGGGATTCGCCGGAGGTCGGGGCGGCAAAGAGCGCATCCTGGTTGGCCCTTTCGTGAGCCTGAACTGGTCGTTCAAGATCGAAGTCTTCGAGCTTTTCCTCACTCAGCGGCGAGCGGTGCAAGATGCGTTGGGCCAAGGAGAGAATGCAGGCCTTGGCCAGATGAACACCCGCAGAAACAAGTGGCTGCATCCACGGGGTGGTGCGGAGCATGGCCCATCGGGGCGAATGCCGTGCTTCGATTTCGGCAACAAATCCGGCAAAATCATCCCGGGATACCGAGACGACCGGCTGCAGCGAGTTGCCAGAATACTGGTCGCGAAGATCGATCAGGGCATAGCCATCAGGATCGGCAGCAAGGAAAGCGATGGCACTCATGGATCTATTGTGCCGTGCCAGCGGCCGATATCCCCAGTTGGTTGGCGAGCGGCACGCAAATGATTAGGCAGATGCCACGCTCGATGCATGAAATGGCTATCAGAGTCCTCATCGGCTAAACCGCTGAAGGACACCCAACGATTCGTGATGACTGAACTGGATTTCGCGCAGGCGCCTCCGAACAGCACCAGGAGGCCGGCAGCGGCTGACCACACGGCGGAAGATGAACCGATCTGCACCATCGTGAGCAACGATGCACGGATTATTGAGCGATGCGCAGTGATCGCGGTCGGCGCGGCGGTGAGAATCAACAAATGCACCGACCCGCAGCTGCTGCCCGCCGATGGTTCTGGGCCGGTGCTGTGGGGCAGCGACATGGCAGCACTAGCCGAAAATACGAGCCGGCCGGTGGATGTCCTGGTCGGTCTGGAAGATGGCGAGGCCATCGTGTGGAGCTTGGCCAGCAGAATTCCCAAGGCAAGGGTGGCAGTTTTGCCCTCGGCCAGCCAATGGCTCGGCGAGTACCTGGGTCTATGGGCCATGAGGGCAGGGCATGGACACACACTGGCACTGCATTCCACAGCAGGCGGGCTGGGAACAACGACCCTGGCCCTGTTGCTGGCGCATGCCGGGACATTAAGTGGTCTTCGCAGCGCCATGATTGATCTGGATCCGCATTCCCAGGGCGCTTGGCCGCTGGTTTGCACCCAACCGCCAACGGGAATTGGATGGGAAGAATTGCGGCAATCCGGTGGCGCGCTTGCTGCTCATCAACTGGCTGAAACGCTGCCGAAGCTTCGCGATACCGCGATCTTGACCTGGTCCCAGGCAAGCAGAACGCATGAGCTGGAGGACCAGCTGGTGATCCGCCTGCTGGCCGCCGCCCGGCAAGGATTCGATCTGGTCGTAGTGGATGCCGGGCGCGCACCGCATCCGCAACGGCTGGCACTGAACCAATTCATAGACCGGAATATCGCCACTGTCAGTTCGCTGACCGTGCCAGCCTCTGGGGAAGTGGTGCTGTGCGGGGAACAGAAACTACGCAGCACCCCTGCGGGTTTTCCTCAGATTCTTGGTGCCTTCCCCGATTTTCCCCGGATCAGCAAAGCGATCGAGCGCGGCCAATTATACGACAGTTTCAAATCCCGGGCATTGCGCCAGCACCTGTCCAACCTCTGCCTGATACCGCAAATGAAGGAGCAGCACCCATGAGCCCGGGCCGGCATAGCCACAACGCCAACCCATCAACGGGCGGGCCTGTGCTGGATGCCAAAATCCTTGAATCCGTGCGTGAACGCGCATTGCTCACCGGCGGGCAGCTTGATGCGATTGCCTTGGCAGGAGCCGTTCACGACTCCGGCGCGGCTCTGGGTTCCCAAGGTGCCGCACAATCGCTGGAATCGCTGCAGAACGAAGTGGCAGGATTATCAATCCTCGAGCCTTTCGCACAGCGGCCCGAGGTGACCGATGTCCTGGTCGACGGGCAAGGGATGGTCTGGACGGATTCTCCGGCCGGCCTGCAGCCCACCGAATTCCGGTTTTCTTCCCCAGAGCAGGTTCGGACCCTGGCCGTCCATCTTGCAACCCTTGCGGGCCGACGGCTCGATTCAGCTAGCCCGTTCATGGACATGAGCTTGAAGAATTACCGCGTCCACGCTGTACTGCCTCCAATTGCCACAGCCGGACCGCTGATCTCGATTCGCGTCAAGCGCAGTGCCCAGCTCGAACTGGGCACCGTCCTGGAAGGATCGAACGGGTTCTGGCTACCGCTGCTTCAAGCCATCGTGGAACGCCAGATGAACTTCCTGATTACCGGAGGAACAGGCAGCGGCAAAACTACCCTCCTGCAAGCCATGCTTGCCGAAGCCAATCCGCGGCACCGTCTGGTCATCGTGGAAGACTCGCAAGAACTGCATGTACCGCACCCGCATGTTGTGTCCTTGCAAACCCGGTCGGCCAACGTCGAATCTGCCGGCCAGGTGCAGCTGAAGGATTTGGTTGTCCAAGCCCTGCGCATGCGCCCTGACCGTCTGGTCGTTGGCGAATGCCGTGGGGAGGAAATACGCGATTTTCTGGCAGCCATGAACACGGGGCATCAGGGAGCCGCAGGCACCATGCACGCCAACAACCCGCAGTCAGTTCCGGCCCGCTTGGCGGCGCTGGGTGCGCTCGCCGGATGGAGCGTGCAGGCGACTTCGTTGCAGGCCTCCAGCGCCTTGGATCTTGTCATTCACATGAACAGGGGGAGCCAAGGGCAGCGCGGACCGGTGGCCCTTGGATGCCTGGACACCGGTAGCGATGGCCAGATGCACATGCGGCGCCTGATAGACCTGGACGCCGCCGAACCGCTGGCCGACTACGGGCACAACTTCCTGGCGAACAGATTTGGCCCATCGCTCACGTGCACCATTGTCAAGGCGCTAGGCGATGAGCACGCCAAGGAGCGTTGACCAATGCTGATCCTCATCTTTGGCGCACTGGCCTTGTGGCTGTGGATCCCCGCGCACCCGGCAAGCAAAATCAAAGCGGGTTCCCTGCGCAGGCTCCGGGATCGCGGGGCGGAACGCCACACGGACGATGACCAGGTACTGAGCACCGATGCCCGCATCATTCGTGAACTCTCGGCGCTGCTCCGAAGCGGATTGGATTTCCATCCCGCAGTTGATGCGTTGCTGGAGGCCGAGGACGACAGCGGGAACATCATCCGAGCGCTCAAAGACCTCCAAGCAACGCATCGGCTAAGCAACAGCGCTCCCGGACCCGGTCTTCCGGCGGAGCAGGGACAAGGTCCAGCGGTGCGACGACTGCACTGGTGCCTGGAACTCTCCGAACGCAGCGGCGCAAGCCTTGCCGATGTGCTGGAACGGCTAGCCGAAGACCTCGAATGCGCCCTAGTAGCCCAGCAAGCATTCGAGGCGGCTATGGCTGGCCCGAAAGCAACGACTAAGTTGCTGACATGGCTTCCACTAGTCGGGTTTGGATTCGGTCTGCTTGTGGGCATTGATGTTCTGGGCACAATAGGCCGATCATGGGCGGCGCAACTCAGCGTGCTCATTGGAGCATTGCTGTGGATCGCCAACCGGATCTGGTGCCGGCGGCTCATGCAGGCAACCACTAGCCAGGCACTGTCATGATCGTTCTGATTCTGCTTCTAGGGGCGCTTTCCATCGCTTTGGCATTAGGACGGCCCAACTCGAAAAGTCGAGAAGGCAAGGCGCCGCAGTGCCTTGGGAAAAGACGGCAGGAAGATGAAAAACCTGTCGAGCTGATCCTGGATCTGAGCGCCAGCCTGTTGGACTCGGGGATGCCCATCACCGAGATCCTCGATCTGCTCGGTCACAGCATTGAACAGTGCGCGGTGCTGCGCAGCGTAGCGCGCTGCTTGGAAATGAACATGGCGTGGGACAAAGCCTGGGAAGCCGTTCCGCCCTGGCTCGACCCGCTGCGGAAAGCACTGCACTTTGCCCACATGACCGGAGCGCCGGCAGCCAATCTGCTACGAAATACCGCGATTCTGCAACGCCGTGAACATGCACAGAAAGTCGCGCGCCTCGGAGCACAATTCGGTACCAGGCTCGTACTGCCTCTAGGGGCCTGCGCACTGCCGGCTTTCATCGCCCTGGGCGTGGTTCCACTGATCATCGCGCTATTCCCCAGCTACCAGTAATCCCCGGCCGAAGGTTATGCCCAGCTCGTAGGAAACCCATGTTGCTGCCCGCGGCGCTCGCCGATGGTAGAAGCACAACATCCACGGTATCGACGCCGGGGATGACAGTCTAGAAAGGACAACACAATGAACCGACGGTTCCGGGAAATCAGGGATCTGCTGCGAGAAGAGCAGGGATCCACCACCGCCGAATTTGCTATGGTCACGCTGGCTGCCGTGGCTTTTGCCGGCTTGCTGATCAGCATCCTGTCCAGCGGCGACGTACGTGGCATGCTGATGGGCCTGATTACTAAAGCGCTGTCGCTGTAGGCCATGAGCTTCAGCGACGAATCGGGTAGCAGTACCGCCGAATTTGCGGTGCTGCTACCCGCGGTTGCCATGATGCTGTCCTTGGGTTTGTGCTTGGGTGTCGTCGGGATCCAGCAGATCCAAGTTCAGCAGGCAGCCGGTGCCATGGCCAGGGAATTGGCCCGCGGCGAGGACGATGCAACCGCTCGCGCCAGCGGCGTGAGGCTGGCAGGAAGCCAAGCCCGTTTCTCGCTCTCAACAGCCAACGGCTACTGGCAGGTTCACGTCAGCAAATCGGTGAGCCTTCCAATCGTTGGCAGCCTTCAAATCCATGGACAAGCCAGTGTGGCCGTCGAATGAAAAAGCGGCGGAGCCTTCGAAGCGAACAGGGTAGCGGAACGGTCATGGCAACAGCGCTCGTGGTTGTTGCACTGCTAATTGCCGGTGCCGTTTTAGCATGGGTTGCAGCAACCCGAGCCGCGATGCAGGCTGCCAGCGCCGCCGATCTGTCGGCGCTGGCTGCTGCGGATACGGCCCGCGGGTTGCGCCCCGGGGACCCCTGCACAGTTGCGGCGTTGTTGGCCGAATCCAACGGTGCACTGCTGGCAGCATGCACGGTGGAACCCGACGGCCAGTCGGTGCGCGTTACGACTAACGTTCCTGTCGGATTCCGTGCCCTGGGCATAGAACTGTATCTGGCCGAAGCCCAGGCACGGGCGGGAGCACCGCCACTGGATGCACCGGGGCGGTGAGCATGGCGGAAGCGGTTAGCGGTGGTGCGCTGGCTCCACGTCGTCAAGCACGGCCGTCAACAGCAAGATCGCTCCAGCCTTGTCCAATGGATTATTGCGGTTACCGCACTTGGGGGACTGCACGCAGCTTGGGCAGCCGTGCTGGCATTCGCAGGCCTCGATGGCATCCCGGGTGGCCCGGATCCAATCGGTGAAGCGCTCGAAACCACGCTCGGCGAATCCAGCACCGCCAGGCTGCGCGTCATAGACGAAAATTGTCGGATGGCCGGTATCCATGTGTAGCGCAGTGGATACTCCGCCGATATCCCAACGGTCGCTGGTAGCAACCAGCGGCAGCAACCCGATCATGGCATGCTCGGCAGCATGCAAGGCTCCGGGGAACTGATCTACCTCCAAACCAGCTCGAAGCAATCGCTGCTCGGTCAGGGTGAACCAAATGGACTTGGTATTCAGATCCCGGGCTTCAAGCTCCAACGGTTCTTCGGACAGCACTTCATTAGAAGCCACCGACTTCCGCTGGAAAGACACGACCTGGGTGGTCACAGTGACTTCACCGAAATGAATCGTCAGTTCTCGGTGGTTACGGCTGCGTTCCTCGGAATCAATGGCAACCGTGGTGAGATCACGCGCCGTGGTGTAGTAATCAGGATTCACCCGAGTCACGATCACCACGTGGTTCTGCTCATCAAGTTCTTCCACATGGTAGCTGGCACCCTGATGGACGTAGATGGCCCCGGGATGCGCCTGATAATGCGTTTGCGGGGAATCCATCGTGCCTAGCAGAGCGCCGGTTTCCGCATCGATGATGTCCACTGGTCCACCGCCATCGGCCCGAATGGAGAACATCCCTGCCGCATGTTGCGGATGCGTCCAGAACCATCCAGCCGGGCGCCGGCGCAAGTAGCCGCGTTGCACCAGCGAATCCAGAAGCTGTTCGGTCTGCGGACCGAAAATTTCCAACTCCTCCGGGCGCAGGGGAGATTCTTGCGCGGCGGCGCAGAGGTGGCCGCTAAGCACATACTTATTCTGCGGATCAAAGACTGTCGCTTCGACACCCAAATCGAAGATGGCTTCGGGATGATGTGCCAGGTAGGTGTCCAACGGATCTTCAGCTGCGACAAAGATCGCCAGCGCATCCTGGCCCGAACGTCCGGCACGGCCGATTTGCTGGAAGAACGATGCGCGGGTGCCTGGCCACCCAGCCACCACTACCGCGTCCAGCCCCGCAATATCGATACCCAGTTCCAGCGCCGAAGTTGAGGTGACACCCAGCAGCTCGCCACTGCGCAATTGCTTTTCCACCTCACGGCGTTCATTAGGCAAGTAGCCCGAGCGGTACGCTGCAAGCCGGACGGATAGATCCGGTGCAAATTTTTCCAGATGCTTGCGGGTGAGCGTTGCGATTGTTTCAGCACCGCGGCGGGACTTGATGAAGACAATGGTTCGAATATGATCAGCCATCAGATCGGTGAGGATCGAAGCGCTCTCGGCGATGGCGGTACGCCGTACCGGCGCACCGTTTTCACCGCGGTGATCACTCATCGGAGGTTCCCACAAGGCCATCACCAGTTCACCGCTGGCGGAGAAATCGTTGGTCACCGCCTGAGCTGGCGCCCCAATGAGACGCCCGAAGGATGCTTCGGGGTCTGAGCTCGTCGCGGACGCACCGATGAAGACCGGGCAGCTGCCGTAATAGGCGCAAATGCGACGCAACCGGCGCATCAGGTTGGCTACGTGTGCGCCAAAGACCCCACGGTAGGAATGGGCCTCGTCGATAATGATGTAGCGAAGGCGCTTGAAGAATCTGGACCAGGCCGGATGGTTGGGCAGGATGCCGCGGTGCAGCATATCTGGGTTGGTGAAGACGAAGTTGGCGTGCTGGCGTACCCAAGCACGGGTGGCCTGGTCGGTATCGCCATCGTAGGGAGCGGCTCGGACCCCGGGAACGCCTAGGGACTCCACAGCGGAAAGCTGGTCGGCTGCCAGTGCTTTGGTTGGGCAGATATAAAGCACCGATGCACCGGCATCAGCATCGTTGAATCCGCTGTCCTTCGCCTGGTACAACTGTTCCAGACTTGGCATCAGGTAGGCCATGGACTTGCCTGAGGCGGTACCGGTGGAAACTATGGTGTGGTGGCCCTCGTGGATGAGGTTGGCTGCTTGGGCCTGGTGTAGCCAAGGCTGTTGGATGCCCAGTCCCTGGAATATCCCAACTAGTTCAGCGCTGAGCCACGCTGGCCATTGGCTGGTGATCTCGTCTTTGGCAGTCCTGGTGCGGCGGTGCACCACAGCATCGGGATCATTGGTCCGGTCATAGGGATCTAAGAGAGAACGCACTGACTTCACGAGGACGCCTTCCGGACCGAGAACTGCTGGAGTTAAAGACTATCGCCGTGCTTGACGCGGAAGCGTCAAGCACGGCGATAAGAGTAATCTTGGAGGCCCTAGGCCTTGAACATGACAACCTTGCCCAGCGAAGTCCAGCCCAGCGAAGCGTAAAGCTGCTGGCCATCGACCGAAGCGATCAACAGGCCTTCATCAACATCGTGTTCTTGAGCCAGCGAAGCCAGCGCACGCATGATCAGGGTACCTAGGCCCTTGCGGCGGAAATCGGCGCCGGTGATGATGCGGTCGAAGATTGCGTATCCGCCAACTGCTGAGACATGGCCGGATGCCGCAACGACTTCCTGGTTGTCCTCGGGATGCAGCGAAACGTAGGCATGAGTGCCATCGCGTTCAATCTGGAAGACGAACCCGTCTGCAGGCAGTGGGACCTCGACGTCGTGCACGGCTAGTTCGGTGACCATCAGTGCTTCGTCATCGGCAGTGACCTGCAGGCCTACTTCAGCCGCAATGGCAACCAGATTCTCGGCGGAGTCGTCGAAAGCCGTCAGCCGACGGTTCGGGTGCTTCGTCAGGGTCTCGGCTACTGCTGCGAGTTCCTCTTTGGAGGGACCATAGATGACGTATTCCCAGTCTTCAGTGGTGTCGTGGCGCAGCGCAGCGTGGACCCGTCCTTCGTTGCGGGTTTCATAACCACGAGCCCCAGCCCAGCCTGCTACCCAGGTGCCAATCAGTTCATCGCTTGCGTTTGATGCCATAATTTGACCCTACCTTGTCTTTCCTAGGAATTAGCTGACATTGAACTAATCGTTGCCTACTTGGAACTATTGCACTGGCCGAGAGCTCGATATTTTCGGGAAAGATCAATGTGACATTGCTCTTTTCCTCGGCGTTTCGCGGCCAAAAGCTACTAACATTGTAGGGTGGCCATTCATCGTATTGTTCTGTATTACGCTTTTACTCCGCTCCCAGACCCGGAGGCAATCCGCCTTTGGCAGCGCTCGCTGCTGGAGCGCTGGGGCTTGCGCGGACGCATCATCATCTCCAAAGACGGCATCAACGGCACCGTTGGTGGCGAGATCTCCGCAGTCAAGGCCTACGTCAAGGCCACGCGAGAACTGCCAGCTTTCAAGAAGATGGATATCAAGTGGTCGGAAGGTTCGGCAGAAGACTTCCCGCGTATCTCCGTCAAGGTTCGCGACGAGATCGTGACCTTCGGCGCTCCTGGCGAACTGGAAGTTGACGAGAACGGTGTTGTCGGTGGTGGCACCCACTTGCGCCCCGAAGAACTTCACGAGCTGGTTGACAACAAGAAGAAGACCGGCGAGAAGGTCCATTTCTTCGATGGCCGCAACGCATTCGAAGCGCAGATCGGCAAGTTCAAGGACGCGATTGTCCCCGAAGTGGACACCACCCGCGATTTCGTTGCCGAGCTGGATTCGGGCAAGTACGACCACCTGAAGGACCAGCCGGTGGTCACCTACTGCACCGGCGGCATTCGCTGCGAAGTGCTTTCGGCTTTGATGGTCAAACGCGGATTCCAAGAGGTGTACCAGATGCAGGGCGGCATCGTCCGCTATGGCGAGAAGTACGGGGATGAAGGCCTATGGGAAGGCTCTCTCTACGTTTTCGATAAGCGCATGCATACCGAATTCTCCGAAGACGCTGTCACCATCGGTGAATGCGTGGGCTGCCAAGGTCCAACCAACAAGTTCGAGAACTGTTCGGACCCGGCCTGCCGCAACCTGCGCCTGTTCTGCGAGGACTGCGCAAAGGACGAAGCACTGCGCCGCTGCCCAGACTGCAGCACCGTAGACGCCTAACTTCAGCTTTCACCAACCGCGGCCTGGACTTTCCATAAGTCCAGGCCGCGTTTTCTATGCGGTCACCTTCGGCCACATTCCGCGCGACGCATCCTTGACGTCGACCTGTTCCACCTCGGTCCGGTAGATTCTCAGCCCTCGCGCCTGGTAGTTCGGTAGCGCCGCCGGTCCGTCCAGTGAGCAGGTATGCAGCCATACCCGGCTGACCTCAGGCAGCTGCGGCCATCGTGAACCCAGGGCCCAGGCCTGTTGCAGTGCTTCGCTGAGCAGCACCCCGCCAAGGCCGCGGCCGGTAGCTTCGGGAAATAAGCCGAAGTAGAAGATCTCGACCTCGCTGCCGGCGTCCGCGACTTCCGTGACGAGCTCCACGTACCCCTGGGGAGCACCGTGCTGGTAGAGCACCCAGGTTTCTGAGCCCGGGCGTCGGAGCACTTCGTCCCACTGGTCTCGGGTCGAACCCAGGCGGTCAGACCAGTTCAATTCGCTGCCCACGCTCTGATACAGAAACCGCGAAAATTCCGGGGTGATCTCCTTGGCCAGCTCGATCCGGGCGTCCTCGGGCAAGGACTTGGCCGAGCGAATGACATCAGCGGAGTCGAGTTGCTGGAGATAGGTCACCGTTACTTGGGTCATGCCCACATCATAGGTCGCCGTAGTTTGCCTGGCCTAGCTATCACCCGTTGAGTTACTCGGTAGACTTGGAGGTGTGAATGCTGCTGAATTTTCTTCCATTGATGACGCTCCCCAGAGCTACAATCAACTGCTCATCGACTCGCTAGCCAAAGACCTCACTGATGTCGGGTACAACTATGAAAATGTTGCGGGGCTGCTTGGTGAGGAAGCTGCGGCAGCATTTGCCCGCGACCAGCTCCACCCTGCCTTGCGAAACCTGGATCGTAGCAGGCCAGATAGCTCGCTTGCCTGTGTGGTTCGCCTCTTCCAAATGGGCCAGACCCAGGAAGACGCGGCCATCAATGCCGCCTTCCCGACATTGAAGACCGACGGATTGCTCAAGCTGGGCCTGATCGAGTCCTGGGCTACCGGTTACCGGGCCAAGATTGCCCTGGCGCTGCATTCCTCCGATGCTGACGGTGAATTGTGGGTGGCCCACGACCTGGGTGCCCACCAGCGTCCCGGCGTGTTGCGCACCGACCATGTGCTGGGCATTGGCCAGGCGTCCCTGACCCTGGCGCAGATCACGATCCGCGAAAAGGTCGAGCGCGCACTGGACTTGGGTACCGGCTGCGGCATCCAGCTGTTCCATCTGCTATCGCACGCGGAGCATGTTACGGCCACAGACCTGTCGGCCCGAGCCCTGGGCTTCACCCGCTTCAACCTGATGCTCAACTACCAGGCCCTGGAGCTGGATCCGGATAACCTCGAATCGCGGGTCACCCTGCTCCAGGGAAGCCTGTTCGATCCGGTGGCTGGATCCACTTTCAACCTGATCGCCAGCAACCCGCCGTTCGTGATTACCCCGCGAAGCAGCAACGAGCGCGCCAAGGACCGGTTCACCTACCGTGATGGCGGGATGGCCGGCGATACGCTGGTGAGCACCTTGATCGAGCAGGCTCCTGGCTTCCTGGCGCCGGGTGGCTGCATGCAAATGCTGTCAAACTGGGAGATTCCTCGCCTAGATGATGAATCCAACCAGCCGTGGGATGCCCGCGTGCGCCAGTGGTTCGGCGACCAGCTGGACGTATGGGTGATCGAGCGCGAGCAAACAACGCCAAGCGGCTACGCCGAGACATGGCTGCGCGACGCTTCCCAGACCGAGGACAGCACTTCATACATCTCCGCCTACAACGCATACCTCGATGACTTCGAGTCCCGCGGCGTGGGTGCCATCGGCTTCGGTCTGGTGTACTTCCGCCGTCCAGCCCCAGGCCATCCGGTACTGCAGCGCTACGAGCAGATCTCGCACCAGGTGGAACAGCCGCTGGCCCCGACCCTGCAGCGGGACATTGCCATGTCCGACCAGCTGGCCGCCGCCAATGAAGGGTTCAAGGATTGGCACCTGCTGGTGGCCGAGGATGTTACTGAGGAGCGCCATCAGCGTCCGGGGGCGGAGCACCCCGGCGTGATCTTGCTGCGGCAGGGGGCAGGGCTGCGCCGTACTGAATTGCTTGATACCGCGCAGGCAGGATTTGTTTCCGCCTGCGATGGTGATTTGTCGGTATCGCAACTAGTCAACGCGTTGGATTCCTTGATTGGAGAAGGGCAAGAAGACTTCGCGGACCTGCTTTATGAAGCAGTGAAGCGACTCTTGCGACATGGCCTGCTTCAGAAAATGTGAAACAAGCGCTAAAGTTTTTCCCTATGACACGGAACACAATTGAGGAACAAGGTGGGGCCGCCTCGCGCGATGAGGCGGAAATCCCACAAGTTGTCTCGATCACTGACCCTCAGGCGATTCGAGCGTTGGCCCATGACGCTCGACTGATCGTCTTGGATGAGCTCTTTGCTTCGCAGACCACCCGCACCGCTACAGAACTTGCATCCTTGTGTGCGCTGACACCTAGCGCCATGAGCTATCACCTCCGGGCCCTGGAGAAGTACGGGTACGTGATTCGTGCTGCCAGCGAAGGAGACGCACGCGAGCGGCGGTGGCGAGCGGCTGGTGAACGGCTAGAGCTGAACACGCAGATCGACTCGGCGAACGCCAAAACTGCGTACTTGAACGTGCAATTGAACGCATTCCGCACCCGGCTCAATGCTGAAGTCCAGCGGCGCGAGGCAGAAGCGAAGACCGGAATCGCTCCGGACCCGGATCGTCCGCCGATGCTGACTAGCGGTTTGGTCTTCCTCTCGGAAGCCAAGCAACGCGAGTTCAACCGCAGAATGCTGGATCTGGTCTACGAATACGAGGCACAGGCAACAGCCGAGGAACGCAGTATTGATTCGCGGCGTATGTTCTACTTAATCTCATTGCTTCCCGAATACCAGAGCATGGGGGAGGCATCATCATAAGTATGCCCGGCTCAGGGAGCGCAGATTCTTCGGTGTAAGATCATCGGGAAATGTGCTTATAGAGTAGGCATGAAGAACGAAGCTGCGATGGCGGATCGATCAGGGCCCGGAAATGGGTGTCCAAGGTCCGTGTTGTCTAAAGGAGTGCTGTGCCCCCCAAGGCCAAGGAAAAGACTGGTAAGAAACTCGTAATCGTGGAGTCTCCTGCCAAGGTGAAGTCGATCGCCAAATATTTGGGTGAAGGCTTTGACGTGGATGCCTCAGTGGGCCATATCCGCGACCTTCCGCAGCCCTCAGAACTGCCAACCGAGCTGAAAAAGACCTCAGTAGGCAAGTTCGCTGTCGATCTGGACAACGACTTTGAGCCTTACTACATGGTCTACCCGGACAAGAAGAAGCGCGTTTCCGAACTGAAGGCGAAGCTCAAAGAAGCTGACGAACTTTACCTCGCAACCGATGCGGACCGCGAAGGCGAAGCCATCGCGTGGCACCTGCTGCAGGTCCTGAAGCCAAAGGTTCCGGTACGCCGCCTGGCATTTACCGAAATCACCAAGGAAGGCATCGCCCGCGCACTGGAAAACATGCGCGAGCTCGATACCGACCTCGTCGACGCCCAGGAAACCCGCCGTGTCCTGGACCGCCTCTATGGTTACGAAATTTCACCGGTGCTCTGGCGCAAGGTGGCTCGCGGGCTGTCCGCAGGCCGCGTGCAGTCCGTGGCAACCCGTTTGGTCGTCGAGCGCGAACGCGAACGCATGGCCTTCATCCCCGCCGGATACTGGGATGTGAAGGGCAACTTCGCCACCAGTGAAGGCGAAGGCTTCGCAGCGAAGCTCTCGGCAGTGGACGGCGCCCGTGTCGCCTCCGGCCGTGACTTCGATGACCGCGGCCAGCTGAAGACCACCCGCAATAAGCTGGCCCACCTGGATCAGGAGTCGGCCCAGTCGCTGGTGGCGAACCTGTCGGACACCGGCTTTGCGGTGACCTCCGTCGAGGACAAGCCGTACACCCGTCGTCCGGCCGCCCCTTTCACCACCTCCACGCTGCAGCAGGAAGCATCCCGCAAGCTGCGCTGGAGCTCCAAGATCACCATGCAGATCGCTCAGCGGCTGTATGAAAACGGCTACATCACCTATATGCGTACCGATTCGGTCTTCCTCTCAGGCGAGGCAGTGAATGCCGCGCGCAAGCAGGCAACCGAACTGTATGGCGCGGATTCCGTTCCAGCCAAGCCGCGCGTCTACAAGGCGAAGAACGATGCCGCGCAGGAAGCCCACGAGGCAATCCGCCCGGCCGGTGACATGTTCCGCCGCCCGAAGGACGTGCGTTCCTCGTTGTCCAAGGACGAGTACGCATTGTACGAGCTGATCTGGAAGCGCACCGTCGCCTCGCAGATGGCCGATGCCAAGGGCTTCACCGCCACCATCAAGCTGCAGGGCACCGCCAGCGATCAGCGCGTGGCCGAGTTCTCGGCCTCCGGCACCGTAATCACCTTCCGCGGTTTCCTTTCCGCCTATGAGGAGGGCAAGGACGAACAGGCCCTGGAAGCCGCGGCAGAGAATGCCGAAGCCCGCCTGCCGCAGCTGGCTGTGGGCCAGCAGCTGGCCGGCGATGAGCTGACCGCTCTAGGCCACGAAACCTCCCCGCCGGCTCGTTACACCGAAGCTTCGATCGTGGCCGAGCTGGAAAAGCGCGAGATCGGCCGCCCGTCGACCTACGCGCCAACCATCTCCACGATCATGGACCGCGGCTATGTCACCAAGCGAGGCGGCGCCCTGGTGCCGAGCTGGATCGCCTTCTCGGTGATCCGCTTGCTCGAAGAGCACTTCGCGAAGTACGTGGACTACGATTTCACCGCCCGCCTGGAAGATGATCTCGATGAGATCGCCAAGGGCCATCGTGCCCGCACCGACTGGCTGAACCTGTTCTACTTCGGCAAGGGCGCGGAGACCGAATCCGAAGGCTTGAAGCATGTGGTCGATAACCTCGGCGACATCGACGCCCGTGCGATCAACTCGATCAAGGTCACCGACGACATCACCTTGCGTGTGGGCAAGTTCGGCCCGTACCTGGAACGTGCCATCCCGGAAGGCGCCGAGGAAGGCACCGAGCCGCAGCGCGCCAACGTGCCTGAGGATCTGGCCCCGGATGAGCTGACTGCCGAAAAGGCAGAGGAGCTCTTTGCCAACTCGCAGGTCTCCGAAATGCACTTGGGCATTGATCCGGAAACCGGTCGCCAGATCGTAGCCAAGGATGGCCGCTACGGCGCCTACGTCACCGAGATCATCCCGGAGCCAACCGAAGAGGAATTGGCGGCCCAGCCGGTCGAGTACTACAAGAATGGCAAGCCGAAGCCGCCGAAGAAGCCAACCAAGGTCAAGCCGCGCACCGCGTCGCTGTTCAAGTCCATGACTGTCGAATCAGTGACCTTGGAAGATGCCCTGAAGCTGATGAGCCTGCCTCGTGTACTGGGTGCTGACGCTGACGGCGAAGAGATCACCGTGCAGAACGGCCGCTTCGGTCCGTACCTGAAGAAGGGCAGCGATTCGCGCTCGATCGAGAGCGAAGAGCAGATCTTCACGATCACCTTGGACGAAGCGCTGGCGATCTACGCGCAGCCGAAGCAGCGTGGCCGTCGTGCCGCGGTACCGCCATTGGCCGAGTTCGGAGTGGACCCGACCAGCGAGAAGAACATCGTGGTCAAGGATGGCCGCTTCGGTCCATACATCACCGACGGCGTCACCAACATCACTGTTCCGCGCACTACCTCCATGGAGGAACTGACACGCGAGCAGGCTATCGAGCTGCTGGCCGACAAACGTGCCCGCGGACCGGTGAAGCGCACGGCAAAGAAGGCGCCGGCCAAGAAGCCAGCAGCCAAGAAGACCCCGGCGAAGAAGGCTACGGCCAAGAAGACGACCGCGAAAAAGACTGACTAGTCTTTCTTGCCAGGCCTAACGAGGAGCGCACCATGAGACTCGGTGTATTGGATATCGGTTCGAATACCGTTCACCTGTTGCTCGTCGATGCATATCCGGGAGCCCGCCCGGTTCCCTATGCCTCGCACAAGCGACCCTTGTCCTTGGTGCGCTACCTCAATGAGTATGGCGCCATAACTGAAGAGGGCCAGCGCGAGCTGATCTCCTTCATCAAGGAAGCCGCCAAGTTCGCCGAAAACCACCAGGTTGAGGACTTCATGGCTTTCTGCACTTCAGCGATTCGCGAATCCTCCAACGGTGCTGCCGTCCTGGAACGCGTCGAAGTCGAGACAGGCGTGAGCTTGATGGAACTGACCGGCGAAGAAGAAGCCGGCATGACCTTCTACTCCGTACGCCGTTGGTTTGGCTGGTCTTCGGAATCCATCCTGAACCTGGATATGGGCGGAGGCTCGCTGGAGCTGGCCTTGGGCGTTGACGAGTTCCCGCAAACAGCCTTCTCCGTGCCCCTGGGTGCCGGCCGGCTGACCCGCGAATGGCTTCCTAACGACCTGCCGTCCATCAAGGAAGTCAAGGAACTGCGTACGTACGTGCGTGACGTTCTCACGGACCCGACTACCGAGCTGCGCCAGTATGGCAAGCCCACCTTGGCCACCGCTACTTCCAAGACTTTCCGCTCGCTGGCTCGCATCACCGGAGCCGCGCCGAGCACGGAAGGCCCCTATGTTAAGCGCGTGCTCAATCGTGACGCATTGAAATTGTGGACCAACCGATTGACCGCGATGAGCTGGGCTGAACGGGCAGAATTGCCCGGTGTCTCGGAGATTCGCGCCCCGCAACTGCTTGCCGGGGCGATTGTCGCTCACGAAGCGATGAATGCCTTGAAACTGAAATCTGTGCGGATTTGCCCTTGGGCGATTCGTGAAGGCTTGATGCTGCGACGTTTTGATCACGTGATGTTTGACTCTGCGACACCGCTCAGTAGTAGCGTTGGAGTTGGGGAAGTAGCTCTGGATAACGAGAAGTACAAATTTCTCGCCAAACCCAGCAGCTAACCTTCTTGGCTAAGCGGTGCCCGCACAGTGGACACGGTAACAGGAGGCAAGAGCATGGAAGACCAGAAGAGCACAATGAAGGTGCCAGTCACCCTCTCTAGCGCGTCAGTTTATCCGCTGACCGTCCATGACGCCTTCGCGATGGCCAAGGACGTGGGATACGACGGGCTGGAAGTGCTGATTACCGGCAACGCAGCCAGCCAATCTGCGACCGCGCTCAAAGCCTTGATGGACAAGTACCAACTGCCGATCATGGCCATCCACGCACCGACACTGCTGCTCACCCAGCAGGTGTGGGGCTCTGCTTGGGCCAAGATCGAACGTTCGGTCATCCTGGCCCAAGCGGTCGGCGCAAATGTGGTTGTCGCCCATCCGCCATTCAGGTGGCAGGGCTCCTACGCCGAAGAATTCGCCGAAGGCGTGCAGCGATTGGTTGAGACCACGGGGATGAAAATCGCCGTGGAAAACATGTACCCATGGCGTGCCCGGGGCCGTGAAGCGAAAATGTACCTTCCGCACTGGAACCCAGTCCCGCAGCACTACCAGCATGTGACCTGGGATTTCTCCCATGCGGCGATTGCCAATATGGATTCGCGCCAAGCCGTCGAGGACCTGGGCCAGCGACTGGCGCACGTTCATCTGTGCGATGGTTTGGATAACGGCAAAGACGAGCACCTTGTGCCAGGCCTGGGCACCCAACCGGTGGCCGAAACGCTGCAATATCTGCGTGATGCCAATTGGAGCGGAACCGTAGCGGTCGAGGTCTCCACACGCAAAGCTCGGAACACCGGGCAAAAAGAAGAATGGCTGGGAAAGACCCTAGAATTTGCCCGCCAGCACTTAACAGTCGGCAGCGACCCCAAGCCAATGACACAATAGCCATATGAGTGAAGCAACAAAGAATCTGTCCCTGTCCTTCCTCGGCGCCGGCTCCATGAACGGCGCCATCCTGCGTGGCATTATCGCCTCGGGCCATGACCCGCAGCTCATCACCGCTACCGTGCGAAGCGATAACCGCGTAGCGGAACTGCGCGAATTGGGCATCAACGTCTTGGTCAGCGAGGAAGATCCCGAAGCCAACCGCCGGGCTGCCGCCAGCGCAGACATTATCTTCCTGGGCGTGAAGCCGGTAGGCATCACCGAACTGTGCGAGGAGATTTCCGGATCGCTGGACGCGCAGAAGGTCGTTGTTTCCGTAGCCGCCGCTATCACCCTGAGCAGCATGCAGTCTCATCTGCCAGCTGGCCAGCCGGTCATCCGTTCCATGCCGAACACCCCTTTGATGGTCGGTGCCGGCGTGGTGGGAATCAGCCCGGCGGCAAGCGTGAGCGACGAGCAGACCAAGTTGGTCACCGATCTGCTCTCCGGATCCGGCGACGTGCACGTCATCGACGAAGAGCAGCAAAATGCGCTCTCGGCAATTTCCGGGTCCGGTCCGGCCTATGCTTTCTACCTGGCTGAGGCCATGGCCAATGCCGGTGTGGCCATGGGCTTGGATGAAAAGCTTTCAATCGCGCTGGCACGTGCCACTGTGGCCGGTGCCGGCAAGATGCTCTCGAACCCTGACGCGGATCCCGCGACCCTGCGCAAGGCGGTAACCAGCCCGAAGGGCACCACCGAGCAGGCTATCGCCACCTTCGATGAGCAGGGAATTCCAAAGATTATTGCTGCGGGCACGCAAGCGGCAGCCGCCCGTGCAGCGCAGCTGAGTGAAGAGCTCGGCTAGGAACGAGCATTCAATACGGCGGTGGCCGGCAACCGATTGGTTGCCGGCCACCGCCGTATTCACGATCCTCGTGCCCTACGGGCGTGCTGCGAAACGCTCGAGCAGGTCCACGTGCCCCGAGACGATCAGGACATCTCGGCGAGTCACCATGGTATCCGGCATGGCGTAGGTGAAATCCTCGCCCGGGGACTTCACACCAACGATCGTCACCCCGTACTTGGAGCGGACTTGGGACTGGGCCAAGGTGAAGCCCTGGGTCTCCTTCGGAGGGTACATCTTCACGATGGCGAAGCCGTCATCGAATTCGATGAAGTCGAGCATGCGGCCACCGACCAGGTGCGCGGCACGCACACCGGCATCGGCTTCCGGGTAGATGACGTGGTTGGCACCAATGCGGGTAAGAATCTTGCCATGGGAGGGCGTAATGGCCTTGACCCACAGATGCTCAATGCCCAGATCCACCAGGTTCACGGTGATCAGCACGGATGATTCGATGGAGGTACCCACGCCCACGACGGCAGAGGAGAATTCCTGGGCGCCGAGCTGGCGCAGGGCGTCAATATTGGTCGCGTCGGCCGCGACCACGTGGGTCAAGGTGCTGGCCCACTGCTGAACGAGCTCCGGGCTGCGCTCAATGGCCAGCACTTCGCGCCCCTGCTTGACCAGCGTTTCAGCGACAGATGCACCGAAGCGGCCCAGGCCGATAACCAGCACCGGGGCATTGTGGTCTATGTTCTTGTCAGCCAATGAGTGGCCTTTCTTCTGGGAGTCTGAACAGCGTATTGCGGTGGCGCATGGTCAACGCGCTGGCGAGCGTAATACTGCCGATGCGTCCGGCAAACATCAACGCGCTGAGCACATACTTGCCGGCCGGAGGCACTTCTTGCGAAACCCCGCTACTCAGGCCCACGGTAGCAAAGGCCGAGATCGACTCGAACAGGGCTCGCGAGAAGCCCACCGATTCGTCGATGGTCACGAGTGCGCCGGTAGCGACCATCACCAGCGAAGCACCCATGGCGACCACGGAGATGGCCACGCGCATGGTGCCTTGCGGAATCTGCCGGCCAAAGGCCTTCGCGTCAGTATCGCCACGGACCTCGGCCAAGATCGCCAAGAACATCACGGCAATGGTGGTGACCTTGATGCCGCCAGCAGTAGAAGCTGAACCGCCACCGGCGAACATCAATGCGTCGGTCAACAAGATGGTCACCTGGTGGATGTCGTTCTGATCCACCAGGTTGAAGCCGCCAGAACGGGT
This sequence comes from Glutamicibacter sp. NPDC087673, assembly GCF_044743255.1. Classification (NCBI taxonomy): domain Bacteria; kingdom Bacillati; phylum Actinomycetota; class Actinomycetes; order Micrococcales; family Micrococcaceae; genus Glutamicibacter; species Glutamicibacter sp. NPDC087673. Next base: position 145,715 of record NZ_JBIUWB010000002.1, read on the forward strand.
CATGGTGGAGGCGAAGAAGCCATGAATGAGCTTGTCGCTGATGGATAAGCCGCCGATGGTCTTGGGATTGGCCCATTCGAAAATCAGCCACAGGAAGGATCCGGCAAAGAGCAGGATGGTGGTGGTGAGCATGGTCAGCTTGGTGTGCAGGTTCCACTTCTTCATATTGAACTTGTGCGCCAGCAGCACCATGATCACCGGGAAACCCAAGGAACCGGTGAACACGCCGGCCATCAATGGGCCCAGGATCCACAGGTCGGTTTCGTAGGGAACCAATCCGTCGGAGTGCGGGGTGAAGCCTGCATTGTTGAAAGCCGAGACGGCATAGAAGATTCCATGCCAGATGGCGGACAGGACGCTTTCACCCAGAATGTAGAAGCGCGGGATCAGAAAGAGCGCGATGACCGCCTGCAGGCTGATCGCTGTGAGGATCACGATGCGCAGCAATGAACTTACTTCACCCAGGGCTGAGGCTCCAGAACTGTTCATCGAATTCTGCGCCATCAGCTTGGCTCGCACGCCCAGCTTGCGGGATACCGCCAGGGACATGATGGAGGCCAGGGTCAAAATGCCCAGGCCGCCCATGAACGTTGCGACCAGCATGATCAGCTGACCGGCGAATGACCAGTGCACAGCGGTGGAGACGGTCGTTAGGCCAGTAACGCAAACTGCCGACACAGCGGTGAATAATGCGTCATGCAGCGCGGTGGCTTCCCCCGTGGCCGAGGAAAACGGCGCCGCGAGCAGGGAGGTGAACAACGTGATAGCCAGCAAGAAGGCGCCAAGAGTCAAGCGCGCGGGGGAGCGCACGGTGAAGTCCGCAACTGCGATGCGAACGGTCAGCCATTTCTTGCGTCGCTGTTCGCGCATTTCAGCTGCCCGGGCGCTGGGGCCCGATGCACTGGCTGTGCTCATTTATTACTCGCCGTTTCCTGGGGAACAGTTCTTTGCCATGAGGATTTGAAGTCCTTCTAGTAATTTACGCGTTTCCACCGCTAAACGCTTGTGTTGCCCGGCTAAAGACCCGACAAGCCGCGCAAACTGCCATGAATTCATGAGTTGGGTCACTATCGGGTAGCCTGAAATCGTGTTAGATCCGCAGCATGCCCCACGGCCCACCATGGTGATGTGGGATGAAGAGTATCTGAAGTACAAATTCAGCGACTGGCATCCCATGCACCCTTCACGGCTAGAACTGACCTATCGACTCAGCGATGAGCTGGATATCTTCGATGCGCCGAACGTCACGATACAGGCTCCGGATATTGCCGACGATGCGGTCATCGGCTCCGTCCATGACCAGAGCTATATCGATCAGGTGCGGCGGGTGAGCCAGGATCCAACACTCGTTGCCGAAGAATTCGGCTTGGGCACCGAAGACGACCCGGTATTCGCCGGGATGCATGAAGCCGCCGGGCGCATTGTTGGCGGTTCGGTAGCAGCGGCCCAAGCCATCATGGACCAAGAGGTGGTCCGTGCGGTGAACTTCGCCGGCGGCATGCACCACGCCGCGAAAAGCAAGGCCAGCGGTTTCTGCATCTACAATGACGCTGCTGCCGCGATCCATCGCATGCTGGAACAGGGTGCCCAACGCGTGGTCTACATCGATGTGGACGCGCATCACGGGGATGGCACCGAGTCGATCTTCTGGGATGACGAACGCGTGCTGACCATTTCCATCCATGAATCCGGGCTGTCGCTGTTCCCCGGTACGGGATTCGCCAATGAAATTGGCGGCAAGAACGCCGAAGGCAGCGCAGTAAATGTTGCTCTGCCGGCAATGACCGGGGACTCCGGGTGGATGCGTGCCTTCCATGCGATCGTTCCGCAGCTGGTACGCGCCTTCAAGCCCGAAATCATCGTCTCCCAGCACGGTTGCGATGCGCACCGTGATGATGACATGACCAACTTGAAGCTGTCTGTTGATGCGCAACGCCAGGCGGCCCTGGACATATCCCAGTTGGCAGATGAGCTGTGCGAAGGCCGGTGGCTGGCTACCGGAGGCGGGGGATACAACGTCACCGCCGTCGTGCCGCGTACCTGGACCCATCTGACGGCGATTGTTGCCGGCAAGCCGGTGCCGTTGCGTACCTATGTTCCCGAGACCTTCCGCCGCTACGTTCTGGAAAGGTACGGCCGTGCCATGCCTTACCTCATGGGCGATGACGCCCAGCTGTGGTGGCGCAATTGGGAAGTCGGCTATGATCCGGCCGATCCGGTAGACCGAACCATCATTGCTACACGCAAGGAGATATTCCCGCTTTTCGGGCTCGATCCATGGTTCGACTAGCCTCGCATGGCTGCGGCCAACGGAGACAGAGGCGAGACCTCACAGCATTTTAGGCATGGAAATCGATTGCCAACCGTTCATATGCCGTTAGGGTTATGTGTGTGGCAATTGATGAAGTGTTTTCGGCGTTGGCTGAACCAACCCGACGAAAGATAATAGAAGCGCTCAAGAACGAGCCGAAAGCAGTGGGCACTCTGGTCACTGAACTGGAGATCTCGCAGCCGACTGTTTCCAAGCACTTGAAGGTGCTGCGCGAAGCTGAACTCGTGAGCATGGCCGCTGCCGGGCAGCGGCGCATCTACAGCATTGATACCTCAGCGCTGGAAGATCTCGTGCGCTGGTGCGCCGATTTGGTACCTGCCCAACTGGAGGGCCAGGAGCTGGCAACCACGCAGGCCGAAGCCGAGGGGCAGCTGGCAGCGGTATCGAATCCAACGGCTCAGCAGATCGGTCGGCGCGTTGGCCAAGGCCTGGAACAAGTTACTGGACGTGCGCAAGAGTTTTTCGAGAAACTTCCGCGGTTCGGGCGTCGGCGCTAGCTCTTGTCCAGTCTTCGGCGCTGCAACCGTGCAATATGGTCAATCTTTTAAGTTACGCGCGCAATCCTGTTTTATAACATGAAAATTTTGTTCAGAATGCCCAGCATGGCATTCTCGTGTGCGGGGCAGTGACGCCGGCAATGAGGCCCCTTGTGCGCCTGTGCCTGCCCCAAGTGATGAGGAGAAAAACTTGGATAAGCACTTAGCGACGATTCGCGACGAAGTCTTCCGCCGCAATCCCGGCGAAGCAGAATTCCACCAGGCCGTCACGGAAGTATTCGACAGCCTTGAAGCTGTATCGGTCAAGCATCCTGAATACGCCGAAGCCGCAATCCTGCAGCGTTTGTGCGAACCTGAACGCCAGATCATCTTCCGAGTGCCATGGGTTGACGACGAAGGCCGCGTGCAGATCAACCGCGGCTTCCGCGTTGAATTCAACTCGGCTCTGGGCCCATACAAGGGCGGTCTGCGTTTCCACCCATCGGTTTACCTTGGCATCGTCAAGTTCCTGGGCTTCGAACAGATCTTCAAGAACTCCCTGACCGGCATGCCCATCGGCGGCGGCAAGGGCGGCTCGGACTTCGACCCGCGCGGCAAGTCCGATGGCGAAGTCATGCGCTTCTGCCAGTCCTTCATGACTGAGCTCTACCGCCACATTGGCGAATACACCGACGTGCCAGCCGGCGATATCGGCGTTGGCGGCCGCGAAATCGGTTACCTCTTCGGCCAGTACAAGCGCATCACCAACCGCTACGAGTCCGGTGTGCTGACGGGCAAGGGCTTGAGCTGGGGCGGTTCCCTGGTTCGCCCGGAAGCCACCGGCTACGGCGCAGTGATCTTCACTGAAGAAATGCTCAAGACCCGCGGCCAGACTTTCGATGGCCAGCGCGTGGTCGTTTCCGGTTCGGGCAACGTGGCAATCCACGCCATCGAGAAGGCGCAGGCACTGGGAGCGAAGGTCGTTACGGCTTCCGACTCGGCCGGCTTCATCGTTGACGAGGGCGGCATCGACCTGGATCTGCTGCGTCAGATCAAGGAAGTTGAGCGCGGCCGCATCTCCGAGTATGCCGAACGCCGTGGCACCAAGAAGGTGAAGTACGTTGCCGGTGGCAGCGTCTGGGACGTTGCAGGCACCGTAGCGCTGCCCTGCGCAACCCAGAACGAATTGGGCGCTGAGGCCGCAAAGAAGATGGTTGCTGCTGGCACCATCGCAGTGGCCGAAGGCGCCAACATGCCTACTACCGCTGAAGCGACCTCGATCTTCCAGGATGCAGGGGTGCTCTTCGGCCCGGGCAAGGCAGCCAACGCTGGTGGTGTTGCTACCTCCGCTCTGGAGATGCAGCAGAACGCCAGCCGCGATGCATGGAGCTTCGAGCACACCGAGCGTCGCCTGACTGAGATCATGGTCGGCATCCACACCAGCTGTGCTGCTACTGCAGACGAGTACGGCATGCCGGGGAACTACGTCGCCGGCGCCAACATCGCGGGCTTCGTGAAGGTCGCAGACGCAATGCTCGCACAGGGCGTCATCTAATAATCTGCAGCGCTGCAATCCGCGTGAATTCATTGGGGACCCGGTGAAATCACGCGGATTGTCTCGTTCAGGCATCAAAAAATGTGATTCAGATGGTCACGTGTGTGTTTCGTGATGCAAAAGTTACAAAAGTGCGATTAGACTAGTACAAAGCGAACGTGAACCTGAACCGCCGATGTTGATCCAAAGTCGTGTAAGTTCATCTTCGCTAAATTAACGCGACGAATAAGAGATCAGCGTCAGGAGAATATCCCGCATGACGGATAAACAGAATTTTGCCGGAGCCCGTTTCATGACTGTGGCCGAAGTGGCCGACATGATGCGCGTTTCCAAAATGACCGTTTATCGGCTGATCCACGCCGGTGATTTGCCTGCTGTTCAGTTCGGTCGCTCCTATCGCGTTCCGGAAAACGCCGTGGAATCATATCTGAATGCCGCGGCCATTGATCCGCAGCACGGTACCGGTTCTTACGGTCGATAGTCCGCGCGATGGTCAGAGCATGACCGAAAAGCGGGTAATCTGTTAAGGAACGTTTAACGTCCGGTCAACCTTGTCCTTGGGCTCGCGCGCAAGCAGGCATTTGGGGTTGACGCATTTATTTAGTTTGTGAGGAACCACTATGGGCTCTGTTATCAAGAAGCGCCGCAAGCGTATGTCGAAGAAGAAGCACCGCAAATTGCTTCGTAAGACCCGCCACCAGCGTCGTAATAAGAAGTAAATCTACTTCTGAGCATTTGCCGCTTGGCAATCATCGCCACCGCTTCACAGTGAAACTGTTGAACGGTGGCGATTGCTTTATCCAAAGCCGCCCAGCGCCGGCCTAAGAGCCGGAACGGCGCAGAATGGACCGTCGCGCCGCCCAGAGCGCACCAAGCACTCCAGCGGCCTTCAGGCCTAGTTTGGCAGCTCGCTGGCCGGTGCGGAAATCGTAGACCTGCCAGCCGCGGCGCTTGGCGTAGGCGCGAAGCCGCGCATCGGGATTGATGCATACGGGGTGTCCCACAGCTTCAAGCAAGGGAACATCATTGTAGGAATCCGAGTATGCCCATGATTTCGACAGCGAGATGCCGCGAGCCTTCGCCAGGGTGCGCACCGCTTGCGCTTTTTCCGCAGCGTGCAGGATCGGGCTGGCCAGCGCTCCGGTGTAGAAACCGTCTTCGCTGGCCACTACAGTGCCCAATGCACCGGTAAGTTCGAGACGTTGCGAGATGACATTCGCCACTTCCAGGGGAGTGGCAGTGACTAGCCAGACTTCACGGCCCACCGTCCGATGCTGGCGAGCAATGGCTACCGTACCGGTCCATAGCTTGGGTTCGATGTATTCGTCATAGATCTCGTTGCCGATCTTCTCGATCTCGGACACCGGGATCCCTCGGACCATCATCAACGCACGGTCGCGAATCTGGTGAATGTCCCCTAGGTGCTCACCGCGCGCGGCGAAGCGCAACTGCTTGAGCGCGAACCAGAGGATTTCGCGGAATTGGAAGAAGCGGCGCTCATGCAGTTTCCGGGCCAGCAGATACAGCGATGCACCGCGCACAAGGGTGTTATCTACATCGAAGAAAGCGGCGACCGTGTCCGGAGCCAGGGCGGAATTCGGGCTGGGGTGATGATCGATGGAAGACATTTGATCCAGTTTATTTCATTGCCAAGTTTAAGGGCGGTTACGGCTCGTGAGATTATAGGCAGGTGAGTACTTTGAATCAGATCCAGCTGTTGGTTCGAGAAGGCTGCCACCTGTGCCAGGCCGCACGCGCAACCGTGGCCGAGGTGACTGGCCGGTTGAATATGGAGTTTTCCGAACTGGATATTGACCAGCACCCTGAATTGCTGGCCAAGCACCACGAGGAAGTGCCGGTTCTGCTGATCAACGGAGAAGTCCGCGACTTCTGGCACATCGACGCACAGCGTCTGGAACGACTACTGAGCAGCTAGCCGCTGCCGAATAAATGAAAATGCGTTGTGCTCTTCAAGAGCACCGAAAAGTGCGGGAGAACGAAGATGTCAGAGCTTGAAGCCCGGGTCCTGCCTGAGGCCACGCTGGCTCGACTGACCCAGTACTTGCGCGCGCTGAACGCCTTGGAAGCCCAGGGCCTGGAACGCACCAGTTCCGGGGTGCTGGCCAAGGAAGCTGGAGTGAACCCCTCCATCCTGCGCAAAGACCTTTCCTGGTTGGGTTCCTACGGAACCCGCGGGGTGGGCTACGTGGTCCGCGAACTGGCAGAACATATCAGCCGCACCCTCGGCCTGAACCAGGACTGGCGTGTGGCCATCCTCGGCGCCGGTAACCTGGGGCGCGCGCTCAGCGGATATGCAGGCTTCAGGACTCGTGGCTTCAACGTCAAGGCGATCCTGGATATCGACCCCGCACTGGTCGGCAGCCCGGTCGGCGAGCTGCACGTGGAAGCGATCGCGGACTTGGCCGCAGTGGTTGAACGCGAAGAAATCAACATCGCTGTTCTGGCAATTCCGGGCGATGCTGCGCAGGACCTGGTCTACGAACTGGCCGCGCTTTCGGTCCGCTCGGTGCTCTCGTTCGCACCGATGCCGCTTCGCGTACCCGCGGGCATGAACCTGCGGCGCGTTGATCTTTCCACTGAATTGCAGATCCTGGCATACCTCGCCGTTCAAGGCTGAAGCCGCGCAGACGAGAAAAGGCGTAGCCGCGTCATCCCTTGGGTGGATGGAGCGGCTACGCCTTTATTGTCCCTGCAGGGCCTCGCGAAGAGGCTCGGCCATGCGTTTAGCGGAAGCCGGCCAGGCGAGCCTGGCGGCGCTGCGCAATGTATTGCGAAGAAGGGCGCAACCAGGCGAAGACCACGCCTGCAATGCCCAACAAGATGCCCACAACGTAGACAGCGTTGATAATTCCGGCTTGAGTGTCAGCGAACATGCTGATCATTGGAACGATAGTCACCAGATTCAGCAGTGAAAGCGCACCGAGGATCGTGGCGATAATTCGCATGGCGCCCACGCCGCGGCCAACGAAGAAGCCCACCAGGAAATACAGGGCCAAGGTGATGATCATGGAGATAATCACGAAGGTCGACATCATGGAATTGACCTGGGCCATGAAGGCCTCAGGGCTTGCCATCATCTGTTCAACCAGTGGATCCTGCTCCATGCCCGGGGTGCTCTGCATCTGGTTCTGGAACTCTTCTTGCACCAGCGACCACTGCTGGCCAATCATGTTGGCCATCATGTTGGAGTTGGTCATCAGCCAGCTGGCGAGGGCACTGAAGATGCCCGCGAGCATGATCAAGCCAAAGGCGATAGCCAAGGTCCGTGGCCGCTCGGTCGGCGGCTGCACGCCGGCGTAACCTCCCTGCTGGGCATACTGGTCGTAGCCCGGTGCCTGCGGTTGCCCGTAAGGATTCGGATTCTGGCCGTACGGGTTCTGGCCGTACGGCGAGGGCTGCTGGCCGTAGGGGTTTTCGCCGTACGGGTTCTGCGATGAACCCTGGCCGGAAGGGCCCGGGTTGTAGGGCTGGCCCGGCTGGTTAGGATCGTTGTCGCTCATGATGCGTCCTTCTGGTCGAACTGTCTTATTGACTAAGCGTAGTGGCAGTCGATTGTGAGCAACCCCTCCGAAAGGATGGTTTTTCCATATGGGATTCCAATGCGTGTCCTGTGAATAGTTGACGGTGGCCACAATATGGCTAATTTGCACCGAATATTTGAGACACTGGAGGCATGCCTTTATCGACCGTCCATTTGTTGCGCCACGGGGAAGTTTTCAACCCTGACCGTATGCTCTACGGCAGGATCCCCGGCTTCGGGCTCTCGGAACTCGGATTCCAGATGGCCGATGGGGCAGGAGAATATTTTGCCAAGCGCCAAGCAGAAGGCGGCAACGTGGTGCGTCTGGTGGCCTCACCGCTCCTGCGAGCCCAGCAGACAGCCGCGCCGACCTCCAATGCTCTGGATCTGCAGGTCCACACCGACGAGCGGGTTATCGAAGCCGGCAACAAGCTGGAAGGGCTGTCCAAGGTTGCGGAGCACCTGCGTCAGCCGAAGTACTGGCCGCTGCTGGTCAACCCGCTGAAGCCTTCATGGGGCGAACCATATGCCCAGCAGGTTGCTCGCATGCGCCTGGCCATGGATGAGCACCGCAAGGCCGCCCTCGCCGAGCACGGCGAAGGAGCGGAAGTCATTATCGTCAGCCACCAGCTGCCGATCTGGGTTACGCGCCGCGCCGCCGAGAAGAAGCCGCTGTGGCACGATCCGCGCCAGCGCGAGTGCACCCTGGCTTCCATCACCAGCTTTGATTTTGAGGGAGACGAATTGGTCTCCGTGCGTTACACCGAACCGTGCCCCGAGCTGCTTGCCGGCGCGGCGAATATCCCTGGAGCCTAAAGCAAAATGACAGATCCTGTGCCTAATCCTCGCCACTTGAGCCGCCGCACCATGTTGCGTTCGCTCATGGTTGCCGCCGCCGTGGTGCCCTTGGCTGCCTGCAGCGGCAAGGAAGATGCGCTGACCGCGCAAGCAAACAGCGGCGACGGCAAGAACTACATCGCTGGCGACGGCGCCGTGGAAGAGTACGAAGTTTCCAAGCGCAGCGAACCGGTTGCCCTCAAGGCCACCACCTACCATGGCACCGATATCGACTTCACGCAGTGGCAGGGCAAGCCCGTAGTCATGAACTTCTGGTATGCCGCCTGCGCTCCGTGCCGCATCGAGGCACCGGATCTGAAGGAAATCGCTGAAGGCTTCGGCGAGAAAGTCGAATTCATTGGCGTCAACGTACGCGATGAAGCCGAAGCGGCGAAGGCCTTCGAGCGCACTTTCGAGATTCCCTATGAGTCGGTACAGGATACCTCCGGGGACATCCAGCTGGCGATGACCAAGTACGTCCCGTTGCAAGCGGTTCCATCCACCTTGGTGCTGGACCGCCAGGGCCGTGTCCGTGCCCGCGTGATCGGTGCCGTAGAGCCTGGCACCCTGAAGTCATTGATCGACTCCGCTCTGACCGAAGAGTTGTGAGCTGATCAGTGACCACTAATCCCTTTGCCGACATCGTCCTGGACGGGTCGTTGCTGCTGGCTGCCCCAGTAGCACTGCTGGCCGGGCTGGTCTCCTTCCTTTCGCCTTGCGTCCTGCCGCTGGTGCCGGGCTACCTCGGTTACGTCACCGGGTTGACTGGTGCGGATCTGAAGGAGCACCGGCGCGGCCGCGTGGTCTCCGGCGTACTGCTCTTTGTCCTGGGATTCTCCGTGGTCTTCATCGCAGCGGGCGTGCTTTTCAGCCAGGCCTCCGCGTGGCTCAGGTTCAACGGCTCCTGGGTCACCCAGGCATTGGGCCTGGTCGTGGTCTTCATGGGCATCGTGTTCATGGGCGGCTTCTCCTGGATGCAGCGTGACCGCAAGATCCACAGGAAACCGCCCGCAGGCCTGTGGGGTGCCCCGGTTCTGGGGCTGACCTTCGGCCTGGGGTGGGCACCGTGCATCGGCCCCACCTTGAGTGCGGTACTGATCATGTCCACCGGTGTGGACGCGAACGTAGGGCGTGGAACGCTCCTGACTGTGTTCTATTGCCTCGGATTGGGTTTGCCCTTCATCCTGATTGCAATGGGGTTGCAGCGCGGCATGCAGGCGCTGGCGTTCTTCCGCAAGCACCAGGTTTTCATCATGCGTTTGGGCGGGGTACTACTCATTGCCTTGGGACTGGTCATGGTGACCGGTCTGTGGGGAACATGGGTAGCAGAACTGCAAAACTGGTTTGCCAATGAAGTGAGGTTGCCAATTTAATGGCGAAACAACAACGGAATTCCAAGGGAACTGGCGACGCGCCTGCTCTGGGATTCATGGGTTCCATGCGTTGGATCTGGACCCAGCTGACATCGATGCCAACAGCCTTGTTCCTGCTGTTGCTGCTCGCCGTCGCTGCGGTACCGGGATCGATCTTCCCGCAACGCGACGCCAACCCCGAATCTGTAGCCCAGTACCTGGAACAGCACACCACCGCTGGTCCATGGCTGGATCGCTTCCAGATGTTCGAAGTGTATTCATCGGTGTGGTTCTCCGCGATCTACATCTTGCTGTTCGTCTCGCTGATTGGCTGCATCATCCCGCGTGTGAAGAAGCACGCCAAAGCCTTGCGCACCCCGCCGCCGAGGACCCCGGTGCGCCTGGAACGACTTCCCCAGTACAGCTCGCATGAAATTCTGGAAGGCGAGACGGATACGCCCGATGACCAGCAGGTCATCGAGGATTCGTTCAGGATCCTGAAGAAGCGCGGCTACCGTGTCGAGCGCCGCGAGGATGCCACCGGGGCCTCGGTTGCCGCAGAGCGCGGGTATACCCGCGAAATCGGCAACCTGCTCTTCCACATCTCGCTGATGGGCGTACTGGCTTCGGCCGCGATCGGCGGAGCCCTGGGCTACACCGGGCAGCGCGTGGTTGTCGAGGGGGAGACCTTCGTGAATTCGCTGGTGGCCTACGACTCCTTCACCCCGGGCACCGGCTTCAATGCCGATAATTTGCCGCCCTTTGCTGTGACGCTGGACAAATTCGACATCATCTTCGACCGCGAATCCGAATCGCATTTCGGACAGCCGCTGGACTTCACCGCCCACGTCAAGGTGCGCGAATCGCCCGATGCCGAGCCAGTGAAGCAGGAGCTGAAGGTCAACCATCCGCTGCGGATCAGCGGCGGTGACGTGTACCTGGTCGGCAATGGCTACGCCCCGGTGATCACCGTCAAGGATGGCAACGGCAATGTCTCCTATTCCGGCCCGGCGGTTTCCATTCCGCAGGATTCGGTCTACACCTCGATGTTCGTGCTGAAGGTTCCGGACGCCGAGCCATCGCAGCTGGGCTTCCAGGGCTTCTTGCTGCCAACCGCACTGGTGGATGAGAACGGCTTCGGCATCTCGGGCGATCCCAACGCCATCAACCCCCAGCTGCACCTGAACTCGTACTTCGGGGATCTGGGCCTTGACGACGGCAACCCGCAAAACGTGTTCGTGCTGGACACGGAGAAGATGGAACCGCTGAACAGCCGTGATTTGGATGCCGGCGGCATCATCCTCGAAGCGGGGCAGACCTACGAGCTGCCCGACGGCAAGGGCTCGATTACCTTTGACGACCTCAAGCGCTTCGTTGCATTGGACATCAATCATGACCCGGGCAAGCTGCCAATCGGCATTTTCTCAGGTCTGGCGCTGATCGGCCTTGCGGTCTCGCTGTTCACCCCGCGTCGCCGCGTCTGGGTGAAGCTGAAACAAGAAAACGGCAAGCGTAGTATCGAGTACGCACTGCTGGCACGTGGCGAGGATCCGCGTCTGGAACGCGAAGCTGCAGAACTACAGAAGATCTTTGACAAGGCTTGGCCATTGGCAAGCCAGGAGCAGAACCAAGGAGCAGTAAATGGATAACGCTGGGGCATTAGCGCCAATCAATGAAACGCTGGGTGAATACAGCCAGTTGTTCATGCTGCTGGCCGCCATGGTCTACGGAGTGGTCTTCATCATTTTCGCCTTGGACCTGGCAAAGACCAACAAGTCCATCAGCGAAATGGATTCCGAAGCGCTCAAGCGCGACGAGGAACTGCTGGTTAGCGCCGGCGGCGCCGTGGGCACCAAGTCCCGTTCGCGCCGGGGTGCCGCTGTGCGTGCCGACAACGTCGGCGAGCATATCGTGACCGACAAGATGGAGTACACGCAGTTGTCGGCCAAGCGCCCCACGGCTCGCATTGCCGTGGTGCTGATGTGGCTGGCCGCTGCCCTGCACGGCGGTGCCGTGGTTTCCCGTGCGATAGCCGCGCACCGAGTGCCCTGGGGCAACATGTACGAGTTCCTGTCCACCGGTGCATTCCTGGTGGCTCTGGTCTTCTTGCTGGTGCTGATCTTCAAGGACCTGCGCTTCATGGGATCCTTCATCTCCGGCCTGGTCACCTTGATGCTGTGCGGTGCCACCATCGGCTTCCCGACACCGGTTGGCCACCTCGTTCCTGCCCTGCAGTCGCCATGGATCGTCATTCACGTCTCCATCGCCGTCCTGGCATCGGCACTGTTCGCCATCAGCTTCGCCATGAATGTGCTGCAGCTGGTACAGCATGCTCGCATGAACCGGCTGGCCGCTGGACAGGACGACAAGCTGCCCTTCATGCGCGTGGTGCCAGGTGCCGGCGCATTGGAGAACTTCGCCTACCGCATCAACACCATCGGCTTCGTGATGTGGACCTTCACTGTCATCGCTGGTGCGATCTGGGCTGAGGCCGCTTGGAGCCGCTACTGGGGCTGGGATCCAAAGGAAGTCTGGTCCTTCGTGATCTGGGTTGTCTACGCAGGCTACCTGCACGCCCGTGCCACCGGTGGCTGGACGGGCCCACGCTCGGCCTGGTTGTCGATCATCGGTTTCCTGTGCGTGGTCTTCAACTTCACCATCGTGAATATCTTCTTCGACGGTCTGCACTCCTACGCCGGAGTCTAGTTCCTAAGAATCCAGCACTGCGAGCGGTTTCCCTTTAGCGGGGAGGCCGCTCGCAGTACTTTAAGCGTTCGTTGCGGGCCCTGGTACTCAAGTGCGGGGCACTGACCGGCGCCTGCCCCCGTCCGCCCCTCCAGCGCCCGTAGAGGAAGCCCCGCGTCCCTGGCCGCCTGCAAGAATGCCCGAAGTTCTCACGAGGCATGAAAAAGCCCAGCGGCGCTGGCACGCGTGCTGGGCTGGTTGCCGGGATCCCGGCAGTACTAGGGGGTTATTCGGTTTCAGACGAAGAGCTGTCGGTGCCTTCTGGCTTGTTCTTGCGTTCTGCACCTGGCTTCGGTTCCTTGGCCTCAGGCTTGGCTGGTTTCTCGCCATCGGCCTTCTGCACGTCTTCACGTTTAGTGAGGTCTTGCTCACGCGCTTTCGAGTCGGCTTCACGCTGTTGCTGGCGGCGCCAGACCTCCAGCTGGCGCAGGAAATCCTCATCGTCGTCCGGAGCCATGGACTTCTGCGCAGGGGTGCCATTTGACGCAACAGGGCGACCTAGGAGGAACCACAAACCGGCTCCGATTAGCGGAAGGAGGATGACGACCGCAATCCACGCAGGCTTAGGCAATGAACGAATGCTGCGGCGCTCTGCACGAGCGCATTCGATCAGGGTATAAATCGTCAAAGCAACCGAAACCACTGCGGCGAAAATCAATAAGCGGACCATGCTTCCATTCTAGTGATAATCCTGTTCACAGGTTCACCGGTAGAATTGAGACTATGCAGTTTGTGAAATATACCGTTATCCGCCTAGGCATATTCCTAGCCGTTTTCTTGGGCCTCTGGTTAGGTATGAAGTGGCCAATCTTCGTTTCCGGAATTATTGGCCTGGTCGTGGCCTTCGCGGTGGCCTACCTTTTCTTCAATAAACTTCGGCTAAAGGCGAACGAAGATATCCGCAACGCTTTCAGCAAGACCTCGGCAAACAAGACCAGGATGCAGCTAGCTGATGAAGCCGTTGAGGATGAATTCGACGAATCACAGCGCAAGCAGACCCCTGGCGCCGAGTAAATTTCCCCACGCAGGTTCACCTCGAACTGCATAGCCAGCCATTCACGCATGGCCGGCATGACAATTAACGAGATGGGCTGGCCGGATCAATTGATCCGGCCAGCCCATCTCGTTTTTCCTTCTGCAGCGGTGGCTAGGCCAAAACCTCGATGGCGATAGCCAAGGAGAAGAGCACCGCATATACGACATTGACCATGCCGGTCTGCTTGAGCACCAGCACCAGCATTGGCAGCTGCTGCTCGCGAAGCATCAGCAGCGATGGAGCCACTGCAGGAACGAAGGTGAGCAGGACCAGCCACATCCATGGGAAGGCGCTGGTGGCCAGCAAAGGGAGGAGGATGGCTACCGCCAGCATCAGCACGTAGCTCAAGCGGGCATTGTGTTCGCCAAGGCGCACCGCCAAGGTAATCTTTCCCACCTCTTTATCGGTAGGAATGTCTCGCACATTATTGGCCATCAGCAGGGCGCAGCCAATCAGGCCGGTGCCGATGGCACCCCACAGCGAAGCCATGGTCAGCTGGTTGATCTGGGTGAAGGTGGTACCCAAGGTGGCGACCAAGCCGAAGAAGATGAAAACGTAAATATCGCCCAAGCCGCGGTAGCCGTAGGGGTTCTTGCCGCCGGTGTAGCCCCAAGCGGCGAAGATCGCGGCGACGCCTACCAGCAGCAGCGGCCACGAGGAAGAAATGATGACCAGGACCAGACCGAAGATGGCGGCTAGCCCGAAGCAGCCGAAAGCGGCATTGCGCACGTTCTTCGGCTCGGTGAGCTTGGAACCGGTCAGGCGCAGCGGGCCGACGCGTTCGTCATCGGTGCCTCGGATGCCGTCCGAGTAGTCGTTGGAGTAGTTCACTCCGACCTGGAGCAGCAGGCCCACCAGCAGAGCCAAGACGAAACGGAACCAATGAACGGTTCCAGTTTCGCCCAGCGCGGCTGCGGTACCGATGACAACCGGGGCAATGACGATAGGCAAGGTGCGCAAACGCGCCCCAGAAACCCACTGGGAAAGTGTGGCCACTTTCTGTCCTTTCAGGGCAAGCGGAAACTCGTACCCTCTAGTTTCCCGCGATTAGGCGTGCAAGGCGAATCGAGACTAGTCGCGAACGCCTAGTTCTTCGATGACCAGTTGTCGATTGAACTTGCCATTAGGCAGCTGCGGCAAGCCAAGAGGGTAGTGGCGCACGTGCTTGGGCACCGCTTCCTTGCCCAAGGTCCGGCGCACCGCTTCGAAGGCATCGGCGGTATTGGTCGGGCCCGCATAGGCCAGGCCAACGCTGTGGCCCCATTGCGGATCGGGCACCGGGACCACGATTGCCTGCGTGAAGAATTCTTCCAGCAGCCCTTCAATCTTCGATGCCGAAAGCTTGATGCCCCCGGTATTGATCACATCATCGATGCGTCCAATGATCTTCAAGCGCTGTTTTTCAACGGTGCCCAGGTCATCGGTGACGTACCAGCGGACACCATCGCGTTCAATGAAGTGCTCGGCGGTGGCTTCGGGGGAGTTGGCGTATCCGTCGGCGAGCATGGGGCCGGCGACCCAGATGCGCCCCTCATGCGCTGCCAGCTGCACGCCGGGAAGGGCCGTGCCGTTGTAGACCAGGCCGCCGGAAGTTTCCGAGGACCCATAGGTCTGGAAAATCTTCAGCCCATGGTGTCGGGCGCTGACCAGCAGGTCCTTGCTGGCTCGCGCGCCGCCCAAGAGGATGGCGTCGAAACGCTTCAGCGCCTGCAAGGTTTCCGGCGCCGGGTTATCCAGCAGCCGGGCAAGCTGGGTTGGAACCAGCGAGGTGATCCGGCGGGAGTCGATCATTTGATTGGCGGCTTCGGTGAATGCCGTGGCCGAGAAGCTGCCCTCGGTGTCCATCACCACGGGCTTGGTGCCGGCGAACAATGAACGCGTCAGCACGCTCAGTCCCGCGACATAGTGCACCGGCAAGGCCAGCAGCCACTGGCCTTCGAAGCCGAGGAACTCGGCCGTGGCCTGCGCACTGGATGCCAACGCCGAAACGCTGAGCACCGTGCGCTTGGCCCGGCCGGTGGAACCGGAAGTCCGCACCACTGCCATGGGCTGCTCGAAACCTGGCAGGTCCTGTGGTGCCAAGTACTCGATGCGCCAGCCGTTGGGGTTGCTCTCATCGAGCAATACCTCAACGGCCGGCCCCCCGTCATTGGCCGCCGTGGCCAAGGCTGCGAGCAGTTCAGAGAGTTGTCTGTCCATATCCGGTCCTCGTTCCGTCGCGGAAGATTAGAAGTAGTAAGGGTAGTTGGACCAATCCGGGTCGCGCTTGCCCAGGAACGCGTCGCGTCCTTCTACTGCCTCATCAGTCATGTACGCCATGCGGGTGGCTTCGCCAGCGAAGACCTGCTGGCCGGCCAAGCCGTCATCGGCCAAGTTGAAAGCGAACTTCAGCATGCGGATGGCCTGCGGGGACTGGCGGGCGATGTCGGCTGCGTACTCCAGGGCCACCTCTTCGAGGCGTTCGTGCTCTACCGACTCGTTGACGGCGCCCATGCGGACCATGTCATCGGCCGAGTACTCGCGGGCAAGGAAGAAGATTTCGCGGGCGGTCTTCTGCCCGACCTGGCGGGCGAGCAATGCCGAACCGTATCCGGCATCGAAGGAACCGACGGTAGCGTCGGTCTGCTTGAACTTGCCGTTCTGCTTCGAGGCAATGGTCAGATCCGAGACCACGTGCAGCGAATGGCCGCCACCGGCAGCCCAGCCGTTGACGACGCAGAGGACAACCTTGGGCATGGTGCGCATCAGGCGCTGGACTTCCAGGATGTGCAGGCGCCCGGCACGCGCCGGGTCGATGGATTCGCGGGTCTCGCCTTCGGCATAGCGGTAGCCGTCACGGCCACGGATGCGCTGGTCGCCGCCGGAGCAGAATGCGTGTCCGCCGTCCTTTTCCGAGGGGCCATTGCCGGTCAGCAGGACAGTGGCCACGTCGCTGGTCATGCGGGCATGATCCATGGCGCGGAACAGCTCGTCCACGGTGTGCGGGCGGAAGGCGTTGCGCACCTCGGGGCGGTCGAAAGCGATGCGCACGGTCGGAAGGTCGCGCACGATGCTTCCATCCGCCGCTCGCTGGACCTGGCGATGGTAAGTGATGTCGGTGAAGTCGAATCCCTCGACCACGCGCCAGCGCGTTGGATCGAAGACATCGGAGACCTTCTCGGGCAATGCGGAATTATTCAGGCTACTCACCCTATGAATGCTAGTCGGTTTCGTCCGGAACTCTAAGAAAGGAGGAGTAGACTTTTCACGGCCCGACTCGCGGTTGCGCGTGGAATCCCCGCCCGTACGGCTTGGACCATCCAGTGAATCACCGGATTCATTTCACGATTTTTGCACGGATTCATTGAACGCGTCCGTAGGTCAGGAGTTCATCTATGCCATCTGGTCAGCATCGCCCGGCAACCCCGGAAATCAGTGCCGAGGGCTACAAGAAATCCCTGAGCCGCCGCCACGTCCAGATGATCGCGATCGGAGGAGCCATCGGTGTGGGCCTGTTCATGGGCTCCGGCGGGCGCCTGGCCTCGACCGGTCCGGCGCTGGTGCTGTCCTATCTGGTAGCTGGCGCATTGGCCTACCTGCTGATGCGGGCACTGGGCGAACTGATCATGTACCGCCAGACTTCCGGTTCCTTCGTCTCGTATGCGGCTGAGCTCTTCGGCCCCAAGGGCGCCTTCATCTCCGGATGGATGTACGTGCTGAATTGGATCATGACCGGCATTGCCGAGCTGATCGCCATCGGCCTGTACTTCCAGTATTTCTTCCCGAATGTTCCGGTAACCGTTTCCGCGTTCTGCGCGTTGCTGCTGCTGGTGGCCATCAACCTCTTCAGCGCCAAGGCTTTCGCAGAATTCGAGTTCTGGGCAGCTTGCATCAAGGTGACCGCGATCGTCCTGTTCCTGGCCGTGGGTACATACATGGTGGTGACCAACGCACAGGTGGGAGACCACACCGCGTCGGTGGCCAACCTCTTCATCGGCGATGAGAACGGCGAGGGCGGAATGTTCCCCCGTGGTTTCTTCGTCAGCATCCTGGTCCTGAACTCGGTGATCTTCGCCTATAACGCCATTGAACTGGTGGGCATTGCCGCCGGCGAGATGGAGAACCCGGAAAAGGAAGTTCCATCGGCAATCCGTGCGGTGGTCGTTCGCATCCTGGTCTTCTACGTAGGCAGCGTCTCCCTGCTGGCCATGGTGCTGCCATGGAACGAATACGAATCCGGGGTCAGCCCGTTTGTCACGGTCTTCGAGAAGATGGGCCTGGGCTGGGTTGGCAGCGCGATGAACCTGGTGGTGATTACCGCTGCGCTGTCCTCGTGCAACTCGGGCCTGTATTCCATCGGCCGCATCCTGCGCACCATGAGCGGCAATGGGCATGCTCCGCAGTGGCTCGCGAAGATGAACAAGCACTTTGTTCCCTCGACCGGCATTATCACCGTGGGCGTGGTCTATCTTGCCGGCGTCATCCTGAACATCTGGCTCGGAGATTCCTTCGCCTTCGACCTTGCCTTGAATACCGCATCCATCGGCGTGCTGTTCACCTGGGCCTCGATTTTCGGATGCCAGCTCATGCTGCGCAAGAAAAAGGGCTCTGTTTCCTCGCTGCCCATGCCCGGGTCGCCCATTACCGGTTGGGTCGGATTGATTTCCTTGCTGGTTATCACCGTCCTGATTTCTTTCGATACCTTGACCGGGGAAAACGGCGAGGTCTTCCCGGTGGGGCTGTACACGATCGCCACAATTCCGGTGTTCGCCTTGCTGTTGTGGGGCGGATGGCATTTTGCTCGCAAGCACGCCCGGCCGGGCATTGATTTCTAGGCCGCCAGCGATTATGCGCCAGCCGCCAAGGGGAGCAGTTCAACTGATGCGCCCCCTTGGCGGCTGGATGGCTCAGGACGTTCGGTTTTCATCGCGCTGCACCGCAGCGAGGATGCCGGTGTCCAAGGCATCGGGAATCGCGGTGCCGCGCAGCGAAGCGCCGGCGGTCTCCGGCATGAACTTGATGGCGATCGCACCAATCACGCACGCTGCCATCATGTAGATGGCCGGGAAGAGCAGGAAACCGGTGGCATTGATGGCCGCTTCATTGACCATCGCGGCGGTGCCGCCGAAGACCGCCGTAGCGATGTTGTAGGTAATCGCGAATCCTGCGAAGCGCACCTGCGAAGGGAACATCGCCGGGAACGTCGCGGTAATCGTGGCCAACTGCGGAATGTAGAGCAGACCCAGCACGGCGAAGCCGACAATGGCCCAGGCGAAGGACTTGCCCATCAGCCAGAACATCGGTACTGCCAAGACGAACAGGCCAATGACTGAGGCGTACCACATTGGCTTGCGTCCGACCTTGTCCGAAAGCGAGCCCGCAAATGGAATTACGGCCATCATGGCCACCTCGCCGATCAGGATGGTGGCCAGCGAAGCGTTGGGGTCCAGCCCCAACTGGGTTTCCAGGTACGTCGGCATGTAGCTGAGCAACGTGTAGTTCACGACGTTCAGCGCAATGACCAGTCCGGTCATGGTCAGCATGGGGCGCCAGTAGGTGAACACCAGTTCCTTGAGCGACCCGCCCTGCTGGGCTTCGCCGGATTCTTCCATCTCCTGGAAGACCGGCGTGTCCTCCAATCTGCTACGCAGGTACAGGCCGATCAGGCCCATGGGCAAAGCGAGGAAGAATGGGATGCGCCAGCCGTAAGCCATCATGGCTTCCTCGCTGAGCACCACCTGCAGGCCCAGCATCACGGCGGTGCCGAGGGCGAAACCGCCCAAGGTGCCGAATTCCAAGAAGGAACCGAAGAAGCCGCGTTTGCGATCCGGCGCATACTCGGCCATGAAGGTTGCCGCGCCGCCGTACTCGCCACCGGTGGAGAAGCCCTGGATCATGCGCAGCAGAACCAGCAGGATTGGCGCGGCGACGCCAATGGCTTCGAAGGTTGGCAGGATGCCGATGAGGAAGGTGGCCAGCGACATCATGATGATGGTCAAGGCCAGGATCTTCTTGCGCCCCAGCTTGTCGCCCAGCGGGCCCCAGACCAGGCCGCCAATCGGGCGGACCAGGAAGGAGAGGGCGAAGGTGGCCAAGGCCATGAAGGTGCCGCCCTCGGTGGGGAAGAAGTGGGCAGTGATGTAGGTGACGGCCACGGCATAGACACCGTAGTCGAACCACTCGGTCATGTTGCCCATGGCAGATGCCGCAGTGGCCTTGCGAACTTCTTGCCGGCCTTCTTGCGTGTTCATGTCCGGCCCGATGTCATGGTCCAGGTCGGGAGCGAAATTATGTGCATTCGAGTTGTCGTTTGGCTGGCTATGTTCCGGTTGCATTGCTGCTCCGTTGTTTTCAGCTTTCCGTCGACCGATCGCCCTAAGGCCAGATAGGAATTCATCGCCTTGGCCGCGGTCCACGATCCGGGAGTTCCCCGGAGTCGGTTAAATACCAGAGGCTATTCGAATCAATTTCTAAAATCAACCACTGACATGGAATTGATTGCCCGCAATTGCGGACAGAACGGGGGTTGGCCCGTGGCCCGGCCATGTGGTCCCGGCGGCCTGGAAATGCTCAATTGTGAAAATCCGGCGACCCGCGACTTTATTATTGAACGAATGGTCGGTAAGTTTAGGTGTTGAGGGTCACTAATCATTTTGGCATAAGGAGCACAGATGACCGAGGCATTTCTCGTAGGTGGAGCACGCACGCCGGTAGGCCGTTATGGAGGTGCGCTCAGTGCTGTGCGCCCCGATGACCTGGCCGCGCTGACTATTCGCCGAGTCATTGAAGACGCGGGCATCGATCCGGCCGACGTTGATGAAGTCATCTACGGAAACGCCAACGGCGCGGGCGAAGAGAACCGCAATGTTGCCCGCATGGCTGCGCTGCTGGCCGGCCTGCCCGTGACCGTCCCGGGCATCACGGTCAACCGCCTCTGCGCCTCGGGCATGAGCGCCATCACTATGGCCAGCCACATGATCAAGGCCGGCGCCGCGGACATCGTGATCGCCGGCGGCACCGAATCCATGTCGCGGGCACCTTGGGTCATGGAAAAGCCTTCCAAGGCCTTCGCCAAGCCGGGAGCAACCTTCGACACCTCCATCGGCTGGCGCTTCACCAACCCGCAATTCCTCTCCGGCCAGTACTCGCGCGATGGCAAAGCCACCTTCTCGATGCCGGAAACCGCCGAGGAAGTCGCCCGCGTCTACAACATCTCGCGTGAGGATTGCGACCAGTTCGCCGTCGAATCCCACGCCAAGGCCATTGCCGCCATCGAGGCCGGGCATTTCCGCGATGAAATCGTTCCGGTCACTGTCAAGGGACGCAAGGCAGAGAGCATCGTGGACACCGACGAGGGGCCACGGCCAGGGACCACCATGGATGTGCTTTCCGCCCTGCGCCCAGTAGTCAAGGGAGGAAGCGTCGTCACTGCTGGCAATGCGTCGACGCTGAACGACGGAGCGTCGGCAATCCTCGTGGTCTCCGAACGGGCCATCAAGAAGTACGGACTGGCGCCTCGCGCCCGAATCGTCGACGGGCAGGCCGCGGGCCTGGAACCAGAAATCATGGGCATGGGACCGGTCCCGGCGACCCGCAAGGTACTTGAACGCGCGGGACTGGGCATTGACCAGATCGGTGCCATGGAAATCAATGAAGCCTTCGCCAGCCAGTCCCTGGCCAGCATGCGCGAGCTGGGGGTCGATGCAGGAATCGTCAACCGCGACGGCGGCGCCATCTCGCTGGGCCATCCGCTGGGTTCCAGCGGTTCCCGCATTGTCATCACCCTGCTGGGCCGCATGGAACGGGAGCTGGCTTCCGAGCAGCGCAAGCTGGGCATTGCCACCATGTGCGTTGGCGTGGGCCAAGGCACCGCGATCTTGCTGGAAGGCGTCTAGAAGTGGGCGATTTGAACAGCGGGTTCACCACCCTCAAGCTGGCGGAAACCGATGACCGCCTCTGGGTGCGCCTGCACCGCCCAGCGGTCCGCAATGCCATTGACCAGGCCATGGTCGACGAGCTGCACACCATCTGCGATTATCTGGAGAAGAATCCCAAGATCCTGATTATGGCTGGCACCCCCGCAGAGGCAGCGAGCGAAGCGAATCCCAAGGGGCGCAAGGGCATCTTCGCTTCCGGAGCCGATATTTCCCAGTTGCGCGAACGCCGCCGGGATGACGCGCTCGCCGGGATCAACTCGGGCATCTTCGACAGGATCGCCAAGTTGCCGATGCCGGTGGTTGCGGCATTGGACGGCTTCGCCCTGGGCGGGGGCGCTGAACTGGCCTATGCCGCGGACTTCCGCATCGGCACCCCCGAGCTGCGCATGGGCAACCCGGAAACGAATCTGGGCATCATGGCCGCCGCAGGCGCCACCTGGCGGCTGAAGGAACTGGTCGGCGAGCCGCTGGCCAAGGAAATCCTGCTGGCTGGCAAGGTGCTCACCGGCGAGCAATGCCTGGCCGCCAACCTGGTGACCGAACTGCATCCGGCTGCCGAGCTGGATGCCGCCGCCGATGCACTGGCAGATCGCATAGCAGCCCAGGATCCGCTGGCGGTGCGCATCACCAAGTCC
Organism: Glutamicibacter sp. NPDC087673; assembly: GCF_044743255.1. Classification (NCBI taxonomy): domain Bacteria; kingdom Bacillati; phylum Actinomycetota; class Actinomycetes; order Micrococcales; family Micrococcaceae; genus Glutamicibacter; species Glutamicibacter sp. NPDC087673. Next base: position 168,140 of record NZ_JBIUWB010000002.1, read on the forward strand.
GTCTTCCATGCTCCGCGCGAAGTCCATCCGTTGATCGATACCTTGGCCCAGGGCATGCTTTTCGAGTCCCAAGCCAAATTCGACCGCATGCAAGCATTCCTAGATCGAAAGAAGAAGTAACCATGAGTGCACAAACCAGCTTCACCACCGGAGCGTTGCCGCAGCAGATGGGCGTGCTCGGCGGCGGACGCATGGGTGCCGGCATCGCCCACGCCTTCTTGACCAGCGGCAGCACCGTTCTCGTTGTTGAACGCGACGACGAGGCGGCGCAGGCGGCCTATGAGCGCGTAGCCGGATCCGTGGACAAGTCCATTGCCCGTGGCCAGATCAGCGAAAGCCGCGAAGAGCTTTTGTCCCGCTTCTCCACCAGTACCGACTACGAGCAGTTCGCCAGCGCGCAGCTGGTGGTTGAAGCCGTTCCGGAAATCTGGGACCTGAAGGTTTCTTCCCTGCAGGCCGTGGAGCAGGCACTGAACGCCGAGGCGGTGCTCGCTTCGAACACCTCGTCGCTGTCGGTCAGCGGCTTGGCCAAGGAATTGCAGCGTCCCGCGAACTTCCTGGGCTTGCACTTCTTCAACCCGGTTCCCGCCTCCACCCTGATCGAGGTCGTGATCGGCAAGCAGACCGATAAGACCCTGGTGGACGCATCGCGCGGATGGGTTCAAGCACTGGGCAAGACCGCAGTGGTGGTCAATGACGCTCCCGGGTTCGCTTCTTCCCGCTTGGGCGTGGCTATCGCCTTGGAAGCCATGCGCATGGTCGAGGACGGCGTAGCCAGTGCCGAAGACATCGATAACGCGATGGTCCTGGGATACAAGCACCCTACCGGCCCGCTGAAGACCACCGACATTGTCGGTTTGGATGTGCGCCTGGGCATTGCCCAGTACCTGCACGAGACTCTGGGGGAGCGTTTCGCTCCGCCGCAGATCCTCAAGGACCTGGTGGCCCAGGGCAAGCTCGGACGAAAGACCGGCCAGGGCTTCTACAGCTGGTAAACGGCTGAAGCCAGTTGCGACGCCCGTAGCCCGGGTCCCGGGGTCCCCGGAATGGCCGCCTAGGGGATCAGGCCCCGGCTGCGAGCGCGCAACACCACATCAAAGCGATTCGTGGCACCCAGCTTTCGCACGGCCGAGGCCAGATAGCTTCTGACGGTGCTTTCGGCTAATCCCGGATGCGTCGCAATCAAGGCGTTGCGCTTGCCCAGCGCCAGATGGGAAAGCACATCCAGCTCACGCGGCGAAAGGTTCGAGGGGCCGTCGATTGCCTGCGGCGCTGGCCCCTGCCCTGGGCGCAGCATCGTGCTGGCCGTGCTGAGCCGTGCGGCGAGCTCCGGATCCTGCACCATCCGCGCAATATCGCGCAGCTCGGTGTAGAGCGCATTGAAATCTTCTTGGCTCAATGCCATCTCCGAGGGGTGCGCGGCCTGCGGTTCGTAGGCACTGAGCACCGCCATGCGCCTCTGGGTCTCTTCATGGACCGATAGTTCCCAAGCGAGCCGGCGGGCCTCTGCTGCGGCGGCGGACAGCATTCCATCGGTCAGCTGCCGGCGGTTTCGCAGTCCGGCATAGATCAGCGCACGCACCTGGTCGTCAACCACGACCGGTACTGCCAGCAAGGCCAGTATTCCCTCGCCGCCAATTTCCCGGTCATAGCTGTGAATGATTTCCGGGGTCTCATGGTACGAATCCGTGGCAGCCAATTGACGCCGCGATAGCGCCAAGCCGCCTAGGCCCTCACCGGGCTTGACCACCAGGCCACGCAGCGAACCGGTGCGGGTTCCTGCGAAACAAGTCAGCTTCGTACCCGTGGACCGGGCGAAACCGCCAAAGGCAACTGGCAGGCCGGTGCGTGCCGCCGAAGTATTGAGCGTGCGGTCCAAAAGGGCTATTTCGTGCGAAGAATCAGTGGTCGCCGGCTACCTCCTTTAGATGGTAGTGATCCGACTCACCATCGATTTAGGATACCTGCTAAAGGCAAGTGATCGGCATCACTTGCCTGGATTGAACTGACCGCTGACACGATGGAGTATCCGCCATGACCGCACTGCTGACCCGAGAAGACCCCGTTGGAATCGCCTCACCAGCCGCACCGGCCAAGCCGGGCCTGGCTGACCCCGCGGCACTGGGATTGGGCGCCTTGCGCTGACAACCTTTGCGCTGAGCCTGTCCAACGCCGGGATCATTCCAGAAGCTGGCGCCGCCGTCCTGGCGATTGCCCTATTCTACGGTGGCTTGGTCCAGCTGATTGCTGGCGTCATCGAATTCGCGAAAGGCAATGTCTTCGGCGCCACCGCGTTCACTTCCTATGGCGCATTCTGGATGGCCTTCTGGTGGCTGGAAACCAACCCGGAGGTAGCGCAGGCGGCGGGCCCGGCGGGCCTCGGTCCATTCCTTCTGGGGTGGACCATTTTCACCGCCTACATGACGGTCGCCGCCCTGCGTACCAATGGCGTGCTGGTTGCCGTGTTCACCATGCTGACCGCGGCCTTCATCTGCCTGACTATCGGCGCCTTCACCGGCAGCACGCTGATACATGAACTCGGAGGCTGGTTGGGCCTGTTTACCGCATTCCTGGCCTAGTACGGCTCCTTTGCCATTGTCACGAACGCCACCTGGGGACGCCAGGTCCTGCCTACCTGGGCGAAGTAGGCCGCGGAAAGCTGGTCGCAGGCGCGCGCCCGCGGCGAATCATCGGGATTCGTCGCGGGCGCGCCCAGTTCTGGCTGTCCTCAGAAGAGGTAGCTCATCAGCGAGGAGAACAATTCATCGGGGTCATTGGGCAAGCCCTTGGAAGTGAACCAATCGCAAAGATTCACGCAATCACGGTGCAGGAAGTCCAAGCCGTTCGGGTTGCCGGCCAGATCTACGCACTGCGGAACATCGATTACTACCAGCCTTTCGCCGGAGACAAGAATGTTGTACGCGGAGAGGTCTCCGTGGGCGATGCCGAGCCCGGCAAATTTCTCCAGTGCTCCGGTGAGCTGGTCCCATAGCGATGGAAGGCGCGGGTCAAAGCGCGAGAGCTGCTGCAGGCGAGGCGCTGCCGCATGCTGATCGTCTGGATCGGCAATGAACTCCATGAGGATTTCGGTGCCATCTATTTGCACAGGGTAGGGAACAGGTATGCCCGCCTCGTAGCAACGGAGCAAATAGCTCCATTCGGCATTGGCCCACTGCAGAGCGGCGATCTGCTTGCCGTACGTGGAGTTGTTGCGGATAGCGCGGTTATCACGCGAACGCCGTGCGGAGCGCCCGTCGCTATAGGACTGCGAGCGGCTGAACTGCATTTGCTCGCGCGAACGATAGCGCTTTGCTGCCAGAAGGCTGCTGCGATCTTCGGTGGCACGTTCCAGCAGGAAGACATCGCCTTCCTTGCCCGTTTTCAAGATGCCCAGCTCGGTGTCGATGGCTGCGGCCTCTTCGATGAGCCAGTGCGGATACGGTTTGGGTCCGCGCAAGCCCTTCTCGATAAATGGCCATGTCGAATAACGTTGGCCGTTTGCCGGATCACCGGTCTCAGAGTCGTTCCAGACCGGCTTGTGCTTGCTGAATTTCAGTTGTTGATCGGCATCCGTGGAGGCAGTGGCGATCAGTGGCGAATTTGCGGCCTCGAGGCCAGTGGGAAAATGCATCGGAAGTAGTCCTTGGGAGAAGGGGGAAATGGCTTGTTCAGGCGGTAAGCAATCATCGTTACCCCTCCTTCAATAGACTGATTGACGTTTGCCAATGACTAGAACAATACAACAGCCGGGCAATGTGTTGCAATAGGCTTATGAGCCACAGCCTTAACTACCGCAAGCAAGCCGGGGACCTGGACTGGAGCGGAGCCGTTAATGCGCGCCACATCTGCGGAGCCTTCTACCGCATGGGCAGGCATGAGTGGCTGACGGCTGAGGGCTGGCAGCAAATGCACGCTGCTGGCGTCAATAGGGTCATCGACCTGCGCAACCCGGACGAAATCCGCCGTCGCGAGCATGACCCAGCGGTGCCCGCGGCAAGCCTCGCAGGGATCGAGCTGGTGAATCTGCCGCTGGAATCGCCAGACAATGAGCGTTTCGAGTCGGTGGCGGTGCCGTACATGAATCACACCGGGATGTACCAGCTGGTCTGCGAGGAATTCGGCGACCACCTGCGGGCAGTGTTCGAGAGCCTCGCGACCGCGGAGCAGGGCACGGTGGTCCACTGCTCGGCTGGACGCGACCGATCGGGATTGATAGCCACAATGCTGCTTCAGCTGGCTGGCTTGGATGGCCAGATCCTGCTCCATGATGAACTCGCGGTCAGGGGGATCAATGAGTGGCATCGCATTTCCCCTCGCAAGCACCCGTACGAGAGCTACCGCAGTGAAGAGCAACTGCGGGAAATCATTCATGGCCGAGCTGGCGAACTGGAGAATTTCCTCAGGTGGCTCGGGTCCACGCGGAGGTATTTGCTGGACCAGGGAATGAGCGAGAACGCCGTGGAGCGCCTGCGCCAGCTGGCACGCTAAGGGCCAGGGGAGCGCTGGCGAAGCAGCGAGGCGCACAAGTGTCCTCGATCACCCCTTCCTGCTATGGTTAACGGTAATACTGACCGACCGTTCAGGAAGGAATTGCGTCAATGACGACAGAACAGATCACCGTAGTACCCAGCTATATCGCGGGGAACTGGCACAGCCCAGCGGCACAAGGCGGAACCGAGGTCCGCGACGCCAATACCGGCGAAGTGCTGGTCACCGTCACCAAGGACAACTTGGATGTTGCTGGCGCCGTGGCATACGGCCGACAGACCGGCCAGCGCGAACTAGCCAAGCTCTCCTTGCATGAGCGGGCGCTCAAGCTCAAGGCACTAGCGCTGTACCTCAATGAGCGGCGCAAGGACCTGTACGAGGTTTCCTTCAAGACCGGTGCCACCAAAATCGACTCGATGGTCGACATCGACGGTGGCATTGGCGTGCTGTTCACCTTCTCTTCCAAGGGCCGGCGCGAACTGCCCAATTCCAACGTGATCCTCGATGGCCCCACCGAGCCGCTGAGCAAGGACGCTTCCTTCATTGGCACCCACATCTACACCGCGATGGCCGGCGTAGTCGTCCAGGTCAATGCCTTCAACTTCCCTGTCTGGGGGATGCTCGAGAAGTTCGCACCGGCCTTCATCGCCGGTGTGCCGACAATCGTCAAGCCGGCAACCCCCACCGGGTACCTCACCGAAGCGGCTGTGCGCATGATGCTGGACTCGGGCATCCTTCCAGAGGGTTCCCTGCAGCTGCTTTCCGGCTCTGCTCGCGACATCATGGACCACCTGGACTACCGCGATATGTTCGCCTTCACCGGATCGGCATCCACCGCAAGCAAGCTCAAGTCGCACCGCAACGTTATCGACGGAGGCGTGCGCTTCGCGGCTGAAACCGATTCCCTGAATGCAGCCATCCTCGGCCCCGACGCTGTGGAAGGCACCCCGGAATTCGACGCTTTCGTCAAGGTTGTCGTCAATGAAATGACGTCGAAGGCCGGCCAGAAATGCACCGCCATCCGTCGCAACATCGTGCCTGCAGCACAGGTGGATGCGGTCATTTCGGCCGTTGGCAAGCGCATCGATGAACGGGTGGTCATCGGCGATCCTCGAGTTGAGGGCGTCACCATGGGTGCCCTGGCTTCGCTGGAACAGCTGGCCGATGTGCGCGGGGCCGTCGAGGACATGATCGCTGCCGGCGGCGAACTGGCCTACGGCCGCCTGGATGCCCCTGCGGTACGTGTCGCTCCCGAAAAGGACGCCGTGGCAGAAGGCGGAGCCTTCATGTCCCCAGTGGTCCTTCGCTGGAACGACGCGCGCAACCCGATGGTGCACTCGCGCGAAGCCTTCGGCCCAGTCAGTTCCGTCATCGGCTACAGCAGCGTTGACGAGGCCGTGGAACTGGCTGCCATGGGCGCCGGCTCGCTGGTCGCAACCGTGTGCACCAATGACGCCGAAGCCATGCGCGCCCTGGCCTTGGGCATCGCCGCGCACCACGGGCGCGTCCACATCCTGAACCGCGAAACCGCACGATCCACCACCGGCCACGGCTCTCCGGTTCCGCATCTGGTCCATGGCGGTCCAGGCCGGGCCGGAGGCGGCGAAGAACTGGGCGGCATCCGTTCGGTCAAGCACCACATGCAGCGCACCGCGGTGCAGGGCTCACCCAACATGATCACCGCGCTGAGCGGCGTCTGGCACACCGGTGCCCAGCAGTCCCTTGCTGGCAGCCAGCAGTTTGGCGGTAAGCCGCAGAACGTCCACCCGTTCCGCAAGTCGCTGGCTGAGCTGAAGATCGGTGACGGTTTCGTCTCGGATCTGCGTGAAGTCAGCTTGGAGAAGATCACCGAATTCGCTCACGAAACCGGCGATACCTTCTATGCGCACACCGATCAGGCCGCCGCCGAAGCCAACCCGTTCTTCCCGGGAATCGTGGCCCACGGCTACTTGCTGGTTTCCTGGGCCGCGGGACTGTTCGTGGAGCCCGCTCCGGGACCCGTCTTGGCTAACTACGGCCTTGAATCACTGCGATTCATCACCCCTGTAGCTGCCGGCGACTCGATTCGCGTCACCCTGACGGCCAAGAAAATCACCCCGCGCGTCACCGACGAATACGGCGAGGTTGCTTGGGATGCGGTGCTGCACAACCAGAACGATGAACTGGTCGCCACCTACGACGTGCTGACCTTGGTTGAAAAGACCGACTCGACCTATGCCAACTGGAACGGCTAAGTCCGGCTGACCCCTTCGCGGGAAACAAGAAATGGCGTTGGGCCACGATGAGGAAATCGTGGTCCAACGCCATTTTCGCGAAGCCTAGGAAGCGCCGTTGCTTCCGTGCTGCTTGTTCAGCTTCGCCAAGGTAGCTTCCTTGGCGGCATCCAGTGCCAGCTCGGCCTCGGAGAGCTCTGCAATGCCTTGACCGGCCTGGCCGGCGGCTGGCAGGTTGCGCCAGAGGAAGAAGCCGTACAGTGCCGCCAAGGCGATGAAGACGAACAGGCCCAGCATGCCCAGCATTGGGGAGATCAGGAAGTAGACGACCAGATCGGCAACGGCGGCCACGGCCAGCACCAGCCAGCCAGCTCGCACACCGCGGGCAACCATGACGAACGATGCGAAGATGGCCGCATCAGCGAAGTACAGCACCCAGATTTCCGGGGTTGCACTCATGAAGCCGCCATTGAAGAGGAACGGGCCGAAGCGCAAGGCGACCAGCAGGATCAGGCCCACGAGCAGGCCGAGCGCGGACCACACTGTCACCGCGGTGCTCGTGACCATGCGGGTGAACTTTCCCTTGAGCTCGTAGCGGGAGAAGCGCCAGAGGCCGAAGATTGCAATCAGCAGCAGCGGAACGGCGTAGATCAGGCCCAGCAGGTCGAACTGCATCGAAGAAATGACCGGGCCTACGAAGACACCCAGGATCAGGGTCCACCAACCCAGGTCGTTGCGGTGCGCCAGCAGTGCGGCGGAGACGAAGACGAGCAGCATGCTCGCAGCCGAGAGCAAAATCTGGACAAAGGAACTACTGCTGTCGGCGGTAGCCATGAAAAGGGTTTCTAAGATGGAATCCACAGCGCTCTTCACTTGGTTGATCGAGAATGACAGGTGCTAAAGCACCCCTTCGATGCTAACGGTGATTTCTGTGAGGACGGCAAGATTACAAGGTTGGCTGCGCCACATTGCAGCGGACGCCCAGCCCGGTTAGCGACGTCGGCTCCCGGCTGGAAGGCGGGAGCCGATATGGGGAGCCCGGACTTGGAATCAGGCGCCGCCGGTATGCAGGCCGTTGAAGAGCAGCGAAACAGCCTGGTCCTCCAACTCGGGTCCGTCGATCGGCCCGTCAGCGCGGTACCAGTCCACCACTGAGTTGATCAAGCCGAAAAGCAGCCTGGCGGTGGCCCGAGGTTCCAAGTCGGCACGCAACTTGCCATCCGACTGCGCGGCAGTCACCAATTCTGCCAGCTGGCGGTCCATTGCGCGGCGGCGTTCCAGCGCCTGGCGTTCCAGATCAGTGTTGCCACGCAGACGCAACAACAAGGTCACGTAGGAACGCTTAGCCAGCAGGATCCTGAAGGTTGCGCGCAGGAAGAATTCCAGACGCTCATCCGCGGTGCCCTCATGCGAGCGGACCTCGGCGATCACCGCCTCCAGGGGAATCAGCGCCTCATCTAACGCTAGGCGCAGCAGGTCCTCTTTCGACGGGACATGGTGGTAAATCGCGGATTTGCTGATACCCAGTCGGTCGGCGAGCTTGCCCATGGAGGTCGCGTCGTAGCCGTATTCGTTGAATGCCTCGACAGCAATGCGCAAAACGGTTTCTTGATCGTAACCAGGGCGGCCACGCTTGGCCGGACGGTTGGCAGTATCGGTAGTTTCCATGATTAGTTGATTATCCCATGTCCCGGCGGAGGCTAGTTAGCGCGCATGTCGTAGATGCGCTTGAGCTTGCCCATGGAGCGTTCCAGGGATTCCGGTTCGACAACGTCGATGGCGCAGGAAGAACCGACATGGATCTTGATCAGCTTGGCCAGTTCCTTGGCGCCGTTGGTGGCATCTTCGATGGACGCCTCGCCGCGGCGCTCCACCTTCACCGCCAGCTGGTCCATGCGATCCGGACGGGTCAGGATCAGCTGGAAGTGCGGCGACAGGGTCGGCACCTTCAGGATCAATTCCTCGATCTGGCTTGGGAACAGGTTCACGCCGCGCAGGATGATCATGTCATCGCTGCGTCCGGTGATGCGGCCCATGCGGCGGTGGCCCGGTCGGCTGGTGCCAGGCATCAGGCGGGTCAAATCGTGGGTGCGGTAGCGGATGATCGGCAGGGCCTGCTTGGTCAGCGAGGTGAAGACCAATTCACCGTGCTCGCCATCGGGCAGCACCTTGGTTTCGTCGAAGGCATCAATGATTTCCGGGCGGAAGTGGTCTTCCCAGATGTGGCTGCCATCCTTGCCTTCTCCGGATTCGCCGGCCACCCCGGGGCCCATGACCTCGGAGAGGCCGTAGATGTCGCAGGCGGTGATGTTGAACATCTCTTCCAGCTCGTGGCGCATCTCTTCGGTCCATGGTTCGGCACCGAGGACGGCCACCTTCAGCGAGGTGGACCGCGGATCAAGGCCCTTGCGCTGCATGGCATCGCCAATGGTCAACAGGTAGGTCGGCGTGCACAGGATCGCATCAGGCTCGAAGTCCTGGATCAGCGAGATCTGCTTGTCGGTCTGGCCTCCGGACATGGGGATGACCGTCGCTCCGAGGTGCTCGGCGGCGGCATGCGCACCCAGGCCGCCGGTGAACAGGCCGTAGCCGTAGGCGTTGTGGACCTTCCAGCCTGGCTTGACTCCGGCCAGGCGCAGGCAGCGGGCGCCGAGCTTGGCCCAGTCCTCCAGGTCCTTCTTGGTGTAGCCAACCACGGTGGGCTGGCCAGTGGTACCCGAGGAGGCATGGATGCGGGCGACTTCATGCTGCGGGACGGCGAACATGCCGAAAGGGTAGTTCTTGCGCAGATCTTCCTTGTCGGTGAAGGGGAACTTGGCGAGGTCGCTCAGTTCCTTCAGGTCATCAGGGTGCACGCCAACGGCATCGTACTTTGCCTTGTAGTACGGCACGTTGTTGTAGGCATGGTGCAGAGTTTCCTTCAAGCGGGTCAGCTGGATCGCTTCGATCTGCTCACGGCTCATGGTTTCTTCTGGATCAAGCGGATTCGGAAGGCTGTCGCGGTCGGTGTTCTGGGACATGCTGAAACTTTCGTGTCGAGTGGGCAGGGTGCTTAGCGGTTCTTCGGTTTCGGGACGGTGCGCGATCGTCCGCGGAACTCTGCGACGGTTTCAATTGAGCCGTCGGCCGCTGGCTGGGTCACCTTGATGTCGTAGATCCCGCTGCGGCCTTGCTGCGAGACACGGTTGCCGGTGGCAGTCAGCACTCGTCCGGGAATGGCTGGCTTGAGGAAGTTGACGTCGGCGCCGGAGGCTACCGTGATGGTCTCGTCGGAGCCTGCCTGCGGATTGCAGCTCAGTGCGAACGCAGTGTCGGCCAGAGCGAAGATCATTCCGCCGTGGCCAATGCCGAAGCCGTTGAGCATTTCCTGCCGGAGCGCCATGGTGATGACTGCGTGGCCGTCGGAGACCTCGACGACTTCGATTCCCATCCACTGGGTGGCGTAGTCATTGCGGAGAATGGCGTGCGGGACCGAATTCTCTAGCTGTGTTTCGCTCATCATCTTCCTTCGCCGAATTATTTACCGAACGATCATTAGGTAATAACATTATGTGAGCTAAGTCAAGTTATGCGGCCGTATTGGCCGTACTGTTTCAGCGATGAAGCGCAGCGGATTCAGGCAGTGAAAATTCGTTGATGGACGTCAAGGATGAAAGGTTCCTTGATCCGGTTGTAGTCCATGACCAGGCCGTTCTCGCCGTCGCTTGCAGCCATTGCGCGGGCGGCTTCCCGCTTTACCGCGGCGTATGCCAAACGGTCGGCTTCATGGTGTTTCAGATGCTCGCGGAAAATCACGAGCCGCAGATACTCGGGGCTTCCTGCGCTGAAGACATGGATATTGGCCTCGGGGAGCCGCGAACCGGCAGCGGGCTTGAGCATGCGGTGGCCATACCAGCCAGGTTCACGATGCCAAAGAAGCATGCCGCTGGATTCCAGCGCCGGAACGTAGGACGCTTCCTGATCCGCGTCGGGGACCAGCAAGACGATGTCGATGATCGGCTTGGCGGGCAGGTCCGGAACGGATGTCGAGCCGGTGTGTTCAATGGCCAACGCGGTGGCCCCCAGGGCGCTGGCGATTCGATGGTGCAGGCGGTGGAAGTCCCTGGCCCATTGCTTCGATGGCTCGGCAATCTCAATGAGGCCGCGCATCAGCTCTCCACCCACGGCCTCGTATTCCGGATCTTCATCTGGCTGGCTGGTGAGCAGCGGGTAGAAAGGCAAGGTGCACAGGTACCGCCGGGCATCCGGCCAGCGCGGGTCGGCAGAAGACTGCGAAACAACGCAACCCAGCGAGCGGTAAAAACCCACCGCATCCTCTGCAGTGGTGGCCCAAACGTTCTTCTCATGGCAGTCGCGCAGCTCAGCGAGCAGCCTCGAACCCAGCCCCCGGCCCTGGTGGGATGTTTCCACGGCCAGGTATTCAACGCACACCGCGTATTTGCCGCTGTGCCGGTAGGCGGCCAGTGCCGCAATATCGCCCGCGGCAGTGGCGATGGCAAGCACCTCAAGGCCTTCGCATTCATCGAGCAGCACTTCAAGCGCCTGCTCGTTGGCAGGTTCGGCGGCCAGCACCAGCAAGCGGCGAATCGCAGGGTCGTTGCGGTAGTCGCTGATCTTGATGTGGTGCATGGCCGCCGTTCCTTTGCTACTTAGATTTCGTCGGTGCATCCCAGGGCGTCCAAGGCGAAGGCGTAGTCCCACGCGCGGGCCTTCCAGGACTCGTAACGTCCCGAAGCGCCGCCGTGACCGCCATCCATTTCGGTCTTCAGCACAATCGGGGCCTGTCCGGTACCGACTTCCCGCAGCTTGGCCACCCATTTGGCTGGCTCCACATACAGTACACGGGTGTCATTGAGCGAGGTGACCGCAGCGATCTTCGGGTAATCCTGTGCTGTGACGTTTTCGTAGGGAGTGTAGGACTTCATGTAGTCGTAGACCTCCTTGCTCTCGATCGGGTTGCCCCATTCTTCCCATTCCAGTGCCGAGAGCGGAAGCTCTGGATCCAGGATGGAGGTCAAGGCATCGACGAACGGCACCTGGGCGATGATCGCGGTATACAGCTGCGGAGCCATATTCGCGACAGCGCCCATCAGCAGTCCGCCGGCCGAACCGCCCAGGGCGGCGATGCGCTGCGGATCGGCCCACCCGGAATCGAGCAGGTACTGTGTGGAATCAATGAAGTCGGTGAAGGTGTTCTTCTTGTGCAGCTTCTTGCCCTGCAGGTACCAGTTGCGGCCCAGCTCGCCGCCGCCGCGCACGTGGGCAATGACAAAGACCACTCCGCGATCCAGCACGCTCAAGCGGGGGATGCCGAAACCAGGATCCATGGAGGCCTCGTAGGAACCGTAGCCGTAGATCAGCACCGGCTGGGGAACCGAGGTATCCAGGTCGGCACGGCGCATGATGGTCAAGGGGATCTTGGCGCCATCGGCCGCGGTGGCCCACTCGCGGGTGGACAGGTACTTGGCGGGATCGAAGTTGTTCACCGGGGTCTGCTTGCGCAGCACCAGCGACTGGTTCTGGAGCCACAGGTCGTATACGCGGGCCGGGGTGAAGTCTGCGGTGTAGCCGATGCGGATCAACGGAGCATCCAGCTCGGCAAAGGTCGCCGAGGCAGTGAACAGCTCATCATCGAAATCCGGTTCAATGGCCGGCTGCTGGGCTTTGGTGCCCAATCCGTCCAAGGCGATCAGCTGCACGCGCTCGCAGGTATCTCGGCGCACCGAGAGCACCACGTGCGAACCGGTCAGCGCGGTGCCTTCGATCTTGACCGTGTCCTCGTGGGCCACCACGGTCTGCCAGTGCGCCGGGTCGGCGTTTTCGCCCAGCTGGTCCAGGGATGCCAGCGACACCATGTTGTTCGGTGCCTGGTGGTCGTGGGTGATCAAGGCCTGGCCGGCGCCCGGCATCAGGTCGATTCCGTGCAGCAGGCGCAAGGAGCGCGGCACCAGCAAGGTCACGGCAGCCGAAGGATCGGCCAGATCCAGCATGCTGGTTTCGGCGTATTCGGAGTTGCCGCTGGAGATCATCAGGGTGTTGCGGTCCGGGCTCAGATCGAAGCCGAGCCACATGCCAGGATCATTTTCCTCGAAAATGATCTTGTCCTGCGTTGGGAGGGTCCCCAGCAGGTGAGCACGAATCTGGTGTGGCCGCCAGGTTTCGTCAACCACCGTGTAGAAGACAGTTGAAGAATCGGGGGAGAAGGCCAGGCCGTAGAACACTCCTTCAATGGTGTCGCTCAGCAGCAGGCCGGTGTCCAGGTCCTTGATGAAAAGGGTGAATCGCTCATCGCCCGCATTATCGACACAGTAGGCAAGCAAGTTGCCTGCTTCATTCAACGCCATGCCGCCGAGCGAGAAGAACGGCTGCCCTTCGGCTAAGGCGTTGCCATCAAGCAGCACCTCTTCGGCAGGCAATGCAGTTTCCGCGTCGATGACCGGGGGAGTCCAGTCGGCAACAAGGTCCCCGGTGTCCGATGCCTTGACGCGGCACTGGATGGTGTAGGGCTTGCCTTCGGCCGAACGGGTGAAGTACCACCAGCCGCGGCGGCGCACTGGAACCGACAGGTCGGTTTCAACGGTGCGTGCCTTGATCTCGCTGAACAAGGCATCGCGCAGCGGCTGCTGGCTAGCGGTAATGGTGTCGGTGTACTCGTTTTCTGCGGTCAGATGCGCGATGACATCCGGGTTGGCTCTCTCCCGCAGCCACTCGTAGTTGTCGATGAAGTCATCGCCGTGGAAGCTGCGGGTGGTGGGCAGCTTTGCGGCACGCGGTGCATTGGCGGTCAACGATTCTGGAGTCATACCCCTATTCAATCCCACTACCGTGCTATGCGGGTGCAGCTATGCTCAGCGCGGACAGAACAGCGGTTTCAAACCGATAACGATGCAAGTGCAGGCGAGTCGCGGGGTACCGGCTAGGCTTTATAAGTCCTAGGCTTGCAGGCAGAACGTATCATCTGCAACTTGGGCCATTCGCCCTTCAGTACGAGAAAGCGATACATCAGTGGAAAAGAAAAGAACAGCTGCCCCCACAGGGCGCCTGGCCCGATGGATAGCCGCGGCTGCCATCGGTTTGATGGCCCTGGTCGTCGGGGCACCCTCGGCCGTGGCCCAAGGCAGTGAAAGCGTCGAGGGCCAGACCTACGTCATCGGCACGGATACGACTTTCGCGCCCTTCGAGTTCCGCCAGAACGGCGAACTGACCGGTATCGACATGGATCTTTTGCGCGCCATTGCCGAAGACCAGGGTTTTGAAGTCGAGATCAGGTCCCTGGGCTTCAACGCCGCTTTGGCCGCCCTTTCCTCCAACCAGGTGGATGGCGTGATCGCCGGCATGTCGATTACCGACGAGCGCAAGGAGATCTACGACTTCTCCGAGCCGTACTTCGAGTCCGGCGTGCAGATGGCTGTCGCTGCCGGCAATGACGAGATCACCGGTTACGAGGACTTGGAAGGCAAGACCGTTGTCGCCAAGACCGGCGCCGAGGGCGAAAGCTATGCAAAGTCCATCGCCGAGGAATACGGCTTCCAGGTCAAGTCCTTGGACCAGTCGGCCACCATGTACGAATCGGTCAAGGCCGGTTCTGCAGTTGCCGTCTTCGACGACTACCCGGTGCTGGCCTACGGCATTGCCCAGGGCAATGGCCTGAAGACCGTCACCGACAAGGTCCCGGGCGGTTCCTATGGCTTCGCCGTGAACAAGGGCGAGAACACCGCGCTGCTGGCAGCGTTCAACGACGGCTTGGCCGAGCTGAAGGCCAACGGCGAGTACCAGCAGATTCTGGACTCCTACCTTGCCGACCCGACCGCAGCGGCGCCAAGTAACTTCTTCGACCTGCTGGTCAAGTCCATTCCCGCATTGATGACCGGTCTGTGGCACACCCTGCTGGTGACCGCGATTTCCTTCGCCATTGCCATGGCATTGGGCCTGGTCTTCGGCTTCATGAAGATCTCCGGGAACATCGTGCTGCGCGGCATCGCCACGACCTTCGTGAACATCTTCCGCGGCACCCCGTTGCTGCTCTGGGCCTTCATGTTCTACTTCGGCCTGCCGCAGCTGACCGGCTGGGAGATCAGCGTCTGGACCGCAGGCGTGCTGACGCTGTCGCTGAACGCCGGTGCCTATGTCGCCGAAATCGTTCGCGGCGGTATCCAGTCGGTGGATCCAGGGCAACTTGAAGCATCCCGTTCGCTGGGCCTGGGCTATGGCAAGTCGATGCAGAAGGTCGTGATCCCGCAGGCTTTCAAGATGATGACCCCGTCGCTGATCAACCAGTTGATCATCAGCCTGAAGGACTCCTCGTTGCTGCTGGCTATCGGCTTCACCGAGCTGCTCTACCAGGGCCAGCAGATCTACGCGGCGAACTTCCGTGTCACTGAGACCCTGCTGATCGTGGGCATTATCTACTTCATTGCCATTATGGCGCTGACCAAATTGGCAAATTATGCCGATCGGAGGTTCAACAAGTGAGCACCGTAACTGAGCAAAGCTCCAACGTGAAGATCCAGGTCAAGGACTTGCACAAGTCCTTTGGCTCCAACAATGTCCTCAAGGGCATCGACATGGATGTCCGCGAAGGCGAAGTGGTGTGCGTGATCGGCCCTTCGGGGTCCGGCAAGTCCACCTTGCTGCGTTGCCTGAACAAGCTTGAGGACATTACCTCGGGCAAGGTGGTTGTCGATGGCTTTGATGTCACCGACCCCAAGGTGGACATCAATGAGGTGCGCCGCCATGTAGGCATGGTGTTCCAGCACTTCAACCTGTTCCCGCATATGAGCGTGGCAGAGAACATCATGCTGGCGCCGGTCGAGCTCAAGAAGATGAGCAAGGCGGAAGGCCGGGAGCGCGCACTTGAGCTGCTGGAACGCGTGGGCTTGCGCGAGAAGGCCAACGCCCGTCCGGCCTCGCTCTCTGGCGGCCAGAAGCAGCGTGTGGCCATCGCCCGCGCGCTTGCCATGGCCCCGGGCATCATGCTCTTCGATGAGGCTACCAGCGCTCTTGACCCGGAGATGGTCGGAGAAGTGCTGCAGGTTATCAAGGAGCTGGCCGACACCGGAATGACCATGGTTCTGGTGACCCACGAGATGGGCTTTGCACGCGAAGTCGCTGACCGCGTGGTCTTCATGGCTGATGGTGTTGTCTGCGAGCAGGGTGCGCCCGAACAGCTGTTCGGCAACCCGCAGCAGGCGCGTACCCAGGACTTCTTGTCCAAGGTTCTCTGAGCCGTACCGCCAAGCCAGCGGAAAACCGTGCTGTCCACGACCAGATGAAACTGGTTGCGGGCAGCACGGTTTTTTCGTGACGAAGCTTACGGGACAAAAACCTTCATATGCTTGAAGGTTCAACTTATTCCCTTGTAGGGTTGGAGCAGTAGCCACACGGGATCTTCCCGTGCCCCAATCCCTAGGAGTTAAAATATGTCCGCTCTGGAAAACAACCCGGGTCTGCAGACCGCTGCGCGTACCCTGCTTCGCTTGGCCTTCGGCTTCCTCTTCCTGGCTCATGGCTGGCAGAAGTACTTCCAGTTCACCATCGAGGGCACCACTGCGGCCTTTGGTCAAATGGGCGTTCCTGCTGCCGGCTTGATTGCTCCAGTGGCGGCAACCCTGGAGATCGCCGGCGGCGCCGCGATCATCCTTGGCCTGCTGACCCGCGTCTTCGCTGGCCTGCTGGGCCTGCAGATGATTGCCGCCCTGTTCATGGTTCATGCCTCAGGTGGCGTGTTCGTGGAAAATGGCGGCTTCGAGCTTGTCCTGGCACTGGCTGCCGGCGCGCTGGCACTGCTCTTGACTGGCCCAGGCCGCATCTCGCTTGATGCGCTGATATTCAAGGGCAAGAACTCGGAAAAGGCGCTGGCTAACGCCTAATCCCCAGCTTCAAGGAAACCCCGGGAATTCTTTCCCGGGGTTTTGTTGCGACTGGAGGGGGTTGGTGTTGACGTGATCGAGCGCACTCTGACATACTGAACGAACGGTCAGTATGTAATTTGTTTTCGATGAGGTGAACCCATGGCCCCGACCACACCGCAGGAGCCGGGACTGAGTGCCGTCCCGAGCTACGAAGAAGAGCAGTCCCAAGCGCGTTTCGACGCCTTGATCGATCAGGACTCCCGCGTCGAGCCACGCGACTGGATGCCTGAGAAGTACCGCAAGACCCTCAGCCGCCAGATCTCCCAGCACGCGCACTCCGAAATCATCGGCATGCAGCCTGAGGCCAACTGGATCACCCGCGCTCCCTCGCTGAAGCGCAAGTCCATTCTGATGGCCAAGGTGCAGGATGAAGCCGGGCACGGGCTCTACCTCTACTCGGCTGCCGAGACCCTGGGCACCACCCGCGACGAGTACAACGAGCAGCTGCTCTCCGGCAAGGCCAAGTACTCCTCGATCTTCAACTACCCTGCACGCACCTGGGCGGATATGGGTGCTATCGGCTGGCTGGTCGATGGTGCGGCCATCGCCAACCAGGTTCCGCTGTGCCGCGCCTCCTACGGCCCTTACGGCCGTGCGATGGTGCGCGTGTGCAAGGAAGAATCCTTCCACCAGCGCCAGGGCTTCGAAATCCTGCTCTCGCTCTCCCGCGGCACCGAGGCGCAGAAGAAGATGGCCCAGGACGCCATCAACCGCTTCTACGAGCCCTCGCTGATGATGTTCGGTCCGCCAGATGACCAGTCGCCGAACTCCCAGCAGTCCATGGCCTGGAAGATCAAGCGTTTCTCCAATGACGAACTGCGCCAGCGCTTCGTTGGCATGATCGCCGAGCAGGTCAAGGTCCTGGGCCTGACCCTGCCGGATCCCCAGCTGCACTTCGATGAAGAAAAGAAGCAGTGGATCCACAAGGATTTGAACTGGGATGAATTCATGGCAGTGATCAAGGGCAATGGCCCGGCCAACGCGCAGCGGCTGGAACGCCGCCGTGAAGCGCACCGCGAAGGTGCCTGGGTCCGAGAAGCCGCCGCAGCATACGCAGCAAAACAAGCACGAAGTGAGGTCGCCTAGCATGAGCCAACAGAGCAATTGGCCCCTGTGGGAAGTATTCGTCCGTTCGTCCCGAGGACTCTCGCACGTCCACGCCGGATCCCTGCATGCACCGGATCAGCAGATGGCACTGCGCAACGCCCGCGATCTGTACACCCGCCGCAATGAAGGCGTCTCGCTATGGGTCGTAAAGTCCTCGGACATCATCAGCTCCGACCCCGGTGAAAAGGATTCCTTCTTCGAATCCCCGCAGGGCAAGGACTACCGCCACGCGACCTATTACAAGGCCAGCGAGGGAGTGAAGCACCTGTGAAGCACGAAGAACTCGACGAAGCGCTCGATAGCTTCGGCGACGCGCTGGCCTCGGCCACCCGCGTCACCCCGGGCAATGCCCTGCGTCCGGAGGACATCGCTGTGGACGGCGTCAAGCCAAGCGAAGAGGTTGCGCGCTACGCGCTGACCCTGGGCGACGATGCCCTGATCCTGGCGCAGCGCATGTCGCACTGGATTTCCCGGGCTCCGGAACTGGAAGAAGATGTTGCCCTGGGCAATATCGCCCTGGATATCCTGGGCCACGCCCGCTCGTTCCTGACCTACGCCGGACTGGCCTGGGACAAGACCGAAGACGAATTGGCCTACTGGCGCGAGGAAGAAGAATTCACTTCGCTGTGGATTGTCGAACAGCCTAACGGCCACTTCGGCGTGACCATCATCCGCCAGCTGATCGTTTCGATCTTCCAGAACCTGCTCTACAAGCAGCTGGCGCAGTCAAAGGACGAAACCCTGGCCGCCATCTCGGCCAAGGCAGTCAAGGAAGTCGACTACCACCGCGACCACGCCATCCAGTGGACCATCCGCCTGGGCATGGGGACCGAGGAATCAGCGTCCAGGATGCGCCATGCCCTGGAAATCCTCTGGCCGTACGTCGATGAGATGTTCCGCGATGAGGAAGTCCACCAGGACCTTGCGGGCATCGCCGCGCTGCCCTCCACCCTGCGCGGTGCATGGGATGAAGAAATCACTGCGGTACTGGCCGACGCCGGACTGGAGATTCCTGCAACCGGACAGGCCATGGCCTACGGACGCCGCGGCGAGCATTCGGAGCACCTGGGCTACCTGCTGGCAGAGATGCAAGTTCTCGCCCGCAAGCATCCCGGTGCCAGCTGGTAACTACGCAACATTTTTGCCCGAAAAGGGGGAAGCAGTCTTGAGCAAGACGATCGCTGGCGCCAAGGACCTGTTCGCTATCGCCTCCCAGGTGACCGACCCGGAAATTCCGGTGCTATCCATCGCGGACCTGGGAATCCTGCGCGAGGTGGACATGGCCGAGGACGGAACCGTGCAGGTAGTCATCACCCCGACCTATTCAGGTTGCCCGGCGATGGATGCCATCAATGGCGACCTGTACACCGCTTTCGCAGACGCCGGATATGAAAAGGTTGACGTCAAGCTGGTACTGAGCCCGGCGTGGTCAACGGACTGGATGACCGCGGAAGGCAAGGCCAAGCTTGAAGAGTACGGGATTGCCCCACCGACCGGCCAGGGCCACGCAGGCCGCGTCACCCTGGGCATGAGCGTGAAATGCCCGCGGTGCCACTCGCTGAACACCCGGGAGTTGGCCCGCTTCGCCTCGACTTCCTGCAAGGCGCTCTACACCTGCAAAGACTGCTTGGAACCCTTCGACTACTTCAAGGTGCTCTCATGACCGAAAAAACCACTCCCACCCGACGCCGGGCATCCTTCCATCGGCTCACCGTCTCGAACGTGCGCCGGTTGACCAAGGACTCAATTGAAGTCAGCTTCGCCATCCCTGGCGACTTGAGCGAGGAATACGACTACGTCGCAGGCCAGTACGTGGCGTTGCGCAAGGAAATCCCCAACGCCGAAGGCGAGCTGGTCGAACTGCGCCGTTCGTACTCGATCTGCGCCGCCCCGACGGGCGACGAGATCAAGGTGGCGATCAAGCGCGACCTGGGCGGCCTGTTCTCCACCTGGGCCAACGAGTCCCTGGCCGCAGGGGACCAGATCGATGTGATGAGCCCTGCCGGCGCTTTCATCTCCAAGCACAAGCTCACCCAGATCAATAACCCGTCGACCATCGACACCAAAGCGCAGGACCGTTTCGTGGCCGTCGCCGCCGGCTCGGGCATTACCCCGGTGCTGGCCATTGCCCGCACGATCCTCGAAGCCAATGAGCACACCCGCTTCGACCTGATCTACGCGAACAAGGCCGCCATGGACGTCATGTTCCTGGAGGAACTGGCCGACCTGAAGGACCGCTACACATCCCGGCTGGCACTGCACCACGTGCTCAGCCGCGAACAGCGCATTTCGCCGTTGCTTTCGGGCCGCATCGACGCCGAGAAGCTCACCACGCTGCTGACCAGCGTGGTCCAGGCACCGAATGTTGACGAGTGGTTCCTTTGCGGCCCATTCGAGCTCGTCCAGTTGGTCCGCGACCAGCTGGCCAGCTTGGACGTTCCCGCCGAGAAGGTCCGTTTCGAGCTATTCACCACCGGCGAGCCGACGAAGCCGCAAGGGCATATCGGCCGTCCCGTGGTGGCGGACGAGAATGAGGAAAGCTACGAGATCAGCTTCAACCTCGACGGCCTGAAGGGCGAGGTCAAGTCGCCGGTGCGGGCCAACGAAACCGTGCTGAACGCTGCCTTGCGCGTGCGTCCGGATGTGCCGTTCGCTTGCGCTGGCGGCGTGTGCGGCACCTGCCGTGCCAAGGTCACCTGCGGTACGGTCACCATGGCCGAGAACTACGCGCTGGAACCCGACGAAGTCGAAGCCGGCTACGTACTGACCTGCCAGTCGCACCCAACCAGCGAAAAGCTGAGCGTCGACTTCGACGCCTAGAAAGGCCAGGACGGATCCATGATCGAACTGACGATTGAAGATTCCATCGCGCGGGTGGTGCTCAACGCTCCGCAGAAGATGAACTCGCTGGATGAAGCTGCCTTGGCGCAGCTCTCGGAAGCCTATGACAAAGCGGCCGCCGCCGTGGCTGCGGGCACCGTGCGCGCGCTGGTACTGACCGGCGAGGGACGCGGATTCTGCGCAGGTCGCGACATCTCCGGGGTAGATCCCGCGGACGATGACGTGATCGGCTATCTTGACGGCAAGGTCCAGCCGCTGCTGGAAAAGATGTCCAGCTTCCCTGCGCCAACCTTCGCGCTGGTGCAGGGGGCCTGCCTGGGCGTGGGATTGGGGCTGGCGATCGCTACCGACGTAGTCTACGTCGCGGAAAACGCCAAGATCGGCTCGCCGTTCGCGAACCTCGGTGCCACCTTGGACTCGGGCGGGCACTGGCTGTTCACCGAGCGTCTCGGGGCACACCGCACGCTGGATCTGATCTACACCGCCGAACTGATCTCCGGTGCTGAAGCGGTGCGTTCGGGATTGTTCTCGCGTGCGTTCGCGCCCGGGGAACTGGTGGAGCGCAGCGAAGAAATCATTGCCAAGGTAGCCCAGGGTGCAACTCAGGCATTCATCGCTTCCAAGCAGCTGGTCAAGGAAATCCGTGACCAGCGTGCGGGGCTGTGGGAATCGATGCGTACCGAGAACCGGGCGCAGGCAGCCCTGTGCGACACCGCTGACTACGCCGAAGGTTTCAAGTCCTTCCAGGAGAAGCGCAAGCCGGTGTTCACCGGCCAGAAGTAGTTTCCCAGCAGACACGAGAAGAGCACCTGGAAATGGTATCCAGGTGCTCTTCTCGTGTCTTCCGGTGAATCACTGCCTATCGGGTATCGGTGTCTTCGAAGATCAGCAGGGTCTGCGTATCCAGGACCGTTGGCAAAGACTGCAATTGCTCGAAGACCACGCGGCGCAGATCCAGATTGTCCTTGGCTCGCACCAGCAGGATCACATCGAAATTGCCTCCGACCAAGCCCACATGATGCACCTCGGGAATGGACGCCAAGTGATCGCGCAGTTCGCGCCAGGAATGCTGGCGGAGTTTCAAAGTCACGTAGGCGCTGGCCTTGAGCCCTGCCTTCACCGGATCAATCACCGCCGTATAACGAGTGATCACCCCGGCATCTTGGAGCTTTGCGATACGGGAATAGGCGTGGGCACGCGATACATGCACCTTTTGTGCCACGGTGGTGACCGACTGGCGCCCGTCGCTGGTTAGCTCAGCGAGGATCGCATGGTCGACATCATCGAGTTTTAACTCCGCTTCCGCGGCCATTGGTACTCCTTGTTGACGTGTCGGACGTCTCTGTTCCAAACACAATCTATCGAAACTTTTCGTCTACGAGTATAAGGATACCAATCGCAACTTTCCACGATTCCACGCCGGACTGGATACAGAATGCCACGCATACCCATAATTGATTGCAAATGATGTTTAGGTGAAGTGAGTCACAAGCAGTTGTGCTCATGGACCGAGCCAGAACCACGAAAGGTGGGAGAACATGAGCACTGAAGCGCATGCAGATCGCATCTCTGATGTCAGCAAGAAATTCGGGATTACCCCCGAAGACTACATGCTGCCAGCACGCCACATGATCAACCTGTTGAACCCGGACGGAACCCTGCGCCCAGAGGACCAGCAGGGCACTGAACCTGGCCACGAGTACCCGCTGCCAAGCCCGGCCCGGCTGCTGGAAGCCTATGCGGCTCTGGTCACCGGCCGCCGCGTCAACGACCAGAACTCCGCACTGGTCCGCCAGGGCCGCATGGCTGTCTACCCCTCCAGCCACGGGCAGGAAGCCTGCCAAATCGCAGCAGCCCTGTGCCTGGGCGAGAACGACTGGCTTTTCCCAACCTACCGCGACACCGTAGCGGTGCTGACCAAGGGCGTAGCCCCGATGGAAGTCATGACCAGCTTCCGCGGCGAATGGCACTGCGGCTATGACCCGAAGGCATATAACTGCGCACCGATGTCCACCCCGCTCACGACCCAGCTGCTGCACGCAGTGGGTGTCGCCCACGCTGCCAAGCTGCGTGGCGAAGACACCGTAGTGGTGGCCATGTGCGGCGACGGCGCCACCAGTGAGGGCGACTTCCACGAAGCGCTGAACTTCGCCGCGGTCTTCAACCTTCCGGTGATCTTCTTCGTGCAGAACAACAAGTACGCCATCTCGGTTCCGCTCTCGCAGCAAAGTGCCGCCCCGTCCCTGGCCCACAAGGCTGTTGGCTACGGCATGGCCGGCGAGCGCGTGGATGGCAACGACCTGATGGCCTTGATGGCAATCATGACCCGAGCGGTGCGCATGGCCCGCGAAGGCAACGGCCCGCTGCTGATCGAGGCCCACACTTACCGCATGCAGGCGCACACCAACGCAGATGACGACAAGCGCTACCGCGAGGACTCCGAGGTCCAGGAATGGATCGCCAAGGATCCGGTGACCCGCATGAAGGCGTATTTGGACGATGCCGGGCTCTTGACCGATAGCACCGTCGCCAAGATCACCGCCGACGCCGAGTCGGTCGCCAAGACCTTGCGTGATGGCATGAACCAGGAAGCCAACACCGATCCACGTGAGCTGTTCGAGCACGTGTACTCGGCCAAGACCCCGCAGCTGGCTGAACAGCAAGCCATGCTCGTCGACGAACTAGACCGTGAGGAGGCCTAGGATGACTGCCACTACTTCGCGCTTGAACCCGAACGTCAGCGCTGCCACCGCACGAGCCGCAGCCAAGGCCGCCAATGAGCACCAGCCGGTGACCTTCGGCAAGGCGCTGAATACCGCCCTGGCTGATTCGCTGGTTGCCGACAACTCGGTAGTGATCTTCGGCGAGGATGTGGGAACCCTTGGCGGCGTTTTCCGCATCACCGACGGGCTGACCGCACGCTTTGGTTCCGAACGCTGCTTTGACACCCCGCTGGCCGAATCCGGCATTGTCGGCATGGCCGTGGGCATGGCCATCAACGGCATGCGCCCGGTTATCGAGATGCAGTTCGATGCATTCGCCTACCCGGCGTTCGAGCAGATCGCTTCGCATGTCGCCAAGATGCGCAACCGAACCCAGGGCAAGCTGAACCTGCCGATGGTCATCCGCATTCCGTACGCCGGCGGCGTGGGCGGCGTGGAGCACCACTGCGATTCCTCGGAAGCCTACTACGCCCACACTCCAGGTCTGAAGGTCTTCACGCCCTCGTGCGTAGAGGATGCCTACCTGATGCTGCGCGAAGCCATCGATTCGGATGATCCGGTGGTCTTCTTCGAGCCGAAGAAGCTGTACTGGTCCAAGGAGCAGGTGGACTTGGCGCAGCTGGCCGAGCAGTACGAGGCCAAGAAGAGCGCTAGGACCGAGGGCCAGGCGCGCATCGCCCGTCCGGGCAGCGATGCCACGCTGATTACCTATGGTCCAAGCGTTTCCACCGCATTGGAAGCTGCCAAGTTGGCAGCCGAGGAAGGCATCAGCCTGGAAGTTCTCGACATCCGGAGCATTGTGCCCTTCGATGACGAGACCGTCTGCGCATCGGTGCGCAAGACCGGACGCGCTATCGTGGTTGCCGAAGCCCAGGGCTTCGCCTCGGTAGCCAGTGAAATCGTGGCCCGGGTGCAGGAGCGCTGCTTCCACTCGTTGGCCGCTCCAGTGCTTCGCGTGACCGGATTCGACATTCCATACCCGGCCCCAACGCTGGAAAAGTTCCATCTTCCAAGCGCCGAACGCATTCTCGACGCGGTTGACCAGCTTCAGTGGGAGGCGTAAATGAGCATCAAGACTTTTCTCTTGCCAGACCTTGGCGAAGGCCTGACCGAAGCCGAGCTGGTGCGCTGGATGGTTGCCGCCGGTGACGTTGTCGCAGTTGACCAGCCCATAGCGGAGGTGGAAACCGCGAAGTCGCTGGTGGAGATCCCTTGCCCGTTTGAAGGCGTAGTCTCGACCCTGCATGGGGACGCCGGCCAGATGATGCTGGTGGATGAGCCTTTCATCTCCGTGAACACCGGCGGCGAAGAAGCTGAAGTGCCTGAAGCCGAACGTGCGCAGTCCTACCGCGAGGAAGAGCGTGCTGGCACCCAGGTACCTGCCGAAGAATCAGCAGAAGCCGATGAGGGTAGCGGCAACGTGCTCATTGGCTACGGCACTTCCTCTGCCCAGCGCAAGACCAGCCGTCGGCGCAAGCCGCGCGGCGGGGTAGCCGCGCCAGCGGCACAGGCACCGGCCGAAGCGGCCCGCGTGATCAACCCGCTGGTACGCAAACTGGCGCGGGATAACGCCTTGGATATCACAACGGTTCGAGGCTCTGGTCCAGAGGGGCTGATTCTGCGCACCGACGTGGAAGCCGCCTTGTCGGCTGATGCGGGGCTGCCTGCAGCTGCGGCGGCCGCTGCCCCGGCAGCACCGACCCCGGCTTCCGCAGCCGCGGTGCCCGCTGCACCAGCCCAGGCTGGCGAGGCGGATTCGAAGACCGGCCTGCCGGTCGCATCTTCCCAGGTGCTCTCGGGCGTGCGCAAGACCATCGCCACCGCGATGAGCACTTCGCGCCGCGAGATCCCCGAGGCTACCGTGTGGGTGGATGTCGATGTCACCAAGCTGCTGAAGCTGCGATCGAAGATCAAGGAAGCCGAAGGCCAAGCTCCAAGCGTCATGGCACTGATCTCCCGTTTCGCGGTGGCCGGCTTGCGGCGCTTCCCTGAACTGAACAGCCGCATTGAGGCTGAAGCTGATGGGGGCTTGCGCCATACCCTCTTCGAGGGCGTGAACCTCGGGTTCGCAGCCCAGACCGATCGCGGCCTGGTTGTGCCAAATGTGCGCAACGCCCACAAGCTGAACGCCAAGGAACTGTCAGCCGAGTTCGCTCGACTGGCTACGGTGGCCCGCGAGGGCAAGGCCGGTGTCGCCGACCTGTCCGGCAGCACCTTCACCATCAATAACTACGGCGTGTTCAATGTTGATGGCTCCGCGGCCATCATCAACTACCCGGAAGCGGCCATTCTGGGGCTGGGGCGCATCATCGAGAAGCCGTGGGTGGTCAATGGCAAGATCAAGGTCCGATCCATCTGCGAGATGACACTGAGCTTTGACCACCGGGTCTGCGATGGCGGAACCGCTGCCGGCTTCATGCGCTATGTTGCCGACGCGATGACGGATCCAAAGACTGCGCTGGCTTCGCTCTAGCGCCTACTGTGCGCAGTGCTCGCTCTCAAGAGTGATCTTGATGCCCGTCGAACCTCACGAGGATTGACGGGCATCACCCTTTTTGCTGATATTTCATCTATGTTCGATCATTTATCAGCATGTCAAATATAGGTTGCTAGAATTGAACCAATTATTATTTCTATGATGGAAATATGTTGGGTTGCTTTCCAGCCGCTTATGACGCGGGCTAGGCAGCAGGAACAGGGGATTGAGATGTCAACAGCGGGGACCGGAATCAAGAACCGGCCATTCATCTACCTGCTGCTCCTGCTACCGACGGCCATTGTGCTGGGCGCCTACGCCCTGCTCGCCGGCAAACTGCCGGAAATGACCGCCACTCACTGGAGTTCGACCTATCCGGACGAGTTTACCCGCACCGCGGTGTTTGTTCCCGTCTGCATCGGGCTATGCATTCTTGGTGCCATCACCGGAGTGATTTCCTTGGCGCTGCGCCGCAAACCGGCACTGCTCATGGTGCTGCTCTTCGCCGGCGGGTTGCTCTCCTGGAGTGCAGCTGGCGTATTCGTCGGCTCGGCGGTGCCTACAGCGCTCGCCGAGACACCTGAAACCGCAGTGCTGGGCGGCATGATGGTTGTGCTGATTGCCTGCTCGCTGCTGGGCATTGCGCCACTGTGGGTCAGCGGCATCTACCAGCAATACACCAGGCAATCCGTTGAGGCCCGCCAGGCACGAAGTGATGCAGCGCAGGGCATCCAGCGGCCTGTTGCGGCGGGGACACCAGTCATGGCACGGCAAGAATTCAATCAAACGATGGCAGCACCGTGGTGGATGTGGCTGCTATGCCTGGTGGTGTTCGTGGCGCTTTTCATTGCTGTTGCGTTGCCGCTGCTGACCGGTGACAGCCAAGATGGCGACTGGGTGGGCTTCATCGTTGCCATGACCCTGTCGGCCGTGGCGTGCGTATCGATTCTGGGTTTGATCTGGATTCGGGTATCGATCAGCGGTGATCGCTTCCGGGTATCATCAGCGGTCTTGGGGTTCCCGATGCGAACCATCAAAATCGACGAAATTGAATCTGCGACCAGCGAAAAGATCGTTCCCATGATGTGGGGAGGCTGGGGCTGGCGAATCATTCCAGGCGGTTCGGCCATCGTGATGAAAGAACACGAAGGCCTCGTTTTCGAACTCAAGAACAAGAAGCGTTTCGCCGTGACCATCCCGGAATCGCAGCAAGCCGCAGACTTGCTCAATGCCCGTATGGCCTGCGGGAAACAGTAGCGAATAACGTTTCTGGGCCTGCGCCCTACTTATTGAAGGTGCGCATGGGCCCGATAACCACCGAGCGCAGCACCAAGCCGGATACCAGCGAAGCGGCCACGACATGGATGATCCCCAATGCCGCGTAGACCAATTGCAGGAACTCCGGGATCTTCTGGATATGCGGGTGCGGCAGGAGGAACGAGAGCCCGATTACCGCAGCCCAGACAACCAGGCTGCCGGCCCCAACTTTCCTCGACCAGGTGCCCTTTGGCAGTTCATGGCTCAGCGGCTGGATGCGCTGGAGCACGACCGAGGCCAAGACCATCCAGAATCCGGCCACCACGAAACCAGCTGCAATGTCACTTGGACGGTGCCAACCGCAGATCAAAGTGGCCACCCCGGTCACCGTCGCGAACAACCACGCGATCGGCTGGACTACCGGACGCAGTTTCGGTGGTGAAACCAGGTACATCAGTCCCATTGCGGCGGCAGCGGCGGTGGTGTGTCCTGAGGGAAAAGAATTTCCTGTGGTGCCGAAGTTGAAATCCGGGCGGGACAAGATCTCGTGCTTGAGCAATTGCGTGCTGCCCGCTGCGGCTGCGGCCGCGATGACCGCCACGATGGCCCGCAGGAAGCGCCGGTCTCGAATCACGCGATACAGCAGGAAAACTGCCGCAATGATGCCGCAGATTGCCGGCAAGAGATTCAGGAATTCACGGATCGGATTAATCAGGTCCGTCCGGGGCCACCATTGCGACCACGCTATGAATCCAGCCTGATCGGCCCATTGCCCCACACGCTGCTGGACGAAAAATACGTATTCGAGGCAGAACAGCGAAATCAGCAACAGCAGAGCCCACCACCACCTGATATGGTGCGGGCGCGCGGATGCTGGATTGCGAGGCATATCTCTAGGGTGTCATATCCGGCACGGGGAACGGCACAGTTCAGGCATGTAACTATGCCCACCCTCGATAGGCTTAGAGCATGAGTGTTGAACTTCCGCCCCTTGAAGATCTGCTGGCAAATTCCCATGTTGTCCGGTTGCCGATGCGTGTGAAATTCCGTGGTGTCACCCAGCGTGAAGCGCTGCTGATCAACGGGCCGGAAGGTTGGGGCGAGTTCTCCGCATTTACCGAGTACGGACCGGCCGAAGCCTCACTGTGGCTAGCCGCCGGAATCGAGGCCGCTTACCAGCCGTTCCCGGAACCGTTGCGCACCAGCATTCCGGTCAACGCCACCTTGCCTGCAGTTGCGGTAAAAGATGTCGGAGCGGTTCTCGAACGCTATGACGCGCCGCACACCATCAAGATCAAAGTGGCAGAAAAAGGCCAGGGGATCGAGCAGGACCTGGCGCGTGTAGCTGAGGCCCGTCGGCTCTACCCGCAAGCAGCGCTGCGCGTGGACGCGAATATGGGATGGGATATTGCCCAGGCGGTCCCGGCCTTGAAGGCCCTGAGCGAGTACGACCTGCAATACGCAGAGCAACCAGTGCCTGGCATTACCGGGCTGGCAGAAGTCCGCGAGCAACTGCGCAACGCCGGCAACCCCTTGAAGATCGCCGCTGATGAAGCGGTGCGGAAGCACACCGACCCCTTGGAAGTCTCGCGGTTGGGCGCAGCAGATCTGATGGTCATCAAGGCCCAACCGCTGGGCGGCATCGGTGCGGTGCTGCAAATTGCCAAGCAAGCCGAACTGGATGTTGTCGTGTCCAGCGCCCTGGATACTTCGGTAGGGCTGGCCCAAGCCGCCGCCTTAGCCAGCGCGCTGCCAGAACTGCCCTATGCCTGCGGCCTTGCGACGGGCACCTTGTTCGCCGAAGACGTATGTGCCGAGCCGTTGCTGGCCACCGCTGGGTACTTGCCGGTGCGTCGCATTGAGCCGGATCACCAGAAATTGGATGGCTTGCGTCCGCAAGAGGCGCGCGTGCGCTGGTGGCTGCAACGCCTGGAGTCCTGTTATGCCGAGCTGACTAGGGGATAACCCCAGGCAAGAATCTATTTCCCCGGCGTTAACCTTTGCGTTGCATTTAGAACACTTCCAAGTGAAAACCTCAGTTCGAGTCATTCCCCTGACAATGAGCCACATACTGAGGGAGTGAGCGGATCATGAATCCAACCCGTACCCTTTTGCCAATGCTGGGCCACACCCGCGGCGGTCGTTCTGCAGCTACTTGCCACTTCAAGTGCGCCGACGCCTGCACCAAGCCAGATTGCAACACTTCGTCCAACGGCTACTTCAAGGACATTGCCGACAAATCGCTCTCCCGCCGCAGCATGCTGGGCCTGGGAGCCGTCGGTGCTTCAGCGCTGGTCATCGGCCCGCAGCTTTTCGGTGCAGCCGACGCTACCGCGGCACCACTGGTGCCAATGAAGCCGGGTAAGGGCGGGCACCTTTCATTCGATGCCATTGAGCCGGTGTCGCGTTCGGTGGATACTGTTTCCGTTCCAGAAGGCTATGACTGGAATGCCATCATCCGCTGGGGCGACCCGCTCTTCAAGAACACCGCGGAATTCGATGCTTCCAAGCAGTCCGCCCGCAAGCAGGCTGAGCAGTTCGGCTACAACTGCGACTACCTGGACATCATTGTCGACAAGTACTCGGGACGCACCGGCGTGCTGGTTGCCAACCACGAATACACCAATGAAGACATGATGTTCGACTCGGCTTGGTTCGAAGCGAACCAGGAAGAAGCCCGCAAGATCGCGATGAACGCGCATGGCTTCTCAGTGGTCGAGGTCAAGCGCAAGAAGAATGACAAGAAGTGGAGCTACGTGCAGGGCGGCGAACGCAACCGCCGCATCACCGCTAGTACTGAATTCCGGGTCGATGGCCCAGCCGCAGGCAGCGACCTGCTCAAGACCGCCGCAGATCCAACCGGTACCAAGGTTCTTGGCACCTTGAACAACTGCGCCGGAGGCACCACCCCATGGGGCACCGTACTCTCCGGTGAAGAAAACTTCGACCAGTATTTCCGCGGCAAGGGCACCGCCGAGGAATCCCGCTACGGCATTGGCACCGCCGCGACCGGCCGTGGCTGGGAAGAAAGCGACCCGCGCTTCGGCCTGCACAACGAAGGCTTCGAAAACGAAGCCAACCGTTTCGGCTGGGTAGTCGAAATCGATCCGCAGGACCCTTCGTCCACCCCGGTCAAGCACACCAACCTGGGCCGTTTCAAGCACGAGGGCGCCAACGTTCGCATTGCCAAGAACGGCAAGGTTGTTGCCTACTCCGGCGATGACTCGCGCTTCGAGTACCTGTACAAGTTCGTCTCGAAAAACACTTTCTCCAAGCACGATCGCAAGCACAATATGGGCTTGCTCTCCGAAGGCGACCTGTACGTTGCCAAGTTCGCCGGCAACTCTCCAGCAAGCGAGATCGACGGCAGCGGCGCAGTTCCGTCTGATGGTGCTTTCGACGGCATGGGAACCTGGCTGCCACTGGTGAAGAACGGCGAATCCAAGGTGGAGGGCATGGGCGTCGACGAGGTGCTGGTCTACACCCGCCAAGCAGCTGACAAGGTCGGCGCCACCAAGCTGGACCGTCCCGAAGACGTTGAGCCGAGCCCGGTATCCGGCAAGGTCTACGTGGCACTGACCAACAACACCGACCGCGGCAAGGACGGCAAGGAAGGCGCAACCGAGGTCAGCCCACGGGTACGCAACCGCGACGGCCACGTTCTGGAAATCACTGAAGCCGGCAACGACGCCACCGCCGCGAAGTTCACCTGGAACATCTTGCTGGTTGCCGGCGATCCAAATGTGAACGGATCGACCTACTTCTCCGGCTACCCAACGGACAAGGTCTCGCCGATTTCCTGCCCGGATAACCTGGCATTCGATTCCAAGGGCAACCTGTGGATCTCCACCGACGGCGCCCCTGGCACCATCGGCTACTCCGATGCACTGCACAAGGTCACCCTGACCGGCAAGGATCGCGGCCGTGTCGAGCAGTTCCTGGCCGTGCCAACCGGCGCAGAGACCTGCGGCCCGCTGATCCATGACAAGGACAACTCGGTCTTCGTCGCGGTGCAGCACCCGGGTGAAGGCGGCAGTTTTGCCAGCCCTACCTCGCTGTTCCCGGACTTCGTGAAGAACGCAGGAGGAGCCGGCAAGGGCGAGTTCTACGGCCCGCGCCCATCGGTCGTCCAGGTCTTCAAGCAAGATGCGAAGCCGGGCAAGGGCAACGGCAAGGGCAAGGGACACGACAAAGGCAAGGGTCACGACAAATAAGTCGGATTAGCCTGCAGTGCAAGGGCGTCGGCAGGATCCTCTCCGGGATCCGGCCGGCGCCCTTTGCCGTTCCAAGTCGGTTGACCGGCACGTCAAGGCATAGACTTGGATCATTGCCTTCAGCTTTGGAATCTAAGGAGTCATGCGGCGTGGGAATGCAGCAACCTGGCGAGCAACGCGCCATCACTACAGCTCGCCATGTGCTCTCCGCCCTGATCAGTGCCGGGATCAGGGATCTGGTGATTTCTCCCGGTTCGCGCAGCGCGCCCTTGGCCTATGCTGCAGCCGAGGCAGAAGCCGCGGGGATCCTGGATATCCATGTGCGCATCGACGAACGCTCCGCGGCCTTCATGGCACTGGGCCTCGCCCAAAGCACCATGCGGCCGGTCGCCCTCGCCGCCACCAGCGGCTCGGCCATCGGGCAAATGCTGCCTGCAGTAATGGAAGCCAACCACACCGCGACACCACTTCTGGTCCTTTCTGCCGACCGTCCCGATGAACTGCACGGCACCGGTGCCAGCCAGAGTACACGCCAGAAAACCCTCTTTGGCGAGCACGTTCGCCTGGCCGCCAATGTCCCCGCTGGGACAGATCCGCAACACGAGGTTCAACGCGCATTACTGGCCTTGGCCGGCGACCAGCACACAGCCGCAGGTCCGGTCCAATTGAATCTGCAGTTCCGGGATCCGCTCACCCCTGCACAGGACGAGAGGATCGAGAGCCAAAGCTGGACGGCAGTTGAGCCGGGGCAGTGGCAGGCACACGACCAGCTGGACAGGGCGAGCTTGCCGGTCCAGCAGCTGGAGCCACGCCGGAGCGTTGTCATCGCCGGGCATGGCGCCGGAGAAGAGGCGCAACGATTCGCCCACACTCTGGGGCTGCCATTATTTGCCGAACCATCTTCTAACGCACGCTTCTCGGCCAACGCCATTGGCCACTACCGTCCGCTGATCGCGGCAGGCATGGACCGCATTGAACGAGTGGTGCTCTTTGGCCGTCCGACATTGAGCCGCCCGGTAGGCCAGCTCCTGGCCAACCCAGCGATCGAATCGGTGATTTGGCAGCCTGCGCCAGCGGCCTGGTATGAAGCGGGACGGCGCCGCGAGACCCTGGTCAGCTCGTGGAGCGAATTGCAGGAGTTCGCCGGAACCGGTGCAGAGGGGTGGTTGGAAGCGTGGCAGCAGCTTGATGCCCAAGCTTTGGAAGTACGGCAACGCCTAAGCCGCGAATCGCTGATTAACGGGGTAGATGTTGCCGAAGCTATTTGGGATCACGCGCCGGAAGTCCTGCTGCTGGGCTCATCCAACATCGTTCGCGACTTCGACCTGGCGACCCGACCGGCACCCGAACCAACTATGACCGTGCACGCCAACCGCGGTCTTGCCGGAATCGATGGGACCATTGCCACCGCCCTGGGCCTGGCCCAGGGAAGCAAAAAGCGGACGCTTGCGGTGATGGGAGATATTACCTTCGCCCATGACGCCAGCTCGCTGTCCTGGACCCCCGGCGACGAGCAGCCAATGGTGGATATCGTGGTCTACAACGACGGGGGAGGAGCGATCTTCTCCACTCTGGAGCATGGTGCCGTGGATGCCTCGGGCCGCTACGCCAATGCGGTGGAACGGCTCTTTGCCACACCGCAGCAGCTGAGCCTGCCTGCGCTCGCCGAAGCCTATGGGTGGCAGTACGCCAGGGCCGCAAGCAAGGAAGAGCTCAGCGCCGTCTTGGCTTCAACGCAGCCGGCGAACCTGCGCCTGATTGAAGTGCCTGCGTCGCGGAGCAGCCTGCGCGCCGAGAATCTTGAATTAAATCAACAGATCGGGCAGCTAGCCTGGCCAGAGCTGTAGGGAAAAAGAAATTCCCCTGCGTCGACCATCGGCAACGATGGGCAACGCAGGGGAATTTTTGCAGTTGAACTCAGATATCCACGTGCGTGGGATCGAGCACGCGACGCAGGAAGTCCTGGGTACGTGGCTGCTGCGGATTGCCAATGACATCCACGGCCTTGCCTTCTTCCACCACGACGCCACCGTCCATGAAGAACACACGGTCAGCAACTTCCTTGGCGAAAGCCATCTCGTGGGTGACCACCAGCATGGTCATGCCCGCTTGGGCCAGATTCTTCATAATGGACAGAACCTCACCGACGGTCTCAGGATCCAATGCGCTGGTTGGCTCATCGAAGAGCATCAGCGTTGGTTCCATGGATAGCGCTCGGGCAATGGCCACGCGCTGCTGCTGGCCGCCGGAAAGCTGGTCGGGGTAGCGATCGCCGAAGTCGCCCAGGCCTACACGCTCCAGATTGCGCAACGCGACCTTCTGGGCGTCGGCCTTCTTGCGCTTGAGCACCTTGATGGGGGATATGGTGCAGTTCTCCAGCACGGTCAGGTGCGGGAACAGGTTGAACTGCTGGAAGACCATGCCTACTTGCTGGCGCATCTTGTCCAGGTTCACATCGGGATCGGTGACGTTGAAGCCACCGACCATAATGGTTCCCCCGTTTGGCTGCTCCAGCAAGTTCACGCAACGCAGCAGGGTGGACTTGCCTGATCCGGATGGGCCGATCAGGCAGACAACCTCGCCCGGAGCAACATTCAGGTCAATGCCCTTGAGCACTTCGTTGCTACCGTATGACTTGCGCAGTCCGGTGATTTCCACGCCCGAAGCATGGACTGAAAGTTCATTGGTGTCAGTCGACATTTTCAAGTCCTATCTATCGCTTGGTCTTGGCGGCGCGGGATTCAAACTTGCGGGCCACCAAGCTCAGCGGGATGGTGATCACCAAGTAGAACAGGCCGGCGACAACCAGCGGGGTGATGCCGGCATCGATTTGCGAAATGCCATCACGGCCAAACTTGGTCATTTCGTACTGGGCCATCGACGCACCGAGGATGAATGCCAACGAGGTGTCCTTGGTCAGCAAGATGATTTCGTTGGTCATTGGCGGCAACACGATCTTGAACGCCTGCGGAATCACGATGGTGACCATGGCACGCCACGCTGGCATGCCCAACGAACGTGCAGCTTCGGTCTGTCCCTTTGGCACCGCCTGCAGGCCTGCACGCAGGGTCTCAGCGATGTAGGCGGCCGAGACCAGGCCCAAGGCGCACATGACATTGACCGGCTGCGGCCACTGGGTTCCGAACGCCTGCGGCAAGCCGAAGCCGAAGGCCAATAGGACCAGGATGGCTGGAATACCGCGGAAGAATTCGATAAATGCAGTGGCGAACCAGCGATAGGGCGCGAAGGACGCCATTTTCATCAGGGCCAGAAGCAGACCCAGGATGAGGCCGAAGGCGAAGGAGATGATCGTGTAGAAGATCGTGTTCTTCAGACCGACCAAGATCATGCCAGGGAACATCGGTCCCAATTTGTCGAAGGAGAAGAAGGCATAAATGGCCTTGTTCCAATCAACGGCCAAGACCAGTGCGATGATCGCGATGATGAAGATGGCGATTTGAATGGTCTTGCTCATGCGGGCGCGCTGACGTGTAGTCATTGCCATGCTTGATTACCTCTCATAAAGGAAGCGGAAGCTGGACTGCCAACCTGTGGGTGCAGTCCATGCCCCCGCTTGCCTTGGAATCAGATGATGCTCGAGAATTACTTCTCGCCGAACCACTTCACAGTCAGTTCTTCCATGGTTCCTGCATCGGCCAGCCGCTTGAGGGTGCCATTGACCAGTTCCAAGGTCTTTGGCTGCTCCTGTGGAACCGCAATGCCCAGCTGCTCGCCGGTCTTGAAGTCGGCCACGACGCTGAAGCCGTCCTTATCCTTGATCGCGTAGCCCAAGACCGACTGGTTGCCCAGCAATGCATCCACTTGGCCAGCCAGAAGTGCCTGGGTTTGCAAACCGGCATCCTCGAAGCCAACGATGTTGCTCAAGCCCTGTTCCTTGGCGTACTTCTCGCCGGTGGTGGCCTGCTGGACGCCGACCTTCTTGTCCTTGGCGGATTCAAGATCCTTGATTTCAGAACCGTCAGCCGAAATCAGCACCAGATCGTCATCCATATAAGGGGTGGAGAAGTCCATCTTGGCCGAACGCTCTTCGGTGATCGATATCGAGGAGATCGCGATATCGCACTGGGTGCTGAACAGGCCGGATTCAATGGAGTCGAAGCTGGCGTCGATGACGTTCAGATCCAGTTCTGCATCCTTGGCAATCTCGGCAGCGATATCCATATCGAAGCCGACGTTCTTGCCGTCCTTGACGAATTCGAATGGTTCGTAAGGAATGTCTGAGCAAATGGTGAGTTTGCCTTCGTTGAGCGGGAAGGAACCAGCTTCGGCTTCACCTTCGGAACTGGAGCCGGAACCGCAGGCGGTGAGCGCCAGCAATGCAACGGACGTGACGGCAACAGCGGAGGCGAACTTCTTCTTGAGACTACGCATAGGATCAGAACCTACTTTCGGGTTATGCGAGTGGATCAGTGCGTAGCCACAATCATAACCGGGGCAACACTAGGCTGAGATTCACCTCACACATGTCGCGTCGAGACTAAGGATTATTTATGCTCAGTGCGATCCTGGCGGCCTTGATCCGCTGCGCAGCCTGCGCCTACTCGGCTCCGAGGGCTTGGCGCATGGGACGCATCTTCGCCCATGATTCGGCTAGTTCATCCTCGGGCACCGATCCCGGAACAATGCCGCAGCCCGCGTACAGGCGCATCAGCTTTTCGTGTTCCAGGATTCCGCCACGCAGCGCGATGCCGAATTCGCCATCGCCACGGCTGTCAACCCAGCCCACGGGGCCGGCATACGGTCCGCGGTCCATGCCTTCCAGCTCGCGCAAGAGCACGCCAGCCTTCTTGGTCGGCGTGCCGCACACTGCAGCGGTCGGATGGAAAATCTCGGCAACATCCAGAGCGGTAGGCAGAACCCCGGCGGCATCGGCGCGCAACTGGGCGCGTACGTCGCTGGCCAAATGCCAAACATTGGGAAGCTGCAGAATAAAAGGTTCTTCCGGCGCGCTCATGCCGTGCGAAATGGGATTCAGGGAAGCCGTGAGCGAATCTATGGCCAGCTGGTGCTCGTTGCGCTGCTTCGGATCTTCAAAGAGGTTGCGGTGTGCGAATCCGGGGTCCTCGGCGCCAGCAGCCGCGCGGTCGAGCGTGCCAGCTAATACGCGGGCCTCGGCCAAGCCGTCGGTAACGCGCACCAGCATCTCCGGGGTAGCGCCTACCAGGCCGTCAACTGAATAGGTCCAGCAATTGCCATAGTGCTCGGTCAGCGCATCGACCACGCGGGCAAGATTGATCGGGGTGGAACTGTGCGCCAACACGTCGCGGGCCAGCACCAGCTTGGAAATTCCGCGTTCCTCGAAGCGGCCCAGCGCCTGATCCACGGCATCAAGATAGGAACCGGCGGTCAGCTGTCCGCTGGTCAGTTCAATGCTGCCCGGTTCGCCCGCCGGCAACGACGCATCGGCCATCGCGGCTTCGGCGCGGGCCAAGGCCTGCTGGTAGGTCAGCCCGTCGAGTTCCTCTGCGCTGCCGGTGATGGTAATCCAGGACTTTTCCTCATCGCGGCCAATCACCAGCTGCGGGATCACCATGCGCGATTCGAAGACGCTGGTGAAGGAGAAGGCAAAAGATCCGAAGGACACCAGGCCGCTGCCGGGGCGGGCGATCGGGTCAATGATCTGTGCCTGTTCGATGATCTGTGCCAGCCAGGCGCGGGCACGTGCAAAGCGCTCTTCGCCGTGGGTGTGCAAGCGGGCCGCAGTGCCAAAGCCAACCAGACCGTGGCCGTTGCGGGTCCAGACCAAGCTTCGGTGACGCAATGAGTCGGCAACTAGTGTTTCGGGGGCATCAAGGTATTCAAAGGTGATGCTGGTGAGAACAGGAGCCGACGGCTGATGAGCGCTGGCGCTAAGAACGGGCGAATCTGCAGACATGATAAGGCTAAGCCTACCGCGCAATGCCGGGGGAAAAGGCTTGCGGGTGTCCGTAGTCACCCCTGTGAGATCGGCCGGGTCTGGTGAGAAGTGCCGGGGGAACCCGGTAAACTCTAAAACGACCTCCTAGGTCGCTGGTACCAGACCGGTATGCCCGGTCTGGCCATGCCAGCAATGTGCAGTGGAAAGCATCGGCTAGAGTGAAGAGATGTTTGCGTGCATCTTGCAGGCAGATTGCCTTCGCATACCGCGATGGCCAACCCGATGAAAGATAAGTAAGCCGTAGAACAGTGACTGATTCGAAGAGCAACTGGACCGCAGCCGGACACGACGTGTCCGACTCGATTGAGCTGAATCCTGAAACCGCTGCATTAGCTGCGGCCATCAATCTTCCCTCGGGCTTCGCTTTGCTGGCCGAGGACCCGGACTTCGGTCCGGCTATTTCCATCGGCATGGCGAAGGTGGAGAAGCTGCTGCGCGACGCGCTGGCCAACTCCGACCCCTTGATCGACGCATCCAGCCGCCACCTCGTTGAGGCCGGAGGCAAGCGAGTGCGTCCCTTGCTGGTGCTGCTGACTTCCCTGCTCGGCGACGGCGTGAATGACGATGTCATCAAGGCCGCCGCCGTCGTGGAACTCACCCACCTGGCAACCCTGTACCATGATGACGTCATGGACTCTGCTCCAATGCGCCGCGGTGCGCCAACAGCTCACGAGGTGTGGGGCAACTCGGTGGCGATTCTCGCCGGCGACCTGATCTTCGCCCGTGCATCGGTCTTCGGATCCGAGCTGGGCCCAGAAGCAGTCATGTGGCAGTCGCGCACCTTCGAGCGCTTGTGCCTCGGACAGCTGCATGAATCCATCGGTCCGCGCGAGGGCGGCGATGCCATCGAGCACCATATCCAGGTAATCAGCGACAAGACCGCGTCGCTGCTCTCCACCTCCGGAGCCTTCGGCGCCCGTTTCGGTGGCGCCCCGCAGTACATTGAGGTACTGCGCGAGTATGGCGAAAAGGTTGGCGTTGCCTTCCAGGTCGCCGATGACGTGATCGACTTGGCATCCACGGAAGCCGACTCGGGCAAGACTCCGGGCACCGATTTGCGTGAAGGCGTGCCGACCTTGCCAATTCTGCTGCTGCGCCAGGCAGCAGCCGAGGGCGACGCGCAAGCGCAGCAGGCTATCGAACTGGTTGATGCGGATCTGGCCACCGATGAAGCACTGGCGGCCGCTGTGGAAGCTGTCACCTCGCACCAGGCAATCCATGATGCATGGAAGGCCGCACGCCAGTGGGCCGATGACGCGATTGCCGTCTTGGCTCCACTGCCCGAGGGCACCGTGAAGCAGGCGCTGATTTCCTTCGCGGATGCGGTTGTTACCCGCGAAGCCTAGGCAAGCTTGAACAGACAAAACCCCGGAAGACTGCAAAGGTCTTCCGGGGTTCTGTTTTGCCCAGGGCGGCTGCCAGATCCCTGCTAGAGCTGGTCGTTGCAGTTCTGCCCGTCGTCGGTCGACGCTTTACTCCCAGGACGATTCTTGCTGGCGGTAAAGAATCTGACGGCGAGAATGACCAGGCCAATGGCCACAAGGGCCGGGATGATGTAGAAAATAATCAGTTCGTAGGTATTCGGGACCAGGGGATTCATGTGTTCATCTTATGAGGGCCCTGTCAGATGCAGTACCGCCTCAATGATGATATTTCTGTAGACCGGGAGCATGGCCGTAGTGCTGAGCGGAAAATGCCTGAGGTCTCCCATAAGTGGCAAGCCGGCCCCGGCAACGAATTCTCGT
Source organism: Glutamicibacter sp. NPDC087673 (assembly GCF_044743255.1). NCBI lineage: Bacteria > Bacillati > Actinomycetota > Actinomycetes > Micrococcales > Micrococcaceae > Glutamicibacter > Glutamicibacter sp. NPDC087673. Next base: position 207,053 of record NZ_JBIUWB010000002.1, read on the forward strand.
TCCCGGGGCCCGCTCGCGCCAGCGTCATGCCCTCGTGCTTATCGGACGATGTTCTCCGGGACCAGCGGCTGCGGATGCTCGGGGGAAAAGAGCGCTTGGCGCAGCTGCTGCGCTTTGCTGGCCCGATCCTGGATCGATACCCGGTGGCGCAGCTGCCGATAGAGCTCGTCATCGGCGTAGCGCGGGAAAACGTGCTGATGGTAATGCCAAACATGCTGATTGCCCGCAGGCTCATTGTGCTGCCGCGTGCTCGTGCCCTCGGGATTCCAGGCGAGCTTCATCGCCAGGGCAACGCGCTTGGTCTCCCGCATGATCGCGGCGCCGGTCTGCTCATCCAGATCGTAGAGCGCTTCCAGATGCGCGGTCGGAATGATCATCACGTGCCCGCCGTAATTACCGAACCCATCACAAGCCATGATTGCTGCCACCAGATCTGTCTGGTAGATCAGATCCGTGGGCGCGCACAAGTTGTCCTGGCTGAAAGGCTGGTCGTTGACCAGCTCGCAGAAGGGACACTGGTAGTTGGCTGGTTCATGGGAACGGTGGAGCACTAGTCCTCCAATTCGGCGGCCAGCTCTTCAAACACCCAGGTGTACATGTCCAGGGTGAATTCGCTGAAGGTGCCTTCCTCGCTGGTCCATTTTCCCTTGGCATTGCTGCGGCGGTAGACGATTGGATCCGGAACATCGAGCTGGGATGCCTTGAAGCCCCACACGAACTTCTCTTCCTCATCTTCCAGGAACAGGAGGTAGCCGTCTTCGATTTCCAGTTCTTCAGGGTCGAAGAAGTAGTGGTAGGCCTCCATGAAATCCTCATTGTTGCCCAGAGCACGATAGAACTCTTCAAGGACAAATGGAATTGAGACCTCTGACTGCGCCAGCCCTTCGCGCAATTCTTCGGCGCTCAAGCCATCGGCTTCGTTCCACTGGTCTTCCAAGTACTTGGGAACCAGGGAACAGAACTTCTCTAGAAACATGTCTGCCATGTCTTTATCCTATCGAGATTAGCCCAGCTCAAGGGCACTCAACGCGATCCAGAGCTGGACTCGGTCGCTAGTCACATTCGGGTCGTAGCCCGAGAGATCTGAAATTTGCTGGATCCGGTAGCGCACTGTGTTGCGATGCAGGCCCAAGGACTCGGCCACGGCCCCCACCGAGCCATCGCGGTTGAGGTATTCACGCAAGGTCAGCAATAGGTCAGAATCGTGGGAGGCGTCGAATTCCTGCAGCGGGCCCAGGGCTTCGATGGCCAAATCCTGCAGCGGAACATCGTGGGCGGCGAGCAGGAGCGAGGTGAGAGAAAGCTTGGTGGGTTCGTTGACCCGCTCTCCGTGGCGCAGGGACTCCAGGGCCTCGAAGTAGCTCCAGCGGATGCCGGTGGTATTCGGGTAGCGCCCGCCGTAGCCCACCCGAGCCGGAAGGCCGGCAGCGAGCAGATACTCGTCGAGGTGCTTGATGGACAGCTGCAGCTTGCTGTGCGCGACAATGATCGCCAGGCGGCCATCTATGATGGCTGAGACCTGCGAGGACAGATCGGCGGGCAGCGGCAGGGTTTGCAAGCGCTCGACCTGTGCTGGAGCCTGCACCAGGATGACAGAGTGCTCACGCTGGGTATTCAAGCCGAGTGCCCCCAGCCGGCCAGCGGCATCGGCGCCAACCAGGGCTCCAGTGGCGAGGTCCTCCAGCACCTGGCCGTTGGCCTGGCGCTGCGAGGCGCGCAGACGGGATTTATTAGCCAGTTCCAGCCCGATCAGCGACTGCGCGTAATCGACCACTGGATGGTGGACATAGGGTTCTGCAATATGCAGGGTGCACTTATCACGCAGACCCGTGGCCACCGGTCGTTCATTCCAGGAACGTGCAGGATCATAGTCCCCGCTGATCACTTCGCCGTGCAGGGTCAGCGCTACCTGGGTGCCGAGCATTCGCTCGAGTTCCTCGAGCATGCTGTCCAGATCCGAGGAAAGCAGTGTCTGGGCCAGCTTCTGGTGGGATTTCAGCAGGCTTTCAACACGCTTGAGGTGGTCGGAATTCAGTGCTTCGGCGATCAGCCGGGTAATTGCGGCAAAGGGTATCTGATAGGGCACCTCGAAGACCGGAAGCCCTACTTCGCGGGCCGCTTCAACCGTCGCTTGCGGGACTGAGGCGTGTTCCAGGCCTGTGCCGAAACCCAGGGCTACGGCATCGTTGGCCGCAAGGACTTTGACGAACTGCCGCTGTGCGGCCTTGGTCTTCTGGCGCACCCCGGTGGTCAACACGATTTCTCGCCCGGTGAGGAACTGCGACGGGTCAAGCAGCTCGGTCACCGCACCCCAGGTGATGACCATGCCATCGCGATGAGTGTGTTCAGTCAGCGGTCGAAGGTCGAGCTCGTCATGTTCCAGAAGACCGCGTAAACTAATTGCCATGTAGCCATTCTAGAGGGATGGCGAAAAGTTCCCGATTCAGCAAATTGCTCAAAATATGGACACGCGACCTCGAAAAATGACCACAATGTGAAAATTTTGCAGTAGCTTAGACACATGAGCACTCCATCTTCATCACAGGGCGCTCCACTCGCAACCGAGAAGCGTGAAACTTTCAGCTCCCGAAAGTTGTTCATCCTTTCAGCGATTGGTTCGGCCGTTGGTCTGGGAAATATCTGGCGTTTCCCTTACGTCGCCTACGAAAACGGCGGCGGCGCATTCTTGATCCCATATCTGGTCGCAATTCTCTGCGCCGGCATTCCGTTGCTGTTCCTCGACTACTCCATCGGCCACCGCTACCGCGGCTCTGCTCCGCTGGCATACCGCCGGGCCAACCGCAAGGCCGAGGCCCTGGGCTGGTGGCAGGTGCTGGTCTGCTTCATCATCGCCATCTACTACGCGGCCATCATTGCGTGGGCCGCGATGTACTGCTGGTTCTCGGTCACCAAGGCGTGGGATAAGAACCCGGACGGGGCTGCCGGATTCTTCATGGGCGACTTCCTGCAGGTCGCGGACGATGTCACCGTCGGGTTCGACTTCGTCGGCAGCGTCTTCTTCCCGATGCTGTGCGTTTGGCTGATCGCCATCGTGATCATGGTTGCCGGCGTGAACAAGGGCATTTCGCGGGCCAACGCGATCTTCATGCCTTTGCTGATCGTGATGTTCCTGATCCTCGTTATCCAGTCGGTCTTCCTGCCAGGTGCTGTGGACGGCTTGAATACCTTCTTCACGCCGAACTTCGAGGCGCTGTCGAATCCTTCGGTGTGGGCAGCGGCATTCGGCCATATCTTCTTCTCGCTGTCGGTGGCCTTCGGCATCATGGTGACCTACTCGTCCTACATGAAGCGCAAGAGCGACCTCACCGGTTCGGGCTACGTTGTAGCTTTCGCCAACTCCAGCTTCGAGCTGCTCGCCGGCATCGGCGTCTTCGCGGCTCTGGGGTTCATGGCGTACAACGCCGGCAGCTCCGTCGACGAAGTGGCAACCAGCGGAATCGGCCTGGCCTTCATCGCCTTCCCGACCATCGTTTCGCAGGCTCCCTTGGGCGGCGTCATCGGCGTGCTGTTCTTCGGTTCGCTGGTCTTTGCCGGTATTACCTCGTTGATCTCGATCCTCGAGGTGATTGTTGCGGCTTTCCAGGACAAGCTGGGCTGGAAGCGCCAGTCGGCCACCCTGGTTGTTGTCGTTCCAGTGGCATTGATCTCCATGATCTTGTTCCCAACCACCACTGGATTGTATTTGCTGGACACCATGGATGCGTTCGTGAACCAGTTCGGCATCCTCGCTTGCGCACTGGTGATCGTGATCGTCTTCGGTGCAGGCCTGGGCATGCTGCCTAAGCTGGCCAAGCACTTGAACCGCCACAGCTCCATCAAGCTGGGTACCGGCTGGATGGTCCTGGTCGGCGGCGTGGGCCCAGCTGTCTTGGGCTACATGCTGATCAATGAAATCCAGACCAAGCTTGCAACTCCCTATGAGGACTACCCTGTTTGGTTCCTCGGGATCTTCGGTTGGGGCATGGCCGGGGCATTGATTGTCGGCGCGGTCCTGCTGTCCCTGGTCCCTTGGAGCAAGAACTCCAAGAAAAACGACCCCGAGTTCGATCAGCATCGTGCGAACGTCGAGGCAGAAGAAGTCCCTGAAGTGTCCAGGAAGGAATACTAGCCATGAGTCCTATAGCGATTGTCTTCATGATTATCTCCATGCTGACCATTTGGGGAGGCCTGGCCATCGCCTTGATCAGCCTGAATCGCCATCCTGAAAAGCACGATGACGATGTGATCGAGCCTGCTGGCTCGGCAGGCAATTAGAACCTGTAGACTGCATCAAGATTGAAGGCCTCTTGGCTTCAAGTTCCGGCTTGAAGCGAAGAGGCCTTTTCCTGTGCAGATGCACTATGCGACACGAAATGTGTTGTGCCGATCCGCGTAGTGGCTTGGAGCTCAGGAGAATACTCTCTAGTTATAGAGAAAACTGGGCCAGAGAGCTCACTCATAAGTTCTGGAAGGACAAGCACATGGACGTTACCTACCGCATTGACCAGAAGCGCAAGATCAATGGTCCGTTCCCCGGCCCGAAGTCGCAGGAACTGGCCGCACGCCGAGCCAAGGCAGTTGCTGCCGGTGTAGCTTCCAGCCTGCCTGTGTACGCGGCCGAGGTTGATGGCGGCATCATTGTCGATGTCGATGGCAACCAGCTCATCGACCTGGGCTCCGGCATCGCCGTCACGACCATTGGCGCCTCGAATCAGGCAGTAGCCAAAGCCGTCGCCGAACAGGCCGCGCGCTTCACCCACACCTGCTTCATGGTCGCTCCGTACGAGAACTACATCGAGCTGGCCGAGAAGCTGGCTGCCATCACTCCGGGCAACTTCGAGAAGCGTGCAGTCTTCTTCAACTCCGGTGCCGAAGCGGTCGAGAACGCCATCAAGGTAGCCCGCATTGCTACCGGCCGCCAGGCAGTCGTCGCCTTCGACCACGCCTACCACGGCCGCACCAACCTCACCATGGGCTTGACAGCCAAGGCCGCCCCATACAAGCGCGGCTTCGGCCCACTGGCACCGGAGATCTACCGCATGCCAATGAGCTACCCATACCGCGAAGAGAACCCGAACATCTCCGGCAAGGAAGCAGCCGAGCGCGCGATCCTGGCCATGGAAAAGCAGATCGGCGGCGAGCAGATCGCTGCGATCATCATCGAGCCGATCCAGGGCGAGGGCGGCTTCATCGTTCCGGCCACCGGCTTCCTGCCGCGCATCGCCGAATGGGCCAAGGAAAACGGCATTGTCTTCGTTGCCGACGAAGTCCAGGCAGGTTTCGCACGCTCCGGTGCTTGGTTCGCCTCGGACATCGAAGGCATTGAGCCAGACATCATCACCCTGGCCAAGGGCATCGCCGGCGGCATGCCGCTGTCGGGCATTATCGGCCGTGCCGACCTGCTGGATTCGGTGCACGGTGGCGGCCTGGGCGGCACCTACGGCGGCAACCCGGTTGCTGTGGCCGCGGCTCTGGAATCCATCAAGTTCATGGAAGAGCAGGACTTGGCGGGCCGCGCCCGCGAGATCGAAGAGAAGTTCTTCACCCGCTTCGGTGCGCTGCAGAAGGACATCAAGGAACTGGGCGACATCCGTGGCCGTGGCGGCATGGTTGCAATGGAATTCGTCAAGGCTGGTGGCAAGGAACCGGATGCCGAGCTGACCAAGGCCATCGCAGCCGAATGCCTGGCCCAGGGCGTCTTGATCCTCACCTGCGGCACCTACGGCAACGTGGTTCGCCTCTTGCCTCCGCTGGTGATCGGCGACGATCTGCTCGAAGATGCATTCAACGTATTGGAAGATGCGATCCGCAAGGCTGTCGCCTAAGTAGCCCAAAACTGGTCCTAAACGGCGAATGCCTCGAACCTCCCACGGGAGATTCGAGGCATTCGCTGTATCGGCGGTGAGTGCAACCGGGCGTTCAGACCAACTTTTTCGGTTCGGGCATGGAGCCAATGCGTGGAGTTCGCATCATGTCCACGAGCACGAAGAGCACCGCAACCCATACCAAGGCGAAACCAACCCAGCGTTCGAATGGCATGTGCTCGCCAAAGACCAGCAGGCCCAGGATGAACTGCAAGAGCGGGGCGAGGAATTGCAATGAGCCCAAGGTGCTCAAAGGCAGGCGGCGAGCCGCGCCACCGAAGAGCAAGAGCGGAACGGCGGTGATGATGCCGCTCGCTGCCAAAAGCGAGAGGCCAGGAACATCAGCTGAGAACAGCGCAGACTTCCCGTCAGCGGCCAGCCAGACCAGATAGCCGATGGCCAACGGGGTCAGCCAGACGGTTTCGATGGTCAAGGACCCCAGTGCAGTTCCGCTTTGGCCCACTTTGTTCTTTACCAGGCCATAGAAGCCAAAGGAGAAAGCCAAACCGAGGGAAATCCAAGGGACCTGTCCCAAGCCGATCGTCAAGACGAGTACAGCAACGGTGGCTATGGCAACAGCGATCCATTGCAGCCGACGCAATTTTTCTTTCAGGACGACAACACCCAGAAGAATTGCCACAATCGGGTTGATGAAGTAGCCTAGCGAGGCTTCCAGCACATGTCCGGTCAAGACCGCCAGTGCATAGAGAGTCCAGTTAGCTGCAATCAGAACACTGGCCAGTCCCAACTGCCAGATGGTCTTGGAATCCTTGAACATCCCAAGGAACTGCTTGACCTGGCGCGTGAACGCCAGCAGCAGCAGGCAGAAAACCAGCGAGAAGATCACGCGAACGCCAACGAATTCGAAGGCCGAGATGTCAGGCAGCAATAGGAAGTAAGCCGGGAGCATGCCCCAAATCAGGTACGCGGCGGTGCCTTGGATCAGTCCGTAGCTATGTTCTGAACGGATCGGTTTAGCGGTACTTACGGACATGCAGGGCGCACACTTTCAGAAACAAAATGGATCAAGGGAGCGGCCCACCGGGAAACAAGTTGTGGAACCGCATCTTAAAACTACAACGTTCCCGCCGTCTGGATATTCCCCTGGGCCGGCGGTGCCTGCCATTCCACACGGCACTGTGATATTTTCACAGGAACATAAATGGAATTCCAGTCGTTGACTAGACTAGAGAACACCAACTTGGTTTGCTTCATTGAGGGAGTGCATCGCCGTGCATGGACATAACAACGGACTCAAAACCGCCTTTTTGATGGGCGGAATGTTTGCCCTGCTGCTGGCCATTGGCTCGCTGATATCCGCGGGTACCGGCCGTTCAATGTTCATTTGGATATTTGCCTTGATCGGCCTCGGAACTACTGCTTACAGCTATTGGAATAGCGACAAGCTGGCTCTGCGCTCGATGCACGCCTACCCGGTCAGCGAAGCGGAACAGCCGGGAATGTACCGAATCGTGCGTGAGCTGTCGATGAACGCGCAGCAACCGATGCCGCGACTGTACGTTTCGCCAACCACTTCGCCGAACGCCTTTGCCACCGGCCGCAACCCGCAGAATTCGGCGGTGTGCTGCACCGAAGGCATCCTGCAGTTGCTGAACGAACGCGAATTGCGCGGGGTGCTGGGCCACGAGCTGATGCATGTCTACAACCGGGACATCCTCACTTCTTCGGTCGCCGCCGCGGTTGCGGGCGTCATCACCTCCGTTGCCCAGTTCCTGATGTTCTTCGGCGGCGGCAACAGCAATGACAACCGCGGGGTGAATCCGATCGCCTTGATTGCCCTTTCCCTGCTGGCGCCACTGGCAGCGTCGATCATCCAGATGGCCGTGAGCCGCACCCGCGAATATGATGCAGACGAGGACGGAGCCAAGCTGACCAATGATCCGCTGGCGTTGGCGAGCGCGCTTCGGAAACTGGAATCGGGGATTACGCAGGCTCCGCTGGCTTCCAACGACCAGAAGCTGGTCAACAGCTCGCACCTGATGATCGCCAATCCATTCGGCTCGCGCCTCAAGCGCATGTTCTCCACCCACCCGCCAATGGAGGATCGCATCGCACGGCTTGAAGCGATGGCTGGCGGACGCGGGTACTAAGTGCAAAGCAGCTCCTGGGCTTAAGGCCGCATCTCATATGGAGATGCGGCCTTAAGCTTGTTTTGGGCCTTTCCCGTTGAACTGATAGTTATCGACCCTCCTACTAAAGGATGAGGCGAAGATCTTTGTCTGCCCTAGTCAAGCAAAGATAGGCTGATCGTAGCGGCACCGAAGAGAAGACTCTCTGCCGTCTGATGATGGAGCAAGGAGCAAGGAGCAAGGAGCAAGGAGCAAGGATGCGAGACGACGACGCGGCACTTCTGCCCAGGCTTGGGGATGCCATAGCCGGTCAACTGGCCACCGGAACGGTCAAAGGATTGGCTTGCCTGCTTGCGGCCTGGATTTGCTCATCATGGATTGCCCTCCACACTGCTTTCGGCACATTCGCTATCGCGCTGGCGATCTCGTATCTCCTCTCGGAAATCCTCGGCGCCATCATCGTTCGACCGATTGTCCTGAAAGAACGCCGTCCCAACCCCGGGGGAGTGCTGTACGTCGTCCTTCCATTCGTGGTGTCCATCGTGGTCAGCTTTGCTGCGGCCTATGCAGTTACCAGCTCATTGCGTGATAGCAGTTTTGTGACAGTGCTCGTTGCCGCATGCAACGCCGCTGAGATCCTCTGGATCAAACCATGGGTGCCGGGACCTTCGCCGGAAGAGATGGCCGCGAAGTTCAATGAATTCAAAGCCATGACCCAGGACCACTTCGCTGATGATGTTGCTGATATCAAGCGGCGGGCCAGGGAAAGGACTCGTGAACAGTACTACGCGAAGAAGGCCCGCGAAGAAGCAAAGAGGCTGAAGAAGCAGAAGCGCGACGAGGATCAGCGCTGATCCTTCCCGGGTCCATGATCCAGTGGTGCGCAGAATGGCAGCGAGGGCTGTTTCCCATGGTGAATGGGAAACAGCCCTCGCTGTGTATCACGTGATTTCTAACGCTGGGTCAGTCCTAGCGGAAGTTCACGAACTGCAGATCCGCTTCTTCGAAGTCGCGCAGCAGAGCCATGGTGGCCTGCAGGTCATCGCGGGACTTGGAAGAGACGCGCAGCTCGTCACCCTGAATGGTTGACTTGATGCCCTTAGGCGCCTCATCGCGAATCAGCTTGTTGATCTTCTTGGCGACATCCTGGGCGATGCCCTCCTTGATGCTTGCTTCGATGCGGTATTCTTTGCCGGATGCAAATGGCTCGCCGGCATCCAATGACTTCAGGGAAATGCCGCGCTTGACCAGCTTGGACTGGAAAACATCCAGTACTGCGTTGACGCGCTCTTCCGAGTTGGCCTTCATCAGGATCTTCTCGCCGCTGAAATCAACTTCAGCGCCGACGCCCTTGAAGTCGTAGCGCTGGGCAATTTCCTTCTGGGCCTGGTTCATCGCGTTGGCGACTTCCTGGCTATCAACCTTGCTTACGACGTCGAATGTGGAATCACTAGCCATGTGAATACTCCTAGTTGAAACGGGTCTGATTCGCTTCATAGCCTACCGGTTTTGCCCCCTGGATTTGGGGTGTGATCAGGCTTACAGCAAAAATGCCCCTCTCGATTTCACAACATCGAAAAACTCCTGTAGAGTTATTTCTCGTTCCGACAAGAGCAAATGTTCTTGAAGCGAACGTACTCGGCAGATTACCCGAGTGGCCAAAGGGGGCTGACTGTAAATCAGCTGGCAACGCCTTCACTGGTTCGAATCCAGTATCTGCCACAAAATAACTCCCGGATCCCAGGATCCGGGAGTTTTTTGCATGCGGAAGGAATGCATGGCAACCCGGATCTTTCCTATTCCCGGTTCCGAACAAGATCACCTTTCTACGTATTTCAAATAAGGATCGGCTACCGTATAACCATGGCAACGAAAAATGTGAGCGAAGACGACTTCGCGAAGTTGATTGAAGACAACGACATCGTCCTCGTGGACTTCTGGGCTGACTGGTGCGGGCCGTGCAAGCAGTTTGCACCGGTTTATGACCAGACCTCGGACAAGTTCAGCGACGTCGTTTTTGCCAAGGTGGATACCGAAGCTGAGCAGGGCCTGGCACGTGCAGCTAACGTGACCTCGATTCCTACCATCATGGCGTTCCGCGAACAGGTCCTCGTGTTCTCGCAGGCTGGTGCGTTGAACCAGACCCAGCTCGAAGATCTCGTCACCGCGGTCAAGGGCATTGACATGAGCGAAGTGCACAAGCAGATCGCCGAGGAAGCCGCGCAGGCTGATTCCTAAGAACCATTAGAGGCTTCGGGCTCCTTTACCTCCGCCGGTGATCCAGCGGTGCGTAACGGGGCCCGAAGCTTTGTTTTTTCTGCCCCGAGTGCAGCAGCAAGCGCACTACGCGTTGACGGTGCGGGGCGTATGGCGCCAATAGCTCCAGCATTTGCCCATCGCTGATTCGGGAACCGGTAAGCACCTGGCCCACGAAATCAGCCAGATGGAAATCTCCCACCGAAATATGGTCACTGGATCCGTGGGAGCGCTGCAGGGTTTCGGCAATTGTCCAGGGACCAATGCCCGGCACCGAACCCAAGGCGGCTTCCAAGGTGCCCGGAGCCTTGGCGGTGGGCCGTGCATGGTCCATTGGCTTCTCTGCCCACCACTGCAAACTGCCGGCAACCTGCAGCAGGCGTGCCATGGTGTTAGCCCGCTGTCCTTCAACGCGCGCCTTTTGCCAGTCCCAGCGCCTCATCGAGGCTAGCTTTTGCGGTCCGGGGAAAATCATCAGGCCCTCGGGAGCCGGACCCGGAGCTCGCTGTCCCAAATGGCGGATCAGCCAGCGCCAGGCATAATTCGCTTCAATCCCGGTCACTCGCTGTTCCAAGATCGCCCCGGCGGCGTGCTCAAAGATCCTGCCGGTGCGGGGCAGAACGAAGTCCGGATGCAACGAGCGGGTGCGCGCGATAATTTCCGGGAACTGCCCTTCTTTGATCCTCGCGTCGAAATCGCTCCAGTCATCGAGCGCCCCTAGAAGGTTCGGCGCTGAGCCGATGGCCCATGGGGCTCCGGGACCCCATGCTTGAAACGTTGCCGGGGCGGTGGGCGCGGGCTTGCTGATTCGCAGCGTGGCATCTCCGAACGGTGTTCCAAAGGCCAGCCATGCTTCGCTCTGGGACAGGCGGATGGTCGGATCGCCCAGTCCCCGGCGCAGGATTCCCAGAGTCTTGAGCAAGGACACGGGGCGGTGCGGATCGTAATCGGCGCTCAACGGCTTCTCCATGAATCGCATCCTATAGCCTCGTGCCTGCGGTAGCTTGCGGCAGGCTTGCCTAGCACTGATGAAAAGTGCCCGTCCACTGCGTGACGTTTCGCTACGTGCCGGAACGACATGTATGACAACCGCCGGTAAAGTTCTTGACATGAAGTATGCGTCCACAGTCCTAGATCTGATCGGCAATACCCCTTTGGTGAAGCTCAATCGAGTCACCGAAGGGATCAAAGCCACTGTTTTGGTGAAGCTTGAGTACTTGAATCCGGGTGGTTCCATCAAGGACCGCATCGCATTGAAGATGGTCGAGCGCGCCGAAGAATCCGGCCAGCTCAAGCCCGGCGGAACCATCGTGGAACCAACCAGCGGCAACACCGGTGTCGGCTTGGCCATGGTGGGCCAACTCAAGGGCTACAACACCATTTTCGTCACCCCGGATAAGGTCGGCGAGGAAAAGCGCGACGTACTGCGCGCCTACGGTGCCAAGGTAGTAGTCACCCCAACCGCGGTGGCCCCGGATTCGCCTCAGTCCTACTACGGCGTATCGGACCGCCTGGTTACCGAGATCGACGGCGCCTACAAGCCCGACCAGTTCTCCAACCCGGCAGCACCCGACAGCCACTTCGAAACCACCGGACCGGAAATCTGGAACGATACCGACGGCAAGCTGACCCATGCGGTCATCAGCGCAGGAACCGGCGGCACCATCACCGGCACCGGACGCTACCTCAAGCAGGTTTCCGCCGGCCGCGCCTCGGGCCCGGTCAAGATCATTGCCGCTGACCCGGATGGCTCGGTCTACTCCGGTGGCACCGGACGCCCATACTTCGTCGAGGGCGTCGGTGAAGATATGTGGCCAGGGAACTACGACCCATCCGTGCCGGATGCCGTGGAACCAGTCACCGACGCTGAGGCTTTTGAAATGACCCGCCGGTTGGCCAAGGAAGAAGGCCTGCTGCTGGGCGGTTCTTCGGGCATGGCAGTGGTCGCCGCGCTGCGTGCAGCCAAGGACCTGGGCGAAGACGACATAGTTGTCGTGATCGCCCCGGATGGCGGCCGCGGCTACCTGGCCAAGATCTTCAACGACCAGTGGATGCTGGACCAGGGCTTCACCACCGATGAATACTCCGCCTTGGACTTCATCGGCGCGGCACTTGCCAAGCAGGGCACCACCACGGTGGCTTTGGATACCACCCTGGCCGAAGCGGCCAAGGCACTGCGCGAGCAGGGCGATGACGCACTGGTCGTGTCCACCTCGCCGTTGCCAGCGCGTATCGGCGAGATCCGCGGTGTCATTGGCGCGGGGGACATCACCGACGCACTGCTGGCTGGCGCAGAACCAACCAGTACGCTCGCAGACCTGGGCGACTTGGCCAAGCCATTCATTGGCACCGCAGACACCCCGGAACATGCACAGGAACTGCTCAAGAGCCACCCGGCCGTACTGCTGACCAAGGGCGGCGAAGTGATCGCCGCGGCTACCGCAGCCGACCTCTTGGCCTACTCCACCCGCTAGAGACAACACCTCAAAGGATTGATATCGATGACTGAAAACCATCAGGGAGCAAACACCCGCTTTGTCCATGCGGGCCAGGAATTCGAACCGGTCACCGGCGCGGTAGTTCCGCCGCTGCACTTCTCCTCGACCTACGCGCAGGACGGCATTGGCGGCCTGCGCAACGGCTACGAGTACGGCCGCGGCACCAACCCGACCCGCGACGCGCTGCAGGCGCAGTTGGCCGGCGCAGAATTCGGCACCCACGCCTTCTCCTTCAGCTCCGGCCTGGCCGCCGAGGATTCGCTGATCCGCGCCATCCTGCGTCCGGGCGACCACATTGTGCTGGGCAACGACGCCTACGGTGGAACCTTCCGCCTGATTGACCGCGTGCTGGGCGACTGGGGCATCGGCAACACTCCGGTGAACATGGCTGATGAAGCAGCCCTTGCCGCCGCCATCGAAAAGAACAAGGCCAAGCTGGTGTGGGTTGAAACCCCTTCGAACCCGATGATGACCATCACCGACATCGCCAAGGTCGCTGAAATCGCCCATGCTGCCGGCGCATTGCTGGTCGTGGACAACACCTTCGCCAGCCCATTCCTGCAGCAGCCGCTGACCCTGGGTGCTGACATCGTGGTCCACTCGACCACCAAGTACATCGGCGGCCACTCCGATGTGGTAGGCGGTGCAGTGATCGTCAAGGATGCGCAGCTGGCAGAAAAGATCGGCTTCATACAGTTCGCCGTGGGCGCCGTCTCGGGCCCGATGGACGCCTTCTTGACCACCCGCGGCCTGAAGACCCTGGGCGTTCGCATGCGCGCCCACTCGGAGAACGCCGCACAGGTTGCCGGGTGGCTGCGTGAGCGCAGCGAAGTCGAGCGCGTGCTCTACCCGGGCTTCGAAGACCACCCGGGCCACGAGATTGCCAAGAAGCAGATGTCCGGCTTCGGCGGCATGGTGTCCGTCCAGTTCAAGGGCGGAGAATCGGCGGCCCGCAAGATTGCCGAGAGCACCAAGCTATTCACCTTGGCAGAATCCCTGGGCGGCATCGAATCGCTGATGAACTACCCGTCGGAGATGACCCACGCTTCGGTGAAGGGTACCGAGCTGGCGGTTCCGGTGAACCTGTTGCGCCTGTCCGTTGGCATCGAAGACCCTGCGGATTTGATTGAAGACCTGGATAAGGCCTTCGCCAACCTGTGAGAACCAAGCGCAAAGGACCTGGGTTCCGCTGCCCGCAAAGGGCAACGGAACCCAGGTCCTTGGTGCTTTGAACGAAGTTCCGGATCGGCTACCGGCGGCGCTTGGCCGGTTTGGGATCCACGATCTTGAAATACCTGTTGCTCGCTGGCATCCACATCAAGGCCACGCTGAACATGATGATGGCAGCCAACAGCGAATAGCGGCCGAATCGCAGCAACAGCGGCAGCGCGGTAATCAGGCCCAACCAGGACAGCTGGGCGCGCGCGGCCCGGTCCCCGGTGAATAAGCGGTAACCCAGCACACAGCAGGCAAGGCCGGCGGCGGCGAAAAAGATCATCAGCGCAATGGCTCCGAAATCCAGTGCGGAATCCTGGATATGCTCGTAAGCCAGGAAGCCTCCGAAGCCGAGAAAAAGCACTCCGGCTAGGAGCCATAGCATTTGGGCGATGAACAATCCGCCTGGGGTGGGCTCATCTGGACGTCGCGGAAAAAGTGGTTTCTTCACGTTCTCAACCCTACGTGCTTTGGTGCGGTGCCCGATCTCACACGCTCTCGACACTGACAATAGTGGCCTGTTCAAGCTAGCATTAAGTGTTCGCGAACATCAGGGTATCCCTCTCGCATCCAGCCCAATTTTTGAGGCCGGAGCCTTCTCGTGTTGTATTTTCCGCAAAGTGTGTGCGGGTCTTTATGTCATAGGGGAGCGCTTGATGAGCGTGACTTGTATCTGACTGTGCAGCCTATACGTCGTTTCTTTGGGGACGGCCAAGGCCTATCCCCTAACGAATGAGGTAATTCTTCGTGTCTTCTGACATGCCCGTAAACACCGACGACAACCAGACCCCGGAAGAGCCAACCGTGCTCTTCTCCGAACTTGGCCTGGATGCCCGCGTGCTTGCATCGCTTGCCGACCTTGGCTACGAAAAGCCATCGCCAATCCAGGCAGCGACCATTCCACTGCTTCTCGAAGGCCGCGACGTTGTCGGCCTGGCCCAGACCGGTACCGGCAAGACCGCTGCTTTCGCGCTTCCTGCCCTGTCCCGCATGGCAGAGCTGGCTGACACCAATGGTCCAGCCAAGACCCCGCAGATCCTGGTTCTGGCTCCAACCCGCGAGCTGGCCCTCCAGGTCGCCGAAGCCTTCACTTCCTACGCCAAGTACCTGCCGAACTTCACCGTTCTGCCAGTGTACGGCGGCTCGCCATACGGCCCGCAGCTCAACGGCTTGCGCCGTGGCGCCCAGGTAGTCGTTGGTACCCCAGGTCGCGTTATCGACCACATCAACAAGGGTTCCTTGGACCTGTCGAACCTGCAGTACGTTGTCCTTGATGAGGCCGACGAAATGCTGCGCATGGGCTTCGCCGAGGAGGTCGACAAGATCTTGGAAGCTACCCCAGAGGACAAGCAGGTTGCCCTGTTCTCGGCAACCATGCCACGCACCATCCGCCGCATCGCTTCGGAATACCTGCGCAACCCGCAGGAAGTTGCCGTGAAGTCCAAGCAGTCCACCGGCACCAACATCACCCAGCGCTACCTGCAGGTCATGGGCGCCCACAAGCTGGACGCCATGACCCGCATCCTGGAATCCGAGTCGTTCGAAGGCGTTATCACCTTCGTCCGCACCAAGATGGCTACCGAGGACCTGGCCGACAAGCTGAAGGCCCGCGGCTTCACCGCGGCTGCCATCAACGGCGACATCCCTCAGCAGCAGCGTGAGCGCACCGTTGAGAACCTGCGCTCGGGCAAGATCGACATCCTGGTTGCTACCGACGTGGCAGCTCGTGGTTTGGACGTTGAGCGCATTTCGCACGTTATCAACTTCGACATCCCGCATGACACCGAGTCCTACGTGCACCGCATTGGCCGTACCGGCCGTGCCGGCCGCTCGGGCGACGCGATCCTGTTCATGACCCCGCGCGAGAAGTACTTGCTGCGTGCCATCGAGAAGGCTACCCGCCAGCCGGTGACCCAGATGCAGCTGCCTTCGCTGGATTCGGTCAACGACCGTCGTATCCAGAAGTTCACTGATCGCATCGATAAGACCATCAGCGGCCAGGACTTGACCACCTTCCGCGAAATCGTGGAGAAGTTCGCTTCCGAGCACGAAGACCTGGACCAGCTGGAAATCGCAGCTGCACTGGCTCTGATGGCCCAGGGCGGCCGCCCGCTGCTGATGACCGAACCAGTCATGTCCCCTTCGAAGAAGGCGCGCATGGATCGCCCAGAGCGCGGCGAGCGTGGCGACCGCGGTGACCGTGGCGATCGCGGTCCACGTGCCCGCAAGACCGCTGCCGAGGGCAACGCCATGTACCGTCTGGCCGTTGGCCGCCGCAACCGCGTGCAGCCGGGCTCGATCGTTGGCGCACTGGCCAACGAGGGTGGCTTCGATTCTTCGGAAATCGGCGGCATCGAGATCCGTTCGGACCACACCCTGGTCGAGTTGCCAGCAGAGCTGAGCAAGGACCAGTGGCGTGCACTGTCCAAGACCCGCATCGGCGGCGAGGCCATCGAGCTTGAGCTCGACAATGGCCGCAGCCCACGTCGCGACGACGAAGGCGACCGCGGTGGCTTCCGTGGCGGCCGTGGTGGCGGCTTCGGCGGCGGACGCAGCGGCGGACGTGGCGGTTTCGGTGGCGGACGCAGTGGCGGACGTGGCGGTTTCGGTGGCGGCGGACGCGGCGGCAAGGATCGCTTCAGCGATTCGGGCCGTAGCGGTGGACGTCGCGACTACTAAGCCAGTCGCACGCAGCTGAACAGCATTGAATAACGCCCTTGGGGCAAGCCGAAAGCTTGCCCCAAGGGCGTTTTTCGTGCGCCGCAGGCTATTTACGGAGCAGGAGTTCCCACCGGGATCCCGTCCCCGAGATAGACCGTGCCGCCGCTTTCAAGGAACTGCCTGCTTTTCTGCGCCATCCCGGCCAATGCGGCCTGCGCCTCGGCCGAGCCGTACTCGTCGCGGATATCCTGGGAGATGCGCATGGAGCAGAACTTCGGCCCGCACATGGAGCAGAAGTGGGCGGTCTTGGCCGGCTCGGCCGGCAAGGTCTCATCATGGAATTCCTGTGCGGTGACCGGGTCAAGGGACAACGCGAACTGGTCATTCCAGCGGAATTCGAAGCGCGCCTTGCTCAGCGCATCATCCCGCGCTGTGGCACCCGGGTGGCCCTTGGCCAGATCGGCGGCGTGCGCAGCGATCTTGTAGGTGATCACCCCGGTCTTCACATCATCCCGGTTGGGCAGTCCCAGATGCTCCTTGGGGGTGACGTAGCAGAGCATCGCGGTCCCGTACCGTGCGATCTCCGTGGCGCCAATGGCGCTGGTGATGTGGTCGTAGCCCGGGGCGATGTCGGTGACCAGCGGGCCCAGGGTATAGAACGGCGCCCCGTCGCACAGCTGCTGCTGGCGTTCCACATTCTCGCGCACCAGATGGAACGGGATATGCCCCGGGCCTTCGACCATCACCTGCACATCGTACTTCCAGGCGCGCTTGGTCAGCTCGGCCAGGGTGTCCAGCTCGGCGAACTGGGCGGCGTCGTTCGCATCTGCGATGGAGCCCGGGCGCAGCCCGTCGCCCAGCGAGAAGGCCACGTCGTACTGCGCGAAGATCTCGCACAGCTGATCGAAGTGGGTGTACAGGAAATTCTCCTGGTGGTGCGCCAAGCACCAGCCGGCCATGATGGACCCGCCACGCGAGACCATGCCGGTGACCCGGTTGGCGGTCAGCGGGATGTAGGGCAGCAGCACCCCGGCGTGGATGGTCATGTAGTCCACGCCCTGCTCGCACTGCTCAATGACGGTGTCGCGGAAGATCTCCCAGGTCAGTTCGTTGGCTTCGCCGTTGACCTTCTCCAACGCCTGGTAGATCGGCACAGTGCCGATGGGGACCGGGGAGTTGCGGATGATCCACTCGCGGGTGGTGTGGATGTCATCTCCGGTGGACAGGTCCATTACCGTGTCCGCGCCCCATTTGGCCGCCCACTGGAGCTTGGAGACTTCTTCTGCGATGGAGCTGGTCACCGCCGAGTTGCCGATATTCGCATTGATCTTGACCAGGAACGCCTTGCCGATGATCATCGGCTCGGATTCCGGGTGGTTGATGTTCGCCGGGATGATGGCTCGCCCGGCCGCGAGCTCGCTGCGCACCAGCTCGACATCGCATTCCTCGCGCAGGGCCACATAGCGCATTTCCGGGGTGATGATCCCGGCACGCGCATAGTGCATCTGCGTCACGCGGGCTCCGCCAACGGCCCGCAGTGGCGGGGCTGAGCGTCCGGCCCATTCCGCGCTGGCCGTGCCGCGGCGGACCGCTGAGCGTCCGTCGTCGTGCAGGTTGCGTTCGCGGCCTGCATAGGTTTCCACGTCCCCGCGTTCCAGGATCCACCGCTCGCGGAAGGGTTGCAGGCCTTGGGTGGGCTCGCTTCCCGGTCCGCTGGTGCGATATACCGCCAGCGGCTCGTTGGGCTGTCCATTGGGGGAGTCTGCCAATTGGATCTGCGTGACGGGAACAGAAATTCCCGCAGATTCACGGTAGGCAAGGGTGTGGGCAGGGTGCTGTTCAATTTGTTCCACTGGGGAAACTCACTTCCTTCGCCGGCATTACCCGGACAGGTTCAACGGTCGCGGACGGCGATAGCCCGATCTCAGCCCTTGCCAGGGCACCCGTGTGGTCGCGAACAACTTAGCACGCTTGCGAGGAGAAAACGCAAACCCAGTGGTCAGGGCCTGACATCAAGGAAGTGGGAAGGGCCGGCTGTGGCGGGCCAGGATGCTTTTCATTGGCCGGAGACTCTTGCCGGGGGCACCTGGAATCCGGGGCGCAAGACGCGGCCGATAGCCGGTGCTGCAGCTTGGGGTGCGCCTTGGGCCATGCTCGCAGTGGCTACACGGCATCTGCGGGATAAACGAAAAGAGAGGCAATCTGGAACCAGATTGCCTCTCTTATTTCGAGCCCCCTGCCGGAATCGATCCGGCGACCTCGTTCTTACCAAGAACGCGCTCTACCACTGAGCTAAGGGGGCAACAGGTAAATACTTTACACAGGTTTTTGAGGTTTGCAAAATCCGTCGGGAATTTGTTGCTGAGGTCACAATATTCCTACTCAAGACCGGAATGGGCGGCAAAGAGCTGTTGCCTTCCTGGCGGTTTCCAGCACCCCGGTTCACGGCCCGGGATCCAGCTGCCGGGCACCGGAGCCGTGCCTGGGCGCCTAGGTGGATCGGGTGTTGCCCAAGTGCCGCTCGGTCAGGGGTTCTGGAGTGGGAAAGGGTGTCAGCGTTCCGAAGTTCCAAGCGGGGTAATTCGATGCTTGGCCACCGGGGATGATCCGCGGGATTCTATTCTGCGCGTCATGGCAAATCCGCGATTGACCGCGAGGAGCACTCTCGTGAGCATCGTCACCAGGGCACTTTTTGTCCCACCCTTCGTCCCCGGGGTAGCGAGTAAGAGGATAAATAGTCATTGACTAGTGGTTTTACAGAATTCTCCTGGTCTTTTCCGGGGTGATCCGCCGATTTTTCTTTGCCGGGAAATCCGTGTAGAGTATTTACTCGTTGCCCCCTTAGCTCAGTGGTAGAGCGCGTTCTTGGTAAGAACGAGGTCGCCGGATCGATTCCGGCAGGGGGCTCTGAGTGAGAAGCATTCTTGGCTTCTACTGGATTGCTTCTCACTTGTGGCGGCGTAGCTCAGCTGGTTAGAGCGCACGACTCATAATCGTGAGGTCCCGGGATCGAGTCCCGGCGCCGCTACCAAATCAAAGATCCTCGGCCTCGGCCGAGGATCTTTTTTGGTTTCCGGCCCCGAAGCAGCATTGTCCTTCGAGGGCATGAACGGCTAGTGATCCAAGTCCTTCTCCTGGTTCCCGTCCTTGGCTTGCTGAGCCAGCGACAGCAGCCCCTGGATCGCTGTCGTATCGAAATCCGCCTCTTGGCTCGGTGCCTGATTGGCATCATGGCCGTGGACTTCGGTATGCAAGCGCTGCATCTGCATGTCGAGTTTCGTCGCCATGGCCGCCGCGTCGGCAAGCTCTTGCACTAGATGTTCTGGAACTTCGCCCTCGTACTTGTAGAAGATCTTATGTTCCAGGCTTGCCCAGAAATCCTGGGCAATGGTACGGATCTGCAGCTCCACCACGACATCGACCGGGCCATCGGATAAGTAGACCGGGATCTGCACGATCGCATGGACACTTTTATAGCCGTTGGGCTTCGGGTTCTTGATGTAGTCCTTGATTTGGAGGACCTTCAGGTCATTCTGCGAGGTTAGCGTGTTCAGAACCTTGTAGATGTCCTTGACGAAACTGCAGGTAATGCGCACGCCGGCAATGTCGCTGATGTTCTCGCGAATGGCAGGCAGGGACGGGGAGATGTTCCGGCGGGAGACCTTGCGCATGATGCTCTCCGGAGTTTTCACCCGGGAAGTGACGTGCTCAATTGGATTGTAATTGTGCAAATACAAGAACTCTTCACGCAAGATCGAGACCTTGGTCAGCACCTCGTCCACCGCAAACTGGTACTCCATCATGAAACGCTGGAAATCATGGCGGAAAGCCTGCGTCAATCGCTGCAGCTCGGCCGGCGAAGGGGCGGTCTCGGCAGCTGCGATGGCCACTGCACGAGTCTTGTCATCAAATGGGACAGAAATCCTGGATCACCTCAGCAGATTATGGCCCGGCCCGCGGTACGGTTCCGGTGCAGTTCCAGCCTAAGGGCTTCTCCTAGGAATTAGGCCAGAACGAATCGGGAATTCGTCCAGCAAACTTTCGGGCTGCAGGCGCCGGCCAACCTGCCTTGCAGGAGCTAGCCATGTCCGGTGAACTATCGTTGAAGAGGTAACTTCGAGGAAGGCATCGATGGAATTCGCCAGCGACCACCGGCAGCTCTGCCACGGCATCAGCTTCTCAGAGCATGAACGCGCCCCCATGCTCCGGCTTAGGCAAGCGGAAAAATGGAGCACCGAATATCTGGAAGCCAACCGTTCCCTAAGCTTGCGCATCGGCGAACTGAAATTCTGCCTGGGCTACATCACGATGAACAGCGATGGCTCTCGCAACACCTTGCCTTGCCCGAAGAACAAAGCGCTGCGTACCGGAACCCAGTGCGAACGCTGCCGCCGGCTGGATCATTCGAAGTTCATGCATCATTTCCACAAGACCGGCGAAGCCCCGGAAGGCATGCGCAAGTACCTGGAGCAGCCGCACTTCTTGTATGTCGCAAGCTTCGCCCATGGGGCGACCAAAGTCGGTACCACCTCAACCCAGAGCAAATGGACTCGCTTGGCGCAGCAGGGAGCGGTCATTGCCCGCTATATTGCCCGCGCCGCTGATGGAGCCGCTATTCGAGTGCTCGAAGACCTTGTCACTGAACACGTGGGCCTGAGCCAGCAAGTCCGGCAGAAGTCCAAGATCAAGGGACTGGCCAGCTGGGAACTGGACTACGCCCAGCTGGACCAGATCAACTCCGAAGCGGCAAGCCGGGCCCGGTCCTTCCTTGGCGCCCAGCGGGGCTTGGAAACCTACGGCGTGCAGCTGCGCGACGAGCTGTGGGAACAACCGGCCTTCGCCCGCCCGGTAGTAGACGCCTGGGATACCCATGCGCTGCATGCCTGGAATACCGCGCTGGGCGGGAACACCGTGAATCTGCGCATCCGCGGCGTGCTGGGGCAAAGCATCCTCGCAGACAGCGGCGAAGGCACCACCGTGCGCCTGCTGGATGCCGCCGAGTTGAAGACCCGCGAGGTCGCCATCGTGGAGAACTGCGCAGATTTCAGGGAAGAGCAATCCGCCCTGTTCTGAATCAGGCCCAGCGTTGTCGGGGGAGTCACGGGGAAATGCCCCGGCCACAATGAGCGGACACAGCCGGAGCTGAACTAGACTTGAACCATGACCAACACTCCTTGGGAATCAGCCTCACCACGCTATAAGAAGCTCGTCTTCGCTGCCATGGGCATCATGGGCGCAGGCATCATCTTGGCCATCATCGGCGCCAACATTCCATCGCTGCCAACGGTCTACACAGCAATCGGCATCATGGTCATCGGCATGCTCTGCCACATCGCCGGACTGGTTGTCCGCGCCAGGGATGCGCGCCAGTGGCGCATTGCCAATGGCCTGGCGGCCCCTCGAGCCAAGAAGCGCCCGGCGGACGGGCAGGACTAGGGCTCCGCAAGAATTCCACCGTGTGACCGCTTGGCTGCGCCCGGGTCCCGTATCCGGCGGCAGCCTCGCCTGGCCACTTCCAACAACGTTCAGGAGAATCCATGGGCATCAACCCCGACCTGGTAGGGCGCATCTACCCTGCCGGCGAGTCCTACCAGGTAGGCCGCGAAAAGATCCGCGAATTCGCCAAGGCCACCAAGGCCGCCAACCAGGCGCACTACGATGTGCAGGCCGCTCGCGAGCTGGGCTATAGCGATGTCGTTGCCCCTCCGACCTTCGCGATCATCATCGCCCAGCGCGCTGACGCGCAGCTGATTGCCGACCCGGCCAGTGGCATCGACTTCTCCCGCGTGGTGCACGCCGACCAGCGCTTCACCCATCACCGTCCAATCGTTGCCGGCGATGAACTGCTTGCCGAGCTCTACGTGGACCAGGTCCGTGAAATGGGTGCCGGTGCCATGATCACCACCCGCGCGGAAATAACCACCGTGGCTGGCGAGAAGATCGCAACCACCGTTTCATCGCTACTGGTACGAGCTGAGGACTAAGCATGATTGAATTCGAAAGCCTCGAAAAGGGCCAGGTCATTGGATCGCACACGGTGCAGGTCAACCGCGCGGACCTCGTCCGCTATGCAGGTGCCTCGGGCGACTTCAACCCGATTCACTGGAATGAGCGCTTCGCCAAGGAAGTGGAACTGCCATCGGTGATTGCCCACGGCATGTTCACCATGGGATCGGTCATCGACCTGGTCTCCCAGTGGGTCGGCAACCCGGGGGCCATCATCGACTACCAGACCCGCTTCACCAAGCCGGTAGTCGTCGAAGATCCCGAAGGTACCACCATTTCGGTGGAGGGCAAGGTCGGTGCCTTGGACTCCGAAGCCCGCACCGCCCGCATCGATCTGGCAGTCTCGGCCCATGACAGCAAGGTACTGCTCAAGTGCCAAGCCGTGGTGCAGCTCTAGGCATGCAACTTCCCGGTGAAGCGCAGAGGCCTGTAACCCAGTGGCGCAACGCGCTGATGGCCGCCTACCTGGCCAGCGGCCTGCTGATCTCGGCCCTGGTTTCGCGCTTGCCCGCAGTGCGTGATGCCCTGCAGCTGGACCACGCCAGCGTTGGACTGCTGCTGCTGTGCATGAGTGCAGGATCCTTCCTGTCCGTCTCGGTCTCAGGACAACTGGTTCTGCGCCTTGGGGCCACCCGCGTCATGCGCATCGCCGCGACAATAGCCGGCTGTTCACTCATTCTTGTAGGCGTGGGCGCAGGAATCTTTGGCAGCGCCCTGATCTGCGGCATCTTCCTCTTCGCCCAGGGCCTGGGGACCGCATCATGGAATGTCGCCTCCAATGTCCAAGGCGCGGCCATGGAACGCGCCTTGGGCAAGAGCATCATGCCCGCCCTGCACGGTTTCTTCTCCATCGGCACCGTGATCGGTGCCGGCGCTGGTGCGCTAGGTGCCCGACTGCAGATCCCGTTGCAGTACCACTACGGCTTCATGGGCCTGGTTATCGTCTTCACCGTGCTCTACAGTGCCCGATTCTACGGAGAAGACTACAGCCGGACCCCGCGCACCAGCAGCGGGACCTCGCTGAAGAAGGCATGGACCGAACCGCAGACCGTCCTCTTGGGCGTTCTGGTTCTGGGCATGGCCCTGGCTGAAGGCGCAGCCGGCGACTGGGTGGCCATGGCACTGGTGGATGGATACCACACGAAGGAAGGCGTGGGAGCCATCGGCTACGGCGTCTTCGTTACCGCCATGACCCTGACCCGGCTGCTGTCCGGCGATCTGATCTTGCGCCTGGGCCGCGTCGTCATGATCCGGGCCAGCGCCATCAGCGCCCTGGTCGGGGTACTGCTCTTCGCCTTTGGCAACAACCTGCCGCTGGCCTTCGTGGCCTTGGCCATCTGGGGCATGGGAGTGGCCCTGACCTTCCCGCTGGCCATGAGCGCGGCATCGGATGATCCTGTTCATGCCGCGACCCGCGTCTCGGTAGTGTCCACCATCGGCTACGGCGCCTTCCTCGGTGGCCCGCCGCTTTTGGGACTGCTGGCTGAAGTCATCGGCCTGCTCCCTGCTTTGGGTTCCATTTCCATCCTGGTGGTCGTGGCCTTCTGCTTGTCCTCTAATGCCGCCGGAAACCGTACCGGCGGCGCAGGCAAAGCGTAGAACGCCGGCCGGCCGCACCTATTCGTTCCCATACGGAAAGTAAACTGAAGCAATGCTGAAGAATCTGACCACGACCCACGTTGGTGGGCCAGCCCAGCAATTGGTGACCGCTACCAGCGAAGCTGAACTGGCTCAAGCCGTTGCGGCAGCAGACACCGCAGGGCACGACGTTCTGCTCATTGGCGGGGGTTCCAACCTGGTGATCTCCGACGAGGGGTACCCGGGCGTCGCAGTACAGATCGCCACCCGCGGACTGCACCTGGACGAGCAGCCTAATGGCAAGGTGCTGCTGCGCGCTGCCGCCGGCGAGAACTGGGACACGACCGTTGAATACAGCCTGGCTGAGGGCCTGAGCGGACTGGAAGCGCTCTCGGGCATCCCCGGGTGCACCGGTGCCACTCCGGTGCAGAACGTCGGGGCCTACGGGGCAGACATTTCCCAGACCCTGGCGTGGGTGCGTGCCTACGACCGCCAGAGCAACCAGGTACTCAAGCTGGATAACTCCGAGCTTGGTTTCGCCTACCGCGATTCGGTCATCAAGCGCACGAGCACCAACGGATCCCCACGCTACGTGGTCCTGGAAGTGGCCTTCCTGCTGACCCGTGAAAATGAATCGGCTCCTATCCGCTATGCAGAGCTGGCCCGCCGGCTCGGAGTCGAAGCTGGCGAACGCGCCGACGCACTCGAAGTGCGCCAGACCGTTCTGGACTTGCGTCGTTCCAAGGGCATGGTCTTTGATGCCAGGGATGCCGACTCGCACTCCACGGGTTCCTTCTTCACCAACCCCATCGTTGAATCCAGCGTCATGGGCAAGCTTCCCGAGAACGCTCCGAGCTACCCGGCGGAACAAGCTGGCTTCCTCAAGCTGTCCGCCGCGTGGCTCATCGACCAGGCCGGTTTCGGCAAGGGCTACGGCTTGGAGGGGACCGAGGGGTTCGCGCTCGCTGGCGGCCGAGCGTCCCTGTCCACCAAGCACACACTGGCCATCACCAACCGCGGGGAAGCCACCGCCCAGGACATTGTGGCCATTGCGCGGGCAGTTCGCGCCGGCGTGCAGCAGCGTTTTGGCATTGAACTGGTCAATGAGCCGCTGCTGATCGGCCTAGCTCTCTAAGCGAGCAGCATGCCAGCCATCGCCGGAACACGGGAGGAAAACAAGGGTGCACTTGTCATTGCGAAAGCTCGCGCTGGAGGATATCGACCTGCTGGAAGCGAACTTCCAATCCGTGCAGGGCGCCGGTGAAGCCCAGTGGTTCGGCTTCTGGGATACGAACAAGCTGCGCGCCCGTGTCGGCCAGGACCAGTTGATCGGCAACGCCGATGGCGCGCTGGCGGTCTGCTTGGGGGAGCAGGTAATCGGCAAAGTCGATTGGTTCACCGTTTCGTCGTGGGGCCGGGCCAACACCTCGGCCTGCTGGGAAGTCGCTATCGGCATCTTTGCCCAGTACCGCGGCCAGGGCCATGGCACGCAGGCGCAGAAGATGCTCGTCGACTACTTGTTCACCCACTACCCCCGTCATCGGATCCAGGCTACGACAACCGCAGAAAATGCGGCTGAGCAGAAGTGCCTGGAGAAGCTGGGGTTCACCCGCGAGGGTGTCATCCGCCAAGCGCAGTGGCGCGCCGGTGCGTGGCATGACCAGCTGATCTATTCAGTACTCCGGGATGAGTGGGCCCACTAGAGCTCATCCGCAGGGGAAATGGCCAAGCCCAGAACAGAAATTTCTGTTCTGGGCTTGGCCATGGCTTTGCCTCGGAGGTGCCTAGAGGCGGCCCTGGGCGATAGCGAGCATGCGGCGCAGCGGCTCGGCAGCGCCCCACAGCAGCTGGTCTCCAACGGTAAAGGCCGAGATGTACTCAGGACCCATTTCCAGCTTGCGGATACGGCCGACCGGGATATCCAAGGTACCGGACGCCGCGACCGGAGTCAGCTGGTCCATGGTGGCTTCCTTCTCGTTGGGAACGACCTTGGCCCACTGGTTGTCTGCTGAGAGCAGCGACTCGATTTCGGAGACTGGCAGGTCTTCCTTCAGCTTCAGCGTCAGTGCCTGCGAGTGCGAGCGCATGGCACCGATGCGGACGCACAGGCCGTCCATGATGATCTGCTTGTCGCCGGGGGTCTGCAGGATCTTGTTGGTCTCAACGCCTGCCTTCCACTCTTCGCGGGACTGGCCGTTGCCCAAATCAGCGTCGATCCATGGGATCAGCGAGCCGCCCAGTGGTACGCCGAATTGCGCGGCATCCAGGTTTCCGCGCTGGGTTTCCAGGACCTTGCGGTCGATTTCCAGGATGGCGCTGGCTGGATCGGCCAACTCGCTGCCCACCGACGCATTGATGTCGCCGAACTGGGTGAGCAGTTCGCGCATATGGCGTGCGCCGCCGCCGGAAGCGGCCTGGTAGGTCATCGCGGTGCCCCACTCGACCAAGTTGTTCTTGAATAGCCCGCCCAAGCCCATGAGCATGCACGAGACGGTGCAGTTGCCGCCGATGTAGTCCTTGACGCCAGAGGCCAGGGATTCATCGATCACGGCTCGGTTGACCGGGTCCAAAACGATGACCGAATCATCATTCATGCGCAGCGAGGACGCCGCATCGATCCACAGGCCGTCCCAGCCGGACTTGCGAAGCTCGGTGTGGACCTTGGTCGTGTAGTCCCCGCCCTGGGCAGTGACGATGATCGGCAACTTGGACAGCGTTTCAATATCGAACGCGTCCTGCAGCGGCCCAGCACCCTCAGCGAATGCCGGGGCGTTGCCGCCGGCATTGGAAGTCGAGAAAAATACCGGGTCAATCTGGACGAAATCGCCCTCGTCGAGCATGCGCTGCATCAGCACGGAACCAACCATGCCTCGGTAACCTACAAAACCAACAGATGAAGTCATGTATCCATGGTAGGGGCGTTTATCCGGCAGAGCCCGGTTCGTTACACCAGTTAAAGCAGAATCACACCCAAGCCCCAGCAGGGTTCAGGTGTGACTCGGTGCAGCGAAAGTTTTACTTTTCCTCAAGCAGCAGCTTGCGGTTCTTGATCGCCCACATGGCGGAGAAGATAAAGATCTGCGTCGGGACCAGCAGCATGATCAGGCCGAATACCTTGTGGCCGCCGAGAACCATGAAGAAGCCGAGTACGGCCACCACCAAGGCCAGCAGCGGGAAGAGCATGTATCCGAGAATGAAGAGTGCTTCGGGGTGCTGCTTGAGCTCTCCGATGTATTTTTTCATGGTCGTTCTAATCCTTTTGGCGAAGCCAGGTTTCAAAGCGGTAGCGGGTACCGGTGGAGGAAGTGTGCCAGTGGGCAGCTTCCGAATCTAGGGACGGATCGGATGCGCCCAGAGCGAAGTCAGCGGTGAGCTTCGGTGCGGAGGTATCTCCAGCAGGGGAGGCATCGAGCTTGGTAATCACCGCGACGTCCAGCAGCGCCAGTGCCTGGGCATAGACCTTTCCGCCGCCAATGATCCATACTTCTTCGCCGCCGGCGCTGCGCTGTGCCAACGCGATGGCTTCTTCCAAGCTGGAGACGGGGAGTGCGCCATCCTTGCGCAGCTGCGCGTGGGCATCAGCCTGCGTGGTCAGCACGATGTTGGTGCGTCCTGGCAATGGACGGAACTTCGCCGGGAAGGAATTCCATGTGGCACGACCCATGATCACTGGATGGCCAGCGGTCGTGCGCTTGAAATGGGCCAGGTCCTCGGGAACGTGCCATGGCATGGCGCCGTCAGCGCCAATAATGCCGTTCTCGGCTTGGGCCCAAATGGCGCCAACCAGCGGTTCAACGTCGTGTGCGTGGCGAGGCTTGGGAGTCATACCGCTACGGCTCCCTTGATCGTCGGGTGGTGCTGGTAGTCATTGATGCTGAAATCTTCCAGCGTGTAGTCGAAGATCGACTCGGGCTTGGAATTGAAGCTGAGCGTCGGGTATGGGTAGGGATCGCGGGAGAGCTGCTCCTTGACCTGTTCCAAGTGGTTGGTGTAGATATGCACGTCGCCACCAGTCCAGATGAACTCGCCTGGCTCCAGATCGAGCTGGTGGGCAAGCATGCGCGTGAGCAGTGCGTAGGAAGCGATGTTGAACGGTACGCCCAGGAACATGTCTGCACTGCGCTGGTAGAGCTGGCAGGAGAGCTTGCCCTCGGCCACGTAGAACTGGAAGAACACGTGGCATGGAGGCAACGCCATATTCTGGATCTCTGCGACATTCCACGCCGAGACGATGTGGCGGCGGGAGTCCGGATTGTTCCGCAGCGAGTCGACCAGCTGGGAGATCTGGTCAATGTGGCCGCCATCGGGAGTTGGCCAGCTGCGCCACTGGACACCATAGACCGGTCCGAGTTCGCCGGCTTCGTCAGCCCATTCATTCCAGATGCGCACGCCCTGGTCCTGCAGCCACTTCACATTGGATTCGCCGCGCAGGAACCACAAGAGTTCTGCTGCCACGGATTTGAAGTGCACGCGTTTGGTGGTGACCAGCGGGAAAGAATCCTTCAGATCGAAGCGGATCTGGCGGCCGAATACCGACAGCGTTCCAGTTCCGGTGCGGTCTTCCTTGGAGGCGCCGTTCTCCAGCACGTCTCGAAGCAGATCTTCATAAGGGGTTGCGATTGGAGTCGTCATCTTACCTGTCGTGCTGGTGGTCGGCGCTGGCATATTCACACGTCCCAGTTTAGATCAAACGGAAAGCTCCTGGAACTAAGCGCATTGATGATGCTGCTCGCACTCGTGCCTAGCTCGCAGCCACCATGTCGTTATACTCCGGGTAGCGGCGCAGGTAGTCCTGGACGTAGCTGCACTCCGGAATGATCTTCAGCCCCTTGTCGCGGAACTTGTCCAGAACCAAGGTCACCAGCGCGCGAGCGTATCCGCGACGGCCGAATTCCTCATTGACTATGGTGTGCTGGATGGTGGCGATGCCATCTTCTTCGTAGTAGCCGAGGAAACCGATAAAAGTGGAACCGTGCCACAGCGAATAGCGGCCGCGGCTGGCATCGTGATCCAAACGCAGTCCATGGTGCACAATCTTCTCGACTGGCTGGTTCGGTTGCTGGGCAGTCATGGCATTACCTCATTCTTGGCTGTGACGTGTCTCCTATTCATAGTCTTATCCCTAATCGGAGGCAGATGCAACGGCTGGTGCCACGCCCTGAGAGAACACTGAAGCCCGGCATGCAATGCCGGGCTTCAGCCGCATCAGGCTAATCGTGGTACGGCGTATGAATCTCAAAGGAGACAATTCGCGGGCTGCCGGATTGGACCTGCTGCGCAACGATCAGGGACCCCGGTTCCAAATAGGGATCCTGGTCCGGCAGGGCCATGGCCAGTTCGTCAGTGGAGTTCTGGGCAAGAACCTCCAACACGAAGGGCAGCACCGGGCGATGGGTGCAAATCACCTGGGAACGGTACTTGTCGAAGAGTTTTTGCACGGCCTTGCGTGCCCGCTCCGGATTGCGTGTCGCCGCATGTTCGGTCAGGGCTTTAATGCTCTTGAGCTTCAAGGCGTGCAAGGCGGCATAGGGAGTGATCGTCTGGACGCACCGCATCCACGGGGAAGAGGCCACGTGCATCGGCTTCCATGCTTCGAGCATCCGGGAAACTGCCTGCGCCTGGCGTCGCCCCGTCGCCGCCAGCGGGCGGTCTCCTTCGGCACGAGTCCAGTTGCCACGAGGCTTGGCCTTGGCATGGCGGACAATGAGCACCGGGTGCGTATCGAGCACGCCGGCTTCATAGGCCAGGACCAGATCGGACAGCGGCTGGTTGTCCGTGGCAATGGACAGCATTTTGGCAGCCTTCTTGGGACTGGTCCAAAGAGCCTCGTCGCATTCCGCGCCATCAGGCTCAATTACCGTCTGCGCATCGGTCTTGGCTGCCCAATAGTAGACAACCTTGGTTTTCTGGCCCACGGAGTAGGCGGTGGCTGAAAGCGGGATGCCCAAGGTGATGCGCAACCCGATTTCCTCGCGGACCTCGCGCAGCGCACACTCGGCGATGGATTCACCCTGATCCAGTTTGCCCTTGGGCCAGGACCAGTCATCGTACTTTGGGCGGTGGATCAGGAGAACTTGGAGTTTGCCGTCCTTCACGCGCCAGGGGATTGCCCCGGCGGCCACGATGTCGTATTCGCCAAGGCGGATTTCCTCGGCATCTGCAGAACGGATGATGTCACGAGCCCTGGTGCGGGTATCGCGCAGCTCTGGTTCGGTCACTAGCTATTACGTCCACTGTTTCGTCGGCGGGCATGTTCTTCAACTAACCAGAATTGGACGTCCGAGAGCGCCTTGCCATCCTCGTCCTGGTAATGGCGAATCCAGTCGCCATCGGAGTTCAGGTGCCACGAAGCGGTTTTGTCGTCCATGTAGCGGGCCAGCAGGGTGATCATGCGATCAATGTCCTCCTGGTTGCGCAGCGAGACCAGGGCTTCCACGCGACGATCCAGGTTGCGGTGCATCATGTCGGCGGAGCCGATGTACACCAGTGGATCTCCGCCGTTTTCAAACATGAACACGCGGCTGTGCTCAAGGAACCGGCCCAAGATGGAACGTACTTCGATGTTCTCGCTCAGTCCCGGCACTCCCGGGCGCAGGGCACAGATGCCGCGAACGATGACTTCCACCTTGACCCTTGCCTGGCTGGCCCGGTACAGCGCATCGATGATGGCTTCATCCACGATGGAATTGACCTTGATGACGACCTTTGCCGGCTTGCCGGCCGCGGCGTTGACTATCTCCTTCTCGATATGCGCCAGCAAGCCGGTGCGTACCGAGCGCGGAGCAACCAGCAGGCGGTTGTAGGTCGAGCGCGGGGCGTAGCCCGAAAGCTGGTTGAACAGCTTGGAGATATCCTCGCCAACTTCGTCGTCGCAGGTGAGCAGGCCGAAGTCTTCGTAATACCGCGCGGTGCGCGGGTGGTAGTTGCCGGTGCCGATGTGGCAATAGCGGCGCAGCTTGTCGCCTTCGCGGCGAACCACCAAGGAGAGCTTGGAGTGGGTTTTCAGGCCCACGATGCCGTAGACCACGTGCACGCCCGCCTGTTCCAGCTTGCGCGCCCAAGAGATGTTGGCCTGCTCGTCGAAGCGGGCCTTGATTTCTACCAGGGCCAGAACCTGCTTGCCAGCTTCGGCCGCATCAATCAGCGCATCGACGATGGGCGAGTCGCCGCTGGTGCGGTACAGGGTCTGCTTGATGGCCATGACCTTCGGATCAGCTGCGGCCTGTTCCAGGAAGGCCTGCACGCTGGTGGAGAAGGAATCATAGGGATGGTGAAGCAGGATGTCGCGGCGCCGAACGGCCGCGAACACATTGGCGGCTTTGGCAGTTTCTGACTCGTTCAGGTAGTTCGAGGTATGGCCAACATGCTTGGTGTAGTGAAGCTCTGAACGGTCCAGCGACGCGATAACGCCCAAACCGCGCAGGTCCAATGGGGTGGGAAGCTTGAAAACCTCGTCCTCTTCAACACCGAGCTCGCGGGTGAGCAGCTCCATGATTTCAGGGTTGATGTCATTGGCGACTTCCAGGCGAACGGGAGGACCGAAGCGGCGGCGCAGCAATTCCTTCTCCAGCGCCTGCAGCAGGTTCTCTGCATCGTCCTCTTCAACTTCCAGGTCCTCGTTGCGGGTGACACGGAAGAAGTGGTGCTCGACGATTTCCATCCCCGGGAACAACAGCTCCAAGTGCACCGCAATAAGTGCTTCGAGCGGGATGAACCGGGCCGTACGCAACGAAGAGTGCGCCGCGCGGGTGCCGTCGATGCTGATCAGGCGGGCGATGGTGTCTGGCACCTTCAAGCGGGCAAATAGTTCCTTGCCGGTCAGCGGGTTGCGGACCACCACAGCCAGATTCAGCGACAGCCCGGAGATGTACGGGAATGGGTGAGCAGGGTCAACCGCCAGCGGAGTGAGTACCGGGAATACCTGGGAAACGAACCACTTGGAAAGCAGGTCACGCTCGGATGCCGAGAGGTCTTCCCAGGTGGTGATGCGGATACCCTGCTCGGCCAAATCGGGGTATACCGAGTCGGCGAAGACTTTGGCATGGCGGGTCTGCAGCGCGTGGGCCGAGGATAGCAGCAACTCCAACTGGTCTACCGGGTTCATTCCGTTAGCCGCCGGCACCGCCAGTCCAGCGTGGATGCGGCGCTTCAGCCCGGCAACGCGAACCATGAAGAACTCATCAAGGTTCGAGGCGAAGATGGACAGGAAGTTCACCCGTTCAAGCAAGGGCAGATCGGTGTCTTCGGCCAGCTCCAGAACGCGGGCGTTGAAATGCAGCCAGCTGAGCTCACGGTCAAGGAAACGCTCATTTTTGAATCCGCCATCAGGATGCAGATCCGGTAGCGAATCTGCTGGCTCTATACGATCTTCATTGACCTTCGAGGAAGGAACATCACGTAGTTGAGTACCAGTTTCCTTGGGGTAGCTATTCATCGGCTGAACTCACTTCTTTCCTGCAAGTGGACGCTAAAGACACCGCTGGCGGCAGTCGCGATAAATCAGGGACTGCCGGTACCCCTAGTCTATCTTCTGCGGACCGTACATAATGTCCGCATCCCAAAGTGTGAAGCCCAGCGAGCGGTAGAGCTTAACTGCAGCTTCATTATCGGCATCCACGTACAAGATCACCGCATCGACGCCCAGTTCCAGCAGGTAGTTGATGCCGGTGGTGGTCAAGGACCGGCCCAGGCCTAGTCCTTGCGCTTCGGGAACGACGCCGACAACGTAAACCTCGCCGGTGGGGCGGACCGCGTCTGCGGTAGCAGGATGGATTTTGGTCCAGTGGTAGGCGAGCAGATTCTCCTCCGCGTCAAAGGCCAAGAAGAAGCCGGATGGGTCGAACCAGTCCTCGGACATGCGCGCTTCGAGGTCATTGAGGGTCAGCGAACCTTGCTCGGGATGATGCACGAAGGACTTGGCGTTAGCTTCCAGCCATTGCGGCTCGTCCTCGCCAACACGGAAGGTGCGGACCGTAATCCGGCGATCAATCGCAGGCTCTTCAAGGTAATCGGTGCCTTCGCGGCGCATCCGGAACAGCTCGCGTACGCGGTCCAGGCCCACACCTGCGGCCAGCTTCTTGGCTGCATCGTGGTCGCCGTGCGCCCACGCCTGGATCTTCGAGAGATCCAGTAGCTCACCGAGCTTGCCCAGCAGGGCCCGGCCAATGCCAGCGCGGCGATGCTCGGGGTGGACTACCAGTTCCAGGACCCAAGGCTGATCCGGGGATTCCCGAACCGCGATGGCAACGCCGGCCAACGTCGACTCCGCGCCTTCGCCGGCTTCAGCCAGCAGGGCAAGCAGATTCTGGCTAGGCTCATCGGCTGCCAATGCCACCAGGGTCTGGTCGCTCAACGGCGGGTTGCCATCGGCTTTCTGCGCATCGAGGGCTAGCTGGCGCACGTCGGATAGCGCCCGTTCATCAAGCTCACCGGGGACGTGCTGGATGGAAACAGTGTTCTGTGGCAGTTCGCTCATGCATTTCACGATAGTCGTAAAATGTGCGAAGTGGGTAGGAGTTATCTGAAAGTTATGATTCGGTGTGGAAGCGGTAGCCGACGTTGCGCACCGTTCCGATGAGCTGTTCATGATCGGTGCCGAGTTTCGCGCGCAAACGTCGCACATGCACGTCTACGGTACGGGTGCCTCCGTAGTAGTCGTATCCCCACACTTCATGCAGCAGCTGTTCGCGGGTGAAGACTCGGCCGGGGAACTGTGCCAGGTACTTGAGCAGTTCGAACTCTTTGTATGTCAGGTCCAGCATGCGGTTATCGATACGGGCGGTGTAGCTCAACTCATCGATGCGCAGGCCCGAAGTGCTTTCAGCGGCCACCGGTGCGGGGGCGGGAACCGTGGCTCCGGAGAGCATCAGGCGGATGCGTGCATCAAGCTCGGCAGGGATGGCGGAAGGCAACAGGAAATCAGTCGCAAACCAATCCGAGTTCAAAATGCCCAGTGCGCCTTCGCTGACAACCAGCAGCAAGGGCAGATTCAAATTGGCGTGCAATAACTGCGCCAGGGAGCGCGCCGGAATGAGATCTGTACGGGCATCGAGGATGACCGCGTCGCACTCAGGGATTTGGCTCAGCGACTCCGTTGTTGCAGGGAAGAAAGAAATCTCGTGCAATAACAGTTCGAGTGCCGGAAGAACTTCAGCGGCATTTTCGGCATGATTACTTAATAGCAGTAGGTGAGCCAATCGGTCTTCCTCCTGCCAGATAGTTGCGAAAAAATCACTTTTACGTGTCACAGTATAAGGAATGAATCAGTTGAAGCACGCATGTGAACACGCAAGTGCGGACACATTACCGTCAGGAATCAGAATTTGAGAATCAAGGTTTTATTCAGTGGACTCGTTGCAGCGGCACTGCTTGTCGTTGTTGCAAGTCTGGATTCAATGAGCTGGCTGATGGGTGTGCTCACCGCGGTCTTGCAGCTGATTTTCGCCTATACCTGGCCACGAATGGTCCGCTCTGATGCGCCATGGCCGATCACCATCATCTTGGCGTTGTGCTCTTTGGCGGCTACGGCTTCGACCATGTTCATGCCAGGCGGGTCGGTGATGTCACATAGTGTCGAAGCAATCGCCGTTGGCGTGCTTCTGGTATTTATCAGCCAGGTATTGCGCGGGGCAGAAGCCGAAGGGCGGCTGGCCGGTGTGGTTTCTGGCGTGACCGGCATAGTCCTGGGCGTGCTGGGTTCCGCCTGGGCCGCTAGTGCTTATGTGCCCTACGGCTTTGGGCTGGCCGTCACAACCGTGGTCGCTCTGCTTGGGGCTGGTGCGGTTGCCGTTACCCGCCTGCCAAACCGGATGACCATGATTCTGGCGCCTGTGGTCGCTGCCGCATTGGGCGCGGCCTCCAGCGCGCTGCCAATCGATATGCTCTGGTACCAAGGGGCGACCCTGGGACTGCTGACCGGCTTGCTGGTGGGTTCATTACGGGCATTGGCCTTGGTCAGCCGCAGCGTACGAAACATGAGTGGAATCCTTGGCCTTGCCTGCGCCATCTTGCTGATGAGCGGTGCGGTCAGCTGGTACGCGATGGAAGTGCTGGCTTTCATTTAGCGGTGAGCGGTTCAAATATGATGCTAGCTGCGTCACGCGTGTCGAAGTTCTCCTGCCTCCCGCGCTAAGATGAAGCCATGAATGAAAATTACCTTGCAATCGAAATTTTCTTCCAGGCACTTGTAGTGATCGCCGGTCTCGGAATGGCTGGGTTCGCAGGCTTGGTAGTGAAGCGCCTCTTCCAGGGCCAGAAGTAGAAACAGCGCACACAACAACGTGTGCGCTGTTTTCATTTCATCACTAACTGACTTAGGAGCGAGTAGTCCATGGCTTTTGACCTACCTACGGACCTCACCCCGGAACTTGTACCTTTCGCATGGCTCATCGGCACCTGGGAAGGTGCTGGCCGTCTTGGCGAAGGCGAAGCCGAGGACGAGTTTTTCTGGCAGCAAGTCACCTTCCGTGACGTTGGCGGGCCGTACCTTGAATACCGCAGTGAAGCCTGGCTGACCGAAGCCGATGGCACGAAGCTGCGGATCCTAGCCGTTGAAACCGGCTTCTGGTCCTTGGACCGTGAACAGCAGGAAGCCGATGCCGGTCCTGGCATGGAACCCGGTGACATCTTCCCGGTACTGCGTTCGGCCGACGATGTGCAGAAGCTGCATACCGAAGACGGCTTCAAGATCCAGGCGCAAATTGTCCGACCAGACGGCATCTCAGAGCTGTATTACGGCCTGATTAATGGACCACGCATTCAGCTGGCCACCGAGAGCTTGCTGCGCAGCAAGAACGCCCAAGCTTACGCGTCCTCAACCCGGATCTACGGTCTGGTCAATGGCGAGCTGTTCTGGCGCTGGGATGTTTCCAAGGGCAATATGGATCTTCAAGCGCACGCCTCGGCGGCGCTCAAGCGTGTCACCTCGGAAGGCACGGTGCACTAATCATGGCCACTGAATACCGTTCGGTCCTGCTGGACCGTGCTGCTGCAGTGGAAGCTGGCGGCGTAGATGCCGGCGTCGCAGCCCACTACGGCGCTCCTACCCGCGAAGCTCGCAAACTCGCTGAGGGCCAGGCAATTGCCGATCTGAGCCACTTCGATGTCGTGGAGATCCGCGGCGAAGACCGCCAGAGTTGGCTCGATACGCTCAGCAGCCAGCGCATTTCCAGCCTGGAGCCAGGAGACAGCACCCAGACGCTGCTGCTTTCGGTTCAAGGACGCATTGAGCACGAAATGAAGGTGCTGGCCACCGCAGATCGCTTGCTGCTGATCGTTGAACCTGGTGCAGGAGCAGCGTTGGCGCAGTTCCTGAACTCAATGCGCTTCATGCTGCGCGTTGAGGTCAATGATCTTTCCGAGAGCTACGGCGTATTGGCGGCTACCCGCAAGATTGGCACTGCCGGGAGCCTGGTCTGGGAGAACCCATGGCCCGGAATCACCGACGGTGGTTGGGCCTATTCCCGTGAGGATCACCCGGGCAAGGAACGTCCGTGGTTCTTGCATATCGTGGAGTTGGAGCAGCTTGCCGTCGCAGTAGCTGACGAAGAGCTGTCAGGCATGATGGCTGTCGAGGCCTTGCGTATCGCCGCGTGGGAGCCGCGCTTCGGTGCCGAGATAGACGACAAGACCATTCCCCACGAGTTGGATTGGCTGCGTACCGCGGTGCACATGGACAA
This sequence comes from Glutamicibacter sp. NPDC087673, assembly GCF_044743255.1. Taxonomy (NCBI): domain Bacteria; kingdom Bacillati; phylum Actinomycetota; class Actinomycetes; order Micrococcales; family Micrococcaceae; genus Glutamicibacter; species Glutamicibacter sp. NPDC087673. Next base: position 243,898 of record NZ_JBIUWB010000002.1, read on the forward strand.
GGGCTGCTATAAAGGCCAGGAAACAATTGCCCGGGTGCACAACATCGGCCACCCGCCTCGTCGCATGGTTTTCTTGGACCTCGACGGTTCCATGCACACGCTGCCGGCCACCGGCGCCGAAGTGAAGCTGGGGGAGCGCACGGTTGGCCGGATCACTTCCGCGACTTTGCACTATGAAGCCGGGCCAATCGCCTTGGCCGTGGTCAAGCGCAACGTTGACCCGGAAGCGGTTCTGTCCGTGGTGGACGGCGAAACGAGCTACCCGGCAACGCAGGAAGTCATTGTGGCGACCGACGCCGGCCAGGTCGCTGGGCGCTTTACCGGGTTCCTGAGAACCCCGCCGCAAGGCTAAAGGCCAAAGAGAAGGGCGTGGGTTGGAATGCTGTGAACAGCATTCCAACCCACGCCCTTGGTGTATCTCCAGGCCTAGCCGAAGAGCACGGCGGCCTCTTCGTAGCGTTCCATGGGGACACGCTTGAGGTTGTTCAGTGCGGCACGCAGCGGTACGCGCAGCACCTTGGTGCCGTGCAACGCCACCATGGTGCCCCACGCCTCGGCATGGATGGAATCCACCGCAGCCATTCCCAAACGGGTGGCCAGGACACGGTCAAAAGCGGTGGGGACGCCGCCGCGCTGAATATGTCCCAGCACGGTTGCACGCGTTTCGATGCCGGTACGTTCCTCAATGACCGGGGCGAGCATCTCCCCGATGCCGCCAAGGCGGGCGCGTCCGAAGGAATCGAGACCACGTACCGAGAACGCTTCTTCCATGCCTTCTGGCACAAAGCCTTCGGCCACAACCACCAACGGGGCGCGTCCGCGCTCATGGGCTTCGTTCACCCACTGGCAGATCTGCTCCATGGTGGTGGAAACCTCCGGGATGAGCACCGCGTGCGCACCGGATGCCATCCCCGCGTGCAGTGCAATCCAGCCTACGTGGCGGCCCATTACCTCGGCCACCATGCAGCGGTGGTGGGAATCGCCGGTGGTGCGCAGGCGGTCAATGGCTTCGACCGCAATCTGGTTAGCGGTATCGAAACCGAAGGTGTAATCCGTGGCGTCCAAGTCATTATCGATGGTCTTGGGAACGCCAACGATAGGAAGGCCGGCTTCGCATAGGCGCTGGGCGCCAGCTAAGGTGCCTTCCCCGCCGATGGCAATCAGCGCATCGATGCTATTGGATTTGAGAACCTTGGAAATGTTCTCCGCGCCACCAAGTTCCCCTTCAAACGCATTGGTGCGTGAGGTGCCCAAAATGGTGCCGCCTTGCTTGGCGATGCCACGCACAGCGGTTCGCGGAAGGTCGAAGAAGTCGCCTTCCTTGACGCCGCGCCAGCCGTCGCGGAAACCGACGAATTCGTCGTCGTAGCTTTTGATGCCATTCAGTACCGCACCGCGGATGACGGCGTTCAGACCGGGGCAGTCGCCGCCTGAGGTCATGATTCCAATGCGCATTGGCCCTCGCTTAGTAATGGGAAAGCCTTGTGCGACAGCTGGAGCGTGCAGGCCCCGTGATAACGCTGTAACAGCAAAGAGTTCCATTCGGATTTCAGTCAATATCCGCGCGCCATTGAGCATCTACTCTGCGTGCCATTGTACGTGCTTAAAGCCACTAGGGCGAGTCTCATGTCACGGAAGTGCACGAGCCTCGCCCTAGCCGGATAGCGATGCCAAGCATCGTTCCCGAGCAGGCCAGCCGGGAACGGTATTTAGAATTTGCGAAGCCAGTTCTGCAAGATGATGGTGTTGTCCTGGGCTGGGATCAGGATCCACGCCAGGATATATGCGGCAACACCCATTACCGGAAGCAAGAACGAAAGCAGTAGGGCGATACGCACCAAGGTGACATCCCACCCGAACTTGTCGGCGATGCCCCCGGCGACGCCACCGGCCAATCGGCCTGGCCCGCGACGAAGCGGCATGGAACGAAGCGAGTTGAAGAATGCGTCCATCAGAGAACTCCTAATTGTTGGAAAAGCTTGGAGGCTTAGAGATTGGGGTCGGTGGGAACCGGTGGTTCGGCTTCGGATTTGCGGGCCTTGCCGGCCGATGCCAATCCGGAGAAGATCATGGCTACGCCGGCCAAGGCGACGATAGCGATGAAGAACAGCGGCATGTCAAAGCTCCACTGCAAGACCAGACGGCTGAGCGATGCCAGGGCGACAACGATCAGAATCAGGCCGAAGATCAAGGTTCCGGTAGGGAATTTCCTAGCGGGAGTAGAAGAAGTATTCATGGGGCTCAGTCCTTAGAAATCCGTGTTGCTGGGGTTCAGGATGCTGGGATCATCCACGGTCGTGGAGAACGAGGAAAAAACTCCGTCTACTTCAATGGTCAGCATTGGTGCATTTCCCGGCAAGGACCGCCGGTCCTGCGGCAGTTCCATATCCATTCCGGAAAGGAATGCGCCGTCGGTCTCGATCTTCACCGGAACATTCTCCGGCAGCAGCAGATCCATTCTGGAGAAGACCGAATCGATCTCCACCGTGGTGGGTTTGGTCATACTGCCCAGATGGGTCAGGTCAACCGTTGAGCTGCTGAAAACAGCGCTGTATTGGCTGTCGCTGCCGGTAGCCGATCGAACGAACCCGCGGGCAGATTCCTCGAAAGACGTAGCAGAGAAGATCACCGTCAGGACCAGCAATGGAATGGCCAAACCCAACAGGCCTCCACTGGTTCGCCCGGAGAGGGCCGCTAGGACAATGGTGATGCCAACAAGCAACAGGCCGCAAGCCAAGGCCACGGTCCAGCCCGAACCAGGCAAGGCCACGATATCCAGGTAGTCGGCCAGCATGACCACGGCGACCACCAGCACGGTAACGCCGAAGACGGTGGTGCCAAGCCAACCCGGAATCGGGCGGCTGATCGGCTTGCGATTCGCCTTGGCACTGTAGGCCTTCGTGTATGCGGGATCCGGCGAATAGCTATTTTCGTACTGGCCCGCTGGGCCAGAATCACCTGAATTCATGGGGTGCTCCTTCATCGGCGCATCCGGGTAGTTCGTCCCGAACCCGCTAGCTACGCTCGCATTGAAACTCTGGGTGCCGCCCTCACGCCAAGGATGCTCCAACGCAGTGCTCTTCTCGGCAGCCCTTGGCGAGGCAGCAGAGCTGTCACCGGTCGCTGCCGGATTGCGGGCTTGGTCCGGACGCGCAAACCGGGTGTTCTTCCTGCTGAAGATAATGAATGCGATAGCCGCAACAATAGCCAGGGGCCACAGGACCGGTGCCAGCGAATCCAAGAACCAGGGAGCAGGGAAGATGCCCAGCGCAAAGATGATCACCGCGCCAGTCATGCCGCTGGTCCAGTTCCGGTTCACGGCACTTTCCAGATGCATTTTGCCTCCCGCATCAGGAAGCAACGCCCAAGCCAGTCCATAGAGCACCATGCCCAAGCCGCCTAGGACACCGAGCACCACGAAGATGCCGCGGATCAGCACTACATCGACCTTGAAATAATCGGCGACACCAGTTGCAACGCCACCGAGCCACTGCGAGTCCTGGCGAGTGATCGGTGATTTGCGCAGCTGGTCGTAAAAGCCGCGACGACGTTGAGAGCCTTCGTTGTTCATAGTCCAATGTTCTCGTGTGGCAGGGGTCCCGCGCTATGAGGGGATACCCTGAACTTCCCCTAGGGGTGCCCCTAGATCCGGTGATCAACCGGGAAGAAACGACAAGAACGTGCTTGACTTAGAACTATGGAAAGTCCTGAACGGCGTTTGATGGTGCGCAGCGAGAACCGGCTAATCGCCGGCGTCTGCGGCGGCCTCGCGGAGCACTTGGGCATCCCGCTGGGGTACGTGCGTATTGGGTTCCTGGGATTGTCCGCACTGGGCGGCATCGGCATTCTGCTCTACGCGTGGCTTTGGGTATTCGTCCCGAGCGCCGAAGAGGCGCACGCTGACGAGCTTCGCTCCTGGGGCACCAGATCACGCAGCCTTGCTGAAGAAATGAACCGGGTGCAGCAAGGCATCTTCCGTCCACGCGAAGGTTGGGAAAGGAACTCCACCTGGCGTGACACGCTGATCGGTGCGGGCCTGCTGGCGCTCGCCGTCCTGGCTTATGGACAGTGGACCGGCTGGAATATCCGCTGGGATCTGATCTGGCCTACCTTGGGCGTGATTGCCGGTATTGTGCTGGCTTGGATCCAGTTCGATGAAGGTATCACCGAGCACAAGAAGCGCCCGTCATTGCCTTTCTTGCTGCGCCTGGCTTTTGGCCTGGTCCTGGTCATCGGCGGTCTGCTGGCCCTGCTGGGCAATACTGTCGGAGCCGCAGACCTGCTCGGCGGTTTGTGGGCGGCCTTGGCGATCATTGTCGGCGCAGTCGTGGTGTTGCTTCCCTGGGGCACTCGGCTTTGGCGCGATTTCATCGCTGAACGGAGCTCGCGCCAGGCGGCGGCCCAACGTGCAGAGTTCGCGGCCCACCTGCACGACTCGGTCTTGCAGACCTTGGCAGTGATTCAAAAACGCAGTGAAGACCCAGCGGCGGTGAGAACCTTGGCACGCGTCCAAGAGCGTGAACTGCGCCAATGGCTGTACGGCAACCATGACCTTGATGATGAAGATGTAATCGTTGAGATCCAGCACGAGGCAAGCCACATCGAACAGCTGCTACTGCGTGATGTAGAAGTCATATCCGTAGGCAATGCTCAGGGCTTTGCCGGGCAGCAGGCACTGGTGGCCGCTAGCCGCGAGGCGATGATGAACGCAGCGAAGCATGCCGAGGGCAAGATTTCGGTATTCATCGAATGCTCGGCCGAACAAGTAGAAGTGTATGTGCGTGACCGCGGCACCGGTTTTGAAGTAGATGGAATACCGGCGGACCGGCACGGCGTCAGGGAATCAATCATTGGCCGCATGCAACGCGCAGGCGGCATGGCGCATATCCGGAGCGGTGAATCCGGAACCGAGGTGCAGCTGAGCATGCCACTGAACATGGAGGAAGAATAGAAACATGAACGCTGAGAACTACCGTGTAGTGCTGGTGGATGACCACGCCATCTTCCGTTCCGGTTTACGTGCCGATTTGGCCCAGGACATCCAGATTGTCGGGGAAGCTGGCACCGTGGAAGGAGCCATCGAGGTGATCACCGAACAGCAACCGGATGTGGTGCTCCTGGATGTGCACCTGCCCGGTGGCCGCGGCGGGGGCGGGGCCGAAGTGCTCAAGGGGTGCACCGGGCTGCTGGGATCCACGCGTTTCCTGGCATTGAGCGTTTCCGACGCAGCACAGGACGTAGTGACGGTCATCCGTTCCGGTGCTCGCGGGTATGTCACCAAGAGCATTTCCGGGGCCGAAATTTCCGATGCAGTACGTCGCGTGGCCGGGGGAGATGCCGTGTTCTCGCCACGCTTGGCCGGGTTCGTCCTGGACGCCTTTGGCAGCAGCGGTTCGGTGGCAGAAATCGATGAGGAGCTGGATTTGCTCTCTGACCGCGAATTGCAAGTCATGCGTTTGATTGCCCGGGGATATAGCTATAAGGAAGTAGCCAAGGAACTGTTCATCTCGGTAAAGACCGTGGAATCGCATGTGTCCAATGTGTTGCGCAAGCTCCAGCTATCCAACCGCCACGAACTTACCCGTTGGGCTGTGGACCGCAAGATCCTCTAAACGGCACTGCGGCAAAAGCACAGAAGCTGGGCAGTCCATCATGGACTGCCCGGCTTCTTTGGCGGCGCGGTTTTTCTACTTGGCTTCGCCCAGCAGCTTGGCCATCCGTGCGACGCCTTCTTCGAGGTCAGCATCACCCAGTGCATATGACATGCGGATATAGCCGGAAGGGCCGAATGCTTCACCTGGAACGACGGCAACTTCTGCCTGTTCCAGGATGAAAGCAGCAAGTTCTGCACTGGTGTTGTTCACAACGCCGCGGATTTCGCGACCCAGCAGGCCTCGAACATCCGAATACGCGTAGAACGCGCCTTCCGGAGTAGGGCAGTGCAGGCCGTCAATCGCGTTCAGTGATTCGACGATGGCCAAGCGGCGACGGTTGAAGGCAACCTTCATGCCGTTCACGGCATCCAGCGGCCCGGCAACAGCAGCCAGGGCGGCTCGCTGCGATACGTTGGAAACGTTCGAGGTGGCGTGGGACTGCAGGTTGGTGGCGGCCTTGATGACATCCAGCGGACCTGCCATCCAACCCACGCGCCAGCCGGTCATTGCGTAGGTCTTTGCCACGCCGTTGAGGATGACAACTCGGTCTTCGAGCTCTGGGACCAAGGTCGCGATGGAGCTGAAAGTTGCATCGCCGTAGGTCAAGTGCTCGTAGATCTCATCGGTAACAACCCACAGCCCCTTGGAAGCAGCCCACTGGCCGATCTCGCGGACCTGCTCCGGGGTGTATACGGCACCGGTGGGGTTCGAAGGAGAAACGAACAGCAGCACCTTGGTGCGTTCGGTCAGTACGGATTCGAGCTGTTCGACGGTAACCTTGTAGCCCTGCTCCGGGCCGGCAAAGACCGATACGGCCTTGCCTCCGGCGAGCTGGATGGCTTCGGGATAGGTGGTCCAGTACGGAGCCGGAACGATGACCTCGTCACCTGGATCAAGCAGGGTTGCGAAGGTGTTGTACACCGCCTGCTTGCCGCCATTGGTGACCAGAACCTGATTGGCCTTGAGCTCGTAGCCCGAATCGCGCATGGTTTTGGCGGCGATTGCTTCGCGCAGCTCGGGAAGGCCGGCTGCAGGGGAGTAGCGGTGGTTCTTTGGATCCTGGGCCGCCTTGACTGCTGCTTCGACAATGTAGCCAGGGGTTGGGAAGTCGGGTTCACCGGCACCGAAACCGATTACTGGTCGACCTGCTGCTTTAAGAGCCTTCGCCTTGGCATCTACTGCGAGAGTCGCGGATTCGGAAATTGCGCCGATGCGGCGAGAAATGCGAGACATTGGGGATTCGTCCTGAAGTCTATGGGGACAGCTGTTACACCTCAGTTTAGTTCGCAACCTTGCACTTCAGCATCACAATTTTGAAAATGACACAATAAGGTGCGCAACGGGGCGCGGGAATGCGTTCTGCGCCACACCGGAGGTTGTCAGTTCGACATTTCCGATTTCGTTGCGTAAAGTTATTTCTCGTTGCCGAGACATCGCAACGGACGAAGCTGAATGTTTTATCCGCTAAGATGTTCTAGGTGGGAGCGGTAAAAAGCTCCGAAGGGTAGTGGCGCAATTGGTAGCGCAGCGGTCTCCAAAACCGCAGGTTGCAGGTTCGAGTCCTGTCTGCCCTGCGCAATAGCGATTTATCGCTTAGCGAATTATCTCATCACGGTGTGTTGCAGTCGAATAGACTATGGCACACCGTGATTGTTTCAACTGGCCAAATTTTTGAAACGAGGAAGAACATGACCGAATCTGCTCTCAGCTCCGGTAAGGGTGGACAGAAGTTGGGTTTCTTTGCCCGGATCTTCTTGTTTTTCCGCCAGGTAATCGCAGAACTTAAGAAGGTCGTCACCCCGACCCGCAGTGAACTAGTGAATTATTTCCTGGTTGTTGTCGGTTTCGTGGTCGTGGTGATGCTGATCGTGACGGCCCTGGACTTCGTCTTTGGGCAGGGTTCGATCCTCCTGTTCACCAACAAGGTCGAACAGTAATTTTGTTGCCTCGGAGGTATGATTACCCCGAGGCAATTTAGTGTCATTCAGTCAAAGAAAGCAGGAGCTGCAGTGTCCGACAAGGAACTCGAACCGCAGATTAATGACGAGGTCGAAAACGAGTTCGTTGAAGCCGCCGGCGATCAGGTTGAGCCAGCTGTAGAAGCTGACGTCGACCCAACCGAAGCACCAGCACAGGACGCTGAAGACGCTCAGGTAATCGAAGGCGCAGCTGAAGAAGCTGAAGGCGAAGACAACGAAGCTGAAGAAGCCGAGGGCGAAGACAACGTAGCCAAGCTCAAGGAAGAATTCCGCGCTAAGCTCCGTCGTCTTCCAGGTGACTGGTTTGTCATTCACACCTACGCTGGTTACGAAAACCGCGTGAAGGTCAATCTTGAGACCCGTATCCAGACCCAGGACATGGATGAGTTCATCTTCGATATCCAGGTTCCAATGGAAGAGGTCGTCGAGGTCAAGAACACTCAGCGCAAGATCGTTCGCCGCGTGCGCATCCCGGGCTATGTCCTGGTCCGCATGGAGCTGACTGACGCGTCGTGGGGTGTTGTTCGACACACTCCAGGTGTCACTGGATTCGTTGGCAACGCCCACGATCCAAACCCACTGAGCCTTGACGAAGTGTTCTCCATGCTTGAGCACACCATCGTTGATCCAGTAGAGCAGCCATCGGCGTCCAAGCCAGGCCGTGCTCCAATTACTGAGGTCACCGTTGACTTCGAAGTCGGCGAATCGGTTATCGTCAATGACGGACCGTTCGAAACGATGCCCGCAACTATCTCGGAGATCAAGCTGGATGCCGCACAGCTGGTCGTACTGGTTTCGATCTTCGAACGTGAAACCCCAGTGACCCTGAACTTCAACCAGGTCACCAAGATCCAGTAGTATTAAGTCTTCGTGCCCCGCATCGGTCGCTTATCGATGCGAGGGTACGCTTGGCTGTCGCGCCACGATAGCCAGATCCCCGTGCCACGCTCCTGTGCCACGGGAAACGCAAGAGTAAGAAGGACCCGACATGGCCCCAAAGAAAAAGGTCACCGGACTCATCAAGCTGCAGATCCAGGCAGGTGCTGCTAACCCAGCTCCTCCAATCGGTCCAGCCCTTGGTCAGCACGGCGTCAACATCATGGAATTCTGCAAGGCTTACAACGCAGCGACCGAGTCGCAGCGCGGTAACGTTGTTCCAGTTGAGATCACCGTATACGAAGACCGTTCGTTCACTTTCATCACCAAGACTCCTCCTGCAGCTGAGCTGATCAAGAAGGCAGCTGGCATTGCAAAGGGTTCGGGTGTTCCGCACACCGACAAGGTTGCTAACCTGACCCAGGCTCAGGTTGAGGAAATCGCCACCACCAAGATGGCTGACCTGAACGCAAATGACCTGGCTGCTGCAGCCAAGATCATCGCCGGCACCGCCCGCTCCATGGGCGTGACCGTAGAAGGCTAATCCCGCCTTCCGCTGTTCACACGCTGGATAGCACTCAAGAATTCAATCTAAGGCGAAACGGTCATCCGATCGATTCGCCCGTGGCAGGACCCCGCGCGGTCCATATGACCACGACTGCATAAGGAGAAAACGCAGATGGCAAAGCGCAGCAAAGCATACGTAGCCGCCGCGGCTAAGATCGATGCCGACAACAACGTCTACGCTCCAGCCGAGGCAATTGCCCTGGCTAAGGAGACCGCAGGCGATAAGACCAACTCGACCGTTGAGGTTGCTTTCCGCCTGGGTGTTGACCCACGTAAGGCTGACCAGATGGTTCGCGGTACCGTAAACCTTCCACACGGCACCGGCAAGACCGCCCGCGTGGTTGTTTTCGCTAACGGTGACAAGGCAGAAGCAGCTCGCGAAGCTGGCGCCGACTTCGTTGGCTCGGACGACCTGATCGAAAAGATCCAGGGCGGCTGGACCGACTTCGACGCAGCAGTTGCAACCCCTGACCTGATGGGCAAGGTTGGCCGCTTGGGTAAGGTACTGGGTCCTCGTAACCTGATGCCAAACCCTAAGACCGGCACCGTGACCATGGATGTGGCCAAGGCTGTAACCGACATCAAGGGCGGCAAGATCGACTTCCGCGTCGACAAGCACTCGAACCTGCACTTCATCATTGGCAAGGTTTCGTTCGACGCAAAGCAGCTGACCGAGAACTACGCAGCAGCTCTGGAAGAGGTTATGCGCCTGAAGCCTTCGGCTTCGAAGGGTCGCTACATCTCGAAGGCAACCATCGCTACCACCTTCGGTCCAGGTATTCCTGTTGACGCGAACGTAACCCGCGTTGAGGCCTAAGTCTAGTAGCTAACTAGCTTGAGGGAGCATGCCGATAATCGGCATGCTCCCTTCCTTTTTAAGCGAGGAATCTGCGCGATGGCCACGGCTGCTGGAAAGCGTATTCATGTTTCGTACCAGCCTGTAGCCGATGATAAGCTTTGACTACCGAGTATCTCGGTCATCCGCGTATGGATCCCCCAAGGCCCTACGCGGATGAGATACGAAAGTTTCCCCAAAACTTTTGTATCGGCGGGACTTACTACTAGCGTTCCCCAAGCGTTGGTAAATGAGTCCCGCCATTCTAATTTAATTCCCCTAGTGACCAGGATCATGAGATTGGCTCCGGCTTCGATTTGCTGTGGGCTGGAGTGCTCCTATAAACTAGAAATACCGAAGACCGTCGGTCGAGCATTTGGTTTCCAACTGCTCCTAAAGATCCGCAAGGATGACCAACGCAGGTTACATAGATTTTTTGACTTTGAATAAGTTGAAACGCCCTGTGCTCCTGCGCGGGGCTATTTTTATGGCCTCGCCGGTTTTGAAACGGTACCGAACAAATCCCCGGAAGGAGTGTTATGGCAACCCCAAGCAAGACTGCAGCGATTGAAGAAATTACCGCGGAATTCAATGATTCGTCGGCGGCTGTCTTGACCGAATACCGTGGGCTTACCGTTGCACAGCTCAAGGATCTGCGCCGCTCGCTTGGTCAGGAGACCAAGTACGCAGTCGTAAAGAACACCTTGACCGCAATCGCAGCGAAGAATGCTGGCATCGATGCTTTCGATGAACAGCTTTCTGGTCCAACCGCAATCGCCTTCATTAAGGGCGATGCAGTTGCTGCCGCTAAGAGCCTCACGGAATTCGCCAAGACTAACGAAAAGCTGGTCATCAAGACCGGTTGGTTCGAAGGTAAGGCACTGGACCAGAGCGGCATCGCTGCTTTGGCTGCGCTGGAATCCCGCGAAACTCAGCTCGCCCGCGTTGCAGCAGTGCTGCTGGCTCCAGCTTCCGCTGCTGCCCGCGCTGTCGAAGCTCTGCGTGCAAAGCTCGACGAGAACGGTGGCGAAGCTGCCGAGGAAGCTCCGGCAGAAGCCTAAGCTTTCGAGTTCTCTCGCAACGTAAACCCAAATTCATCGGCTCTCAAGGCCAAAAACCGAAAGGACGCCCACCATGGCGAAGCTCAGCAACGAAGAGCTGCTTTCCGCATTCAAGGAAATGACCATCATCGAACTGTCCGAGTTCGTTAAGGAATTCGAAGAGACCTTCGACGTAACCGCTGCTGCTGTTGCAGTTGCTGGTCCAGCTGCAGGCGGCGAAGCTGCTGCTGAAGAGCAGACCGAATTCGACGTAGTCCTCGAGTCGGCCGGCGACAAGAAGATCGCAGTTATCAAGGAAGTTCGCGCACTGACTTCCCTGGGCCTGAAGGAAGCTAAGGAGCTCGTTGACGCTGCTCCAAAGGCTCTGCTTGAGGGTGTTGCAAAGGACGCTGCCGAGAAGGCTAAGGAAGCTCTGGAAGCTGCCGGCGCTACCGTCACCGTTAAGTAAGTACAGCGGTCACTCGCAACTTATTGCCAAAGGTCCACAGACGAAAGTCTATGGGCCTTTGGTCGTTAAGCTGGGAAGTCCATAGCAATTATTTTATAACGTTTCTATTAACAGCGTTTATTCAAGTTCATTGTTTACAGTGAAAATGTGTCAAAAACCGTAGCTACCCAGAACCAGAAACCAGCACCGCGGCTAGGGCTCCTAGACGCATTGAGGATTACAGCTGCGCTAATTGTCGTCCTGTACCACTACACCGCATGGGGACATGATCACTGGGGGAGGCAGGCCGCAGAGTTCTGGCCAGTACTCTCCGAATTCACCCGTTACGGACAGCTGGGTGTACAGCTATTCTTCCTCATCTCGGGCTTCGTTATCCTGATGTCCCTCCAGGGAAAGAACGTCATTGGTTTCATCGGCTCGCGTGTGGGCCGCCTCTACCCGGCCTACTGGCTCGCGGTACTCGCAGCAACAGTACTCTCGCTTGGGATCTGGCCTTCCGGCAACGAGGGACGCTCGGCCAGTGATATTCTGCCCAACCTGAGCATGATGCAGGCTGGATTCGGCGTCACCGATATGGACGGTGTCTATTGGACACTTTGGGTCGAGTTGCGTTTCTACGTGTTGCTCGCAGTGCTCTTGTCCATGGGCTTCGTGAAGAACAAGCACATCCTCTTGCTCTCTGCCATTTGGCCCGCTCTGGGCCTGTATCTGCATTTCACAAGCTTGGACAAGCTGCAGGAATGGATTGCCGGGCAGTATGCGGCCCTGTTCGCAGCCGGCATGGTGCTCTTCTTGATCTATCAAAGCGGCCACAGCATTCTGCGGTGGTCCATGGTCGCAGGCAATACTGCCATCGCCGCATTTTTCACCGGCATCAAGGGGCGCAGTGACGCGGACTTGCTCTCCGGGATGGATATCCCGGCCTGGCATTTCCAGCTGCTGACCGTCCTGTGCGTAGTTCTGCTGGCGGTGTGCACCCTGACTCCGCTCAAGAACGTCCAGGGCAAATGGCTGGCTGTGGCCGGTTCATTGACTTACCCGCTGTACCTGGTGCACCAGTTGTGGGGTTGGTGGCTAATCAACCAGCTGCACGGTTTCGTGAACAAGTACGTGCTGCTGGCCGGTTTGCTGGTGCTGATGCTAGGAATTGCCTACCTGGTGGCACGCTTCGTCGAGCAGCCGCTGGGTCTGCCGCTGCGCAACGCGACGATCAAGGGATTGACCAAGTCGCAGGCCTGGGCCAAGAAGGCCTTGGCTAAGCCAGGGCTGGTTATTCCGGAGTCGAAATATCAGCAATCGTGGCATCAAATCCGCTAACCAAATCCTTGGCGCGAACCAGCAGTCCATGGGCTCGGTCCCCGCTGCCCAGTCCTATCTGTTCCGATACGGGCTCTTCGAAGACGCTGGCATCGATGTAGACAGGCAGTACTGTGTGCGAGCCAAAAGGCGTAATGGTTCCGCTCTCGTAGTGCGTGACATCCCAAGCGATATCTGAAGATGGCAGGGAGAGCTTATTGACGCCCATGATTCCGCGCAGCTTCGCCCAGTCAAGTTTCCGCCCGCCGGGGATCAGCGCGAAGACGAAGGTGCCGTCTGTGCGTTTGATAACCAGCGTCTTGAGCAAGGCCGAGGCCGAGATTCCCAAGGCGTCCGCAGCCTCTTCCAGCGAGCGGACCTTGTCGCGCGGCACAATCTCGATTGGGATGTTCCGGCGCGAGGCGTCCAGGGTAACTCGGGTCAGTGCTTCATCTGACTGCAGCTTATTCACTTCGTCTCCTAACCGTGGATGTTTGCTCGATCATAGCTAGTGGCGAAAGAAGAAGCCACCGGACACACGAGGTCGCAAAGGCTTATATCTGCTGGGGGAGCGTGTAGCTTCAAGCCTCCCGGATACCCGGAAAAAAATCTCCAAGAACGTTCGCCATGCGGCTGAAGCGGAGAAAAATTGGGGTTTCTGATGCCTGCTGAGGAGAATGTGACAGAAAGCATAACGTTGCCTGATGCCCGGAATCCGGAGACTGCGTTCAGCGGGCCAAGACCTTTGGCAATTCGCAAGAATCCGCGAAAACAAGGGTATCAGTTGGGAAAATGCATGCACTTTTCGGTGCGCGGTACGACCGGGTTGCGCGCTGGCGCGGTGCTTGGAAACCTGAGTGGCAGCCCGCGCGAAAGTGGGGGCGAAAACTATAGCACGAATTTCTGCACCGAGTATCGACAACCGGATTTTCCTCCGGTAGAGTAGAAATTTGCGCCTTGCTGTTTGCGCGCGCGGCCTTCATATAGCGGTGGGTTCGTGCGGACGAAAAAAGAGGAACTGTCCTATGGCAGGAACCTTAGCACGGTAAGCGTTCGGAAACCTGACGGTCTTTGGAAGGATCCATCTTGGTCGCCTCGAGCAACCCTAACAACCAAACCGCTAGTTCGGCTCGCGATGCTGCATACGCTGGCCGACTTTCTTTTGCAAAGATTCACGAACCCCTTGAAGTGCCTAACCTGCTGGCATTGCAGACCGAGAGCTTTGACCGCCTCGTCGGCAACCAGAACTGGGTAGAGCGCCTGGCCAAGGCAGAAGCCGCTGGTGACTTCAGCGTGCCCAACACCTCGGGCCTGGCAGAAATCTTCGAGGAAATCTCCCCAATCGAGGACTTCCAGGACACCATGTCCTTGAGCTTCTCGGATCCGGAGTTCGCTGATCCTAAGTACTCGATCGCAGAGTGCAAGGACCGCGACGCCACCTACGCGGCACCGCTGTATGTCAAGGCCGAATTCATGAACAATGAAACCGGCGAAATCAAGCAGCAGACCGTGTTCATGGGCGATTTCCCGCTGATGAGCGAAAAGGGCACCTTCATCATCAACGGCACCGAGCGTGTCGTTGTGTCCCAGCTGGTTCGCTCCCCAGGTGCGTACTTCGAGTCCACGCCGGACAAGACCAGTGACAAGACGATCTTCTCGGCACGTATCATCCCATCGCGTGGTGCATGGTTCGAGCTGGAAATCGACAAGCGCGACCAGATCGGCGTACGCCTTGATCGCAAGCGCAAGCAGTCGGTCACCGTCTTGCTCAAGGCCCTTGGCTGGAGCGAAGAGCAGATCCTGTCCGAGTTCGGCCAGTACGATTCGATGCGCGCAACCTTGGAAAAGGACAGCATCAAGGATCAGAACGAAGCCTTGCTGGACATCTACCGCAAGCTGCGTCCAGGCGAGCCTCCTACGGTTGAGGCCGCCCAGGCACTGCTGAAGAACATGTACTTCGAGCCTAAGCGCTACGACCTGGCAAAGGTTGGCCGCTACAAGATCAACCGCAAGCTGGGCGTGGAGACTCCTGTCAACGCCGAGAACGCTTCGGTGCTCTCGCTGGACGACCTGGTAGCGATGATCCGCTACCTCGTTGCGCTGCACGCAGGCGAGAAGACTGTTCAGGGCACCCGCAAGGGCGAGATCGTTGACGTTCCTGTCAACGTCGACGACATCGACCACTTCGGCAACCGCCGCATCCGCGCCGTGGGCGAACTGATCGAGAACCAGGTCCGCACCGGCCTGTCCCGCATGGAGCGTGTTGTGCGCGAGCGCATGACCACCCAGGACGTCGAGGCGATCACCCCGCAGACCCTGATCAACATCCGCCCTGTTGTGGCTGCCATCAAGGAGTTCTTCGGAACCTCGCAGCTTTCGCAGTTCATGGACCAGAACAACCCGCTGGCCGGCCTGACCCACAAGCGCCGCTTGTCGGCTCTGGGCCCGGGCGGCCTGTCCCGTGACCGCGCAGGCATGGAAGTACGAGACGTCCACCCGTCCCACTACGGACGCATGTGCCCAATTGAAACCCCGGAAGGCCCGAACATCGGCCTGATCGGTTCGTTGGCTACCTACGGACGCATCAACTCCTTCGGCTTCATCGAAACCCCGTACCGCCGCGTCGCCAATGGCGTCGTGTCCAACGAGGTCGACTACCTGACCGCCGATGACGAGCTGCAGCACTACATCGCACAGGCCAACGCGCCTCTGGATGAGAACGGCCGCTTCGTTGAAGAGACCGTTCTGGTTCGCGAAAAGGGCGGTGGCGGGGAGCCTGTCATCGTCGATTCCGCTGAAGTGACCTTCATGGACGTTTCGCCGCGCCAGATGGTTTCGGTGGCAACCGCGCTGATTCCATTCCTCGAGCACGACGATGCCAACCGCGCACTGATGGGCGCCAACATGCAGCGCCAGGCTGTGCCGCTGCTGAAGTCCGAGCGTCCGCTGGTGGGTACCGGCATGGAGAAGTTCGCCGCGGTTGACGCCGGCGACTCCGTTGTCGCCGCCAAGCCAGGCGTGGTCACCGAGGTATCCGCTGACCTGGTTGTCGTCATGAACGATGACGGCACCGAGTCGATGTACCCGATCATGAAGTTCGCCCGCTCGAACCAGGGCAACGCCTACAACCAGCGCGTTCGCGTGTCCGAAGGCGACCGCCTGGAATACCAGTCGATCATCGCTGACGGTCCTTCGACCGACTCCGGCGAGCTCTCGCTGGGCAAGAACCTGCTCGTGGCATTCATGTCCTGGGAAGGCTACAACTACGAGGATGCGATCATCCTCTCCCAGCGCATGATCTTCGACGACGTACTCACCTCGATTCACATCGAAGAGCACGAAGTCGATGCCCGCGACACCAAGCTCGGTGCCGAGGAAATCACCCGCGACATCCCGAATGTCTCGGAAGACATCCTCTCCCAGCTCGATGACCGCGGCATCGTCTACATCGGTGCCGAGGTCGAGGCCGGCGACGTGCTGGTAGGCCGTGTCACCCCTAAGGGCGAGACCGAACTGACCCCGGAAGAGCGCCTGCTGCGTGCCATCTTCGGTGAGAAGTCGCGCGAAGTGCGCGACACCTCGCTGAAGGTTCCGCACGGCGAGTCCGGCACCGTCATTGGTGTTCGCATCTTCGACCGCGACAACGACGATGACCTTTCCCCTGGTGTCAACCAGCTGGTCCGCGTCTACGTTGCCCAGAAGCGCAAGATCTCGATCGGCGACAAGCTCGCAGGTCGCCACGGTAACAAGGGTGTCATCTCGCGCATCATGCCGCTGGAAGACATGCCATTCCTGGAAGACGGCACCCCGCTGGATGTCATCCTGAACCCGCTAGGTGTGCCAGGTCGTATGAACGTCGGCCAGGTTATGGAAATCCACCTGGGTTGGGCTGCCAAGCAGGGCTGGAAGATCGAAGGCGAGCCTGAATGGGTCCGCGATCTGCCGAACCTGCCACGCGAGTCCGGTTCCACCACCGTGGCAACCCCGGTCTTCGATGGCGCTTCCGAAGAGGAAATCCGCGGCATCCTGGATTCGACCAGCAAGACCCGTGACGGTGTGCGCCTGATTGGCAACTCCGGCAAGGCGAAGCTGTTCGACGGCCGCTCCGGCGACCCGCTGCCGGATCCGGTTTCCGTGGGCTACATGTACATCTTGAAGCTCCACCACCTGGTGGACGACAAGATCCACGCCCGTTCCACCGGTCCATACTCCATGATCACCCAGCAGCCACTGGGCGGTAAGGCCCAGTTCGGTGGCCAGCGCTTCGGCGAGATGGAAGTTTGGGCACTGGAAGCATACGGTGCCGCTTACACACTGCAGGAAATCCTGACCATCAAGTCGGATGATATCCACGGCCGCGTGAAGGTCTACGAAGCTATCGTCAAGGGCGAGAACGTTCCAGAGCCTGGCGTTCCAGAATCGTTCAAGGTGCTCATCAAGGAAATGCAGTCGCTGTGCTTGAACGTCGAGGTACTCGGTACCGACGGCAACACTATCGAAATGCGTGAGTCGGACGAGGAATCGTTCCGCGCCGCTGAAGAGCTGGGCATCGACCTTTCACGGTCGGAGCCGAACTCCGTAGAGGAAGTGTAATCTGGCGCCCTGCCTGCAGGACCTGCAGGCAGCGGCGGCAAATTCCCACCCTCATTCGTATCGACTTCAGACACCACAGAAGAGAGAAAAGGACCATATGTCCAGCGATTCCTCATTCGGCCTCATGCGAATCAACCTTGCCACCGCGGATGAAATCCGTGGATGGAGCTACGGCGAGGTCAAGAAGCCGGAAACCATTAACTACCGCACCCTGAAGCCGGAGAAGGACGGTCTTTTCTGCGAAAAGATCTTCGGCCCTTCCCGCGACTGGGAATGCTACTGCGGCAAGTACAAGCGCGTGCGCTTCAAGGGCATCATCTGCGAGCGTTGCGGCGTCGAGGTGACCCGCGCGAACGTACGCCGTGAGCGCATGGGCCACATCGAGCTGGCAGCTCCTGTGACCCACATCTGGTACTTCAAGGGCGTTCCATCGCGCTTGGGCTACCTGCTCGATCTGGCTCCGAAGGACCTCGAAAAGGTCATCTACTTCGCTGCCTACATGATCACCGGTGTCGACGAAGCACGCCGCCACGCCGAAATGCCTAACCTGCAGGCCCAGCACGACCTGGAACTGCGCAACCTTGCGAACAACTCGGAAGCTGACAAGAAGGCTGTTGCAGCCGACCTGGAAGCCGAGCTGGAGCGCATGGAAGCTGACGGCGCCAAGAATGCCGAGCTGAACAAGGCCCGCACCTTGGCCGAGAAGACTGTTCTGCAGATCGACAAGCGCGCCAAGGCCGAAGCCGAGCGCCTGCGTGCGGTCTGGGAGCGCTTCAAGAACCTGAAGGTCGCCGACCTCGAAGGCGACGAAGGCCTGTACCGCACCATGCGTGAGAAGTACGGACTGTTCTTCGAAGGCTCCATGGGTGCAGAAGCTATCCAGAAGCGCCTTGAGAACTTCGATCTGGCGGCTGAAGCTGAAGAGCTGAAGACCATCATCGAAAACGGCAAGGGCCAGAAGAAGGCTCGTGCGCTCAAGCGCCTGAAGGTCGTCAACGCGTTCCTTGTCAACGGCAACTCGCCTAAGGGCATGGTCCTTGACGCCGTTCCGGTGATCCCGCCAGAACTGCGCCCGATGGTCCAGCTCGACGGTGGCCGTTTCGCTACCTCGGATCTGAACGACCTGTACCGCCGCGTGATCAACCGCAACAACCGCCTCAAGCGCCTGCTTGATCTCGGTGCGCCAGAGATCATCGTGAACAACGAAAAGCGCATGATGCAGGAAGCTGTTGACTCGCTGTTCGATAACGGCCGTCGTGGCCGTCCGGTGACCGGTCCAGGCAACCGCCCGCTGAAGTCCCTGAGCGACATGCTCAAGGGCAAGCAGGGTCGTTTCCGCCAGAACCTGCTGGGCAAGCGCGTTGACTACTCGGGCCGTTCGGTCATCGTTGTCGGCCCGCAGCTGAAGCTGCACCAGTGCGGTCTGCCAAAGCAGATGGCCCTGGAGCTGTTCAAGCCTTTCGTGATGAAGCGCCTGGTTGACCTCAACCACGCACAGAACATCAAGTCGGCTAAGCGCATGGTCGAGCGTTACCGCCCGCAGGTTTGGGATGTTCTCGAAGAGATCATCACCGAGCACCCGGTACTGCTCAACCGTGCACCTACCCTGCACCGCTTGGGTATCCAGGCCTTCGAACCACAGCTGATCGAAGGCAAGGCCCTGCAGCTGCACCCATTGGTTTGCGGCGCGTTCAACGCTGACTTCGACGGTGACCAGATGGCAGTCCACCTGCCGCTGAGCCCAGAAGCACAGGCTGAAGCCCGTATCTTGATGCTGTCCTCGCACAACATCTTGAAGCCTTCCGATGGCCGCCCAGTGGCACAGCCTTCGCAGGATATGATCATCGGCTTGCACCACTTGACCACCAAGCGTGCAACCGAAAAGGGCGCCGGCCGCGTGTTCGCTACCGTATCCGAGGCCATCATGGCCAAGGATCTGGGCGAACTGCACCTGAACGCACCGATCAAGGTCCGCGTGGAGAACTTCGTTCCTTCCGCAGACCAGCCAGCCCCTGAGGGCTGGGAGCCAGGTACCCCGGCATTGCTGGATACCTCGCTTGGCCAGGTGCTGTTCAACGACACCCTGCCTGCGGACTACCCATGGGTAGCCACCGTAGCGGGCAAGGATGCGCTCTCGGAGATCGTCAACGATCTGGCAGAGCGCTACCCGAAGATCATTGCCGCAGCTACCCTGGATAACCTGAAGGACGCCGGTTTCTACTGGTCGACCCGCTCGGGTGTCACCGTGGCGATCTCGGACATCACCTCGAACATGGATAAGGCAGCCATCTTGGCTCCTTACGAGGTGAAGGCCGCCAAGGTCCAGGCTTCCTACGACAAGGGCCTGATTGCAGATACCGAGCGCCGCCAGGACCTGATCGACATCTGGACCAAGGCTACCGACGAGGTTGCCGAGGCGATGAAGAACGGCATGGAAGAGCTGAACACCATTAACCGAATGGTGACTTCCAAGGCTCGTGGTAACTACCTGCAATTGCGTCAGATCGCGGGTATCCGTGGTCTGGTGTCCAACCCTAAGGGTGAAATTATTCCTCGCCCGATCAAGTCTTCCTACCGTGAAGGCCTGTCGGTTCTGGAGTACTTCATCGCGACCCACGGTGCCCGTAAGGGCCTGGCGGATACCGCGCTGAAGACCGCTAACTCGGGTTACCTGACCCGTCGTCTGGTGGACGTTTCGCAGGATGTTATCGTTCGCGAAGAGGACTGCGGCACCAAGCGCGGCTTGAACGTTGCCATTGCAGATAACTCTGCCGGCATCCGCGTCAAGCACGAGACCGTGGAGAACTCGGCGTACACCCGTACGCTGGCTACCGACGTCAAGAACGCTGAAGGCACCGTGCTGGCTACCGCCGGTTCGGATGTCGGCGACGTGCTGATCGACGAGCTGTACGCTGCAGGCGTGGATGAAATCCGCGTTCGCTCCGTGCTGACCTGCGACTCGGCTGTTGGAACCTGTGCTCTGTGCTACGGCCGTTCGCTGGCCAGCGGCAAGACCGTGGACATCGGCGAGGCTGTTGGCATTATCGCCGCGCAGTCCATCGGCGAGCCTGGTACCCAGCTGACCATGCGTACCTTCCACACCGGTGGTGTAGCGTCGGCTGACGATATCACCCAGGGTCTGCCTCGTATCCAGGAACTGTTCGAAGCCCGTACCCCTAAGGGTGTGGCTCCGATGTCCGAGGTTGCCGGTCGCGTGTCGATCGAAGACGACGAGAAGCAGCTGCGTGTTGTAGTTACTCCAGACAACGGCGACGAGAAGCAGGCCTACCCGGTTCTGCGCCGTGCTCGCCTGTTGGTTGAAGAGGGCGAAAGCATCGTTGCCGGCACCCAGCTCACCAGCGGTACCTTGGATCCGAAGCAGGTTCTTCGAGTCCTCGGGCCACGTGAGGCACAGAAGTTCCTGGTCCGCGAGGTCCAGGATGTGTACCAGTCCCAGGGTGTAGGCATCCACGATAAGCACGTGGAAGTCATCGTCCGCCAGATGCTGCGCCGTGTCACCGTCATCGAGTCCGGCGAGACCGACTTGCTGCCAGGCGAGTTGGCCGATCGTTCGCGCTTCACCGCTGCGAACCGCAAGGCCGTTTCGGAAGGCCAGCGTCCAGCTGCCGGCCGTGACGAGCTGATGGGCATCACCAAGGCATCGCTGGCCACCGATTCGTGGCTGTCGGCTGCTTCCTTCCAGGAAACCACTCGCGTCCTGACCCAGGCTGCGATGGAAGGCAAGGAAGATCCACTGCGCGGTCTGAAGGAAAACGTGATCATCGGTAAGCTGATCCCGGCCGGTACCGGTCTGGATCGCTACACCCAGGTCAACGTCGAGCCAACCGATGAAGCAAAGGCAACTTTGTTCACCGGCACCTCGGCCTTCTCTTCGGGCCTGTACGACGATGCGCTGGAAGGCGGGCTGTCGCCTGAATTCCGTGCCATCTCGATGGACGACTACGACCACGGCTCGGACTTCCGCTAAACCGGAAGCACTGTCACCGTAAGGTAGTTTGACCCAATGCCTGCCCGCACACTGTGCGGGCAGGCATTGGGCGTTTAACCGTCACGGGGTGAAAATAGTAGTCGACGAATCCACTGGGAGATTTAGGAACTAGTATTTGCCATGAAGCGGATCCGCTGGCAAGCCGGCAGCGGCCATCCGCGGATTCAGGTGCTTTTCATCTGGCGGTCCCATGGCGTTCAGCTGGGGTCGTTAGCGTAGTCACTACCCAAACCGTCTCGATGGCGGCGGGGGCCAAGAGTGGCCTGGTCGGTGAGATAGCTTACTGTACATGGTGGCTCGGTGGATTAATGCTAGACTGAGATCAATTGTTTTATGTGTGGCAAAATGGACTCCGTCCGGGTTGCGGGTAGGTTGCGCAACGAATGCCACACTTTCGCACGCCTAGGGACTTTTGATTCTGAGTGCGCGGTAAAGCAAGCAGCTAGCTACATTGCGAAGCGCTAAAACTTTTCTAGGCTTAGGCGTTTTCGTCGTGTTGCCGAAGAACTTAGACAATGGAAGGACACGAAAGTGCCTACTATTCAGCAGCTGGTCCGCAAGGGCCGCTCGCCTAAGGTCGTCAAGACCAAGGCCCCTGCCCTTAAGGGCAACCCAATGCGCCGTGGCGTGTGCACCCGTGTGTACACCACCACCCCGAAGAAGCCAAACTCGGCTCTGCGTAAGGTCGCACGTGTGCGCCTTGCCGGTGGCGTCGAAGTGACCGCTTACATTCCAGGTGTCGGACACAACCTGCAGGAACACTCCATCGTGCTCGTTCGCGGTGGTCGTGTAAAGGACCTTCCAGGTGTTCGCTACAAGATTGTTCGTGGTGCTCTGGATACCCAGGGTGTGAAGGATCGTAAGCAGGCTCGTTCCCGCTACGGTGCAAAGAAGGATGGTAAGTAATGCCTCGTAAGGGTCCGGCGCCAAAGCGCCCACTAGTTTCTGATCCAGTCTTCGAATCCCCATTGGTCACCCAGCTGATCAACAAGGTTCTCGTAGACGGCAAGAAGTCCACTGCAGAGCGCATTGTTTACGGTGCACTCGAAGGTGCCGCAGCAAAGTCCGGCGCCGACGCTGTTTCGACCCTCAAGAAGGCTATGGACAACATCCGTCCAGCCCTCGAGGTTCGTTCCCGCCGCGTCGGTGGCGCTACCTACCAGGTTCCTGTTGAGGTCAAGCCAGGCCGTGCAACCGCACTGGCTCTGCGCTGGCTGGTTGGCTACTCGAAGGCTCGCCGCGAGAAGACCATGATCGAGCGTTTGATGAACGAGATCCTGGACGCATCGAACGGTCTGGGTGCCGCTGTGAAGCGTCGCGAAGACACTCACAAGATGGCCGAGTCCAACAAGGCCTTCGCACACTACCGCTGGTAAGAACCGCTCGGAAAAGCTGGGCATCAACCGATGCCCAGCAATTCCGGCCTCACCTTATAGGGAGACAACGTGGCACAGGACGTGCTTACTGACCTTAACAAGGTCCGCAATATCGGCATCATGGCTCACATCGATGCCGGTAAGACCACTACTACTGAGCGCATCCTTTTCTACACGGGTGTGAACCACAAGCTCGGTGAAACCCACGACGGTGCTTCGACCACCGACTGGATGGAACAGGAAAAAGAGCGCGGTATCACCATTACCTCCGCTGCTGTTACCTGCTTCTGGAACAAGAACCAGATCAACATCATCGACACCCCGGGCCACGTTGACTTCACCGTTGAGGTGGAGCGCTCGCTGCGCGTGCTCGATGGCGCCGTTGCCGTCTTCGATGGCAAGGAAGGCGTTGAGCCTCAGTCCGAGACCGTTTGGCGCCAGGCTGACAAGTACGACGTTCCACGTATCTGCTTCGTCAACAAGATGGACAAGCTGGGCGCTGACTTCTACTTCACCGTAGATACCATCATCCAGCGCCTTGGTGCCAAGCCGCTGGTTATGCAGCTGCCAATCGGCTCCGAGTCCGAGTTCACCGGTGTCGTTGACCTGCTGTCCATGAAGGCATTCGTTTGGGAAGGCGACTCCAAGGGTGACGTCACCATGGGCGCTGCTTACGAAACCCGCGAAATCCCTGCCGACTTGGTTGAGCGTGCTGAAGAGTACCGCGCCAAGCTGGTTGAAGATGTCGCTGAGGCATCCGAAGAGCTCATGGAGAAGTACCTCGAAGGTGAAGAAATCTCCGTTGAGGAACTCAAGGCTGGCATCCGCAAGCTGACCGTGAACTCGGAAGCTTACCCAGTATTCTGCGGTTCGGCCTTCAAGAACCGCGGCGTTCAGCCAATGCTGGATGCAGTCATCGACTTCCTGCCGAACCCACTGGACGTTGGCGCCACCATCGGTCACGATCCGAAGGACGAAGAAGTTGAGCTGACCCGCGAGCCTTCGGAGGACGCACCGTTCTCGGCACTTGCGTTCAAGATCGCCGCTCACCCGTTCTTCGGCCAGTTGAACTTCATCCGCGTTTACTCCGGCAAGGCAGAGTCCGGCGCACAGCTGCTGAACTCCACAAAGGGCAAGAAGGAACGCGTAGGCAAGCTCTTCCAGATGCACTCCAACAAGGAGAATCCGGTAGACGAGATCCACGCAGGTCACATCTACGCTGTGATCGGCCTGAAGGCCACCACCACCGGTGACACCCTATGTGATCCAGCCCACCCAATCGTTCTCGAATCGATGAGCTTCCCGGATCCAGTGATCTCTGTGGCCATCGAACCAAAGACCAAGGGTGACCAGGAAAAGCTGTCGACCGCTATCCAGAAGCTGTCGGCGGAAGATCCAACCTTCACCGTGTCCCTGAATGAAGACACCGGCCAGACCGTCATTGGCGGTATGGGTGAGCTTCACCTGGACATTCTGGTTGACCGCATGAAGCGCGAATTCCGTGTGGAAGCAAACGTTGGCAAGCCACAGGTTGCATACCGCGAAACCATCAAGAAGGCTGTGGAGAAGGTTGACTTCACCCACAAGAAGCAGACCGGTGGTTCGGGTCAGTTCGCAAAGGTCCAGGTCTCGTTCGAGCCTCTGGAAGTTGTTGACGGCGTCACCTACGAGTTCAAGAACGCCGTGACCGGTGGTCGTGTTCCTCGTGAGTACATCCCATCCGTTGACGCTGGTATCCAGGACGCAATGCAGTACGGTATCCTCGCAGGCTACCCACTGGTCGGTGTCAAGGCTACCCTCATCGATGGTGCTTACCACGATGTCGACTCCTCGGAAATGGCCTTCAAGATCGCTGGTTCGCAGGTATTCAAGGAAGGCGCACGCCGCGCTAACCCTGTTTTGCTTGAACCGCTGATGGCTGTTGAAGTCCGTACCCCGGAAGAGTACATGGGCGACGTTATCGGCGACCTGAACTCCCGTCGTGGTTCGATCAGCGAGATGTCCGACGCTGCTGGCGTCAAGGTCATCCGCGCTGGTGTGCCACTGTCGGAAATGTTCGGTTACATTGGTGACCTGCGTTCGAAGACCCAGGGTCGCGCAGTTTACTCGATGACCTTCGACAGCTACTCTGAGGTCCCGAAGGCAGTTGCCGACGAGATCATCCAGAAGTCCCGCGGCGAGTAATCGTCTCGGTATAAAAACCTGGCCGTGACCCCCTTAGCGGGGAAGTGGCCGATCGCGGGCCGGTTCCGTTGAAAAACGGAGCCGGCACCGCAAACGGCCAACGAGGGATTTGCATCACAATGCAGGCCCCGCAGAGGACCGGAATTTCCTAAATTATCCAAGCCCCCAGTAGACTATTTCTAGTTCGTTTGCGAACCGCGCAGACGAAGAATGTCTTCTGTAAATGTTTCTAGGAGGAACTTGTGGCAAAGGCAAAGTTCGAGCGCAACAAGCCGCACGTCAACATTGGTACCATCGGTCACGTTGACCACGGTAAGACCACTCTGACCGCGGCAATCTCCAAGGTTCTGGCTGACAAGTACCCAGACCTGAACGAACAGCGCGACTTCGCTAACATCGACTCGGCACCGGAAGAGCGCCAGCGCGGTATTACCATCAACATCTCGCACATCGAGTACCAGACCGAGAAGCGCCACTACGCACACGTAGACGCTCCAGGTCACGCTGACTATGTCAAGAACATGATCACCGGTGCTGCTCAGATGGACGGCGCAATCCTCGTTGTTGCCGCTACCGATGGCCCGATGGCTCAGACCCGCGAGCACGTTCTGCTGGCCCGCCAGGTTGGTGTTCCAACCCTGATGGTTGCACTGAACAAGTCGGACATGGTTGATGACGAAGAGCTGCTCGAGCTCGTGGAGATGGAAGTTCGCGAACTTCTGTCCTCGCAGGGCTTCGATGGCGATGACGCTCCAGTGATCCGCGTTTCGGGCCTGAAGGCTCTGGAAGGCGACGCAAAGTGGGTTGCAGCTATTGAGGAACTGATGGATGCAGCTGACAGCTTCATTCCAGACCCAGTTCGCGACCGCGACAAGCCATTCCTGATGCCAATTGAAGACGTCTTCACCATCACCGGCCGCGGTACCGTTGTTACCGGTCGCGCCGAGCGTGGCACCCTGGCTATCAACTCGGAAGTTGAGATTGTTGGCATCCGCCCAATCCAGAAGACTACCGTTACCGGTATCGAGATGTTCCACAAGCAGCTCGACGAAGCATGGGCTGGCGAGAACTGTGGTCTGCTGCTTCGCGGTCTGAAGCGCGACGATGTTGAGCGTGGCCAGGTTATCGTAGCCCCAGGCTCGATCACCCCACACACCAACTTCGAAGCTAACGTCTACATCCTGTCGAAGGACGAAGGCGGACGTCACAACCCGTTCTACTCGAACTACCGTCCGCAGTTCTACTTCCGCACCACCGACGTAACCGGCGTTATCACCCTCCCAGAGGGCACCGAAATGGTTATGCCTGGCGACAACACCGAAATGTCGGTTGAGCTGATCCAGCCAATCGCCATGGAAGAGGGCCTCGGCTTCGCAATTCGCGAAGGCGGCCGCACCGTTGGTTCGGGCAAGGTAACCACCATCACCAAGTAGTCTCTACTTGATGAGGTAGTTCCCTAGTGAACTGAAAAGAATCCCCCAGCACTTTTGTGCCGGGGGATTTTTTTCGTTAAATACGAGCCCCAGCTAGTGAATATATCTAGAAGGTGGTCTAATTGGAGGGCGCGACAATTCGCTAAGTGGGGGAGTGGCATCAATGATGGGCTGGATCATCGTTTCTATCATCTTGGTCCTATTGGCCTTCGGCCTGGGCCGGCGCCAGGGGAGTCGGGATAAATCGCAAAGCCAGCAGCAGCTTGATGCGCTGGGCGAAGCGTGGCAGCAAGGCTACGACGAGGCAGTGAAGTACCTGGGGCAACCCGGGCCGCCGGGTGCCTCGGCACCGGCTGCTGCCCAAGCGCCGGGGGTCCCCGCACAGCCGCTCGAAGCGCAGCCTGCAAGCCGCAAAGATGCAGCGCCGGCCGCATCGATGGCACCTCCCAGCCAGCCATACCTCCAGCCAGCGGCGGCCGGTGCTGCCCCCGCGTACCGCGCGCCGCTCCCCACGGCCACCCTCCAGCCTGCTGCACCGGTTAAGCCAATCAAGGTGCTCACCAAACGCGAGCGCGAACTGCGCAACATCAACATCACGCTGTACGTCGCGGCCCTGATGATCGTTGCCGCCGGCGCACTCTTCCTGAGCTTCGCGCTTCCGCCACTGTCAAAGCTCATCGCCTTGTTCCTGCTGTCTGCCTCTTTCTACGGCGGAGGCCTGGTCACCTTCGCAGTGAAACCGTCCTTGCGTCCGGCAGGAGCCGCCTTTGCCGGCACCGGGCTGGCTTTGTTGCCGCTGTGCGCCATCGCTACCTACAGCACGGTGAACATATCCGGCCCGGCGACCTGGCTGGTTTTCTCAGCCATCGGCACATTAGCCGTAGGCTACGCAACACTGACGTTCAAGTCCCGTGTTCTGGCGTGGGTTGCCGTGCTGATTCTGGTCAGCACCGCCATGGCCGGCGCGGCCGCGATGCAGCGTGGCGTCCTGTACTACATGCTGATCCTGCTGGTGCTCTCTATTGCGCTGATGCTCTTGGCGGTACGCAGCGAAAGGATCCGCCACTCAATCTTCTTCCGGGCCCTGCACGGCACCGCGCAGCTGCTGCCTGCGTTTGTCTTTGCGTTGTCGGTGATCCTCTTGGAGATGCTCGCCAGCCGGGATTTGTTCTGGATCTTCGCGTTGCTCACCGCCCAGTTGCTGCTCAGCGTCAGGCTGCTGCCCAACCTGCGGCTGCTGCGCACCTACGCTGCCCGCGCTGCTTTCATGGCGATGCTCGTGGCCGGCTGCAACTACCTCGGTTTCTCCGCAACGAGCAGCTGGCTGGTGCTCGCCTTCGCCTTCGGGCTCCAAGCCGTAGCGGTATTGCTCTGCTCCACCGGCTACCAGCAGAGGCTGGGATTGGCGCGCAGGCACCTGCAAAGTGAACGTGCGGTGCTGTGGTGCTTAGCGGTGACTTCGGTGATCGGCGCGTTTCTCTACGCGCAGGGCTTCGAGGCCTTCGTGCTCTGCTACATCGCGGTTCCCATCTTCATGGCGCTGGGCATTCCCGGCTTGCTGCGCAGCGCCAAGCTGGAAGTTGGAGTCATCGCGGTTCTTCCCCTGGTGGCGCTGGTCGATATGCAGAACCACAGTTGGCGCCCGCTGGTGGTATTCGCCCTGGCTCTGCTCGGGCTTTCGCTGGCTCAGCGCAACGCCCGGAACCTGCGCAGGGAAATGACGCTCCATGCGCGCTGGGTCCTTACCCTGGTTGGCGCAGGCGTGCTCGGTGCTGCGCTTGATGAGCTCACGGCTGGGGACTACGGAAATCCTGACGGCTCAGCCCCGTTGATTGCGGTGCTCTTCGTGCTGTTCATCTTGTGGGCGGCGAATCTGGCGAGCCGTGCCGTGCTGGATTCCGGCATGGTGCAGGGGCACCGGCTGGGACGTGTGGGCGCTTCGGGTTTACTTGGCGTGGTGCTGCTCTTCAGCCTGCGCCTGCTGTCAACCGCTGGCGACTATTCCTACGCCAGCGAAAGCACCGTGGTGTTCCTGGGCATCGGCGGGCTGGCGTGGTTCATCACTGGCCTTGTGCTCGCAGTTGGCCTGGTCATTGCCTCGGGTCGACGGCTTCGCGATATTCCTGCACAGCGCCCCGCGCTGGAACAGCCGATCAACGTCGTTGCGGCCTGCCTGATGATGGGGCTTTATGCGCTCAGCTTCGGCAAGGAGATCTGGCCGCTGGCAATCCTCATCGGGGCGGCAACCTTGGGCTATTTCATCTGGAGCCTGCGCCGCAGCACTAATACGCGGTGGAAGATCCTCTATGCAGCGTTGGCCCAAGTGCTCTTCAGCTCCATGGTGTGGTGGATTGCCTACAGCATGGAATTCGACATCCACGGCCGGTTCTGCCTGCTGCTGGTTTCGATAGCCGTCCCGCAGCTGCTCCGCTTGCTGGCCAGCATCCGCGACGGCAAAGCGCTGCGCAGGGAATTGCACTGGATGGCGGTGGGACTGCTGGCTGGCATTCCACTGGCGACGCTGGCCTACGGGCAGTTCGCGGGCGGCATGGATCGGGGAGCGGTCCTCTTGGCCTGCTTGTTCTTCGGGCTGCACGGGCTGACCGCGTTCAAGGCCGAGACCAGCTTGACGGCGGCCAAGCGCCAGCTCTATCTATTTGCCCCGATCCTGGCACTGATCCTGCTGATCAGCATTCCTGCACTGGCCATGGAAGATGCGACCGGATGGGTCCGCTCTACGTGGTGGAGTTCCCAGGTTGCTTGCGCCATGCTGCTGACCCTGAGCCTGGCCGCACTCGTGCTTGAATGGCGGTTGCGCGCCAACAAGTCGTACTCGATAGCCCTGGGCCTGGCCATCTTCCTTCCGGCGGCGTGGGCCGCCGCATGGCAGGCGGGGTCGTGGTGGGCAGTGGGTGCGCACCTGCTGCTGGCCCTCGGCTTCATCCTGCTGGTGCACACGCGCAAGAGCGCCTGGTACGCGGCCGGTGCCGCCATCATGCTGTGCGTCGCTATCCTGCGTGCAGTCTTCGAGGTGCGGCAAGCCGGTGGGGCAGTGGTGCTAGCACCGATGGATGCCGCATGGGCGCTGGTTGGCGCGGGCCTCGCGCTGTACCTGCTGGCAATCTTCCATGGGCGAATGAAGGACCCCATTCCCGGCTATCCGGAATTCGGCTACCTCCATGCCGATCCGCCCGGCAGCGCCTCGCGCTTGTATTTCGCGGCAATGCTCCTGGCCCTCTTGCTGGCCGGTGGCATCGCCCATCTGGATGGCGGAGCGATTTGGCAGGTGGCCGGCGGAGCGCTGCTGGTCTTCGGCGTTGCGGTGCTGGTGCGGCTCTTTGAACTTCCGCGGCGGCTGGTGCCCTACGCGGTGGACGTCTTCATCCTCCTGGGCGCGGTGCTGGCGCTGGGCAGCTATGCCCAGATCCTTGGCACACCACGGGCCAGCAATTTGGCGGCCTACGCCTGCATTGTTGCAGTAGTGCTGGTCGCGTGGCGCAATATCAGGGCCAACGCGCGATTGGAGAGGGCATACCTGCTGGCCGCCTCAGTGGCCGGCAGCCTGGCCTTGCTCGCCGCACTGGTCCAATCCAATGGTGTTGCGCAGGCGATCGGCCTGGTCTTCTTCGGTGGATTGGTGGCCTGGGGCTTGAAGCTGGGGGAGCGGTTGTTCATTTGGTGGGGTGCGGCGGCTATCACCTTGTCCGTCTTGTGGTTCCTGCGCGATTTGGCATTCCTCTGGCTGGTGGTCATTGGCTTGGGGCTGATTGCGGCCGCGGTCTTCAAGCTGGTGAAGGTCGACAAGCAGAATTCGCTGCCCGTGAGGCCGCAAAACCCTGTTGATCCACCGATCCCCGCGGGGCAGGAGCCGTCCGGGCAGGACGGGCCACGCGAGGTGTGAGGTCAAGATCACGGGCGCGGATAGGCATAAAAGATTTGCGCGATCGTTGCCGACCTGTCAGACTAGATAAGTTGCTTCAATGCAACCCGGTCCCCATTTATGGGGTGACCGGTCTGGTTTGAACGACCGGGATCGACTCTCACGCAGGATAATGCCTGGGGTTCGGGATCGATACGACTGCTTCAAACTATAAGGCCCTTCGATAAAGTGAAAACTTTGTGGGAGTGTTGTGACTGAAAATTTCACGACACGCCCGAGCGCGGGGGTCGGAGCCTCCTGCGGGTGAGGAACCCGGATCTGATCCGGATTCAGCCGCAGAGCAAGGCGTGCCGGTCTGCAAGGACCCGTATATAGGCACAGAAACTTTAGATAGTGCTAACAGAAAGAGGCATGACGCCATGGCGGGACAGAAAATCCGCATCCGGCTGAAGTCGTATGACCACGAGGTCATTGACGTTTCGGCCCGGAAGATCGTTGAGACGGTCACGCGCGCAGGCGCAACCGTAGTCGGCCCAGTGCCGCTGCCAACGGAGAAGAACGTGTACTGCGTTATCCGTTCGCCACACAAGTACAAGGACAGCCGTGAGCACTTCGAAATGCGCACGCACAAGCGTCTGATCGACATCGTTGATCCGACCCCGAAGGCTGTTGATTCGCTGATGCGTCTCGACCTGCCAGCGGATGTCAACATCGAAATCAAGCTTTAAGGGGAGGTGGCGAGAAAACTATGACCGCAACCCGTAATTTCAAGGGCCTGCTGGGCACGAAGCTCGGCATGACCCAGGTTTGGGATTCGAACAACAACCTGATCCCTGTCACCGTCGTGCAGGCTGATAGCAACGTTGTCACCAAGCTCATCAACGAAGAGCGCGATGGCTACACCGCAGTTCAGATCGGCTACGGCCAGATCGATCCTCGCAAGGTCACCAAGCCACTGGCTGGTCACTTCGAGGCTGCTGGCGTCACCCCACGTCGCCACTTGGTAGAACTGCGCACTGCAGACGCTGCCGAGTACACCGCAGGCCAGGAACTTTCCGTAGAGGTCTTCGAAGCCGGCCAGAAGGTCGACGTCGTAGGCACCTCGAAGGGTAAGGGCTTCGCCGGCGTTATGAAGCGTCACAACTTCCACGGTGTTGGCGCATCGCACGGTGCTCACAAGAACCACCGTAAGCCAGGTTCCATCGGCGGCGCATCGACCCCAGGTCGCGTTTTCCGTGGACAGAAGATGGCTGGTCGCATGGGTGCTGAGCGTGTTACCACTCAGAACCTGACCATTCACGCTATCGACGCTGAGAAGAACCTCCTGCTGATCAAGGGTGCCGTTCCAGGCGCCCGCGGCCGCGTCGTTCTCGTACGCAACGCCGTGAAGGGAGCATAAGTAAATGACTAAGGCACTTAACGTCGAACTGCCTGCAGAGATCTTCGACGTACAGACCAACGTCCCGCTGCTGCACCAGGTTGTCGTTGCACAGCTTGCTGCTGCCCGCCAGGGTACCCACAAGACCAAGGACCGCTCCGAGGTTTCGGGTGCAGGTCGCAAGCCGTTCAAGCAGAAGGGTACCGGCCGCGCCCGTCAGGGTTCGATCCGTGCTCCGCACATGACCGGCGGTGGCATTGTCCACGGTCCAACCCCACGTGATTACTCGCAGCGTACCCCGAAGAAGATGAAGGCTGCTGCACTGCGCGGCGCCCTGTCTGATCGCGCACGCTTCGATCGCGTTCACGTGATTGAGAACTTGGTTGCTGGCGAAACGCCTTCGACCAAGGATGCTCTGGCTACCTTGCGTTCGCTCACCGAGCGCAAGAACCTGCTTGTCGTCATCGATCGCGCCAACGATGTTGCAGCCCTTTCGGTTCGCAACCTCGTCAATGTGCACGTTCTGTACGTCGACCAGCTGAACACCTACGATGTTCTGGTTTCGGATGACGTAGTCTTCACCAAGGCTGCCTTCGATGCCCTGGTCCAGAAGGAGGAAGCCAAGTGAGCGCGTTCTCAAAGGCTCCACACGACGTGGTCATCGCACCTGTCGTATCGGAAAAGAGCTACGGTCTGATCGATCAAGGTCAGTACACCTTCGAGGTGGCACCAAGCTCCAA
Organism: Glutamicibacter sp. NPDC087673; assembly: GCF_044743255.1. Taxonomy (NCBI): domain Bacteria; kingdom Bacillati; phylum Actinomycetota; class Actinomycetes; order Micrococcales; family Micrococcaceae; genus Glutamicibacter; species Glutamicibacter sp. NPDC087673. The sequence goes on from NZ_JBIUWB010000002.1 coordinate 276,207, forward strand.
CAAGTCGGAAATCAAGTACGCCGTTGAAGCGATCTTCAACGTCAAGGTTGACTCCGTAAACACCATCAACCGAGCTGGTAAGCGCAAGCGCACCCGCTTCGGGTGGGGATCGCGCAAGAGCACCAAGCGCGCCATCATCACCTTGAAGGACGGCTCGATTGACATCTTCGGCGGTCCGCTTTCCTAAGCGGAGACCACTTTAACGAGGAATATTAATAATGGGAATTCGTAAGTACAAGCCGACTACCCCGGGCCTTCGCGGCTCGTCGGTAGCCGACTTCGCAGAAATCACCCGATCGACTCCGGAAAAGTCGTTGGTTCGTCCCCTGACCAAGTCAGGCGGCCGTAACAACACCGGTAAGATCACCACCCGTCACAAGGGTGGCGGACACAAGCGCGCCTACCGTGTTATCGACTTCCGTCGTCACGACAAGGACGGCGTTCCGGCAAAGGTCGCTCACATCGAGTACGACCCGAACCGTACCGCTCGTATCGCACTGCTCCACTACGTGGACGGCACCAAGCGCTACATCATCGCACCGAACAACCTCAAGCAGGGTGACCCAATTGAGGCCGGCGCAAGCGCCGACATCAAGCCAGGCAACAACCTGCCACTGCGTAACATCCCGGTTGGTACCGTGATTCACGCTGTTGAGCTTCGCCCAGGCGGCGGCGCTAAGATGGCTCGTTCCGCTGGTGCATCGATCCAGCTGGTAGCCCGTGAGGGCCGCTACGCCCAGCTGCGTTTGCCTTCGGGTGAAATCCGCAACGTTGATGTGCGCTGCCGCGCAACCATCGGCGAAGTTGGCAACGCTGAGCAGATCAACATCAACTGGGGCAAGGCCGGCCGTATGCGCTGGAAGGGCGTACGCCCAACCGTTCGCGGTGTTGTCATGAACCCAGTTGACCACCCACATGGTGGCGGTGAGGGCAAGACCTCCGGTGGTCGTCACCCGGTCAACCCTAACGGTAAGCGTGAGGGACGCACCCGTCGTCCAAACAAGGAAAGCGACAAGCTCATTGTGCGTCGCCGCAAGACCGGCAAGAACAAGCGATAGGAGCCTGGAAACATGCCACGCAGCCTGAAGAAAGGCCCCTTCGTCGATCAGCACCTGTTCCTAAAGGTCGTTGCTGAAAACGATAAGGGCACCAAGAACGTCATCAAGACGTGGTCCCGCCGTTCGATGATCATCCCGGACATGCTGGGACACACCATCGCCGTACACGACGGTCGCAAGCACATTCCTGTGTTCGTAACCGAATCGATGGTTGGACACAAGCTCGGAGAGTTTGCCCCAACCCGTACGTTCCGTGGCCACGTGAAGGACGACAAGAAGGGCAAGCGCCGCTAGGCCCCGCAAGGGTACTAGTATCGCTTAGCACTTCTTCGATAGACGAGAGAAGGATAGCAATGGAAGCCAAGGCAATTGCGCGTCACATCCGCGTAACGCCTATGAAGGCCCGGCGCGTCGTCAACCTTGTTCGTGGTCTGCAGACCAACGAAGCACTGGCCATCTTGAAGTTTGCCCCACAGGCAGCTTCGGAGCCGGTATACAAGGTTGTCGCATCGGCAGTGGCTAACGCCCGTGCCGCCGCGGACCGCGCAGGTGAAGCATTCAATGAGGACGAGCTGTTTATCAGCGAAGCGTTTGTTGACGAAGGTCCGACCATGAAGCGGTTCCAGCCGCGTGCACAGGGTCGCGCATTCCAGATCAAGAAGCGCACCAGCCACGTGACTGTGGTTGTTTCAACCACGCAGAAGGGTGGGGAGAACTAAATGGGACAGAAGATTAACCCGAACGGTTTCCGTCTCGGCATCACCACCGATCACGTTTCCCACTGGTTCGCTGATTCCAGCAAGCCAGGCCAGCGTTACGCTGACTACGTGAAGGAAGATGTCCAGATCCGCGCCCTGCTGTCTAACGGCATGGATCGCGCTGGCATCGCCCGCGTCGAGATCGAGCGTACCCGTGACCGCGTACGTGTGGATATCCACACTGCACGTCCAGGTATCGTCATTGGTCGTCGCGGCGCAGAAGCTGACCGTATTCGTGGCGAGCTGGAAAAGCTCACCAAGAAGCAGGTTCAGCTGAACATCCTCGAGGTCAAGAACCCTGACATGGAGGCCATGCTGGTCGCCCAGGGCATCGCCGAGCAGCTTGCTTCCCGCGTGGCTTTCCGCCGTGCGATGAAGAAGGCAATGCAGTCGGCAATGCGCGCTGGTGCCAAGGGCATCCGCGTTCAGTGCTCCGGTCGACTTGGCGGCGCAGAAATGTCCCGCAAGGAGTTCTACCGCGAAGGCCGTGTGCCACTGCACACCCTGCGCGCGAACATCGACTTCGGCAAGTTCGAAGCCAAGACCACCTTCGGCCGTATCGGCGTGAAGGTCTGGATCTACAAGGGTGACGTAACTGCCAAGGAACTGGCTGCACAGCAGGCTGCTGCTCCAGCTCGTGGCGGCCGCGGTGGCGGCAACGACCGTCCACGTGGCGGCGAACGCCGTCGTCGTAACGATCGCAAGGGCGCTGCAGCTCCGGCTGCGGAAGGAGGACAGGCTTAAATGCTTATCCCACGTCGTGTGAAGTTCCGCAAGCAGCACCACCCAAAGCGTTCGGGTGCTGCCAAGGGCGGTACCACCGTTGCTTTCGGTGAGTACGGCATCCAGGCGTTGACCCCGGCTTACGTGACTAACCGTCAGATCGAAGCCGCTCGTATCGCCATGACCCGTTACATCAAGCGTGGCGGTAAGGTCTGGATCAACATCTACCCAGACCGTCCGCTTACCAAGAAGCCTGCCGAAACCCGCATGGGTTCCGGTAAGGGTTCGCCGGAGTGGTGGGTCGCCAACGTAAAGCCAGGACGAGTCATGTTTGAACTCGGTGGCGTCAGTGAAGAGGTAGCTAAAGAGGCATTGCGTCTTGCAATCCACAAGCTGCCAATGAAGGCACGCATCGTGCGTCGTGAAGGTGGTGAATAGGGATGTCTATCGGCTCGAAAGACCTTAGCATTGAGTCCCTGGACGGCTTCGATACCGCTCGTTTGAACGAGGAATTGAAGAAGGCCAAGGCAGAACTGTTCAACCTGCGTTTCCAGTCGGCTACCGGCCAGCTGGATTCCCACGGGAACCTGAAGACCATCAAGCGCGATATTGCACGCATTTACACTGTGCTGCGCGAGCGCGAGCTGGGCATTCGTCAGGATGTCGTTGTTCCGGTTGAAGAAACCAAGAAGGATTCCAAGTAATGAGCGAGAAGGAGAACGGTGTGGATAACGCTACCGAGCGTAACGACCGCAAGACCCTCCGTGGTTACGTGGTATCTGACAAGATGCAGAAGACCATCGTCGTAGACGTTGAGGACCGTGTTAAGCACGCCCTTTACGGCAAGGTCATGCGTCGCAACAAGAACGTGAAGGCTCACGACGAGAACAACGACGCCGGCATCGGCGACTTGGTTGTCATCGCTGAGACCCGCCCGCTGTCTGCTGACAAGCGCTGGCGTCTCGTTGAGATCGTGGAGAAGGCTAAGTAAGCTTTCGCTTCGATTTCACGGATCTCGTGATTGAAGAATGCCCCGAACACTTCGCAAGAAGAGTTCGGGGCATTTCTGTCTTAAAAAGCAGTGAATAAAATGCCACACTGGACTATGGAACAGATCAGGAAACTGCGTCCCGCTGGCCTTGTCAACTCCCCAGTTTTCAGCCACGTAGCCATCGTCCCGCCGGGTGCCACGACTATCTATGTTGGCGGGCAGAACGCTGTAGACGGCACAGGGCAGCTGATCGGAGCCGGGGATGCCGCAACGCAGGCGACCAGGGCACTGGGAAACGCCAAGCTCGCACTGGCGGCGGCCAGCGCGGGATTCCAGGATGTTGTGCAGTGGAACGTGCTGCTGGTGGAAGGAACCGACGTCATCAGCGTCTATGGAGCCATAGGCGAACAGTTGGCAGCCACTGAACCACCCCTTGTGTCTGCAGCCTTCGTCGCGAAGCTCGGTGTGCCAGGTGCGCTGGTTGAAATCAGTGCCGTGGCGGCGGTACTGCCAGACTAGGTCCGGCCCTTTCGATAGGTATCAGGGGAGTAGCCCAAGACTTTGCGGAAGTCTGCCGCTAGATGGGCTTGATCCGCATACCCCATTTCCGCTGCGATGCCAGCGATAGAAACTGCAGTGTCTGCGCGCAGCCGATGAGCAGCCTCTTGCAAACGGTACCGCCGAATCACCGCCAGCGGAGCCAGTCCCAAATACCTTTCCGAAATCCGTTGCAGACTGCGTGTACTGAGCGACAAGCGATGGGCCAGTTGGGAGACCCTTACGATTCCGCGCTCCGCTGCGACGGTGTCGAGCAGCTTATTAGCTTGGAGGCCAGAACTTGTGGCTGCTGGAAGGTGAGCGGTGAGCCACGAACCGAAGAGCTCGGCACAGGCCGAACCGGAGTTCCCGTGGCCGGGTTGAGCCTTCACCCTTGTTATCGAGGCCAGCAGCCCAGGTGCGCTGAACTGGATTTCCTGGTCCAGCAACTCTGCGGGGGACACATTGAGAGCCTGCGCAGCCGCTGGGCGCAACAAGGCGGAGACTGCCCAACTGCTCCCGGACAGGTCGCGGTGCGAAGCGCCGCTGGCCGGGCCGGATAGCGTAACGCCTTCTGGCTCAATGACCAGATTCATTTGCGGAAAGGGCAGGAGTTCTTGCCGTGAGGTACGTCCGGGCGCGATGTTCCAATCCACTAGCCAAAACCAGGAGACCAATTCCTGCAGTCCTGGACCGGGGGAGAATCGCTCGATTGCCGGTAGCCGGGCAGGATAGAGAACGCCTCGCGGATCCGGTGCTGATTCCATGGCCTCTACCACCCGTGCAGGTTGTCGCATATCTACAAGAACCAGCGTGCCACACAGACTTAGCCTAGGGACATGGAAAATCAAGATGAAGTCACGCAAGGTGTGACGGGAATGCATACAACTGCCGGTGTCCCTCATGGATTCACCAGTCTGACGCCATTCTTGGCTGTGCCCAACGCAAGGGCAGCGCTGGGATTCTATGAAGAAGTATTCGGTGCGACAATGGTAGATTCCACCGAAATGGGAGGCGTTGTCGTGCATGCAGAAATTGCATTCGGCAATGGCCGTTTGCAGATCGGGGAACCTTCGCCGGCCTACGGACTAGTCAGCCCGCCAGCTGCGCCGAATGCCTGCTATTCCTTGGGTTTCTACTGCGAAAACGCAGATGAGGTGGTGGCCAGGGCCGAGGCTGCCGGTTCCAGTATCCGAGAACCACTGGGCAACTTCGTCTCGGGTGACCGCTTCGCTTCGATTCTGGATCCCTTCGGTGTGCGCTGGTCCATCATGTCCAGGGTGGAAGACCGGTCGCTGGAAGAGAGCGCCCAGCGCGTCGCGCAGTGGGCCTCGCAGCAGTGATGAAGAAGCCAATGGCAGTCGCAATCGCATCGAGCCGCTATCATACCTAGGCGGAAGTGTCCTTGCCGGAATTGTCGTCTGCTTCGAATAGGCTCGGATGATGATGACGATGACGCGTGCCCGAAAACCATCCCTGGGATGGCCTATGGGTACGCTTCTTGTTGCTTCCCTAGCTATTGGCATTCTCCCGTATCTGGGTTTCCCCGGTGCAGGATTGATTCCCAAGGTTCAGGCATTCCAACCATATCTGTTGCTCTTCCCGGCAGTGGTTCTGGTTATCGGGCTACTGCGCAAGCAATGGCTCATCAGCGGGTTCGTGCTGGTGTTCCTGCTCTGCGGTGCACTGCCCAACGTGCAATGGAGCTCTCCCGCTGGCCAGACCGGAAACGGCAGCTCCGAGCTGGTTCTCCTATCGTTCAATGCCCTGAAGGCAGGAGCGAACCCGGCGCAGCTCGCTGAACTGATCAGGGACACGGATCCGCAGATTCTCGTCCTTGTTGAAACCAGCGAACCAATGCACCAGCAACTCGCAGGGCTGGACGCGCTGGATGGATTTGGCTATCGGAGCCAAGAGGCACCCGCCGGGGGAGAACGGGATACCGTGATTTTCTCAAAGTACCCATTGCAGGAACGCTCCACCGATCTGGATTCAGCGGACACCGGTTGGTACTCCTTGCCGGTTGCCGATGTGCAGGCACCCGGTGGGGTCGTGCGGGTGGCCGGCATCCATGTCTATCCGCCGGTTGGAGATGCGCAACGATGGAGCCAGGGCTTGGAAGCAGTCATCGACTGGTCGAATCAGCAGCGGGATCATCCCGTTATCCTTGCTGGCGACTTCAACTCCGTTCGCTCCCATCCAGGATTCCGTGCCCTGGGGGACGGGTATGCGCAGGCTGATGGAGTCTGGCCCCGCGCGACCTGGCCAGCCGGCCGGAGCTTCCCGCCATTGATCGGCATTGACCATATCGTGGCGAAGGGCCTGTCCATCACGGGCTCTTCTTCTCACATCATCGACGGCTCGGATCATCTTGCGGTGAGCGCCACGGTCGAATTCCGTCGCTGAGCAATGATTCCTGCCGGTGACGGCCGGATGCTGGAGCTGCCCAGGGCTGACCGAAAAATAATTTCACTTTTGGCGATTCAGCCGCTTTTTATCTTCTGTGGCGCGTGGGCTACCTCGAATGACACTCTGATGCCACCGCAAGCGACCAGTTGCCCAGCTGGATGGCAGTACCAAAACCCCGAAATTCAGCGAATCTGCGGTGTCCTTGGTGTGACGAACGACGCTCGCTTTTCTCTTACCACACCATTTCGGATTCGCGCCACTCTAGGCTAGACTTAAGAATCTGTGCGCATCATGCCCGGGGACTATCCACCTTCGACATAATGCAGTGCGGTCCAAATCCGTTTGGCCGCGCAAGTGCAGCCTCGATATTTTACGCCTCGGCCCTGCCGGCATTTGGGATCAGCATTCGGTGCGCCCGCGCCAGTGGGGGTAAGCGATACGTATCGTGGAGACCATATCCGTTCCGCAAGGCTCATTCATGAGAACCAGCGAGACGACAGGAGTAAGAAGTGATTCAGCAGGAGTCGCGACTTAAGGTTGCCGATAACACTGGTGCTAAGGAAATCCTTACCATTCGTGTTCTTGGTGGCTCGAAGCGTCGCTACGCAAGCATTGGCGACACCATTGTCGCTACCGTCAAGGATGCAATTCCTGGCGGCAACGTAAAGAAGGGCGACGTCGTAAAGGCAGTCGTCGTTCGCACCAAGAAGGAAATCCGTCGTGCAGACGGTTCCTACATCAAGTTCGACGAGAACGCTGCAGTTATCCTCAAGGGTGACGCTGCCGATCCTCGTGGTACTCGTATTTTCGGCCCAGTGGGCCGCGAGCTTCGTGACAAGAAGTTCATGAAGATCGTTTCGCTGGCTCCGGAGGTGCTGTAACCATGGGCGCAAAGATCAAGAAGGGTGACCTGGTTCAGGTCATCGCTGGCAAGGAACGTGGCTTGCAGGGCAAGGTCCTGAAGGTCATTACCGAGTCCAACCGCGTGCTGGTCGAAGGCGTTAACCGCGTCACCAAGCACACCAAGGCAGGTCAGACCGAATCCGGTTCGACCACCGGCGGCATCGAGGTTGTCGAGGCTCCAGTGCACGTTTCCAACGTTGCAGTGGTTGACCCAGAGACCAAGAAGCCAACCCGCGTCGGCTTCCGCGAGGAAACCGTAGAAAAGAACGGCGTGTCCAAGACTGTACGCGTTCGTTACGCCAAGGCTTCCGGAAAGGATCTGTAATGACTGAAGCAGCCACCAAGATCCAGCCACGTCTGAAGGCTAAGTACGCAGCTGACATCCGCCCTGCCCTGCAGGAGCAGTTCAACTACGCCAACCCAATGCAGGTACCATCCCTGACCAAGGTTGTCGTGAACATGGGTGTTGGCGAAGCAGCCAAGGACTCGAAGCTCATTGAAGGCGCCGTACGCGACCTGACCGCAATTACCGGTCAGAAGCCAGTGGTTACCAAGGCCCGCAAGTCGATCGCACAGTTCAAGCTGCGCGAAGGCATGCCAATCGGTACCCACACCACCCTGCGTAACGATCGCATGTGGGAATTCGTCGACCGCCTGATCACCCTGGCACTGCCTCGTATCCGCGACTTCCGCGGCTTGAGCGACCGCCAGTTCGATGGCAATGGCAACTACACTTTCGGTCTGACCGAACAGTCGATGTTCCATGAAATCGATGTGGACAAGGTTGACCGCGTACGTGGTATGGACATCACTGTCGTTACCACCGCCAAGACTGATGACGAAGGCCGTGCCTTGCTTAAGGCTCTGGGCTTCCCATTCAAGACCAACAACTAATCTCACTACGTTACAGGTCCGCTAAGGAAACCGTAACGAGGAAGGGCTGAAGCCCACATGTCTATGACAGATCCAGTCGCAGATATGCTGACTCGTCTGCGCAACGCCAACTCGGCTTACCACGACACTGTGTCGATGCCGTCGAGCAAGCTGAAAGTGCGCATTGCTAACATCCTCAAGGAACAGGGCTACATCGCCTCGTTCGAGGAAGTAGCAGCAGAAGTCGGCAAGACTCTGACTATCACTTTGAAGTACGGCCCATCGCGCGAGCGTTCGATCGCTGGCGTACGCCGTATCTCCAAGCCAGGTCTTCGCGTTTACGCAAAGTCCACCAACCTGCCTCACGTGCTCGGTGGTCTTGGTATCGCTATCCTGTCCACCTCCTCCGGTCTGCTTACTGACCGTCAGGCTGCAAAGAAGGGCGTGGGTGGGGAAGTCCTCGCCTACGTCTGGTAACGGGAAAGGGGAAACATACAATGTCACGTATTGGACGTCTTCCGATTTCCGTACCTGCCAACGTTGAGTTGAACGTCGACGGCCAGCTGGTCGCCGTCAAGGGTCCTAAGGGTGAACTTTCGATCACCGTTAAGGCTCCAATCACCGTTGCCAAGGACGAGAACACTGTTACCGTCAGCCGCCCGAACGACTCCCGCGAGGCTCGTTCGCTGCACGGTCTGACCCGTACCTTGATCAGCAACATGATCACTGGTGTAACCGATGGTTACGAGAAGAAGCTCGAAATCCACGGTACCGGTTACCGCGTACAGGCTAAGGGTGCCGAGCTGGAGCTTGCTCTGGGCTACTCGCACCCAGTGAAGGTTGCTGCCGTTGAGGGCATCACCTTCTCGGTCGAGGGCAACAACAAGATCACCGTTGCCGGTATCGACAAGCAGCACGTCGGTGAAGTTGCCGCTAACATCCGCAAGCTGCGCAAGACCGAGCCTTACAAGGGCAAGGGCATTCGCTACGCTGGCGAGATCATCCGCCGCAAGGTCGGAAAGGCTGGTAAGTAATCATGGCTATCGGAATCAAGGGCAAGAGCAAGTCCGCTCAGCGCGGTCGTCGTCATCAGCGTTTGCGCAAGCACATCGTTGGTACCTCCGTTCGTCCACGCCTGGTTGTCAACCGCTCGGCTCGTCACATCTTCGTACAGATCGTAGACGACTCGCAGGGTATCACCCTGGCCAGCGCATCGACCATGGAAGCAGATCTTCGCGCAAGCGATGCCGACAAGACCGCAAAGTCCAAGCGCATTGGTGAGCTCGTTGCAGAGCGCGCCAAGGCTGCTGGCATCGAAGCAGTTGTCTTCGACCGCGGTGGCAACAAGTACCACGGTCGCGTGGCTGCTGTTGCTGACGGCGCACGTGAAGGTGGGCTGGCACTGTGAGCGAAGCAACTAACAAGAAGGAAACTCAGGTGTCTGAAGCTACTGAAGCAGTCGAGACTGCATCGGCTCCCGCTACCGAGAACGCAGGATCCCGTCGCGGCGAAGGCCGCGGTCGTGGTGAAGGCCGTGGACGTGGCGAAGGCCGCGGTCGTGGTCGTGACCAGAAGGATAGCCGCAACGAAGACAAGGACAAGTTCCTTGAGCGCGTTGTAGCTATCAACCGCGTCTCCAAGGTCGTCAAGGGTGGTCGTCGCTTCAGCTTCACCGCACTTGTGGTCGTTGGCGACGGCAACGGTATGGTCGGCGTTGGCTACGGTAAGGCCAAGGAAGTTCCTGCTGCTATCGCAAAGGGCGTAGAAGAGGCCAAGAAGTCCTTCTTCCGCGTTCCACGCGTTGGCACCACCATTCCACACCTGGTCAAGGGTGAGGCCGCCGCTGGCGTTGTCTTGCTCCGTCCAGCAGCTCCTGGTACCGGTGTTATCGCCGGTGGCCCAGTGCGCGCCGTGTTGGAGTGCGCAGGCATCCACGACATCCTGTCGAAGTCGATGGGTTCGCAGAACCAGATCAACATCGTTCAGGGCACCATTGCTGCACTGAAGGCTCTGGAAGAGCCTGAAGCTGTTGCAGCTCGCCGCGGTCTTCCGCTGGACGAGGTTGCACCAGCAGCAATGCTGCGTCACATCCAGGCCCAGAAGGCAGGTGCTTAATCAATGGCTAAGAACATTGTTCCAAGCGATGCCAAGCTGGCAATCACCCAGGTCAAGTCCATCATTGGTGGAAACCAGAGCCAGCGCGACGTTGTTCGCTCGCTGGGTCTGAAGCGCATCGGTCACACCGTTGTTCGCACCGCCGATCCTGTGACTGTTGGCATGGTCAACAAGGTCCCACACCTGCTGAAGGTCGAGGAGGCGAAGTAGAGATGGCTGAAGAAAAAGCACTTAAGGTTCACCACCTGCGCCCAGCTGAGGGTGCCAAGACCGCTAAGACCCGCGTGGGTCGCGGTGAGGGCTCCAAGGGTAAGACCGCAGGTCGCGGTACCAAGGGTACCAAGGCTCGTTACCAGGTGAAGGCAGGCTTCGCAGGTGGTCAGCTTCCGCTGCACATGCGTCTGCCAAAGCTGCGCGGCTTCAAGAACCCATTCCGCGTCGAGTTCCAGGTTGTAAACCTGGACAAGATCTCGGAACTGTTCCCAGAAGGTGGCGAAGTCACCGTCGAGGCACTGGTTGCCAAGGGCGCCGTTCGCAAGAACCAGCCTGTCAAGGTGCTGGGCACCGGCGACATCACGGTTAAGGTTGACGTGAAGGTTAACGCCTTCTCGACTTCCGCTTCCGAGAAGATCGCTGCTGCTGGCGGCTCGGCAAACACCCTCTAATACAGGGTCAAGCCTTTGAATGGTCCCGGTTCGCGTTGAGCAATCAACGTGAACCGGGACTTTCTTTTTCTCTCGGCGAAACATTCTAAGATTTCTTATAATTGCTTGGCTGATTAGTCGGTTTAGGATCATTCCTGCAAACATTTGTGTGCATTTCGTGTGGCGCATTTGGCAGGATTGCCTAACAGACCGCTAGAATCGTTAGGTCTGGGAAGAATCTCTTCTTCAGGCTCAAGCACTTACTTCAGGAGGACGCTTGTTCAGCGCCATAGCCCGAGTTTTTCGGACGCCTGATCTGCGCAACAAGTTGCTGTTCACGCTTGGGATCATTGCGATCTATCGTGTCGGTGTATTCATTCCCGCTCCGGGCATTGATTACAGCAACGTTCAGCAGTGTCTGGCAATGGGTGAAACCACCGGTGGACTTTATTCATTCGTGAACCTGTTCAGCGGCGGCGCCCTGTTGCAGGTCTCGGTTTTCGCAATGGGAATCATGCCGTACATTACTGCGGCAATTATCGTCCAGTTGCTGCGTGTGGTGATCCCGCACTTCGAGGCCCTGCACAAGGAAGGCCAGGCCGGCCAGGCCAAGATGACGCAGTACACGCGTTACCTGACCATCGCCTTGGCACTGCTTCAGGGAACCACCTTGGTCACCCTGGCCCGTACCGGCAGCCTGTTCCCAAGCTGTACCCTTCCGCTGGTCCCGGATGACTCGTTGATTGTCATCCTGCTGATGATCATCACCCTTACCGCAGGCACCGGCCTGATCATGTGGATGGGCGAGTTGATCACCGAGCGCGGCATCGGCAACGGCATGTCCATCCTGATCTTCATCTCCATCGCTTCGGGCTTCCCATCCTCGATGGGCGCCATCTTCCAGGCGCAGGGCATCATGACCTTCATTGGCGTGCTGCTGGTGGGCTTGTTGATTGTTGCTCTGGTGGTCTTCGTCGAGCAGTCCCAGCGACGTGTTCCGGTGCAGTACGCCAAGCGCACCGTGGGACGCCGCACCGTGGGCGGCACCTCCACCTATATTCCTTTGAAGCTGAATATGGCGAACGTGATCCCAGTGATTTTCGCCAGCTCCATCCTGGCTTTGCCGCAGATGATCGTTCAGTTCAACCAGAACGATGATGGCACCTTGCCCCAGTGGGCGATGTGGCTGCAGGAGCACTCGGCGACTTCATCGCCGTGGTACATGCTGGTATACACCTTGATGATCATCGGCTTCACCTACTTCTATGTTGCGATTACCTTCAACCCTGAAGAGGTCGCCGACAACATGAAGAAGTACGGCGGATTCATTCCGGGCATTCGTGCTGGTCGTCCGACCGCCGATTACCTGCAGTACGTGATTTCCCGTATTACCTTCCCGGGCGCGTTGTACCTTGCGTTCGTTGCGTTGATCCCGCTGATTGCCTTCGTGCTGTTCAACGCTGACCAAAGCTTCCCATTTGGCGGTACATCGATCCTGATTATGGTTGGTGTGGGTTTGGAAACCGTCAAGCAAATCAATGCTCAAATGCAGCAACGGAACTATGAAGGGCTTCTGCGATGAGTCGACTGCTTATTATTGGACCACCCGGTGCCGGCAAAGGCACCCAGGCCGTAAAGATCTCCGAGCGCTTGGACATTGTCGCCATCTCGACCGGCGACATCTTCCGTGCCAACGTCAAGGGCGGCACCCCGCTGGGTCTCGAAGCCAGCAAGTACATTGACAACGGAGACTTTGTACCTGATTCGGTCACCAACAACATGGTTGAAGACCGCCTGAACCAGGACGATGTCGCCAAGGGCTTCCTGCTCGATGGCTACCCGCGCACCAGTGCGCAGGTGGACGCGCTGGATGCGATGCTGGCCAACAAGGGCATCGCCCTGGACGCAGTGCTGCAGCTGACCGCTGATGACGACGAGCTGGTAGCCCGTCTGCTGAAGCGTGCGCAGATCGAAGGCCGCGCCGATGACACCGAAGAGGTCATCCGCCACCGCCTGGGCCTGTACAACGACGAGACTCGCGTCGTTGTGGAGCGCTACGAGGAACGCGGCATCGTGCGCAAGGTCGACGGCCTGGGCGCTATCGACGAAGTCACCGAGCGTGTTCTTGCAGCGTTGAACGTCAACGCCTAGACACAAGCGTTACAACGCGCAGGGACCGTGCAGCAACAATGGATGTTGCAGCCCGGTCCCTGCGCACTTTTTGCATTGATGGACCTTGCGGTTGCCGGCAGCGGCACGCGGCAAGGACATCACACTTTGAGGCAGGGGAATCACATTGGCTTTAGGACAGCCGAAAATCGAGTACAAATCTAACTCCGAGATCCTGAAGATGCGCCAGGCCGGATTGGTGCTGGCTGAAGCGCTGGACGAAGCCGTTGCGATGGCTCGGCCCGGGGTGCGGACCGAAGAGATCAACCAGGCCTTTGGCAAGGTGCTCGAACGCCACAACGCGACCAGCAACTTCCTTGGCTACCATGGCTTCCCAGCGAACATCTGCGCTTCGGTCAATCACGAGGTAGTCCACGGCTTCCCATCGGACTACGAGCTGAAGGACGGCGACGTGCTGAAGATCGATGGCGGCGCCATCATCGACGGCTGGCACTCCGACTCGGCACGCACCGTGCTGGTGGGCGAGAACATCGACCCAGCTGACCAGCGCCTGAGCGACATCACCGAGCAGGCCATGTGGGCCGGCATCGCCGCGGCGGCCAACGCACGCTTCATCGGCCAGATCGGCCAGGCCATCGATGACTTCGTCACCAGCCAGCCAGGCGACGAGCTGGGCATCCTCGAGGATTACTGCGGCCATGGCATCGGTTCGCAGATGCACATGGCACCGGATGTGCTGAACTACAACTCGGGGCACCGCGGTCCGCGCATCAAGCCGGGCATGTGCTTGGCCATCGAGCCAATGCTGGTTCGCGGTGGCATCGAGACCTCCGTGCTGGAAGACGACTGGACTGTTGTCACCAACGACAAGTCCAACGCCTCGCAGTGGGAGCACACCGTGGCATTCCACATGGGCGGCATCTGGGTATTGACCGCGCACGATGGGGGAGCGGCCGGACTGGCCCCATTCGGCGTGACCCCATCGCCGATCCAGGGCTAGCACCAGCCTGGAAATCATCGAATCCAGTACGCCACATGGCTGTGGCGTGCTGGATCTAACATTTTAAATGTCAATGAACGATTGGCACTGTGTGGACTAATGCCGTATCGTTGTTTGTTGGTTCCTGATTTAATTGCGCCTAAAACCCTCGGGTTTTCGGTACAGGGATCAAGGACCAGAACCAATTACTTGTTGGTGGAAATTGCCAACAAAAAAAGTTAGCGGGGAAAATGGGCAAGAAGGAAGGCGTCATCCAGGTAGAGGGCACCGTCTCGGAAGCACTGCCGAACGCGATGTTCCGCGTGGAGCTGCCGAATGGACACGTAGTGCTCGCCACTATCTCGGGTAAGATGCGTCAGCACTACATTCGAATCCTCCCAGAGGACCGAGTGCAGGTTGAAATGAGCCCATACGACCTCAACCGAGGTCGCATCGTTTACCGCTACAAGTAAATCTGCAGAATCCAAGACTTTCCCAGCGTGCGAAGCACAATCTTGTGCTACGGCCGCTGAATGATGTTCTTGGACAAAGCTTTTTACTGCTCCACATTTAACTGCAACCGCAAAAGGACAAAGCCTTGAAGGTTAACCCTAGCGTGAAGCCGATCTGCGACAAGTGCAAGGTGATCCGTCGTAACGGCGTGGTCATGGTGATCTGCGAGAACCCACGCCACAAGCAGCGTCAGGGCTAATTCCGTTTTTACGGGATTCCCACGCGTAGTCAATTAGGCAGTGTCAGCTAGGACGAAAGTCCTGGTGTACCCCCGGATTCGGAGGCCGGGGCCGTGAGCAATCACGGAAGGTACTGCTCCAGACCTCCGTTCGTTGAAAGGTAGCCACTTGGCTCGTTTAGCAGGCGTGGACATTCCACGCGAGAAGCGCGTAATTATCGCGCTGACTTACATCTACGGCGTGGGCAAGACCCGTGCAGAAGAGACCATCGCAGCGACCGGCATCAGCCCGGACACTCGCGTCAAGGATCTCACCGATGACCAGCTCGTGCAGCTGCGCGACTTCGTCGAAGGCACCTACAAGGTTGAAGGTGACCTGCGCCGTGAGGTTCAGGCTGACATTCGCCGCAAGGTTGAGATCGGATCCTACGAAGGTATTCGTCACCGTAAGGGCCTGCCGGTCCGCGGTCAGCGCACCAAGACCAACGCACGTACCCGTAAGGGCCCGAAGCGTACCGTCGCAGGTAAGAAGAAGACTCGCTAAATCTTAGCGATCTAGTTCAAATACTTTTTTCGTAGGAGAAGAAATGCCCCCAAAGACTCGTGGAGCGGTACGTAAGCCGCGTCGCAAGGACAAAAAGAATATTGCGCAGGGACAGGCGCATATCAAGAGCACCTTCAACAACACCATCGTATCGATCACCGATCCGACTGGCGCTGTTATCTCGTGGGCTTCGGCCGGCGAGGTAGGCATGAAGGGTTCGCGCAAGTCGACCCCATACGCTGCCCAGATGGCTGCTGAGTCCGCTGCAAAGCGCGCTCAGGAGCACGGCATGCGCAAGGTTGACGTTTTCGTCAAGGGCCCAGGCTCGGGACGCGAAACCGCGATCCGTTCGCTGCAGGCTGCTGGCCTTGAGGTTGGATCCATCCAGGATGTTTCCCCAAGCGCTCACAACGGTTGCCGCCCATCGAAGCGTCGCCGCGTCTAATTGATTCGCTAGGCTTAGCCTAAGAAGTCACCGAAGCATTCACTCGTGGGTGCTCCGGTGACTATCTTGGACTTATTAGCCTGCAAAAAGACGAACGGCCACCTCAGGCTACCGTCGTTTCCACCCCCGTGAGGCGTCATATAGCGGACGCTCGCTGAAAGGAAATGTAAGTGCTCATTACGCAGCGCCCAACCCTGACCGAAGAAGTAGTTGCCGAAAACCGCTCCCGGTTCGTTATCGAACCACTGGAGCCAGGCTTTGGCTACACCCTTGGTAACTCGCTCCGCCGTACCCTGCTCTCTTCGATTCCTGGTGCTTCTGTCACCAGTGTTCGAATTGACGGTGTACTGCATGAGTTCACCACCGTAGCCGGTGTCAAGGAAGATGTCACCGAACTGGTCTTGAACATCAAGAACCTGTCGGTATCTTCCGAGCACGACGAGCCAGTCGTTGCCTACCTGCGCAAGCAGGGCCCGGGCATCGTTACTGCAGCGGACATCACCCCTCCAGCAGGTGTGGAGTTCCACAACCCTGATCTGCACATCGCCACCCTCAACGCCAATGGCAAGTTCGACATGGAACTGACCATTGAGCGCGGCCGTGGCTATGTGTCTGCCGCTCAGAACAAGAACATTGATGGCGAGATCGGTCGAATCCCAGTTGATTCGATCTACTCCCCAGTGTTGAAGGTGACCTTCCGCGTGGAAGCAACCCGTGTCGAGCAGCGCACCGACTTCGATCGTTTGATCGTTGACGTGGAGACCAAGGAATCGATCACCCCGCGCGATGCAGTTGCATCCGCAGGTACCACCCTGGTTGAGCTGTTCGGTTTGTTCCGCGAACTGAACACTCAGGCTGAAGGTATCGAAATCGGTCCATCGCCAACCGATGCAGCTATGGCTGCTGACATGGCGCTGCCGATCGAGGATCTGGAACTCACCGTTCGTTCGTACAACTGCTTGAAGCGTGAGGGCATCCACTCTGTGGGTGAACTCGTAACCCGCTCCGAGGCCGACTTGATGGACATCCGCAACTTCGGTGCGAAGTCCATTGACGAAGTCAAGGCCAAGCTGGTTGAACTGGGTCTGGCCCTGAAGGATTCCCCTCCAGGCTTCGATCTGGCCGCTCGTAGCGCCATCGACGATGGCGACGAATACGACGAAGGTCTGTAAGACCCGCGTCTAGCGACACACTACTTCATCCGACTGAACGAAATATTCGTCCAGTACGGGTTATTCATCTAGGAGAACCACAATGCCTACCCCTACCAAGGGTCCGCGTCTCGGCGGCAGTGCAGCACATGAGCGATTGATTTTCGCTAACATGTCGGCACAGCTCTTCGAGAACAAGAAGATCACCACCACCCTGACCCGTGCCAAGCGTCTGCGTCCACACGCAGAGCGCCTGATCACCTTCGCTAAGCGCGGAGACCTGGCTTCGCGTCGCCGCGTCCAGGCCGTCATCGCTTCGCGTTCGCGCACCAACAAGTCGATCGTTCACGAACTGTTCGAGAACATCGCACCAGCAATGGCAAACCGCGAGGGTGGCTACACCCGCATCACCAAGATCGGTAACCGCAAGGGCGACAACGCTCCTATGGCTGTTATCGAGCTCGTGATGGAGCCAGTTTCGCCAAAGCAGGCTGTCGTCAAGGAAGCCACCAAGGCTACCGAGAAGGCTGCTGAGACCGAAGAGGCCTAAGCCCCTTCGAGCTAATGCTCTCTCGCCTGCAAAGGCGAAAAAGATTCCCGTTGGATCCGCAAGGAACCAACGGGAATCTTTTTTTATGCCTGTTTGCGTGAAGACGCGGGTGATCTTGCCCGTCAGTTGGAGGGCAGGGGCATCCGCATCTTGGAATTGCCTAGCTGAACGAATCCATGTCCGGGCAAGCCGTATTCAGGTATTCGGTAGCCTCGGAAGCCTCAGCCGTATCCAGTTCGGCGATCTTCTGCGAAATTTCCATCATGTTGCTGCTGTTGCCCTCAGCCATCAGGCCAGCCATTTTCTTGGTCTGTTTCGATGCCGCATTCAAGGACGTGGCAAGCTTGTTGTCCTTCGTGTTCTCAGCGGCTTCGCCCAGGATGGAATCGAACTCGTTCATGATCTCGGCATAAGCCGATGTATCGCCAGCCAAGAGCTCTGCGCTGGAGTCCTCCGCCTTCTTCTGCAGTCCGCGTTCAGCCACCTGGTCGTTGATGTAAACGCAGGTTTCCTCGGTGGACAGTTTGCCTGCACTGCAACCAGTGAGCATGACAGATGCAAGGGTGAGCGCAGCGGCAGATGCCGCGAACTTTTTCGACATTGAGATCCTTAGACGATGATGATCCGATGGCCCAGCACGTGAGGCACCGATAAGTACCTGTTTATTCTATAATCAGGAGTTATTACAGGCAGTGTATGACATGAGCGGATCGGCAAGCAGCGGTTTCCTAAGAAGCGGACGGATCAGGTTCAGAAGCGGAAGCTGGGCACGTTTCACGCACATAGTCGGTGTATTGATCTTGCAGTCCGCCCTCGGCTGCCTCAACGTCTGACGCGAGCGTTGGATCGTCAAAGGAGCGATTGGCAATGAGGTCAATGAAGTCTTGGTAGTTTTCGATTTCGGACCGCAATGCAGTGCGCAAGTGCCTATCGCCAGTTTGCTCGGAGACTTCCCGGTAGATGCCGATGGCTGTTTCCATAGCCTCAATCGCAGGTTGTGAATTCTGCGCAAGAATTCCCATATATGCCAGCGCCCGCTTTTCCTCTATGGAATGCTCTACGGCCAGTTCATTAATGAGGGCGCATGATTGCTTTGTGCTCAGCTGTCCCGAACTGCAACCGCTCAAGCAGAGCGGGACAGCAGCGGATATCGCGATAAAGCTAACTGCATTCCTGAACATGGCGAGTCCTTAGAACGGTGCTGGTGAACCAGCCGCCTGCGTGGCAGGTCCGTGGAATGCACATAGGCTCCTTCCGGCAGCAGCTCTCGTTTTGGCGCCTGTGGATAACGGCGTGAAGGCGGGCACTTGATTCGACGGTTGCGCGTCTGCTTACGCATAATTGAATACATGAGTACTCAGCCAGAAAGCATCGATCCAATGGGCACCACCGCATTGGGGGCCACTGCAGCACCAGCATGGATCCGCATGCGCATGGTGCTCGGATACGACGGTGCCGCCTATAGCGGTTGGGCTCGGCAGCCCAATGTCTTGGGCGTGCAGCAGCTGGTTGAAGAGGCCCTGGAAATGATGATCCGGCGCCGCGTGCGCGTGGTTGTTGCCGGACGCACCGATGCAGGTGTGCATGCCCGCCACCAGGTGGTGCACTTCGATTTGACCGAGGAAGAATACGCGGGACTGCCACGCAAGGCGCCCTTGGCTCCCGGTCCTGCGCTCGTACGCCGCATCAACGGCATCCTTGGCCGTCAAGATGGTGCCGTTTGGGTGCATGAAGCCGAACGCGCACCAGAAGGCTTCGATGCCCGCTTCTCCGCGCTGGCCCGCCGCTACTCCTACCGGATTGCCGATGGGCAGCAGCGCTGGGATCCACTGACCCGGCACCTGACGACGTGGCACCGTGAAGAGCTGGATGTCGAGGCGATGAATCGCGAGGCGCAAAGCGTGCTGGGCCGCCACGACTTCTTGACCTACTGCAAGCCCCGTCCGCATGCCACGACCATTCGTACCCTGCAGGAATTCACCTTCACCCGTGGAGCCGACGGCTTGGTACTGGCCCATTTGAAGGCCGATGCCTTCTGCCACAACATGGTCCGTGCGCTAATCGGTGCCGCGATGATGGTGGGGGACGGGCGTGAGCAACCGGGGTTCCTGGCCCAGCGGCTGGAACAGATGGTCCGCGACTCCAAGACCAAGCTTTCGCACCCGCGGGCCCTGGTCCTCGAAGAGGTCTACTACCCAGAGGCTGAAGAACTGGCAGAACGAGCACTCCTGACCCGCGCACGGCGAACCGAAGCTGAGGTTGACGAAGCCTGCATGGAAAGCTGATTAGCCGATAATCCCCGGGATCTTAAGGGTGTTGTTGCTCACGACGTACATGCTTTTTTGGCCGGAAACACTTTAATCCGCTAAACTTTTATGAGTTGTGTATGTCCACGTTCGACACTACACGCCCAAGCGTGACGGCTTAGTTGCATAGTCGCTGGTCTGCTGGGTGTGCGAACAATATATGGACGGCCGGTTATCATCAGTCCTCACCTGGCGTACTGGTCTAAACACAAGAACAACACGACAGTGCCTGTCACTGGGGGATCTCACCGCCTTCAGCCAAGCGACTGTTTGACCAGAAACGAATCAACGTAAGGCAATTACTGTGCGTACGTACACCCCAAAGCCGGCTGACCAGACTCGTCAGTGGTTTGTCATTGACGCCACCGACGTAGTACTCGGCCGTCTCGCCGTCCAGGCCGCAACCCTGCTGCGCGGCAAGCACAAGCCAACCTATGCTGCACACATGGACATGGGCGACCATGTCATCATCATCAATGCAGACAAGGTTGCACTGACCGGTAAGAAGCTGCTGAACAAGCGCGCTTACCGCCACTCCGGTTTCCCAGGTGGCCTGAAGAGCATCAACTACGCAGACCTGCTGGAAAAGAACCCAGTACTGGCTGTTGAGAAGGCCATCAAGGGCATGCTGCCTAAGAACAAGCTTTCCGATGCCCAGCTGTCGAAGCTGAAGGTCTACCGCGGCGCCGAGCACCCACACGCTGCTCAGTCGCCAAAGGCACTGGAAATCACCCAGGTCGCTCAGTAGTCCTGGCCCCGAGAAGAAATACTTAATAGGAGATTATCGTGGCTCAGAACGCTGAAGAAACCACTGAATTCGAAGGCGAGACCCCTTCGACTTACACCACCGAGACCTCTGCTTCGGCTGTAGTTGCCGAAACCGAGCGCGCTCCGCTGACCGTTCCAGGTGCAGCAGTTGGCCGTCGCAAGCAGGCTATCGCCCGCGTTCGCCTGGTACCAGGCACCGGCAAGTGGACCGTTAACGGTCGCACCCTGGAGAACTTCTTCCCTAACAAGCTGCACCAGCAGGACGTCAACGAGCCTTTCAAGATCCTTGGTCTTGAGGGTGCTTACGACGTTATCGCTCGTATCAACGGTGGCGGCATTTCCGGCCAGGCCGGTGCACTGCGTTTGGGTATCGCTCGCTCGCTGAACGAGATCGATCGCGATGCAAACCGCGCCACCCTGAAGAAGGCTGGCTACTTGACTCGTGACGCACGCGTCATCGAGCGCAAGAAGGCTGGTCTGAAGAAGGCACGTAAGGCTTCGCAGTTCTCGAAGCGCTAAACCTTGCTTCAAGGTCTTTCCAAAGACCCTGGCATCCTGCAAAGGACGCCGGGGCCTTTGGCCTTTTAACGCCGAAGACTGCAAGATCCCAGTAATCTTTTCTCATCTCACTGCCAATGCGGGACTTTAAGCCGTATAAATCAATGCAGAGGGCATATGATTGAAGGCGATGGCAAGGTTATTTGGGACCGATGGGGTCCGAGGAAAAGCAAACGAACTGTTAACTCCCGAGCTCGCGCTGGAACTGGCGCAGGCGGCATCGGTGGTGCTGGGCTTGAGCCAGCCAGAGGACGGCTACAAGCCGGTCGCTGTGGTTGCCAAGGACCCGCGCATCAGTGGTGACTTCCTGTCTGCCGCAATTGAGGCCGGCCTCGCCGCCTCCGGCGTAGACGTCATGGATGCCGGCACGCTGCCGACTCCTGCGGCGGCATTCCTGGTAGGGGACCTGAACGCCGATTTCGGTGTCATGATCTCCGCCTCGCACAACGCGGCTCCGGATAACGGTATTAAGTTCTTAGCCCGTGGCGGCAAGAAGCTGGACGATGCGCTGGAAGATGCCATCGAAGCCTGCTTGAAGATGCCAAAGCCACGCCCAACCGGCGGTGAGGTAGGTCGAGTCTCGCGTTTCGCCGACGCTGAGGACCGCTACATCATGCACCTGCTGCAGGCCCTGCCCAACCGGCTGGATGGCATGAAGGTAGTTCTGGACTGCGCCCACGGCGCTGCTTCGGGCTGCTCCCCAGAGGTGTTCAAGGCTGCCGGCGCAGAGATCGTCGTGATTGGCGCAGATCCAGACGGCATCAATATCAATGACGGCTACGGCTCCACCCACCTGGAGAAGCTGCAGGCCGCTGTGCTGGAGCACGGCGCGGACCTGGGCATCGCGCACGACGGCGACGCTGACCGCTGTCTCGCAGTAGACCATGAAGGCACCGTCGTCGACGGTGACCAGATCATGGCCGTCATGGCACTGGACATGAAGGACCGCGGCGAACTCAAGGACAACACCCTGGTTGCCACCGTGATGAGCAACCTCGGCCTGACCCTGGCCATGGAAGCAGCAGGCATCACTGTTAAGCAGACCGGCGTGGGTGACCGCTACGTGCTCGAAGGCATGCGCGAAGGCGATTACTCCCTGGGTGGCGAGCAATCCGGCCACGTGATCTTCTCCAAGCACGCCACCACCGGCGACGGCGTGCTGACCGGCCTGATGATCGCGGCCCGCGTGAAGGCTACCGGCAAGACCCTGAAGGAACTTGCTGCCGTGCTGACCGTCCTGCCACAGGTGCTGATCAACGTACGCGGCGTAGACAAGGCCAGCGTTCCAGAATGCGAACCGCTGCAGCGGGCAATTGCCGCTGCTGAGGCACGCTTGGGCACCACCGGCCGTGTGCTGCTGCGTCCATCGGGGACCGAGCCAGTAGTTCGCGTCATGGTCGAGGCAGCTACCCACGAGCAGGCCCAGGCCGAAGCCGAAGCTCTGGCAGGATCGGTCAAGGAGCATCTGGCCCTCTAGGCCCAGTAGCTTCCCAGCAACCAACATGTAAATATCAAGAAAACTCACACCCCCGCAGCGCGTTCCACGCCGGAACAGGCTGCGGGGGTGTGGCATGCTAACTAGTAGAAACTGATATCGGTTCGCGTTCTCGGAGAGAAGGACTTTCGTGACTTTACGCATCAGCGTGATCGGCACCGGCTACCTCGGTGCAACCCATGCCGCCTGCATGGCTGAACTGGGCTATGAAGTCATTGGACTGGACGTAGACAAAGCCAAGCTGGAAGCACTGGCCGCTGGCGTTCTGCCCTTCCACGAGCCAGGCCTGCCAGAACTGCTGCGCAAGCATGTGGCCTCCGGACGCCTGCGCTTCACCGACAGCTACGCAGAAGTCGCTGCCGGCGCGGATATCCACTTCATCACCGTGGGCACCCCGCAGCGCGCCGACTCGCAATCAGCAGACATGTCCTACGTAGACGGTGCCGTGGATTCGCTGCTGGAGCACATCACCGGCGAAGCGCTGATTGTCGGCAAGTCCACCGTGCCGGTGGGCACCGCACGCCGGCTGAGCGAGAAAATTGCCCAGGACGCCAAGAACGGAAGCAGCATCGCGCTGGCATGGAATCCGGAGTTCCTTCGCGAAGGCTTCGCCGTCCAGGATACCCTGCGCCCCGATCGCCTGGTCTACGGCCTGGAGCATGAACGCGGACTGGAACTGCTGCGCAAAGTCTATGCACCGATCCTTGCCTTGGATACTCCGGAGATCGCCACGGACCTGGAGACTGCAGAACTGGTCAAGGTTGCAGCCAACGCCTTCCTGGCTACCAAGATTTCTTTCATCAACGCCTTTGCGGAGGTGACTGAAACCGTAGGCGGCGACATCAAGGTCCTTGCCGACGCCATTGGCCACGATAAGCGCATTGGACGCCGTTTCCTGAACGCTGGAGTGGGCTTCGGCGGCGGTTGCCTGCCCAAGGACATTCGAGCCCTCCAAGCACGCGTCAGCGAACTTGGCCTGAGCCAGACCATGGGCTTCTTGGCTGAAGTCGACCAGATCAATTTGCGACGCCGTGACCGCGTGGTCTCGCTGGCCTCGCACATGCTGGGCAATGAGCTGGCAGGCAAGCATGTTTGCGTACTTGGCGTGACCTTCAAGCCGAACAGCGATGATGTGCGGGACTCGCCAGCACTGGATATCGCCGTCCGCCTGTACAACGAGGGCGCTGAAGTCTCGGTCTACGACCCAGAAGGCAACGCCAACGCTGCCGGCCGCTTCCCGCGCTTGAACTACGTTGATTCCTTCAAGGAAGCGGCGAAGGATGCGGACCTGACCTTGGTGCTGACCGAATGGAATGAATTCCGCGAACTGAATCCGTCGGATCTGGAAGACGTAGTGGCCAACAAGCAGCTGATTGACGGGCGCAACGTCCTGGACCGCCCTGAATGGCGGAATCAGGGCTGGACTGTTACCGGTCCGGGTGAATACTTCGAGCTGGGCAACATGGCTCCGGCAACTACCTCGATTCCGGTACAGGCTTCCTGAAGCTAGCTGCGGTACGCGACCGCAACTGCAAGAGAGGGGGAGCCGCATGGCATACACTGTGGTCACCGGCGGTGGTCGTGGCTTAGGAGCCGCGATTGCGGTGCGTCTAGCCACCGACCGCAACTTGATCATCGGCTACAGGCAGGATGAGAAATCGGCGCAGGCAGTGGCAGATAAAGTCCGTGAGCTCGGCGCTATTTGCCATGTCCTGCAGATCGACTGCGCCAATGAAGAATCAGTGGCAAGGTTCTTCGCCCGAGTGAAGGACATTGGTGAACTTGAAGGACTGGTAAACAACGCGGGATCAGCGACGGCCATCGGAAATCTGGCAGACAACGAGTTGACCGATATCGCCGCGGATCTGAACGTGAATCTTCTGGGCCCAATTACCTGCATTAAATATGCGCTGCCCCTGCTCCAGTCACATGGCGGTGGTGCAATCGTGAACATTTCATCGGTGGCGGCTGAATCCGGAAGCCCCTTCACGTACGTGCATTACGCTGCAGCCAAGGCCGGAGTAGAAGCCTTGACAGTGGGACTGTCCAAGGAACTGGCTAAGGACGGCATCCGAGTGAATGCGGTTAGCCCGGGAACGCTTTGGACTGAATTCCATAAGGATCCACAGCGCCCTGCGCAAATCGCCGAGACGATCCCGATGGGACGCGCAGGCAAGCCGACAGAAGTAGCCGGTGCGGTGGCTTGGCTATTGTCTAGCGAAGCCGCCTACACCACCGGCAGCGTTCTCAAAGTTTCTGGCGGCCTCTAGAGGGACCCAGAGCCTAGAAGCCGAACTGCTTCATGACCTTAGGCAGGTTCTCGATCAGGCGCGAAGCATTGACAGTTCCCTCTGAAGCGGTCACCCGGCCCAGGTGGCCATGAATGTAAGCGGCACACGCGGTCAGTTCCATCATGCGACGGTTAGACACGGTTCGCAGGCCTTCGGTGCCCGTGAGCGAGCTGTCGGAGAGCATGTAGCCCAGGATGCCGGTCAGGACATCGCCGCTGCCTGCAGTGGCCAATTCTGGTGCCGAGTGGCTCACCATCAGGCTGTCGCCATTGGGGGCCACAATGTAGCTGGTTGGTCCCTTGAGCAGGACCACGGCGTTGTATGCCAGGGCGGCCCACCGGGTCCAGCGAATCGGGTCCTGGGAAATCTCATCGGGAGTGATCTTCACTCCAGCGCGGCTGAGCAGCATGCGCAGTTCCTTGGCATGAGGCGTCAGCACGCGAGGCTGCTCGCTTGGGCCGGCAGGAACGACTTCCAATCCGGACGCGTCAATGACGGCCGGCTGCGGGCTGGCAAAGACATCAGCGATGGCGCCAGTCGGGGGAGTGCGTCCATCCAAGCCCGGGCCAATGGCCCAAGCCTTGATCTTGGCGCCCTTGCCGTGAATCTGACGGCGGGAGGAAGACAGCGCTTCCTTGATCTGCTCATCATCCAGTGGCACGGACTCCGGCACGGCGACGGCCATGAGCGGCTGAATGGATTCTGGCACGTGGGTGCGAAGCAATCCGACGCCGCAGGCTACAGCGGCCTTGGCGGTCAGCTGAGCAGCTCCGGGATAAAGGCCGGAACCGGCGATGAGTCCCAGGACTCCACGCTGGTACTTGTGCCGTCCGGCATCCCGCCAAGAGCGGTGCTGGTCCAGCAGCTCGCGAGTGGCCACCTCGTCCACAAGCTGCGTTCCAGCTTGGACGGAAGAAAAGTCGAATTCGAGATCTGCCACGGTAATGTCACCGGTAACCAGCGGTCCGTCTACAGACAGAAGACCGGATTTCATGGCACCGAAAGTTACCGTGCGTTCTGCGCGAAGAACAGAGTCCTGCGCAACGCCCGTTTCAGGATCCAGGCCTGAAGGAATATCGCATGCCAGCACCCGTGCGCCAGCAGGAAGCTTCGGCAAATCAGAGCCGGCACGGTATCCAAGGCCGTAGATGGCGTCAATAATGAGCGAGGCATTAGCTAATTCGCCTTGACCGTCGGAGAGGTCCAGCACGGTACCGCCGGCAGCTTGATATGCTGCAGCACCTTCGGCATGGATCTGTTCGTGGCACTGCAGAGCCAGAGTGGAAATCTTCTGCAATTGGAGCTCTGCCAGTGCATACAAGCCATCTCCACCGTTGTTGCCCGGGCCGATAAGCGCCACCACGAAAGCCGGATCGGCGCTGGAATTCTCGGTCAGCATGGCGACTGCCGTTGAAGCCAAATGGGCGGCTGCTTGCTTCATTAAGCTGGTCTCGCCCCGCTTGGAGTTCTCCTGGGCTTCAACCGCACGAATTTGCGCAACACTGTAGACAGGAATCATAAGACAAACAATACTCAAGGCACCTGTGCGATGCCCTATTTAATGAGATGCGTGTCGTTATTCTTTCGTCGTGGCGTTGGTGCCTAGCGTTCTGCAACCACCATTGCGATAGCCATATCTCCATCGTGGGACATGGTCAGATGCCATGATTTGATGCCACGCAGCTCGCTGGCAGCGGCCACTGAACCAGTGTTGTGAACCTGGGGATCACCGGCTTCATCTTTGCGGATAGTGCAGTCCTGCCAGTTCATGCCCGCAGGAGCTCCCAGTGCCTTGGCGATGGCTTCCTTGGCCGCGAAGCGGGCCGCCAGGGATCGCAGGGGCAGGCCCCGCTCTTCTTCGGTGAAGAGCCGTTCACGCAAGCGTGGAGTCTTCTCGAGCTGGCGGCCAAAACGCGGCACATCAACGATGTCCACTCCAATTCCTGCAATCATGCCTATCAGTTTATCCAGTGCTTGCAGGGCATAAAAATTGCGGGCATTCTCGGAAAGGGAATGCCCGCAATTCTGGTGCTCGGTGGATTACTCCACGGTCACCGACTTGGCCAAGTTGCGTGGCTGGTCGACATCGAAGCCCTTGGCGGATGCCAGTTCGCAAGCGAAGATCTGCAGTGGCACGGTGGCCAGCAGAGGCATCAGCAGGGTTGGGGTTTCTGGCACGTAGAAGACCCACTCGGAGAAGTCCTTGACCGCAGCATCGCCATCTTCGGCAATAACCAGGGTCTTAGCGCCACGGGCGCGCACTTCCTGGATATTGGAGACAACCTTGGAGTGCAGCGAGTCGCGACCACGAGGGGAAGGAACTACGACGAACACTGGCTGGCCATCGTCGATCAGGGCGATAGGGCCGTGCTTCAGCTCGCCAGCGGCGAAGCCTTCAGCATGGATGTAGGCGATTTCCTTGAGCTTCAAGGCGCCTTCCATTGCTACCGGGTAGCCTACGTGGCGGCCCAGGAACAGCACGGAGTTGGCATCTGACATGTTGCGTGCCAGATCCTTGATCTCTTCCGCGCGGTCCAGGACGTCCTGGATCTTGGAAGGGATCTTGCCCAGGTCGGCAAGGATGTCCTTGATCTGGCCCTGGAACAGGTTGCCGCGCAGCTGCGCCAGGTACAGGCCCAGCAGGTAGGTTGCGGTGATCTGTGCCAGGAATGCCTTGGTGGAAGCCACAGCAATTTCCGGACCAGCGTGGGTGTACAGCACCGCATCCGATTCGCGTGGGATGGTCGATCCGTTGGTGTTGCAGATCGACATGGTCTTGGCGCCCTGCTCCTTGGCGTAACGCACAGCCATCAAGGTGTCCATGGTTTCGCCGGACTGGGAGATCGAAACGATCAGGGTCTTTTCGTCCACGATTGGCTCGCGGTAGCGGAACTCGTGGGAGAGCTCAACTTCTACCGGGATACGGCACCAGGACTCGATAGCGTACTTGGCCACGGAGCCGGCATATGCCGAGGTGCCGCAAGCAAGAACAACAATCTTGGAGATTTCGGCCAGTTCCTCTGGAGCGATACGCAGTTCGTCCAGGGTCAGTCGGCCATCAGCGTCCGAGCGGCCCAGCAGGGTGTCGGCAACAGCTGCAGGCTGGTCGAAGATTTCCTTCTCCATGAAGGATGGGAAGCCGCCCTTTTCAGCGCTGGCTGCATCCCAGTCAACGGTGAATTCCTTGCCTTCGGCCGGGTTGCCGTCGAAGTCGGTGATGGAATGGTTATCCGGGGTGATGGTTACGATCTGGTCCTGGCCCAGCTCTACGGCACGACGGGTGAAGTCGATGAAGCCGGAGACATCCGAACCCAGGAAGTTTTCGCCATCGCCCAGACCGAGAACCAGAGGGGAGTTGCGGCGAGCCGCAACGACAACACCTGGGTGGTCCTGGTGAACTGCCAAGAGGGTGAAAGCACCTTCGAGCTGCTGAACAGCAAGCTGCATGGCGCGGGTCAAATCGCCTTCGGCCTCGGAGCTGTAGAGCTTGCCCAGCAGAGCTGCGGCAACCTCGGTATCGGTATCCGAGAGGAATTCAACGCCCTCGGCTGCCAAGCCGGCCTTGATGCCGGCGAAGTTTTCAATAATTCCGTTGTGGATCATGGCAAGCTTGCCACCATCGGCCAAGTGTGGGTGAGCGTTCTGATCGCTCGGACCACCGTGGGTTGCCCAACGGGTATGCCCAATGCCGGTCATCGACTTAGGCAATGGGGACTCGGCAATTTCATTTTCCAGATTGACCAGCTTGCCGGCCTTCTTACGAGAATGAATGGCGCCATCGGCAACAACAGCGACACCAGCCGAGTCGTAGCCGCGGTATTCCAACCGACGCAAACCTTCAATTAGAACGTCGAGGGCGCCATGATCGGCGACCTGGCTCGAGGTTCCTGCATATCCAACAATTCCGCACATGGGAAAAATCCTACCGGTTCAATGCCTATCGATGGGAATAATCGTGTCGGAGCACTCAGAATTACCTATGTCTTAGATCACCAGTCGGCCGTTTTTTGACTAATCCAATTGCCTTGTTGATGTTGTTAATTGGGATGTGGAGCATATTCTTGGCAGAATTTACCCTCGTGGAACCACACGGAACACTTGAAACGCCTATCTCGCCTTTCGTTGAACTGGAGCGCGAGACATGGGCGCGCCTGTCCAATCAAATGGAACAGCCGCTGAATTATTCGGACATTGAGCGGCTACGCGGCCTCGGCGACCAGCTGGACTTGCAAGAGGTCCGGGACGTCTACCTGCCACTGAGCCGCCTGCTGTCGCTTTATGTCGAGGGTGCCGGCGCGACGCATCAGGCAACCACTACCTTCTTGGGCGAGCAGACCAGCCGCACGCCTTTTGTCATCGGCGTCGCCGGCTCGGTTGCCGTGGGAAAGTCCACAACTGCTCGTGTACTGCAGGAAATGCTGCGCCGCTGGCCGCATACGCCTGATGTCCAGCTCATAACCACTGATGGTTTCTTGTACCCGAATGCCGAGCTTGAGCGCCGCGGGATCATGCACCGCAAGGGGTTCCCCGAATCCTATGACCGGCGGGCGCTGCTGCGCTTTGTCTCGGCGGTAAAGTCTGGTGCCCCAGAAGTAAGTGCTCCGGTCTACTCGCACCTGACCTACGACATCATCCCGGGGGAGCGCAATGTAATCCGCTCACCGCAGGTATTGATTGTCGAGGGACTGAACGTATTGCAGCCTGCTCGAACCCGTTCCGATGGAACCGTGGGCCTGGCCCTGAGCGACTTCTTCGACTTCTCCGTCTATGTGGATGCGCGTACCGCGGATATCGAAGAGTGGTACATTAAGCGGTTTATGCGTCTGCGCTCCGGTGCCTTCTCCGACCCGGCCAGCTACTTCCACCGCTATGCCCAGCTCACTGATGTCGAGGCACGGGAAACTGCTCACGGTATCTGGAAGCGCATTAACGAGCCGAACCTCAGGGAAAACGTCTTGCCTACGCGTGGGCGGGCGCAATTAGTACTGCGCAAGGCGGCGGATCACTCGGTGCGCAGGATGCTATTGAGGAAAATCTAGGCTTCTTCAGCTGATATCTAAGCAAACGATTTCTGTGAATTTGCCGAACTATTACAGATCGGAGCCCAAATTCGTAGTCTTGCTGTGATTTTCCTGTGTATGCTCTAACCATGCTAAAAGGTTTCCGCGATTTTATTATGAAGGGCAACGTTGTCGATCTGGCCGTTGCTGTTGTTATCGGCGCTGCCTTCGGCGCCGTAGTCACCGCCTTGGTCGATAATGTGCTGATGCCATTGATCGCTGCCCTGGTTGGATCTCCAAACTTCGACAGCTTCTTGTTGCTAACCATTGACGGCGTTGACATCAAGTTCGGTGTCTTCCTCACTGCACTGGTCAACTTCCTGCTGATTGCTGCAGCTGTCTACTTCGCGCTGGTTCTGCCAATGACCAAGCTCAACGAGCGACTGGCTGCACGCCGTGCTGCCGGTGCAGAAGAGCCAGAGGAAGAAGTAGATCCACAGCTGGAGCTGCTCGCCCAGATCCGCGACGAGCTGAAGACTCTGCGCTAAGCCCTGACAAACATCCGTCTCCAAGGGGCGGACCCAGCAACACAGTTGCTTGGGTCCGCCCCTTCCGACTTTAACTCGCACTATGTGCCGAACTGCGCACGGGTGGACAAGGCAAGCGGAACCGAAAAGTGCGAAGATGAATAGGTGAACTCTGAAGCGCTTGAAGAAAGCAACCTGACAAAGAGCACCAGCGGTGCACAGGCTATCGGATTTGAACGTCGTGCAGTCATTGACTTGTCGGCCATCCGCAACAACGTCAAGCAGATTTCTGATGTTGTAGCCCCAGCTGCAGTTATGGCCGTCGTCAAAGCAGACGCCTACGGCCATGGAGCTATCCCCGTAGCCAAAGCCGCCTTGGAAGGTGGCGCCCGCTGGATCGGGTGTGCCCATGCGACGGAAGCTCTCGCCCTGCGTGAAGCGGGCATCGATGCTCCCATGATGGCCTGGCTGCACACCGAGGACACCCCATTCGAGGCCGCCATTGATGCCGGTCTTGATCTGGGAGTCTCAGGCTGGGAACTTGAATACGTTGCCGCCGCAGCACGTGCCGTGCAGACACCGGCACGTATCCACATCAAGGTGGACACAGGACTTGGCCGCAATGGCTCCACTATGGATGCCCTGCCTGATCTGTTGAACCGCGCCAGCGACTTCCAAGAAGAAGGACTGCTGCGCGTAGTTGGCATCTTCTCCCACCTCGCGGTCGCAGATGAGCCAGAGCGGCCCGAAACGGACGAGCAGCTGGAGATCTTCAACAAGGCCATAGAACTGGTAGAAGCAGCCGGCTTCGATCTTGAAGTGCGCCATATCGCCAATACGCCGGGTATCCTTTCGCGACCTGATTCACACCACGACATGGTGCGCTTGGGGTTGGGCTTGTATGGCCTGAGCCCCTTTGAAACCGACTCGCCAGAAAGTTTCGGCCTGCGTCCAGCCATGACAGTGAAGACCCGCGTGGCTAACGTCAAGAAGGTCCATCCGGGGCAGGGCGTGTCCTACGGCCTGAATTACAAGACTGAAGCGGAGACCTACCTCGGGCTGATCCCCATGGGCTATGCAGACGGTTTGCCGCGCATCGCAACAGGTGCGCCGGTAACAGTTAACGGACGCACCTACCCGGTACGCGGACGCATCGCCATGGACCAGTGCGTCATTGATCTGGGCGCGGACATCAAGCCTGAGGACTTCCTCGGCGCCGAGGCGATTATCTTCGGTAAAGGCGGGCAGTCGGTGAACACTTGGGCCTATGCGGCGAACACCATCAACTACGAAGTGGTAACCCGCATTTCTCCGCGCGTGCCCCGCTACTACATCGAAGGCAGCTGGGGTGAAGCCGGTGAGTAACCCGGTGCGGGAATTCTCCTGCCAACTAGATGACCTCACTGTTACCGAAGCGCTGGGGGAAGCTCTTGGTACCCAGCTCAAAGCCGGAGACTTGGTGATTCTTACAGGGGCCTTGGGCGCTGGTAAGACGACTCTGACTCAGTCGCTGGGCGTGGGACTGAATGTACGCGAGGGAATCATCTCGCCTACATTCGTTTTGGCCCGCCAGCACCCGGCGCTAGGCGATGGCCCCGGACTGATCCACGTGGATGCCTACCGCTTGAAGGGCCACGACGACGTGGACACCCTGGATCTCGAATCAACGCTGGCTGATTCAGTCACCGTTGTGGAGTGGGGGCTGGGCAAGGTGGAACATATCACGGACTCGCGTCTGGAAATCCAGCTGGACCGCGAAGCCCTGGCCGCACCGAGTGCCAACCCGTGGGAAGAATCGGAGGAAGAGCTGGACGAGCCGCGGTTGTTCAGCCTGAAGGGAATCGGCCCGCGCTGGGACGAGGACACCTTTGCCCAGTTGAAAGACACTTTACTGTCTGCAGTAACTGCGCAGCACACGGAAGAGAAGCATGCCTAACTACTTATCTATCGACACCTCCGCCAACGCATCGGTGGCACTGGTTGACAAAGCCACCGGTTCAGTTGTCGACCAGCGGGTTTCATCCAAGGGGAATGACCAGACCGAAACCCTGTCGGCATACGTCAAGGAGCTCTTGGACGCTCATGGACAGAAAGGCCAAGACCTTGCTGGCATTATCGTTGGCGTAGGGCCGGGCCCGTTCACCGGCCTGCGCGTTGGCTTGGTTGCCGCGCGTACCTTCGGCTTCGTATGGCGGGTACCCGTGCATGGTGTGATGTCCTTGCATGCGCTCGCCGAACAGGTGCTGGATGCAGGCGAGGCTCCGACACAGTTCATTGTGGCTTCCGATGCGCGCCGCAAAGAAGTGTACTGGGCTCGCTACGACCAGGATGGAGCCATGGTTGATGGCCCGCATGTTTCAGCTGCTTCAGCCCTTCCTGCATTGCCGGTCTACGGCATTGGCGCCGGAATCTATGCCGAGCAATTGGAAGAAGCCGGGGCCAAGCCCATGCCTGAGTCCTTTGAATGGATTGCAAACGCTGGCTACCTCGTCCGCCGAGGCATAAGCGATCTGGCTGCGGGCAAGGATCTGTCTGACACTTCGCCGCAGTACCTGCGCGAATCCGATGCACAGGTTCCGGCGTTCATGAAGCAGGCTAAGTGATGAACGAGGCGAACCAGGTCATCCTGCGTCCCATGGCTGCCGAGGATCTGCTGGCCGTCCACGAGTTGGAACAGCAGCTGTTTCCCGAGGATGCATGGCCACTGGCTGGTTTCGAATCCGAGCTAGCGCAGCGCGACACCCGCACCTACTGGGTCTATGAAGACTCTGGTCGAGTTGTCGGCTATGCCGGCCTGTGCGTGGTTTTGCCGATTGCCGATGTGCAGACCATCGCCATGCACCCTGATTACCAAGGTCGAGGCCTGGGACGCAAGCTATTGTCCCTGCTGATCAAGACGGCTGGTGAGAAAAATGCACTGGATGTGATGCTCGAAGTCCGCTTTGATAACCCCACTGCTATTGGCCTGTATGAATCCATCGGATTCACTACCATCCACCGCCGCAAGGGGTACTACAAAGGCGGGGTTGATGCACTAATTATGAGACTCCCGCTGGATGCACAGCAAGGACAAGAGGAAGAACGCAACGCATGAGCATCACCGAACCCGTAGTACTAGGCATTGAGTCCTCCTGCGATGAAACCGGCGTGGGCATCGTACGCGGCAACAAGCTTCTGGCTAACGCTGTCTCCAGCTCCATGGATGAGCATGTACGCTTTGGTGGCGTGATTCCCGAGATCGCTGCGCGAGCTCATTTGGAAGCCTTCGTGCCTACCCTGCAGTCCGCCTTGGATACCGCGGAGCTGACTCTTGAGGACATTGATGCCATCGCCGTGACCAGCGGTCCCGGCCTGGCCGGCGCCCTCATGGTTGGCGTATCAGCGGCCAAAGCCTTGGCCCTGGCTACCGGCAAACCGCTGTACGGGATCAACCACTTGGTTGCTCACGTAGGTGTTGGCGTTCTCGAAGGAACCGTATTGCCGCCTACTTTCGGAGCACTGCTGGTCTCAGGCGGGCATACCGAAATCTTGAAGGTCACTTCGCTGACTAACGACGTGCAGCTGTTGGGCTCCACGATTGATGATGCAGCCGGTGAAGCCTATGACAAGACTGCTCGTTTGCTGGGTCTTGGGTATCCAGGCGGTCCGGCTATCGACAAGGCGGCCAGGGATGGAGACCGAAAGGCATTCCGGTTCCCTCGCGGCTTGTCGCTGCCGAAGTTCGTGGGCAGTACCGAGAATCCTGGCAAGCACCGCAACAACTTCTCGTTCTCAGGACTGAAGACTGCTGTAGCCCGTTGCGTCGAGCACTTCGAGGCCAACGGCGGAGAGATCCCAGTTGCTGACATTGCCGCTTCATTCCAGGAAGCTGTCGTAGACGTGATTACGTCCAAGGCTGTGCGCGCAATGCAGGAACAAGGTCTGAAGACCTTGCTGCTAGGCGGGGGAGTTGCAGCTAATACCCGCTTGCGCGAACTGCTGGCGGCTCGTTGCACTTCGGCAGGAATCGAGCTTATGGTTCCACCGTTCAGCCTCTGCACGGATAACGGTGGCATGGTTGCTGCGCTTGGTGCCCAGTTGGTCGCAGATGGCGTGGCCCCATCGGGGTTGGACTTCGCTACGGATTCTTCGCAGCCCGTCACACGGATTACCTTGCGGTAATCGCATAAGTTCCTAACGCTGGGTATGTAATCGGTTTCCCAGCAGGGCCGGAGACTTCGCGCAATCCTGATACACGCGCAATGAGAACTATGCCAATTCCGGAATCACCAGCATCCTTGCGATCTTCGGTTCCATTGGATTGCTGCGCGTCGAGTATTCAGCGCGCAGCAAGCCATGTTGACTATGGCAGCGGAAGCGGCTCGTCGAGCGGCTGCGTCTTAGTGCCCATATCGATTCCCAAATCCTTGGCAAATACCGTGCGGGTTCCGGTGTAGACCCCGTCTTTGTTCTCATCCAGCTCGAAGACGCGAGCGCCACGAAGCTCGTGGTTCTCGGTGCCGCCCAAACCATAAGTGCCGAAACCGGTACCCGGCGCGTAACCCAGCTCGATACCGTAGTAGTTGCCCTTGAAGGTGTTGATGTGGTCGTGGCCGCAGTACACGCCACGAACATCTCCACGTTCCTGCAGAGCAGTGAACATGCCGGAGTTGAATGCACCGGTGTAGATTCCCTCGTTCTTGACTCCCTCGATGGAGTGCTTCTTGACCGCCTTCTGATGATCGGCATCATTCGAGGTGAACTGGGCTCCGAACCACATGTGGTGGTGCTCCCACAGCGGGATATGGAAGAACATCAAGGACTGGACCTTGCCGTAGCGTGCTTCTGTTGCCTTAGAGGCTTCGCGATACCAAGCGATTTGCTCCGGGCGGATCCAGTCGTAGGACATGAGGCCTTCGAAGTCCTGGCCGCCAAGGGTATCTGGCGCGTAGCGATTCGAATCAAGCAGCCAGATGCCGAAGGCAGGCTTGGCGTTCTTGGATGACGCGATCAGCAGCTGCGAATTCGATTCTCCCTGGATCTTGTCATTTTTCGCGTTGGCGTTGAATTCGTAGCCCCGAATGAAATCGAGAATCCTGGCATCGGTCATATTCGTGCCGTGCGGCATCGAATCCTCGTCATGGTTGCCAAAGGTCAGAGCCCAAGGGATACCACGGGATTCCATTGGCTGGACTACATTGTTGATGGCTTGCTTGACCTCGGTGGTGGTCTTTGCCGAGCCATTGATGACATCACCGTTGATAAGCGCGAACCCAGGCTTTTCGGTATCCAAGACCTTGTCCATCAGCTCCAGCGTGCGGCGATCGGTGCGCGGCCCATCCTGCGTGTCATTGAACTGGACGATCTTGAACTTGCCGTCGGCAGCGAACTTGAGCTTCGGGGAGGCTGCCGGGGACTTCTTGGCCGGTGCTGCAGCCGCCGCAGTGCTGCTGGCAGCGAAAAGACCGGTAATCGCGGCAGCGGTGCTGCCAATCAGTACTCCACGACGGGGGACAGAAGAAGAATTGCTCACAGGAATGCCTTTCGAATTAATAGATAGCCAGCTAGTTAGCCAGTCGGCTGATAACTCCTAGAGCGTAGGGATGCCTAGTGACCGGATAGTGAACATTGGCAGTCCGTATTTGTCCCTGTGCATAAATAAAACGATCGAACTAGCGCTTCGAATATGTTCCTTTCAGAGCGTGTGTCAGGTCACAAGATTCCCCGCAGCAAACATCAAACGTCTAATGTTTAAACGTGATCACCAACGCCTCTGATTCAGTGCTTCCGCCGACCGCCAATGCGCCAGGCAAATCCCCGTGGCTGGCTGGTGCGCTAGCCATCGCCGCCGTAATCCTCGTGGGCCTGAACCTGCGCATGGGCATTGCCTCGGCATCTCCGCTCTTCCATGACCTGCAGGAGATGATGGGGTACGGCACGTTCATCGCTTCGCTGCTGCCGACGATCCCAGTTTTGTGCTTTGCCGTGGCTGGCGCGGCAACGAGCTTGGTGATCCGCAGGACCGGACTGGAACTGGGCATCGCCCTGTCCTTGCTGCTGCTCACCGCTGGGCTGGCCTTGCGCATTGTCGATTCAACTTGGGCTTTGCTGGCCGGCACCGTGGTAGGCATGTGCGGCTTGGCCATCTGCAATGTGGCCATGCCCTCATTTATTCGAGAGCACCACGGGAACCGCGCCGCGTCGATGACCGCGGCCTACACGACCACCATGTCCATCGGCGCGACGCTGGCCTCCGCAATCAGCGTCCCGCTGGCGGTGAAGGCGGGTTCGCCGACGACGGCATTGGCTTTGTGGGCGATTCCCGCCGGCCTGGCTTTGCTGGTATTTGTGCCGTTGTCCATCTCCGGGAAGCGTTCCGCTGTTCAGAAGGGCACGCATGTTTCTCCATGGCCGCTACTGGCCACGCGCAAGGGCTTGCTGTTCACCACTGTTTTCGGCATCCAGTCGCTGCTGGTCTATACCGTGGTCAGCTGGTTGCCGCATATCCTCATTTCGCGCGGGCTGGAGCCAGTTGATGCCGGCTTGATGCTGGGCATCGTGCAGGGAGTCAGTATCCCGGCAGTCATGATCATGCTCTGGATGGCTTCGAAGCCGGCCCTGCTGCGCAGTGCCTTCGTGCTGACTACCAGCTGCTCGGTACTCGGTTTTATCGCTCTGCTGCTCTTGCCGGTAGAACTGTCCTTGATCAGCTCGGTCTTAATTGGCCTGGGCTTCGGGGTGTTCCCGCTGGTGATGCTCATGCTCAGCCGCAGTGGCGGCAGCGCAGAAGAAACGACAGCAATGTCCACGGTGGCCCAATCTGTCGGCTACCTGATTGCAGCAATTGGACCCTTCGCCCTGGGGCTCATGCAGGGCGCATTGGGATCTTGGACGGTTGGCTTGGTGATCATCCTCGCCTTCGCTGTGGTGCAGCTTCTGTTCTGCTACAAGCTGGGCGGCCTGCGTACCGAAGCCGATTCGCATCCGTTGATCGAAGTGGACGGCTCGGCTGAAGCGGAGCGGCCATGAGCAAGACCCCATTGCGTCCGCCCTTGTCCGAAGAGGTTGTGGCGAAGCTGCAGAGCGCCGTAGCGCACGGCCGCTGGAAGGTGGGGGACCGCATTCCGGCTGAACCCGAGCTGATGGCGGAAATGGGCGTCTCCCGCGGGACCTTGCGCGAAGCCATCAAGGCGCTGGCCAGCACGGGGATCTTCGAGGTCCGCCGTGGAGATGGCACCTACGTGCGCGCGACCAGCGAGATCAGCGGCACCGCCCAACGGGTGTACCGCGACCACTCCGACCAGGACGTGCTCCAGGTGCGATTCGCCCTGGATACCCAGTCGGCCCGGCTCGCTGCCAAAGCCGCTGATGCAAAAGTAGTCGAACAGCTGCGCGCTTTGCTGGGCCAGCGAAGCGAAGCATGGGGAAACCGGGATTATCCTGCGTGGGCGAAAGCCGACTGGAAATTCCATCTGGAAGTGGCGCGGGCTTCCGGTGTTCCGCTGATGCATGAGATCTATGAGAGCTTCGGGGATGTTTTCCACGGAACCAAGATGGTCCAGAGGCTTTCCGACGGATTCGATGGCTGCCTGCACGAGGGCCACGAATCACTGGTAGACGCAATCGAAGCAGGCGATCCCGAAGCAGCAGCTCGAACTGTTATCAAGAATCTTGATTACTGCATGAGCTGGATGCCTTAATTCCTGACTTCAAGGGCTCTGCCCGGACTAAACAGCCTTCATGCGCCGGACGTTTTCCTGCACCACTGCCTTGAAATCCCCGCCCGAAGCCGCAAAGGTATTGCGCTGCAACTGGTATTCCGCCCCGCGTTCGATCAAACGGATGATGCCCTGCAGTTCCTCGGCGCATCCCAGCTGCTCGGCAATCGGTGCCAGGCGCTTGACCTCTGAGCGCAGGTGGTCGGTCACCAGCATCTCGTCGCCTTGGGCGTTGAGGATGATGATGGCATCCAGCCCGTAGCGGGCGGCGCGCCACTTGTTCTCCACTCGGAACCAGGCCGGCATGACAGGAATCTTGTAGCCGGCTTCGATTGATAGCGACATGTCGTGCACCAGGCACTGGGTCAGTGCGGTAAAGGCGGCAATGTCATCCAGAGAGCTCACGCCATCGCAGATGCGCATTTCCACGGTGCCCAAACGAGGTACCGGACGCACATCCCAGCGGATCTCGGAGACATCATCAATAACCCCGGTGTGCAGCATGTCTGTAACGTGGGATTCGTATTCGGACCATGAATCGAAGTGGAAGGGGATCCCGGCAGCTGGCAGCTGCTGGAACATCAGCGAACGCTGCGAAGCGTAGCCGGTGTCTTCCCCGCCCCAGTAGGGGGAGGAGGCGCTGAGCGCTTGGAAATGCGGCTGGTAGTTGATCAAACCGTCAGTGATTGGAAGCGCTTTTTCGCGATCGTCCAAGCCCACGTGCACGTGCACGCCGTAGATCACCATCTGGCGGCCCCACCACTGGGTGCGGTCAATCAGCTTGGCATAGCGGTCCTTGTCCGTCACCGGCTGCAAGGTCGGCGCGGCAAAAGGATGGGAGCCCGCGGAATACAGGTCCACGCCGTGGTTTCCGGCGACCTCGTTGAGCATGCGCACGTTGGTGCGCAGTTCCTCAGCCGCGTCTGCCACGTTGGTATGGACACCGGTGACCACCTCCACGGTATTCATCAACAATTCCGGCTTCACTGTCGGATGCTCATCTTCGCGGTCAAGACCGGCCTCATCCTTGAGCTGGTCAAGGATACTCTCGGCAACCGAGCACAAGTCCGCACTTTCGCGATTGACCAAGGCGATTTCCCATTCGACACCGATAGTGGATTGGGAAGAGTGGGCGAACTCGATTTTCTGCACGGCGCTCCTATTGATGACGTCTCGGACGGAATGCTCCGGAGCCGAACAAAGTGGATGGAGCGTCCACCGATTCCTCGATGTTTCTCCATACTCATTGTATGTATTGCGCCGCTCCTGCCGGGACAATGCTCCGGTGGGACCTGCGTCACCCCAGACTAGTGCGGGATGACCTCGAAAGCTACGCGTTTGTCGCCGAGGCGAGCCAGGATCAGCGTTGCCTTGTTCTTGGCGCTCTTGGGGGAGCCTGCCAGCAAAATGCGGCGCAATTCTTCGGGCGTGACGTCGACTCCGCGCTTCTTGATATCCAATGTGCCGATGCCGTTGGATTTCACCCAGCTGCGCAGCTTCTTCACGTTGTAGTCATGCACTGCCATGACTTTGTATCCGCGGGCAAACGGCGTGGAAATCTGCTGGTTATGGGTGAAGTAGGCGATGTGCTCATCGAGCAGGTGGCCGCCAGTGCGCTCCAGCAAGGTCGAGATCAGGTGGGAACGGATCACTGCGCCATCTGGTTCGTAGATGTGCGCTTCCAATTCGCCTACCGGGGCTGGCTGATCATTTGCCGCGGCAGCTGCACTGGCCAACTCGTGGGCGCCGTCCTTGTCGATGACCAGCGCGGCACGGGCGATGTCCTTGCGCTTGAGCTTGCCGAACCAGAGGCAGGCCTCGATGACCGAGCCGTGGTCCGAAATCCAGACAGCCTCGGCGTTCGCCGGAATCGCTTCATGGGGCAGGCCCGGACCAAGTTTCACTCCGACGTCCAGCCCGGAGTCCACCAGCTTCTCCACGAAAGACAGGGGCGGGGAAAACGCCTCGGGGTCAAAGAGTCGGCGGGTGCTTCCCTTCACGTCGGTACGCCGGGCTGGATCCAGCCAGACGCCGTCAACCCCGGTCAGATCGGTGTCCTCGGCGCTGCCGTGGATCACAGTGGCATTGTCGAAGGGCATCAGGTTCAGTGTTGTGGCTGCCGCGGTGGTTTCATCCATCTCTACTGCGGTGACCTGCACGCCAGCGCTGGCCAGCGCAATGGAGTCGGTGCCGATGCCACATCCGAGGTCGGCGACGTGGGTGGAACCGGCATTGGTGTAGCGGCGGGCATGCAGCCCGGCGATGGTCAGGCGCGTGGCCTGCTCCAGTCCGGCCGGGGTCAAGATCAACGAGTCTGCAAAGGGGCCGAATTTCACCCTCGCCCGGAAACGCAGCTCGGCCTGCGCCATGACGGCGCGAACCACCTGGGCGTCGTGGCCTTCCTTGCGCAGCTTCTCATTCAGCGACCAAGCAGCATCCTTGGTGGCCACCATGGACGGGTCGATGGTGGAAAGCAGCTTCCAGCCGTCTTCCGAAAGCAGGGCGGCGAATTGTTCATTGAGCGTGGAGTCATTTGAAGCCTGGGCCATGATCCAAGACTATCGTTGATGCGTCTTGGAACAGACTGGCCCTCTCGGTGTGCCCAGCCCGCAGGGCCAGTGATCTATGTGACAAAAACGCGTCACATTCAGAATTCACAGAATTGCCAAGCGGGCTTCGCCAAGCTCCGGGATCCGGCCGCCCAGCAGTTGCGGCAAGAGCAGTTCGAAGCCGGGAGGTGTGAAGCCCTGAAACCAAAAGACTAAGTATCACTATCTCATGGGCATTGATTTGGTTAGAGAGAGTAATGCTTGTTGCTAATTGGACCATCTGGCTAACGAGTAGCCCTATCGCTGTTTTACAGTTCTCCGCCACTAGGAAACGGTTCGCTGGACCAACTCGCCCCGCTTGCTGCAAGCGGCTGCATGTCCTCAGCAAGACCTGAAGTGATCCACGTCGCATTCCCCTGTGGAACTGGTGTTGTATGGCACCTGTGATGAAACCTATGCAGCGAACGACAGTGACGTCGACAACCGGTCCAAAGGCCGTGGATCCCGCACCCCTGGTGCAGAACCAGCTTAAGCGCGGCATGAGCAGCCGCCACCTGCAGATGATCGCCATTGGCGGTTCCATCGGCACCGGGCTGTTCGTGGCCTCCGGCGGCACTATTGCCCAGGCGGGTCCCGGCGGCGCGCTGCTGGCCTACGCCGCGGTGGGTCTCATGGTGTACCTGCTCATGCAGTCCCTGGGCGAGATG
Source organism: Glutamicibacter sp. NPDC087673 (assembly GCF_044743255.1). Taxonomy (NCBI): domain Bacteria; kingdom Bacillati; phylum Actinomycetota; class Actinomycetes; order Micrococcales; family Micrococcaceae; genus Glutamicibacter; species Glutamicibacter sp. NPDC087673. The sequence goes on from NZ_JBIUWB010000002.1 coordinate 317,606, forward strand.
ACCGCGAAGATCCCGGTGGCCGGATCCTTCCAGACCTTCGCTACCCGCTTCGTTTCCCCCTCCTTCGGCTTCGCCATCGGTTGGAACTACTGGTTCAACTGGGCCATCACTGTCGCGGCGGAACTGGTGGCCGCTGGCATCGTGATGAGCTTCTGGTTGCCTGATGTCCCCGGTTGGGTCTGGGCCGGCTCTTTCCTGGTGGCCTTGACCGCCTTGAATGCTTTGTCCGCCAAGGCCTTCGGCGAAGGCGAGTTCTGGCTGGCCATGATCAAGGTGGTCACCGTCATCGCCTTCCTGGCCGCCGGCGTGCTGATGATCTTCGGGGTGCTCGGCGCGCACACCGATCCGCTGGCCAACTGGCGCGAAGGCAAGGATGTCTTCCATGGCGGCTGGCTGTCCATCGTCTCGGTCTTCATGATTGCCGGATTCTCCTTCCAGGGCACCGAGCTGGTGGGTGTCGCCGCAGGCGAAGCCAAGGATCCGCGCCGCGAAGTGCCCAAGGCCATCCGTCGGGTGTTCTGGCGCATCATGCTCTTCTACATCGGTGCCATCTTCATCATCGGCTGCCTGATTCCGTTTACCGACCCGAGCCTGCTGGCCAGCGGCGAAGCCGACGTGGCTTCCTCGCCCTTCACCCTGGTCTTCGAGCGGGCCGGCATCGCTTTTGCCGCTGCTGCCATGAACGCGGTCATTCTCACCGCCATCCTCTCGGCTGGCAACTCGGGGCTCTACGCCTCAACCCGCATGCTCTACTCCATGGCCCACGATGGCAAGGCTCCGAAGATCTTCGGGCGCACCAACTCCCGCGGCGTGCCGATCATGGCTCTGCTGGCCACCGCTGCGGTAGGCCTCTTCGGGTTCCTCACCGCCCTGGTGGGCCAGGGTGCGGCCTATACCTGGCTGCTGAATGTCTCGGGGCTGTGCGGGTTCATCGTCTGGGTGGGTATTGCCGTATCCCACTACCGCTTCCGCCGCGGTTATCTCGCCCAGGGCTACAGCGTGAAGGACCTGCCCTACTTGGCCCCGCTCTTCCCGCTAGGACCCATCGTGGCCTTCCTGATGCTGATTGCCGTGATCGTCGGTCAGAACTACCAAGCGGTGCTGGCCGGCCACGGGCTGGAAGTGCTCTCGGCCTATATCGGGCTGCCGCTGTTCCTCGGACTGTGGCTGGTGCACCGCATGGTGACCAAGTCCAAGATGGTCAAGCTCACCGAGATGGATCTGGACGCTCCGGAGGATATCGAAGAGTCCGCGGCTGTGCGCTCTGCGCGAACCGGTGTGAAGAAGTAGGGCAATGATTAGCACTCGCCTTGACCGAGTGCTAAAGCTCGTCCTAAAGTCATGTGTGGGTGTCACGATGGAAGTTGCATCTGCAGCTTGCAGCGTTACACACCGCCTGACTGGATACCACCAACTGGCACCGCGACGACGGTTGGTCCAATGCCATAGGGCGCACCCCTACAACCATTGGTTCATACACGAAAAGGAGAGACCATGTCTGTCTCCATCAAGCCGCTCGAAGACCGCATTGTCATCAAGCAGGTCGAAGCCGTAACCACCACCGCTTCGGGCCTGGTCATCCCAGACTCCGCTAAGGAAAAGCCACAGGAAGGCGCCGTAGTCGCCGTAGGCCCAGGCCGCATCGATGACAACGGCAACCGCATTCCCCTGGACGTTGCAGAAGGCGACGTAGTCCTGTACTCCAAGTACGGCGGAACCGAGGTCAAGGTCGGCAACGAAGAGTACCTGGTGCTCTCGGCTCGCGACGTACTGGCAGTCGTCGTAAAGTAACGCCAACCTCTCTAAAGTTTCAGGAGAAAATGCATGGCTAAGCAGCTAGCATTCAACGAGGAAGCGCGACGCGCCCTCGAAGCGGGCATTGATAAGCTCGCAAACACGGTGAAGGTCACCCTCGGCCCACTCGGCCGCAATGTGGTGCTTGCCAAGACCTGGGGCGCCCCGACCATCACCAATGACGGTGTCACCATTGCGCGTGAGATCGATCTGGAAGATCCATACGAGAACCTTGGCGCGCAGCTGGCCAAGGAAGTAGCCACCAAGACCAATGACGTAGCAGGCGACGGCACCACCACCGCCACCGTGCTCGCTCAGGCCCTGGTCAAGGAAGGCCTGAAGAACGTCGCCGCAGGCGCCGCTCCGGGCGATGTCCGCAAGGGCATTGAACTGGCTGTGGAGATCGTCTCGGACGCATTGGCCGCTAACGCCGTTGCCGTAGAGGACAAGGTTGCTAACGTAGCCGCGATCTCCGCGCAGTCGGATGAAATCGGCGAATTGCTGGCCAAGGCCTTCAAGACCGTGGGCACCGATGGCGTGATCACCATCGAGGAGTCCTCGACTACCGCTACCGAGCTGGTCCTGACCGAAGGCATGCAGTTCGACAAGGGCTACCTCTCGCCACAGTTCATCACCGACCAGGAGCGCCAGGAAGTTGTCCTGGAAGACGCACTGATCCTGATCAACCCAGCCAAGATCTCCACCGTGGCAGAATTCCTGCCACTGCTGGAAAAGGTCCTGGAAGCGAAGAAGCCGCTGCTGATCATCGCCGAGGATGTCGAGGGCGAAGCCCTTTCCACCCTGGTGGTCAACAAGCTGCGCGGCCTGCTGAACGTGGTAGCCGTCAAGGCTCCAGGCTTCGGCGACCGCCGCAAGGCAATGATGCAGGATCTGGCTATCCTCACCGGTGCCCAGGTTGTCTCCCCGGAACTGGGCCTGTCCCTGGACCAGGTTGGCACCGAGGTACTCGGCTCGGCACGCCGCGTGACCATCACCAAGGATTCCACCACCATCGTTGATGGCGCTGGCACCGAGGAAGATGTCGCAGAGCGCGTAGCCCAGCTGAAGGCTGAGCTGAACCGCACCGATTCGGAGTGGGACCGCGAGAAGCTGTCCGAGCGCCTGGCCAAGCTGTCCGGCGGCATCGGCGTGATCAAGGTGGGCGCTTCCACCGAGGTCGAGCTGAAGGAACGCAAGCACCGCATCGAGGATGCTGTGTCCTCCACCCGTGCTGCCCTGGAAGAGGGCATCGTTGCCGGCGGCGGTACCGCCCTGGTCGACGCGCTGGCTTCGCTGGATACCGATGCCCGCATCGCAGCCACCGAAGGCGACGTAGCAGCAGGCGTTGCGATTGTCCGCCGCGCGCTGGTGCAGCCGCTCTTCTGGATCGCTACCAACGCCGGCTTCGACGGTGCGGTAGTTGCTTCCAAGGTGGCAGAGTCCCCAGCCAACGAAGGCTTCAACGCCAAGACCGGTGTCTACGAGAACTTGCTGCACGCAGGCGTCATCGACCCAGTCAAGGTAACCCGCTCGGCACTGCGCAACGCAGCATCGATCGCGGCCTTGGTTCTGACCACCGAGACCTTGGTGGCAGAGAAGGCTGAAGAAGCTGAAGAGGCGCACGGCCACTAGGGTTTAGCCCGTCACCGAAGCATTGCTTCGTGAGCGAAAGCCGCCGTTGGATCCAGGATTTATCTCCTGGATCCAGCGGCGGCTTTTTGTTCTCAGAAAACGATCCACCCGGGGTGACCCAGCTCATTGACACGATAAATGAGTGCGCTCATAATTGAACTCAGTCAAAGATTGATGCCCATTTCATATCCGTACAGGAGATCTTCCATGCACGCGTTCGTTCTCGAAAACTACAAGGGTGCCCTGGTGCAGGCCGAGGTCGCTGAACCTGAGTTGGGGGAGCGGGAGGTGCTTATCGAGATTGCGGCCGCTGGCGTCAACCAGCTTGACGAGAAGATCCGCGCAGGCGAATTCAAGGCAATCCTGCCCTACAAGATGCCGCTGGTTCTCGGCCACGACGTCGCAGGGACCGTGATCGGGCTCGGCTCAGGAGTCCGCGGCTTTACGGTAGGGGACCAGATTTTTGCCCGCCCTCGAGATCATCGGATCGGAGCTTTCGCCCAGCGCATTGCCGTGAATGAAATGGATATTGCGAAGGCGCCTGTCTCCATCGACCTGGTGCAAGCGGCCTCGCTGCCCCTGGTTGCACTGACTGCGTGGCAGGCACTAGTTGAGCGGGGAAATCTGCAGCCGGGGCAGCGAGTACTCATCCACGCTGGCGCTGGCGGCGTCGGAACCATCGCCATCCAGCTGGCCAAGCACCTGGGCGCTTACGTCGCGACAACAGCCTCGGCGACGAACGCCGAATTCTTGCAGGAGCTCGGAGCCGATGAAGTCATCGACTACAAGACCGAGGATTTCCAGGTAAGTATCTCGGGCTATGACCTGGTGCTTGACAGCCTGGGCGGCGAAACGCTTGCCAAGTCGCTGGGAGTCCTGCGCCCTGGAGGGAAGGTCATCGGCATCTCGGGTCCGCCGACTCCGGCATTCGCCAAGGAAGCAGGGCTGAATCCGGTGATGGGCTTGGCGGTCCGCGCGCTAAGCCGGTCAGTTCTCAAGAAGGCCAAGAAGCTGGGTGTCGGGTACGAGTTCCTCTTCATGAAGCCCAGCGGCCAGCAGCTGCGAGGCATTGCCGAACTGGTGGACTCTGGGGTCCTGACGCCCGTGGTGGGCCAGGTCTTCGGTTTTGCGCAAACTGCAGAGGCCCTTGAATCGATGGAGGCTGGTGGCCGGCGCGGCAAGACCGTCATCTCCATGCAGCAGAAGTAAAGCGAGCGCGTTCGCCTGGGCGGTGGGCGCGCTTTGCTCGTCAGTGGGGGAGGATTGCAGCAATCTGAGCGCGGATGCCCCGGGCGACTTCAGCTGTGGCCAGTGCCGGGTCCGCAGCAGTAGCCATCGCCAGGAACTGGATGGAAGTGATGGCCCGCGCAATCCTGGCTGCCTCCGGCGCCTCCAGATTCCTATGCGTGCCCAGGAGCTCGGCAATCGCCTGTTCGGTCAACGCCGCTATGCGCAGGGCTTCGGCATGATGCGGTTCCGCCGAATCGCCAAAAACCATTTCGCGCAGATAAAAGCGCCCGTTGTCGACATGCTTCCGATTGCAGTCGATGATCGGTACCAAAAGGGCCATGGTTGCCTCCAGCGCGGTCTTTGCTGATTTGGAGGCCTCGATGCCTTGCTCCAAGGAGCGTTCGTAGCGGTGGTTCTGCACCATGAGCAGCAGCTCGGATTTGGACTTGGCGTAGAGGAAAAGGGTTCCGGTTCCGATATCCGCCGCGTCGGCGATCTGCTGCGTGGTGACCTCATCGACACCGTGTGCCGCGAAGAGTTCGCTGGCCGCGGAGATGATCCGTTCAAGCTTCGCCTGCTTGTTGCGTTCGCGTCGTCCTGGCATAGGAGTTGAAGACGTCACCCGGGAGCCCCTCGGCTAGAACTGATCAGAGTTATTCATGAGTCTAATCAAGAAAGCTGTTGTTTCAGAATGCGCGGATTGACTTCGCTCACCTGGCCAAGCAACAATTTGCCGCCGTGCCGACGATGGCTGGGCGGCAAACCGCCGTGGAACTTTGCGCCAGTTCTCGAATTTCGACAGCTAATCCTGAGCAGGTCAGGCCAATACGGTCAATCTATATACGCTGCTTTACAGCGGCAGCAGCGTCAACTCGCACGGTGTGGCCATGGCGAATTGATAAGATGGTTGGTTGTCTGACGTGAATCAAGTAGAAAACGCCGAGGACAATTACCTGTCCCCGAAGAAAGCGCAGCCAGTGAGCCATACCTTGGATCAGTCTCGGACAAGCACCCAGCGTGCCGGTTTCCGAGTTGATTTGCAGGGACTTCGCGCCCTCGCAGTCCTGCTGGTGATGTGCTATCACATCTGGTTCTCCCGGGTCTCCGGCGGTGTGGACATCTTCTTGATGCTCTCCGCCTTCTTCCTCACTTCTTCCACCGCACGGCGCATCGCCCGCGGGCAGCGCCCGCCTCTGCTCGACGGCTGGCTGCATCGATTCTCGCGCCTGATACCGCAAGCGGCGGTAGTCATCATTGGCGTGGTCATCGCGGCATGGATCATCCTGCCTAGTACGCGCTGGCTGGAGCTGATCGACCAGTCCAATGCCGCGCTGTTCTACTGGCAGAACTGGTACCTCTCGGATCACCAGGTGGACTACTACGCCTTCAACACTGCCGCCGCCTCGCCGCTGCAGCACTTCTGGTCCCTGTCTGTCCAGGGACAGATCTTCATCATCTGGCCGCTGGTTCTTGCCGGCAGCGCACTGCTCTGGAAGAAGTTCTTCTCCCGGCACAGCTTCGCCGCCGTAGCAGGCGGCGCCTTCGGAGCCATCTTCCTCGGCTCGCTCGCGTATTCCATTCACATCACCGCCACCAACCAGCAGGTGGCCTACTTCCACACGGGCGCGCGCCTATGGGAATTCGCCCTCGGCTCGCTGCTCGCCTTGGCATTGCCGTGGCTCTCCAGCCTGCCCGAGAAGATCCGCCGCATCGGAGGCTGGGCCGGCCTGGCCACCGTCATAGGCAGTGGCGCCGTACTGGATGTGCAGGGGCAGTTCCCGGGCTTCATGGCTTTGGTGCCCACGGTCGCCGCCGCCTTGGTGATCTCGGCTCCGGCACCGCGCAGCTGGGCCAACCCGTCGGGCCTGCTTTCCTTGCCCCCGCTGGTAAAGCTGGGCGACCTGTCCTACGGCATGTACCTGTGGCACTGGCCGTTGCTGGTCTTCTACCTTGAGGTCTCCGGGAACGAGAAGGCTTCCTTCGCTGCCGGCAGTGTCTTGATTCTTGCCTCGATCCTCGCTTCGTGGGCCACCACCAAGTTCGTCGAGAAACCGGCCATCGCCTGGCAAGCCAGTGCCAGCTTCTCGCGCCTGATTCCGCAAACCGGGTTCAAGCTCATTGCCCAGTTTGCCGTGGTCGCTGTGGGGCTTGGCGTAGCCAGCCTTCCGGTGATGGCCTGGGAGAACAACGTCGAGCACCGCAGGGCCATGGCCGCGGCGCAGACCGCCACCGACAACCCCGGGGCCAACGCCGAAGATGACTGGGATCCGTCACCTGCGGCTTTGACCCTGCCGCTGGCGACCGAACTGGATAGCGAATGGCAGACTCCCGGCGATGTCTGCGAAGGGGCGAACGCTCCAGATGACGAGCGCATCCACTTCTGCGAGCAGGGCGGCACTTTCGACGGGGGAGCGCCGGACCTGGTACTGCTGGGCGATTCGCACATGCAGCACTGGTCCGCGGCGGCTTCGGCAATGATCGAGGAAGCTGGCGGCAGCTGGATCCTGGTGTACGAACCGGGTTGCCGCTACGGCTCCGATGCTGACCGCGTGGAAGAAGCCTGCTCCGGTTTCCAGGACGCGGCGCAGGAATACGTAGCGGATCTGGCTCCGCAGATGGTGCTGACCACGGCCAGCAAGACCGTAGCGGACCCTGATGACATGCTTCGCAGCCCGGGGGAGCAGGAGATCCTGGTGGACAACTACGCCGAGATGATCCAGCCGCTGCTCGATGCCGGAAGCCGGGTCATCGCGATGCGCGATACCCCGCGCTATACCTACTCCATTCCGGAATGCGTGGATTCGAACAAGGGACTTCCTGCCAACTGCGATGGTTCGGCCGGCTACGCCTTGAACAGCGTGAATCCAGTGGAGCAATTCCTGGATTCCAATGATTATGGCGATCAGGTTGTTTCCCTGGACATGACGGGGTTGCTCTGCCCCGAGGGGGTCTGCAAAGCTGTCATAGGCAACGTCTTGACGTACCTGGATGATTCGCACCTGTCCAAGACCTTCGTGCTCAGTGCCAAGCGCCAGTTCGCTTCTTCTTTCAAGGAAGCAACAAACTGGGAATAAGTCACCCCTGATGCGGGATGGGGCATGAGGTTGAACACAGTGCGCCAAGAAGGAATAACCGGAACGCCAAAAGAGCTCTACCATTTAATCAACCTCCGCTGTCGCCCCGAAAGGTTCCCCCGTGACTGAGTTCAACCCCTTTGCCTTTGAAGGACTCACCTACGACGACGTTCTGCTGTTGCCTGGCCCGACGGATGTGATTCCTTCGGAGGCGGACACCACCACCCGCTTCACCAAGCGCATCAACATCCAGGTGCCCATCAGCTCCGCTGCAATGGACACGGTGACCGAAGCACCCATGGCAATCGCGCTGGCACGCCAGGGCGGTATCGGCGTGATCCACCGCAACCTTTCCATTGAGTCCCAGGCCAAGCAGGTTGACCAGGTTAAGCGCAGCGAGTCGGGCATGATCACCGACCCAGTCACTGTGCACCCGGGTGCCACCTTGGCTGAATGGGATGAGCTGTGCGCTCAGTACCGCGTCTCCGGTCTGCCAGTGGTAGATGAGAACCGCAAGCTGTTGGGCATCATCACCAACCGCGACACCCGCTTTGTTCCTCGCGAACGCTACATGACCACCAAGGTCTACGAAGTGATGACCGGCATGCCGCTGGTGACCGCTCATGACGGTGTAGCTCCAGAGAAGGTAATCGAGCTCCTGTCCAAGAACCGCATCGAGAAGCTTCCACTCATCGATAACGACGGCAAGCTCACCGGCTTGATCACCGTCAAGGACTTCGACAAGGCCGAGCAGTACCCTCTGGCGACCAAGGACGACGAAGGCCGTCTGCGTGTTGCAGCTGCTGTTGGATTCTTCGGCGAAGGCTACGAGCGTGCCATGACCCTGATCGACGCCGGCGTTGACGCACTGGTTGTCGACACCGCCAATGGCCACTCGCAGGGCGTGCTGGAGATGATTGCACGCCTGAAGAAGGATCCAGCGGCTGCGCACGTGGACATCATCGGCGGCCAGGCAGCCACCTATGACGGTGCCAAGGCACTGATCGATGCTGGCGCTGACGCCATCAAGGTCGGCGTTGGCCCGGGCTCCATCTGCACCACCCGCATCGTTGCCGGCGTGGGCGTTCCCCAGGTTACCGCTATCTACGAAGCAGCCAAGGCAGCTATTCCAGCTGGCGTTCCATTGATCGCTGACGGCGGCCTGCAGCACTCGGGCGATATCGGCAAGGCCCTGGTGGCCGGCGCCGACTCGGTCATGCTCGGCTCCCTGCTGGCAGGTACCGCTGAGTCCCCAGGCGATCTGGTCTTCATGGGCGGCAAGCAGTTCAAGGCCTACCGCGGCATGGGCTCGCTGGGCGCAATGGAAACCCGTGGCAAGAACACCTCGTACTCCAAGGACCGCTACTTCCAGGCTGACGCGCCATCGAACGAGAAGCTGATCCCTGAAGGCATCGAAGGCCAGGTCCCTTACCGCGGCCCGCTGTCGGCTGTCACCCACCAGCTCGTGGGCGGCCTGCGCCAGACCATGTTCTACGTGGGCGGACGCACCGTTCCCGAGCTGAAGGCACGCGGCAAGTTCGTCCGCATCACCGCAGCAGGCCTGAAGGAATCGCACCCGCACGACATCATGATGACCGTTGAGGCACCGAACTACCGTTCGCGCTAAGGCTCATTGAAAAGATCCTGGCGGAATCCACGCTCCAGAGCGGATTCCGCCAGGATCTTTTGCATGCCGGGAGCCAAAGGGGAACAAAGCCGCAGCCAATGCATCCATGCGGGGCTGTGGCGCAGGGGGCGTTATCAGCCCTCGGCGGATGCCCATTCTTCACGAGTTGCCACGTACTCGAATTCACCGTCCTGGGTTACCACCGTGACCGAGCGCAGGTCCTTGTCCCGTTCGCCGATTCGAAGCATCGTATTGCTGCCTACATATGCCAAATCGGAGTGGGCGTCGACTTCCCAAGCATATGGTTCAAGAGTAATGAGCAGTTCACCGTATTCCGGGGCTTCGAAGGGAAGCATGTGCCCGTGCGGATCAGTTGGGTACCACTTCAGGAAGTCCTTGGGCTCGTCGATGTCCATGACAACGTCCTCCCAGCCCTTGTTGATGTCGTCCATCCATTGCTGCATCTTTTCGTTGGCCCACTCTTGCAGTTCTTCATCCGAGTAATCCTTGCTTGCTTTCGGGGCCGGCTTTTCTGCCGGTGCTGGCAGTTCTGCTGGTTCCGGCTTTTCAGGAGCGAAAGCGGCTGCAGGCTCAGAAGGCAGCGGCTCCTCCGATCCGGATGAAGTGCAAGCTGCCAGTGGCACTACTGCGATGGCAATCAGGGGCAAGCAAGTTAGAAGTTTGCGCACGGGTGGCTTTCTCGAGAAGGGCGGCATGGTGATGCACCCGAGTCTATGGGAGCGCAGCGACGAATACTCGGCAAAGACGAGCGTTGACGCCTTTTCGTTATTCACCGGATCTTTACTGGGGACTTGTCCAGAAGCACAGTGCGCAAGGCTACCTGCACACACGGCCCCACGTAGAATGAAAACTAGGCAATACCTCTCGGTGCGCGGGAACCACCCGCTAGTGAGTGACCGTCAACGAAGGGCATCAATTTGGGCCAGCCAGCCAACCTGAAGAAGCAAACCCGACAGCGTATGGAACGCACGGGGGAGAGCTACACCACCGCGCGCAAGAACATCTTGGCCGGCAAGCCTGAAAGCCCTCGGGCCGCTCGCGCTGCCGCCGCACGCGACTACGCCAAGGAAGCACGCGAAAAGGCCAAGGCGCAGGAGCAGAAAGGCAAGAACGCTCCGGCTGCTTCGCCAGCTGACGAACTGCCTGAGTACCCAGCGCCAAAAGATGTCATCCAGTACGATGCTGCGCTCTGGCACCGAGTCCTAGTCCAAGCTGGCGTCACCAACAAGCACACCGGCGAACCGCTGAGCCAGGCATTGCTCGCTGGCCTTGCCGGCGGTATCGGCTTCATGGCTTTTACCCATGAAGGCGGCGAAGGGACTGCAGTAACCTTGGTGACCCGCCACAACCCGGAACCCTATACACAGAACCTGCTGGCTCGTTGCGGTGCTACGGTGACCGAACGTACCACCGGCTCAGCCGAACGCGCTGTCGAATACATGGACGCTGCCCTGGACGCAGGCCGCACCGTGGTGGTTCGCGTGGCAATCAGCGCGCTGCCATGGATTGACGGCAACACGGTTGATGATGCCGAGACCCTGGATCTCGTCGTCGTTGGCGAGCACAAGAAAGACCTGATGGTAGATGACGGTTCAGGTGCGCTGAACCTCATTAGCCCCAAGGAACTGGCCATCGCCCGTGCGATGCGCAAGAAGGAAAAGCACTGGCAGGCATGGATCCCGTCCTCGCGCTCGCCGAAGGCCGAGACCCTGGCCGCCAATGCTGTCGAGGCGATTGGGGAAACCACCGCTCGCCTGCTGGGCACCAGCGAGCTTTCCGGGGTTCCAGTGCACTTTGCCAAGAACTTCGGCATTACCGGCATGCGCACCTTGGCCACGCGACTGCGCGATAACGAGTCCAAGACCGGTTGGTCCCAGATCTTCGCAAGCCAGCAAACACTGGCCAACGGCTTGGACCAGCTCGCAGGTTTCTTCTCCGACACGCGTTTCAGCGGCGAAGGGGCGCTGCGCGGCCTGTACGCGGACTTCCTTTCGGAAGCGGCGGAACTTCCAGGCTTGGCGGCGCTGGCAGCTCACGTAGATGCTTACCAGCAGCTCTCCACCCAGTGGGATGCGTTCGCGGACCTGATTGATCCAGAGACCGAGTTCGCCAAGCGTGCTGAGCACTTCGCCGTATTGGCTGACGCGATTGAGCTCATTGCCGATTCTGAAGAGCAAGCCGCCACCTCCTTGGCCGTGACCGCCAAGAAGCTTGCATCCAAGGCAGCCAGGTAAACCTGGCTCAACATAGGCCCTGCCATCCGGTGATCTTACTCACCGGCCGGCAGGGCGTTGTTGTCCCGGTGTGCCACTTGCGGCCCCATGCACCAGAGCCAGCGCAGAAACATCGCCTAAAGCCAATGCGCTATCAAAAGCGGGATTATCCGGGAATCTTGATAACCTAGTTAGGTGAGTAACGAGATTGAGATCGGCCGCGGCAAGCGGGCAACTAAGGCATATTCCCTGGACGACGTAGCGATCGTACCGAATCGCCGTACCCGTGATCCGAAGGACGTATCGGTGTCCTGGCAGATCGACGCCTTCCAGTTCGACACCCCTATCCTGGGCGCACCAATGGATTCGGTGACCTCCCCGTCTACTGCAATCGCCTTGGGCAAGCTCGGCGGCCTGGGCGTGCTGAACCTCGAAGGCCTGTGGACCCGCTACGAGGACCCGGAAGCAGTGCTGGCTGAAATTGCCAGCCTGAAGTCCGAGGCGGCAACCCGCAACGACCCGAAGATCACCGCAAAGCTGCAGGAACTGTACTCGGCTCCCATCCAGCCTGAGCTGATCACCTCGCGCATCTCCGAGATCCGCGACTCCGGCGTTGTCGTTGCAGGCTCGTTGACCCCGCAGCGCACCCAGGAGCACTACAAGACCGTTGTCGCTGCCGGCGTGGACATCTTCGTCATCCGCGGCACCACCGTTTCGGCCGAGCACGTCTCGAAGACCACCGAACCGCTGAACCTCAAGCAGTTCATCTACGAACTCGATGTCCCAGTGATCGTGGGCGGCGCAGCAGGATACACCCCGGCCATGCACCTGATGCGCACCGGTGCAGCCGGCGTGCTCGTTGGCTTCGGTGGCGGCGCGTCCTCCACCACCCGCCGCACCCTGGGCATCCACGCACCGATGGCTACTGCCATCGCCGACGTTGCAGCCGCACGCCGCGACTACATCGAAGAGTCCGGCGGACGCTATGTCCACGTCATCGCCGATGGCGGCATGGGGAACTCCGGCGACATCGTCAAGGCCATCGCCATGGGCGCCGACGCAGTGATGCTCGGTACCGCACTGGCCCGTGCCGATGAAGCACCAGGCGCCGGCTACCACTGGGGCATGGAAGCAGTTCACGAGGCCAGCCCACGTGGCGACCGCGCCAAGGTCGGCACCGTCGGCTCGCTGGAGAAGGTCCTGCACGGCCCATCGCACGAGACCAACGGCACCTCGAACCTGGTTGGCGCACTGCGCCGCTCGATGGCCACCACCGGCTACTCGACCCTCAAGGAATTCCAGCGCGTCGACGTCGTGCTGTCCCCGTACGAATCCGATCGCTTCTAGCGGATCCTGATCTGGCCCTGCTCTTCTTTCGAAGGGTGGGGCCAGTGTCGTTTAAGCGCTTGGTCTCAACGAATGAATAAGCAAGTTGGTTCCACCAGCGGAAAATAAGGCAACAGGGCTAATCTCACGCCATCGCATTTCGAGTTCTACGCCAAATAGAAGTACCGTTAGAGTGTGCTTAAAACCGCTCTGAAGCCCAAATGGATCGGCGCCCTCTTTGCCGCGCTAGCTCTCGCCACCGGATTCGTTCTCTTGTCCGGATGGCAGTTCGGCGCCTCCGAAACCGAGCCGCCGGTCAAGATCGACAAGACCGAGAAGCCGGTCGCGCTGATCGAGCATCAGGAAGTCGGCAAGGAACTGCTGGGCATCAAGGCAGACCAGATCGTCACTATGGAGGGCGAATTCGTCCCCGGCACCGATCAGCTGATTGCGCCTCGGCTGAATGGCGATCAGCGCGGTGTCTGGGTCATCACCCAATTCAAGGTCGAGGGCGCGGCCCAGGACGCCGGTATTGCGGTGGTACGCGGCTGGCAGGCTGAAGCAACCAAGCCAGCTCCGGCACCTGAAGGCGAACTGGAGATCACCGGGCGCCTGCTGCCTAGCGAAGGCCCGGAATTCCGCGAGGACCTGCGCAGCGCTACGCTGCCAACTCTCGCCTCGGCACAGCTGGCGAACATCTGGGATTCGGTCCTCTTTGAAGGATTTGTCACGGCCCACGGAATCACCACTGCCAAGGGCGAAACCGTAGCGCAGCCGGGCCTGGATATCGTCGACGTCGGTCCGCAGCCCCAGGAAGCGCAGATCAACTGGCTGAACGTTTTCTACGGTCTGGAATGGGTCCTCTTCGCAGGGTTCGCCATCTTCCTCTGGTACCGCATGGTGCGCGATGATTACCAGCGGGATCTTGACGAGATTGCTGAGCGCGCTGCCGAAACACATATCACGGGCGGCAACGCCACCCAAGCTGGAAACAGCAACGAATAGCATTTCACGCACACCGCACTTCTTACCGAAATCGGAAGGAATCACCAACGATGTCCAGCACCACCCCGGCACCGAAGCCCCGGAAATTCGGCGGCACCCCTAAGCAGATCCGTGCAGCCGCAACCTTCTACAAGGTCTTCGCCTACATCACCGGCGTGATGCTGCTGCTGCTCGTGCTGGAAATGATTTTCAAGTACTTCTGGTCCCTGGAACTCTTCGTGGGTGGCACCTTGGTCGATGGCACCTCCAACGCCGTCGGCATGTACAACCGTGCCGAGGTGGCCGGGGGACTGAACCTCTCGCTGGGCATCCTGATCGCCCACGGCTGGCTATACGTGGTGTACCTCTTTGCAGACTTCCGCCTGTGGACCTTGATGCGCTGGCCATTCATGCGCTTCATTACGATCGCCCTCGGCGGCGTCGTCCCGTTCCTTTCCTTCTGGACCGAAGCCAAGGTGCACGCAGAAGTAGACCGCGAGCTGGCCGCGCATCCAAAGGCCGCCAAGCGCTACTGACACGTGGCTGCATTCATTGCCAAAGGGCAGATCCGTTCATCGAAAATGAACAGATCTGCCCTTTGCCTTTGCCAAAAATCCACTAGGTGACGCTGATGACATCACCTTGGCTGTTTCGCGCGCAGTGAACCGCGTAGACTGTAACGGTGACTACTGCTCCCCTCAATCCAGAACATAAGCCGGTTCTGGTCGTCGACTACGGGGCCCAATACGCGCAGCTTATCGCTCGCCGCGTACGTGAGGCCCGTGTGTACTCGGAGATCGTTCCGCACACCCTGTCCACCGAAGCCATCCTGGCCAAGAACCCTGCAGCGATCATCCTCTCCGGTGGTCCTTCCAGCGTTTACGCCGATGGCGCCCCTTCCGTCGGGGCTGACCTGTTTGAAGCCGGCGTGCCGGTCTTGGGCATCTGCTACGGCTTCCAGGCCATGGCTAACGCCTTGGGCGGTACCGTGGCCGAAACCGGCCTGCGCGAGTACGGCCGCACCGCAACCAACTTTGAGGGCGATGCCCGCTCCATCCTGGCAGGTGCCGCTCAGGCCCCTACCGTCTGGATGAGCCACGGCGACTCCGTCTCCAAGGCCCCAGAAGGCTTCGAAGTGCTGGCCACCACCGCTGGTGCTCCGGTTGCCGCTTTCGCAAATGAAGCAAAGCGACTGTACGGCGTGCAGTGGCACCCAGAGGTGAAGCACTGCGAGTTCGGCCAGGATGTCCTGGAGAATTTCCTGTACAACGGTGCTGGCCTGAAGGGCGACTGGACCGCTGACAACATCGCTGACGAGCAGATCGAGCGCATCCGCGCCCAGGTCGGCACCGGTAAGGCCATCTGCGGCCTGTCCGGCGGCGTGGACTCCGCTGTTGCAGCTGCCCTGGTGCAGCGCGCCATTGGCGACCAGCTCACCTGCGTGTTCGTCAACCACGGCCTGCTGCGCGAAGGCGAAGCCGAGCAGGTTGAGAAGGACTTCGTAGCTTCCACCGGCGCCAAGCTGTACATTGCCGACGAGCGCGAGCGCTTCCTGACTGCTTTGGACGGTGTCACCGACCCGGAGACTAAGCGCAAGATCATTGGCCGCGAATTCATTCGCGCCTTCGAAGCAGCGGAAGCGGCGATCATCGCCGAGGCCGCTTCCGAGGGCGAGCCAGTGAAGTTCCTGGTCCAGGGCACTTTGTACCCGGACATCGTCGAATCCGGCGGTGGCGAAGGCACCTCGAACATCAAGAGCCACCACAACGTGGGCGGCTTGCCAGAGGACCTGGACTTCGAGCTGGTTGAACCACTGCGCACCCTGTTCAAGGACGAGGTCCGTGCAGTGGGCCGCGAGCTCGGCTTGCCTGAGGAAATCGTTGGCCGCCAGCCATTCCCTGGCCCAGGCCTGGGTATCCGCATCATCGGTGCCGTCAACGAAGAGCGCCTGTCCATCCTGCGCAAGGCTGACGCGATCGCTCGCGCCGAGCTGACTGCTGCAGGACTGGATGACGAAGTTTGGCAGATGCCAGTAGTGCTGCTCGCTGACGTACGCTCGGTAGGCGTACAAGGCGATCACCGCACCTACGGCCACCCAATCGTGCTGCGTCCGGTTTCCTCCGAGGATGCCATGACCGCTGACTGGTCGCACCTGCCATACGATCTGCTCTCGAAGATCTCCAACCGCATCACCAACGAGGTAGATGGGGTGAACCGCGTGGTGCTGGACGTTACGTCCAAGCCACCTGGAACCATCGAGTGGGAGTAAATCCCCAAGACTGCTAATTCACTGCGCTTTGGCGGGTGAACGGGAAGCGGATCCGGTACGCCGGTTCCGCTTCCCGCAGTTAAAACGTGTTTCGCGCACCGGTTCTGCACGGTGCGTGCACTACGTTAGAAAGAGGCGTATCTGCACCTGTGGTGCGCCCGAATGTGGTCGGTTCAGTGAAGGGAATGACTGTCGTGACTAGTGGACAGAATGCTGCCGCCGAGCGTGTAGCTGCCTGGGTGAAATCCCTGGGACAGAGTGCCGGGGCGGATACCACCCTGCGATTTGCTCCGTCGACCTCCAATAGCATCGACATAACCCATGCCAATCCATCGGGATTGGCCCAGTTCCTTGCCGGACGGCGTACCCGCCTGTCCACGCTGCTGCACGATGCGGACCAGTACGCTACCGCGCGCCGCACTGCCCGTGCGCTCTCGGCCAAGATCAATGAACTGTGGGAAGAACGCGGCATCGACGTCGGCTACCTGGCCGCCGGCGTCGCCAATTGGCGCGCGGTCCACGATGGCAAGAGCGAGCCTGTCTCGGCTCCCATCATGCTCGGCCGCATCACACTGACCAAGCACGTTGATGCTGACGACTACGACCTGCAGCTGGTCGGCCGCGCCACCGTATCCCCGGCCTTCGTGCGCCAATTCGAAGCCGACCACAACGCCAAGGTCGATGTCGCCGCGGTGGACGCCGAAGCGTACTCCATCGCCCGTTTCGACCCGGTCCGCGGAATGGATGCCCTGCGCCACCAGATGTCCGAGGTTCCCGGCGTAGTGGTGGGCCACCGCCTGCTGCTCTCCACCTTCTCCGAGCTGATGGACCCAGCTGACCCGGCCAAGCTCAATGGGTCCCACCCGGTCATCGAGGCGCTAATTCGTCACGACTCCGCGGAAAAGCAGGCTGGAAACAGCCAAAGCAGCAAGACCTCCGAAGCGCTGGCCAACCTGGTCGCTTCCAAGCCGGGCGCTTCCAAAACCGAGGGCTCAAAGCCTGAAGAAGCCAAGGACGAGTCTGCCGCTGAAAAGAAGCAGGACGAAGAGCAGCCTGAAGCGCAGGCCGCCGATGCCAAGGGCCATGAAGCTGCCGGCTCCCGCCTGAGCCGCGTGAAGAACATTCTCAAGGAAACCGCGCGCTCGCGTAAGCAGAGCCTTGCATCCGAAGGATCTTCTGCCCGCAAGGTCCACACCGGAACCACCACCATTGCCAAGTCTTCTGATGACCGTGATCCGGAAGATGAACTGTTCTTGCTGGACGCGGATGAGTCCCAGTCCAAGATGCTTGACTACATCGCTGCCGGTGAATCGGTGGCCATCAACGCCGCTGCCGGTACCGGTGCTACCCAGACCGCGCTGAACGCAGCCGCGCTGCTGGCCGCCCAGGGCAAGCGAGTACTGGTGGTTGCGGAACAGCGTTCTGCCGCCGAAGAATTCGTGACCCGCTTCAACGAGCACCTGGATGCAGGCAGCATGCTTCTGGAACCCAACGAGGATCCAGAAGCGCTGCGCGCGATGATGACCAAGGCAATTCTGCGCAACGAACGCGCTGCCGAGCCGCAGCTGGGCTCCATGTTCAAGCGCCTGCGCGAATCCCGCCACGCACTGCACGAGCACGTGAAGTCGCTGCACTCGGTGCGCAGCCGTTGGGGTTGCTCGCCATACCAGGCAATGCAGGAACTGGCACGTCTCTCCGCACTGGAACCAGCGCCATCCACCACCGTGCGCCTGAAGCGTTCGGTGCTGGATTCCATGGGCCAGCGCGGACATGTTGCCGCACAGCTCAAGCGCGCAGCGCAGCTTGGCGCCTTCTCCAAGATGCACACCACCAGCCCATGGCATGGTGCACCGCTGCGCAACACCGAAGCCACCGAAAAGGCCTTGAACCTGGCCAGCGGGCTGGGCCGCGACCTGCCCATCCTGCATGAGCACATGCTGCAGATCGCCGAGCGTTCGCAGATCCGCCTGGAAGAAAGCTACGACAAGTGGGGAGACCAGCTGCAGTTGCTGGTCGCCGTCCGCGGATCGCTGGACAAGTTCGAGGCCGACATCTTCGAGGGCGACATCGATGATTTGATCGCCGCTACCGCAACCAGCGCATGGCGCCGCGAGCACGGCGTGGAGATGGGCTCCATTGTCCGTTCCCGGCTGCGCAAGATTGCCAAGGAATACGTCCGCCCGGGCATGCACGTAGCTGACCTGCAGTCCGCTCTGCAGGCGGTGGCGGTCCAGCGCGATGCCTGGCGAGCCATTGCCACCAGCCAGCGCAACCCGCAGGTCCCAGGCGGCCTGCTGGATGTTGAAGCCGGATACCACGACGCCGGTGCCCGCATCGACAAGCTGGCCGAAATGCTGCCGTCCTCCCTGGGCTCGCGCCTGCGCGAAATGCCCATCAAGGAGCTGCTCTCGGTGATTGCAGCGCTGGTCGAGCGCCGCGAGGACCTGGGCGAGCTGCCCGAGCGCACGTTGATCTCCGAGCAGCTGGCCGAAGCCGGGCTGGGCGACCTGCTTGATGACTTCGCCGAACGCGAGATCGACGCCGACCAGGTAGACAGCGAATTGGAGCTTGCCTGGTGGCAGTCCGTGCTGGATGCCATGATCTCCGGTGACGACTTCCTGGCCATGAATGATGGCTCCAAGCTGGAGAAGATCGAGGCTGACTACCGTCTGGCTGACGGCGCGCACATCGCTGCCGGCCCGCAGCGCATCCGCTGGGCGCTGACTCGCAACTGGAAGGCAGCGCTGGCTGACCACCGAGCCGGTTCCCGCGCGCTGCGCGAGATGCTCAAGGGCGGAACCCCGAGCATTGCCGGGCTGCTGGATCTCGGAGCACCGCTGGCCAATTCTCTGACCCCGGTCATCGTCTCGGCTCCGCTGCTGCTGGGCAGCGCCCTGCCGGAGGACACGAAGTTCGATGCGGTCATCCTGCTGGAAGCCAACTACCTCACCCTGCGTGAAGTCCTGGATGCGATCCGCCGCTCCGGCCAGGTCATTGCCATTGGCGATGAAATGCTGGGCGGTCCGAAGCGCTTCGAGGTCTCCGTAGACCCGACCGCACGAGTTCGCGAGCAGAGCGTGGACCGTTCCGCGCTGGAAGCCCTGAACAAAGTCCTGGTGACCGGTTCGCTGTCCACCGTGTACCGCGGCATCGACGAAGGCCTGGTGGAACAGCTGTCCGCCACCTACTACGATTCGGCGCTCTCGCGCCTGCCAATGGCGGTGAACCTCACCGGCGACTCCTCGCTGCTGCGCGGCGAATACGTGCCAGATGCCACCGGCTCGCTGTCCAGCAGCGAAGACGGCGTGCAGACCACCGCAGCAGAAGTGGCGCGCGTGGTGGATCTGGTCTTCGCCCACTTCAAGAACCACGGGGGCGAATCGCTGGCAGTCATTGCCTCGAACCGCAGCCATGCCTCGGCCATCGCCGAAGCGATCCGTGTGCAGCTGCCAAACCACAAGTACGCGATGGAGCACCTGCGCTCCAAGCGCGAACCATTCGTGGTGACCACCATGGACCGGCTGATCGGCCTGCGCCGGGACTCGGTCATCTTCGCTTGGGGCTACGGACGTACTCCGCACGGCAAGACCCTGCACGAATTCGGTGCACTGTCCCGCGAGGGCGGCGAACAGCTGTTCGTCGCCGCCATGACCCGATCGCGGACCCGCATGACCTTGGTGTCCAGCCTGTTGCCCGAAGACGTGGACCTGAACCGCGTCTACCGTGGTGCCCGACAGTTCTTCGAACTGTTCGGACGCGTGCAGGCAGGGGATTCCGGAGTCAGCTCGATGCGCAATCCGCGCTTCGATCCATTGGTCTCCGATCTGGCCCGCCGCCTGCGCGAAAGCGGTGCCATCGTTTCCGAGGACTACCGCGGTGTGCTGGACCTGTCGGCTCACGCCTACGATTCTGCGCACAGCGGCATCCGCCCATTGGCTGTGGTCTACGACGGCACCGAGCACTATGCCGGACTGACCGTGCGTGAACGCAGCCGACTGCGCCCGGAATTCTTCGAGAAGCACGGCTGGCGCTATGTTCCGCTGTGGACCATTGACGTCTTCACCGATCCGGGTGCTGTCACCGATCGCCTGGCCCATGCACTGGGGTTGAAAAAGCCTGCGGCCCCAGCCCAGGCTTCGACCCGTACCGGTGTGGCCGCCGCTCGGCCGGTGTCTGCCCGTGAAGTCACCACCGAGGCGGAAACGCCGAAGGAAAAGTCCAATCTGCTCAAGTCGGCCAAGGCACGACTGGAACCAAAGGCCGAGACCAAGCAGGAAGCGCCAGCTGCTGAAAGCGGTGCCAAAGCTGAAGCTGCCCAAGCACCTGCAAAGGACAGCGCGGATAAGCCGCTGACTCCAGCCCCTGTCCCGGCTACCAGCAAGAACGAGGATCCGGAGCCAAAGAAGTAATGACTTCTGAGCAAGAACCAACGCGCGGCCGCCGCAAGCGGCCGCGCGTTGTCGCACCCCCGCAGCATCTGACTGCTCGCGTTGAACTCACCGGCAGCTACGCGCCAGTGCCGCATTCAGACTCCGTGAACCGGGCGTTAGCCGGCCACCAGCCCGCCGAGACTTCTGCTGCGGCGACGGCGTCCCGCGCCAAGCAGCCGGCCGCCGATCCGCTGTCCGAGTTGCTGGCCAAAGACCAGGACCCGAGAAACTGGGGCGACGCCAAGGAAGACCTGGCTGAAATGATGAAGCGCGAGAAGCCGCCGCACTGGGGCTGATCTCCTAATTCACCAAGACGGCTGAAACCTTGCCGCGCGATACTGCCCCGGCCAGATCATCCGAGAGGCTGCTGGCAGCCGCGACCACCACAATTCCTTCACCGGTCGGAGCCGCGCCGCTGAGCATGCCGAATTCGGAGCTGCTGGCATTATCCGGAACCCAGAGCACCGGCACCGCCTTGGCGATGGTCTGCGAGCTGATGTCCTTTTCAAAGCCATCTCCGGTGGTCAATACGATATCCACCAGTTGCCCTGGATGGAGCAGCGTCACGGTGGCAGGATCGCTCAAGCGCAAGGGAACGGCCACGGTGCCTTCCGGCGAACCGGTCAAAAGTTGCGGCCCCACCAAGGAATAGTTGCGCAGCACCGTTCCGGCAGTCAGTGCCACGGCTGCCCGTTGCCCCGAGATGGCATCGATGCTTTCAAAGACTTCGGCATCTTCCGGGGCAAGCCGCACCGTTTGCACCGTCAGCTGGTTGGCGGATATGCGGGACCCGGCAGGAATGTCGCTCAGCGCCACCACGACCTCGCGCTGCGCTAATTGCCCGGAGGAAAACACATTGAGCACGCCCGCCAAGGCTAGCAGCGCGCAGGCGATGGCCAAAGGCTTCCGGTAGCGGCGCAACAACTCATTGCGGTTGCGCACGGGACGGATCTTCGGCTTGGGAATCACCGGGGGCCGGGAGGCAGCATGCGGTCTGGAGAAGAAGCTCATAACCCCATGCAACCTTCAGGTCCAGCGGCCCACTGCGAGCTGCCCGCGAGCTGTGGGTAAATCAGATGATTTGATGCACCTGCTGCGGAGTGAACACCAAGTCCACGGGTTGGTCATGCTCATCGATCTGGAAGGAACCGGCCGGAACATACTCGTGCTCATAAACCACGGCCGCCACACGGACCGGCGCATCGTCGATCAAGGGCAGGAAGCGATCGTAGTAGCCACCGCCTTGGCCTAAACGCAGCCCGTTCGAATCGATGGACAGCGCAGGCATGATCAGCGTATTGATCTCGTCAAAGAGCTCTGTGCCCATCCGCTTGCCCACCGGCTCCATCACCGGGGCCAAGGTACTTGGCTGGAATTCCATGCCGGGGGAGTACTCAACCCACGAGAGCGCGTACTCCGGTTCGCACACCGGCAGGTAGACTTCAATGCCTTCCTTGGCCAAAGCATCCAAGAGCGCCTCGGTGGACGGTTCATCCGGACCCGAGCAATAGGCCGCGACCTTCTGGACGACACCGGTGCTCTGGCTCAGATAGCCAATCACCGTGTGCGCCAGATCCAGTCCGAACTGCTCACGCTTGCTCGGATCAAGTGCCCTGCGCCAAGTGCGCACAGCGGCACGCGCGGCCTTCTTGCCGGCGCCAGAATTCAGATCAGCGGTGGGATTCATGCCTACAGCTTACGTGCAAGAAACGAAACGCTGCCTGTTAGCGCTGTTGCCAGCTGCAAGCATGACGAAGTAATACGATGTGCACATGTTCTTCTCTCGTCGAGCAAAGCGCCTGGTTCCGGATCTGGCCTCGGAACGGCTATTGTTGCGCCAACTGACTGCCAGTGACGAAGCCGAGTGGATCAATCTGCGCTACGCCAATTCCAAATGGCTCAAGCCATGGGATCCCACCAGTCCCTTGGGCCCGCCAGAAGCCATGACTTTTCGCGAGATGCTCAGGGCCAAGGATGAATCAGCAGTTGACGGCAGCGGATTCACCTGGGCCTTGGCTCTTCCCCAGCTGCACAAGGGGCGCCCGCCATTAATCGGGCAGGTTTCCGTGGCGTCGGTGCAATATGGTGCCGCGCGCACAGCGTCCATCGGCTACTGGCTGGATCGCAACCATGCCGGCTTCGGCCTGATGCCCGAAGCCTGCGCCTTGGTCATAGACCATTGCTTCGAGCAACTGCAGCTGCACCGCCTGGAAATCAACATCCGTCCGGAGAATTCGGCCAGCCTGCGGGTGGTGGACAAGCTCGGGTTCCGCGATGAAGGGCTGCGCAAAGGCTATCTGCACATCGATGGGCAGTGGCGGGATCACCGCACCTTTGCGTTGACCCGTGAAGAGGTGGAAACGACGCTGCTCGAACGCATCTACGAATACTGAGGCGGATTTCGTGCTATTTCGTTCAATCGAGCTCTGATATGAGAGAACTGCATTGAAAACATGCAGACACGCCAAGGGATGTGCATGAGCGCGCACCCAAGGTTGCATAGTGTTGATTCGAAGGAACCATATTTAGTTCCACGAGGATTTGACCGACTCAATCGGTGATGGAGGACCCACATGGCTGGCACGTCACAGAGCGCTTCGCAGGAAAGTGCTGCGACCAAACTCAAGATTCGTGTGCGCTATGGCCGGTTGTCCGTCGCGCTCGTCGGTGCCTTGGCAGTCCTCGCGACCGTCTTCGGTCTCATTCTGGCTCCTTTCACTGCTCTGACCTTCGGCACCGTAGGCCTGTTCGCGCTGATTGCTGTAGCATCCTTCGCCACCCTGCGCGGGCTGGCTGTCCGCGACCGCAACCGCAAGCTGCTCGAGCACCTCGAAGCCACCCGGCAGCAGGCGCTGCGGACTCCCGCTTTTGACGACGCGGCTAACCAGGTCATCTCGCGCAAGCATGATGATGACGAGGTCTTCGACGCTCGCCCGGGTTCGTCCCGCCGCGCTCCAGCGATTACCGCTGAAGAGCTGCGCGCCGAAGCGCTGCGAGTGGCCCACGGCTATGGCGGTGTAAAGCAGCCAGGTACTTGGGAACCAACGCACGTGCCCAAGCCAACTTACGTGGAAGCCAGCGAGCGCATCGCCAAGACCGCGGAGCTGGCAGCTGAACAGGGTGCCAAGCGGACCCACAAGGCAGCACTGCCGGTGGAAGAACCGCTGCGTCCGAGCAAACAGATCAGCCTGAAGGCATCGGAAGATGCAAAGCGCCTGGCCATCGAAGTTTCGGCCGAAGAGCGCGCAGCGGTCGCTTCGGTAGTTGCCAAGCGTACCGAGAGCGCACCAGCTGCCAAGGAAACCGTTGCAGCGCCATCCCCCGCACCGGAAGCCGCACCCGTGGCTGCCGCGGGTACCAAGCCTCGCCTGAACCTGGACGCGGTCATGCAGCGCCGCCGCGCATAAGCATTCCAAGCACAAAGACTTGTGGCCCGGACCTCGCGAGGTCCGGGCCACAAGTCGCTTAAGCGCTGCTAGCTGATCATGTCGTCGAATGGCAGCGGGCCGCGGTTGCCGCGGTGGTGCGCGAAGACCAAGGTGGTTTCGGTATGGCCCACCGACTCGTCGGTGGCGAGGTTGTCCAGCACCCAGTCACGCAGTGCATCGGTGGAACCGACCGCGATATGCAGCAGGTAATCGGTGCCGCCGGAAACATGGAACATGGACAGCACCTCGGGCAGCTGCGGGATGCGTGCCACGAAAGCGTCAATCTTCTCGCGGTCGTGGGCGCGCAGCTTGACCGAGATCAGTGCCTGCACGGTACGGCCTACAGCGCCCAGCGATACCTCGGCGTGGTAGCCGGTGAGGATGCCGCGCTCGACCAGCGAACGGGTGCGCAACAGTGCGGTGGATGGAGCGATGCCCGCACGCTGTGCGAGGGTCGCATTGGAGATACGTGCATTAGCGACCAATTCGTCGATGATGATTCGATCGATTTCGTCCAGATCGACGTTTGATGAAAGCTCTGATTGCTGGGCCATAAGAATATTTCATCATATTCGCGAGATATCAGTGGGATCTTTGGCAGAAAAATCAGTGTATGCCGTCCGCGTACGAGTAAATAATCGGTGAACAAACGGATATATTGGGGATATGACACGTCGTTCTGAGCACACCGGTGAATCCTTTGATACCAGGCTGGCGGCCTATTGCTTGGTGGAACACGAAGGAAAGGTACTGCTTACGCTCTGGGATATGCGTCATCGCGATCCACGCTTCACCCCGCGCTGGTCCCTTCCCGGCGGCGGCATCGACTTGGGGGAGCCTATCGAAGAAGGCGCGCGCCGTGAAGTCTATGAAGAGACCGGCTACGCGGTGGGCGAGCTGGGGCTCCTGGATGTCAGCACGGGAGTTATTCCCGGTTCCAAGCGCTACTCGGGCGAAGGCCATGCCATGCAAACGGTGGCGGTCACCTATCGGGCCAAACTGACCGGTGGAGAACTGCGCCACGAAGTCAACGGTTCTACCAGCCAGGCCGCCTGGTTTACCCGCGAGGAGATTGCCAAGCTGAACTGCATTGAACGCGTTGAGAGCATCTTGCGACTGACCGCACCCGGCAAGTAGCGACGGATCGCCGCTGGCCTGCCCTAGAATCAATAGGGACATGAACTTGCGAAATACCATCACCGTTGGCGCACTCAGCGCAACCCTGCTGCTAACCCTGTCTGCTTGCACCGAAGAGGCAACGCCGACGGCCGAGCCAAGCAAGGCCATCACCTTGCAGATTGCTGCCGGTTCTCAACCTGCAGACCAGGCCTTGGTCCATGTCTATGCCAATGCGCTGAAAGCCGAAGGCTATAAGGTGTCGTTGAACAAGCCCAGTGCTGATCCTTACCAGCAGGTGGTCGACGGAAAAGCCGATTTGGCGGTGGACCAAGCGGCCAAGGCGCTACCCCTGGTTGCTGACCCGGCGGCCATCACTGGTGAAGATCAATTGCTGAGCGTCGAGGAATCCAAGAACCTGCGCAGCGCCATCAATGACGCTGAGGGGGAGCTCTCTGCCTTGGAACTCAGCCCAGCTGATGCGGGAAAGGTCTTGGTCATGAGCCAGGCCCAGGCAACCTTGCACAAGGTCGATTCGGTGGAAACCCTGATTGCGGCTTGCACAGATCTGACGATCATTAGCGATGAAGCCAACGCCGCATCCTTGAAGGCATCATTGGAGGACGCTGGCTGCGAGAAGCCGAAGGTCGTGGCTGAGGAGCCGGCGAAACTGGCCAGCAAGCTTCGTGCCTCGGTGGACAGCGCGGTGGCGCTCGGGTCGGGAGATGCAGTCATCTCCGATGAAGGCTTCTACAGCATTCCGGGAAGCGCCGCCTTCTTCAACGCCGAGCAGTACATGGTGCTGGCCAACGGCGACGTGGATGACAAGGCCCAGGCAGAACTGGACAAGATCACCGGCGAATTCTCGCAGCAGTCCCTCGTGGACCTGAACCGCATGGTCAGCCAGGCCGACGGACTGAGCCCAGAGCAAGCGGCCACCCGTTGGGAATGGATCATCGAAGAGTAGGCCCCAGCCAGCTCTCCCAGGATTTCGACCGCTGACCATAGCGGTCGAGTAACAAGGTGTGTCGATCGCACCTGACGTGAGAAAGTGTAACCATGGCAGAATTCAAACAATCAACGAAACTGCACAACGTCCTCTACGACATCCGCGGCCCGCTGCTTGAGCACGCCACGCGTATGGAGTCCGAAGGACACCGCATCCTGAAGCTGAACATCGGCAATCCCGCGCCGTTCGGCTTCGAGGCCCCCGACGCGGTGCTCGTTGACATGATTCGCAACCTGCCTAACGCCCAAGGATACTCCGACTCCCGCGGCATTCTCTCGGCACGTACCGCCGTCTCGCAGTACTACCAGACCCGTGGCATCCAGACCATCGGCGTGGATGACGTCTACCTGGGCAACGGTGTCTCCGAGCTGATCACCCTCTCGTTGAATGCGCTGCTGAATAACGGCAACGAGATCCTGATTCCCGCCCCTGACTACCCGCTGTGGACCGCTTCGGTTTCACTGGCCGGCGGCACCCCGGTGCATTACATGAATACCGAGGAAGAAGGCTGGCTTCCTGATCTTCAGGACATGGAAGCGAAGATCACCGATCGCACCAAGGGCATCGTGATCATCAACCCCAATAACCCGACCGGTGCGGTGTACCCCAAGGAAACCTTGGAGGGGATCCTCGAGCTGGCGCGCAAGCACAACCTGATTGTGTTCTCGGACGAGATCTACGAAAAGATCCTCTACGAAGACGCCGTGCACATCAACACCGCTTCGTTGGCAGATGACGTGCTGATACTGACCTTCTCCGGCCTGTCCAAGGCCTACCGCGTGTGCGGCTTCCGTGCTGGGTGGATGGCTATTTCCGGTCCCAAGCACCAGGCCGGCGACTACATCGAGGGCATCAACCTGCTGACCAACATGCGCCTGTGCGCCAATGTGCCGGCACAGCACGCAATCCAGACCGCCTTGGGCGGCTACCAGTCGATCAATGACTTGATCCTGCCTGGCGGACGCCTGCTTGAACAGCGCGATGCGGCCTACAACCTGCTCAGCGCGATTCCTGGCGTGAGCGTCCAGAAGGCCAAGGGCGCGCTCTACATGTTCCCGAAGCTGGATCCCGAGGTCTACCCGATCCACAACGATGAGACCTTCGCCCTTGAACTGCTCAAGGCGCAGAAGATCCTGATCTCCCAGGGCACCGCCTTCAACTGGATCCGTCCGGATCACTTCCGTTTGGTCACCTTGCCCAACGTGCGCGACCTGACTGATGCGGTTGGACGCATCGGACAGTTCCTGGAGGACTGGCGCGCTCGCGCATAGGCTGCCCGGATGCTGAACCGGCCCAGAATCACCCACGTGATTCTGGGCCGGTTGTGCGTTAAGGCGGCCACCGGGGAATGCGGCCCCCGGAACTTCAGGGATATCGCCTGCCAGCGACTGCGACCGGAGAATTTGGTGTCCTGGGGATTTGGCGTATCGGCCCGTTGCCGGCGCTTTCGCGAGGCTTAGCGATCCTGTGCATCGAGCCGTGATGGGTGCTTCGCCGTTGACGAATACCGCTTCTCACGGCGCCTGCAGTGGCAGTAGGCTGGCAACAACGAATCGCATCACTTCGACACACGCGTGAGGACTTAATGATGAGCGCCTATCCTGCCAACCTGTTAGAAGCGCTACGTGCAGAACCGGGCGTGAAGCTTTCAGAGCGCGCAACCAAGGATGCTGATTGGTGGCCCGGCGACGCCCCGCAGGATAAGAAGGCCGCCGAGAAGCGCATGGAGCAGCTGGCTGAACTGCTCTCGGATCTGCAAGAGAGGCTCTTCGCCGCCTCGGTAGCTGGCGGGCAAGGCCCAGCAGTCCTGCTCATTTTGCAGGGAATGGATACGTCCGGCAAAGGAGGGACTGTTCGCCACGTCCTTGGCATGCTGGATCCGCAGGGCGTCAAGCACCATGCCTTCAAGGCGCCAACCGAGGAAGAAGCAGCCCATGACTTCCTCTGGCGCATCACCAAGCAATTGCCCGCCGGGGGACTAGTGGGAGTCTTTGACCGTTCCCACTATGAAGACGTTCTGGTCGCCAAGGTGAAGGGCTTCGCCACCCCGGAGGCGGTCGAGTCCCGCTACGGGAAAATAGTCGACTTCGAGAAGCAGCTGATCGAGCAGGGCATCCACCCGATCAAGGTGATGCTCCACATCAGCCGAGAAGAACAATTCGAGCGCCTCTCGGCACGCCTGGAGCGTGCCGACAAGCATTGGAAGTACTCGCCGGGCGACGTCGATGATCGCCTGCTGTGGGATGACTTCCAGTCCGCCTACGAGGTGGCGATTAACCGCACCGATAACCAGGGCGCACCATGGCATATCGTTCCCGCTGACCAGAAGTGGAAAGCCCGCTTGTGCGTCGCCGAGCTGCTGCTGGCTACCCTGGAGCGCGTCGCTCCCGACTGGCCCGTTGCCACCTTCGATGTGGAGCAGGAGAAGGCCCGGCTGGCGGCCACGAAGTAGGTCCGGGTGAGGACAGGCTATTCGCCGGCGGCCTGCTCGTGGTTGGCGCGGGCCTGCTCCAGACGCTGAGAGACACCGTTGAGCCAGTTCTCGCAGTGGGCTGCCAGTGCTTCGCCACGCTCCCACAACGCCAGCGAGGCTTCCAGCGCAACTCCGCCGGTCTCGAGCTGGTTGACCACGGCCAGCAGTTCTTCGCGAGCCTGCTCGTAGGAAAGCTTGGCAATGTCTTCAGGGATTTGTGCAGTCATGATTACTCCAAATTGGTATTCGTGGTGATTAGCTTGCGTTGTCGCCGGCAGGGAGGGATTCAAGGGTTCGTGCAACCAGCTGCCCGGAAGCCACCCGGATGAGCACCTTGCTGTCTGCTGGCGCCTGGGCTGCCTCGCGCACGATGCTTCCGTCCTCCAGCTGGGTGACCGAATAGCCGCGGTCCAGGGTCTGCTGCGGGGACAGGGCACGCATCTGGTTCTTCAGATGGTTGATCTCGTCGTTGGCGCGCAACACGCGGTGGCGCAGCAGATCCGTCGAGCGCTGCTTCCAGCGCTCCAGGTCTTCGGCACGGGAGGTGACCATCACCTGCGGGTTGGCCAGCACCGGGCGTTCGCGCACCGAGGCCAGCAGCTGGGCTTCGCGCTGGAGAAGATTGTTGATGGAACGGTCCAAGCGATTGCGGGCGATTTCCAAGCCGGCGAATTCTTCTTGCAGATCCGGGACAATGCGCTTGGCTGCATCGGTGGGGGTCGACGCGCGAAGATCGGCCACATCATCCAGGATCGGGCGGTCCGCTTCGTGGCCGATGGCCGAAACCACCGGCGTCTGGGCTGCGAAGACCGCACGCACCAGATCCTCATTGGAGAAGGGCAAGAGGTCTTCCAGGGCTCCGCCGCCACGGGCGATGACGATGACATCGATGTCCGGGTCCGCATCCAGCTGCTGCAGGGCTGCGATGACCTGGTTGGCGGCATCCATTCCCTGCACGGCGGTATTGATGACCTTGAATTGCACGGATGGCCAGCGCAGGCTGGCATTGCGCAGCACGTCCTTCTCCGCATCCGAATCACGCCCGGTAATCAGGCCGATGCGGTGGGGAAGAACAGGCAGCGGGCGCTTGTGCTCAGGGGAGAAGAGGCCTTCTGCTCCCAGCGCCTGGCGCAATCGTTCCAGGCGCACCAGCAGCTCGCCCAAGCCTACCGGTCGCAGGTCCGTGGCATTCAAGGAAAGCCGGCCGGTTTTCGCGTAGAAGCTCGGTTTCACCTGGGCCACCACGCGGGAGCCCACCTGCGGGGTGGCATCCAGCTTGCGCATCGTCGAGGCCCAAATGGTCACCGAGAAAGAGAAGTCCGCATCGACATCGCGCAGGGTGAGGTAGGCGTGGCCGTTGCGCACATTGGCTTCCAGCAATTGGCCTTCAACCCAAACCACCGGAGAGTTCTCGATATGGATTTTCAGCTTTTCCGAGAGCAGCCGCAGCGGCCAAGGATTGTCCGCGGTGGTCTGCCCGGCGGTCGCCGGCAAACTGGCGGGGGCTTGGGGATCCATCGGTGCCGCTCCTTGGAAAGTCGAATCTCTGATGCATCTGTGAGACTACCGCATGGCACCGACGGCTGGCCGGATCCCCGGGGGCTGGGGCTAGGCCGCGGCAGGTGGAGCGCAGGTATCGCAATGGGCGATTTTCATACCCGATTGGCCCCGCAAGACCCGGGGAAACGGGGTTTTCCAACGATTGGGACAAGCCTGCCTGCGGGCATTGCGAGGGGCAATGTGCGGGTGGACACTATTGAGCATTGGGGAAGCACTTCAGAAGGATGCAGGGCCATGCGTGGGGCATTGGGGAATAAGAATATTGCGCGTTCTGGGTGGACTTGGGTGGCAGCGCTCAGCTTGCTGGCCGGTTCCATTCCGCTCTCCGCCGCGGCCCCGATGCCCGTGCTGGCGGCTGCGGCAGTGCCGGCCGCAACGGTGGACGTTGCCAGTGCCATATCCATCGACTTGCCGGTCCGGGTGCGCACCACGGCGGATCTGAATATGCGCACCGGCGCCTCGACCAGTTACCGGATCCTGGTGCAGATACCCACGGGGACCTCGGTTCCTGTATCCGGGCGTGCCTCCAACGGCTGGTACAAGGTCAGCTACAACGGGTACACCGGGTACGTCAGCGGCTACTACGTGGTCGCCGCTTCGGTGCGCACGCTCGATGACCTGAATCTGCGCACCGGCACATCCACCAGCTACCGGGTCCTGCTGAGCATCCCGAAAGGGAAGACGGTTCCCGCCTACGCCCGCGCCTCCAACGGATGGTACAAGGCCAGTTACGGAGGGTACACCGGCTGGGTCAGCGGCAGCTACGTGACCACCTATCCGAAGCCGCCCTCCGCCCCGCAGTCCACCGGTCCCAACCGGACATCGAGGGTGGTGCTCACCTTCGATGACTGCCCGCGCACGCTGAGCGCCTTCACCTCGGTGATGGATTACGCCGCCAGCAGCAACATCGGCCTTGTGATCGCTCCCACCGGCGATTGCCTCGGCTCGTTCAAGTCGCGCTACGGCGTGGACCTGGCCGCACTGGCCCGGGCCAAGGGCCAATGGGTGATCAACCATTCGATCAGCCACCCGGATCTGCGCCCGCTGTCCTGCCAGCAGGCCGGTGCGCAACTGGGCGGTTCCGGAGTGCACACGAATTTCGGGCGCCCGCCTTTTGGAGCCATCGACGGTTCGGTGCGTTGCGGCTACGACAGCCGCGGGATGGCCATCTGGACCTGGTCCCGCGACACCCGCGACTGGGACGTGAAATCCAAGTCGATCACCATCTCGCGGGCCTCGGCCGCGGTGCCCGGGGACACCGTGCTGATGCACATGCAGTGGTACGGCTTCTCGCCCGATGCGCTGCGCCAGATCAAGGCGAACCTCGGCGCCCGCTCGGTGGGCGTGTGCCGGGCCTACCACGGGTCCGATGGCACCGGCGCGGTGGTGCGCACCCCGGTGCTGCTGCCCAGTTCGCTGCCCTGCTGAACCGGCAAGCACCCTTCGGAGGCAGATCTCACAGTCCCCGGAGGGTGGCGCGCATCATATGAGCATGGGCTAACTTGCATGCACTTCGTAGACTAGAGGTATGGCTACTTCCACTTCCACTACGGTCTCGCTGTCAATGCCTCGGATCCCGCGGGTGCGCCGCACCCCGGCCGAGATTGCAGCTGCCTCCCCAACGGTCACCGAGCGCAAGGTCCTGCTGGCCGCTCCTCGCGGCTACTGCGCAGGCGTGGACCGGGCAGTGGTTGCCGTTGAAAAGGCGCTGGAGCACTACGGTCCTCCGGTGTACGTGCGCAAGCAGATCGTGCACAACCTGCACGTGGTCTCCGAGCTGGAATCCCGCGGAGCGATTTTCGTCGAGGAGAACGAGGAAGTGCCCGAGGGCGCCCTAGTGGTCTTCTCCGCCCACGGCGTCTCCCCGGCCGTGGTGCAGTCCGCGGCGGACCGCAACCTGCAGACCATCGATGCCACCTGCCCGCTGGTCACCAAGGTGCACCGCGAAGCCGTGCGCTTCGCCAAGAACGACTACGAGATCCTGCTGATCGGCCACGAAGGCCATGAAGAGGTCGAGGGCACCTACGGCGAAGCCCCGGAGGTCACCACCATCGTGAACAACCCCGAGGAAGCCGACACCGTCCAGGTGAAGAACCCGGACAAGCTGATCTGGCTCTCGCAGACCACCCTGAGCGTGGACGAGACCATGGAAACCGTGCGCCGGCTGCGCGAGCGCTTCCCGAACCTGCAGGATCCACCCAGCGATGACATCTGCTACGCAACCACCAACCGCCAGGCCGCGATCAAGAACATTGCGCCGCAGTCGGATCTGGTGATCGTGGTCGGTTCGGCGAACTCCTCGAACTCGGTGCGCCTGGTCGAGGTGGCACTGGACCACGGGGCAAAGGCTTCCTACCGCGTGGACTTCGCCAACGAAGTGGACGAGGCCTGGTTCGAGGGCGTCTCCACCGTCGGCGTGACCTCCGGTGCCTCGGTGCCAGAGGTGCTGGTCCGCGAAGTCGTGGCGCTGCTGGCAGAGTACGGCTTCACCGACGTTTCCGAGGTCACCACCGCGCAGGAAGACATCATCTTCTCGCTGCCCAAGGAAATCCGCGGAAAGCTCAAGGAAGCCGGGGACGAGGAACGTGCCCTGGGCGGACACGCCCGCCCGCAGGCCTGATTTCTCCATAAGAATTCAAGCGCCAGTACACCATTGCGCGCTCATCACTAGTAAAAGGTAGAATTTCCTCCCGTGGCTCTTACTATCGGAATCGTCGGACTGCCAAACGTCGGCAAGTCCACCATGTTCAACGCGCTGACCCGTGCCCAGGTGCTGGCAGCCAACTACCCGTTCGCAACCATCGAACCCAATGTGGGTGTCGTGCCGTTGCCTGACTCGCGGCTGAAGGTGCTCGCCGGAATCTTCAATTCCGAGCGCATCCTGCCTGCGACCGTCTCCTTCGTGGATATCGCCGGCATCGTCAAGGGCGCTTCGGAAGGCGAAGGCCTGGGCAATAAGTTCCTGGCGACAATCCGCGAAGCTGATGCGATCTGCCAGGTCACCCGCGCATTCGTGAATGACGACGTGATACATGTGAACGGCAAGGTGGACCCGGCCTCGGATATCGAGACCATCGCTACCGAGCTGATCCTCGCGGACCTGCAGACCATCGAGAACCAGCTGCCTCGCCTGGAAAAGGAACTGCGCACCAAGAAGATCGAGAAGTCGTTCCTGGACGCAGTGCTCAACGCGCAGAAGGTGCTCGAAGAAGGCATCACCTTGTTCGCCGCCGCGAAGACCAAGGGCGTGGACCTTGAAGAGCTCGCGCCGATGCAGCTGATGACCACCAAGCCATTCATCTACGTGTTCAACACCGATGAGGCTGGCCTGGCCGATACCGAGATGCAGGCCAAGCTCTCCGAGCTGGTTGCCCCTGCCGAGGCGATCTTCCTGGATGCCCAGTTCGAATCCGAACTGGCTGAACTGGAAGAAGACGAAGCGGCCGAAATGATGGAAGATGCCGGCATCGTCGAGTCCGGCCTGGGCAAGCTGGCCCGCGTCGGCTTCGACACCCTGGGCCTGCAGACCTACCTGACCGCTGGCCCGAAGGAAACCCGCGCATGGACCATCGCCAAGGGCGCCACCGCGCCTGAGGCAGCCGGTGTCATCCACACCGACTTCCAGCGCGGCTTCATCAAGGCCGAGGTCATCGGCTTCGAAGACCTCGTTGCCGCTGGTTCGGTGGCTAATGCCAAGTCTGCGGGCAAGGCCCGCATCGAAGGCAAGGAATACATCATGAAGGACGGCGACGTCGTGGAGTTCCGCTTCAACGTGTAGTCGCGTTCCGCTTCAATGTCCCGCTCGAGTGCCCGGATCTCCCTGTGGAGATCCGGGCACTTGATCTATGTGCGACCAGCAGGCGAGTCGCCGTGCCAGGGACTAGCGAAATGTTCGGCTGATCGCGCTGCCGGTCTGGAACAGGGTGATCCACACCAGGAACTTCTGGACTGGACGCAGCGGCCATGCGACAAGTCCTCGCCACCCTTGGCGTCGCGACCAGGACCTGCTGATCCGCAGCTGTGTGCCACCGGTCGCGTTCGCCAAGGTGAATTCAGCCAGAATCGAATTACCCTGCGCGACGTCGGGATAGCCAAAGCTCCATGCGATCCTGTCCGGTTGGTGAATTGCGATGAGCTCAACACTGCGTCGACGAAACTGAGGCTTGATCTTCACAGGTTTGCCGTCTGGATAGATTGCGGGTGCCGTGCCCTCCCAGACCGTACCCGGCATCGCTTCTTGACCGGTCTGGTCGAGGGTGCCGATGCTCGGTTCCCACTCGGGGATACGTGCGGGATCTGTGAGGAACGCCCACACTTCGTCCAGTGGTGCGGATACGAAAGTCTCAATCGTTCCCGTGGTCCGCCCCTTCACTTTCGTTGCAAAGGGCATGGACTTCATAGAGGGCGAGTCGGCCCGATCGAGGCGTTCGATGAGCGCATCGGATGTTGTGCCAAGGCGGCCGAGGATATCCGTGATCAGGCCGCTGGGCTCTCCGACGAGTTCCCGGAGAACGGCGGCAGCGTCGCCCGACTTGCCTTTGCTGCTGGATTTCGCGATGAGGTCCCGAGCGGGACGAGTCCACTCGTACCCATCCGTCTCATGGAACACGATGCGCCCGGCCTCGGGGAACGACGCCTCGATGCCGAGTGAAGCCAGCTGTGCATCACGTTGGTCCTCGACGGCGAGACGGGCGCTGTCAATGTCGATACCCAGCTCGCGCAGTGCGCGGCCGGCAGACTGGTCGTTGATGACCAATGCGAGGAACAGGTGGTCGATGTCGGCTTCGCGGAGCCCGAGCCGGGATGCTTCCTCCATGGCGGCCAGGGAAAGCGATTGGCTGGTCTGAGCGGCGCGGACGAGTTTGTTCATCTGTTCCTCCTGGGTGTCGAGATCGCGGGGTCAATTCTTTTGGAGTGCTTCTTGTGGGCAGCTTGTCGCGTCACTCCGAGCGCGTCGGCGATCTCCTGCCAACTCATGCCCGAACGCAACGCGGCCTCGACCTGCCGAAGTTCCAAGGTGTCCGCAAGCACGCGCAAGGACGCTACGGCCCGCAATCCTGCTTTCGGGTCGCTGGTATCGGCTGCTACTGTTGCGATCCGCGGAGACTCCATGTCGTCAACCTATGTTGCTAAGTGGCCGGATGTCAACCTGGGTTGCCTATTTGCTCGGCGAGTTTGGTGTTCGCAGGGCCAAGAGAGGGTCGACGCTTCGGGGATTCGCCGGGTACTGAGAGGTTGGTAAGAGCGGCGACGTGGTGGAGTTTAGATTTTCGAACTAGAGTGCGGACTTGAGGACAGCCCAGAAGCGCGCTTCCGGGCCTGTCGAGCCCGGACGCTCTTCAAGCATCAGCCTGAGCGCGGTTGAGCCCCATGGAGACATACGCGGAGAACCCCGCTCGCTTCGCGAACTTGATGCGTCGCCGCTGTGTCTCGGTGAAGCCGAGCTTGGCGTACAGCCCGAGGGCGGGGGTGTTGGTGTCCTTGATGTCGCGCAGCACGAACTTGTCGGAGGGCAGTTCCAGGAGCCGGCGCATCAGCGCAGTGGCTACGCCTTTGCCCTGATGCTGCGGCGCTGTCGTGACGAACGCAATCTCCGTCAGACCGGTGCGGGCACCGTCATAGGCCCCCATGAATCGACTGCGGATGATCCGATAGCTGATCATGCCGTGTATTGGACCGAGCACGCGCTGGAGCTCGCGCCGATCCGGCTCGAAGCACTCCTGCTCGCCTTCGGTGACGACCGCGACCGCGGCGGGCTCGCCGTCGACGAGCGCGACGTGGAAGCGCTCCAGGATGAGCATCGGGGCGAACGCGTCGGCAAGCACACCGGGGTCCTTGGAGAAGAACGCGAAATCCTCGGCGAACCCTTGCGTGAGAACTTCAGCGATCCTGTGCCGATACCCCTCACCCAGTTCGTCTGCGCGCGCGACTTCGATCTTCATCGGGGTCCTCCTGTGAACATTCGTAGGATCAGCTCGACATCGGGCTCCGCAAATCCCTCCCGAAGAGCAACGTGCATCGTCGTTATACCGGCAAGCATGGCGAAGTAGTGAGAAGTCATTCGGGTTGGGTCTCCCGCGGTGATTTGGCCTGCGGCCTGGCCTCGACTGATGAGCAAGGCGAAGGCCCGCCAGAGCGTCCCCTGCGTTGCGGCCAGTCGCGCCGCAGTCCCCTCAGGAGTGTCCGTCGAGAAGCCCTGGTTGATCACCATGTAGAACTCGGCCGCGCCGTTGTTCGCTGCGAGGTCTGCCACGTATACCTCGGTGAAGGATCGGATCATGGAGAGCGGATCCCCTTCGGTCGAGAGCTGAACGGCGACAGCCTCGAGCCCGCGTGAGGCCTGATCGATTAGTTCATCGAACAGTCCTTCCTTGCTCGCATAGTGCCGGTAGATCGACCCAGTGCTGATTCCCGCCTCGACGGCGATCTGACGCATGTTCGTGGCCGCGAAACCACGGTGCGCGAAGACCCGGACGGCGGCCGTCTCCACAGCAGCGCGTGTGGCTGAACGCAACGCTTCATTCTGTTCCGTTGTCCGCGGCACGAAGATCCTTTCAATGAATTTCTGTTCATTTTATGCTTCGATCGCAGACGGCACAACTCTGTGCTCTTCCTGGGCTGGTGCCCGCGAGGTGCCAGGTGGTCGGTGGATTGATTCGTGGCACCGGTTCGGCACCCAGCGGTTGGTAGTGCCGGAACTCGGTGGAGTTCCGCTTCAACGTGCAATTCTCATGTCTCAATCGCCCTCGATTTCTTTTGGAGCCGGGGGTGATTTTTTGCCTCGTGCCATTGATTCATCACGAAGTGGCGCCGGAAGGAAAGCTCCTCCACATTAGCGATGCCGTTCAAGGTGCATGGGCCTTTTCCCTTATGGGGCAACGCCGCAAGCAGGCTGAGGAACCAG
Organism: Glutamicibacter sp. NPDC087673; assembly: GCF_044743255.1. Classification (NCBI taxonomy): domain Bacteria; kingdom Bacillati; phylum Actinomycetota; class Actinomycetes; order Micrococcales; family Micrococcaceae; genus Glutamicibacter; species Glutamicibacter sp. NPDC087673. The sequence goes on from NZ_JBIUWB010000002.1 coordinate 354,696, forward strand.
GCCCCGCGTTGCGGCGATTTAACCGACGGTCTGGGAGCCGGATCCGCGCGGCAATCCGGACGAACTCCGCCCTGCGCTCTAGAGCTCTTACTTGGGTGGAGCCCGGAAGCGCGATTAGGGACCTGTTGAGTTCATGGGCACTCAAGTATCGGCCTGAGCTCCCTGCGGCCACTGCCCGCGGCGCGCAAGGAGCTGCCCTGCCGATCATGCCCCGCAGAGGACGGGATTCTCCGGCACCTTGTGCGTGCGGAAGTCAGGCGCGATCCATCGCGTCGATGTATCGCGTCAGCGCGTCGCGGTTCTGCTGGAGCAGGACGATGCGCTCGGCCAGCTTGTCGCGCTGTTCGACGAGCATCGCGCGCAGTTCGGGATCGGGATCGGCAACTATCGTGCTGCCAACGTCGTTCAGGCACGGGAGCATGTCGCGGATGATCCGGCTGGGGACCCCTGAGTCGAGCAGCCTGCGGATTTTCAGCACGCGCTCCACGAGATATTCGTCGTAATCGCGGTACCCGTTCTCCAGCCGCAGCGGCGTGATGAGTCCCTGCTCCTCGTAGTACCGGAGCATGCGCGTGGGCACCCCAGTTCGATTGGCCAGCTCGCCGATCCGCATTCCAGTTCTCCTTCACATCCATGTCAAGGATACGGGTCGGAACCGCCTCCCGGCCACGGCAGCTCTCCGCGAATCCGCCCGCAGGCTGCGCAGTCTGCCATGGTGCCAGAGTCCGCGGACCTGCAGGCACGGTAATTTGACCTTTACATGGATGTCAATGTTCGATGATGGTTCCATGAACAAGGAACAACGCAAGATGATTCTCGGCTTGGCGCTGACTGACGGCTACGGCACCCTGCCCGGTGCCTGGCGCGCACCGCACGTCGACCCCGGAAACTACTCGAAGGTCGAGGCGAACATTCGCTACGCCCAAGCCGCCGAGCGCGGTGGCTTCTCGTTCGTATTCACGCCCGACTTCCCGGCCGTGCGGGGCAGCCTCGAGCATTCGACCGTCAGCAACATCATGGATCCGCTCATGGAGGCGGCCGCGATCTCGCAAGCGACGAACAGCATCGGTTTCGTGCTCACGGGGTCCACGACGTTCCAGGAACCGTTCAACACGGCCCGGCAGTTCAAGACGCTGGACATCATGAGCCGTGGCCGCGCCGGCTGGAACGCCGTCACGACGAGCGACCAGCTCGTCGCGTCGAACTACGGCAAGCCCGTCGCGGACCGGGCCGAGCGATACCAGCGCGCCCATGAATCGATCCAGATCGTGCAGTCGCTCTGGGGCAGCTGGGAGATGGATGCCTGGATCAAGGACCAGGAATCGGGCCGCTTCATCGACCCCGCGAAGCTGCAGCCGATCAACCTCAGCGGCGAGTACGTCGCATCCCGCGGGCCGCTCGCGTTGCCGCCGTCGGAGCAAGGCCAGCCCGTCGTCTTCACCTCGGGAGGACCGAGCCCGCATCTGCTCGAGCTGGCGGGGCGCTATGCGAGCGGCTTCATCACGGAGGTGTGGACGATCGACGAGGCTCGCGCTACGCGCAGGGCGCTGCGCCGGGCCGCCGAGGAAGCTGGCCGCAACCCTGATGACGTGAAGTTCATCGTCGGCATCATGACCACAGTGTCCCCAACGGTGCGTGAAGGGCTCGACCGGCGCCTGTCGATGTCAGGCGAGGTCATGGAGGCGCGCCTGCCGCACCTCAGCGCGATGATCGGTGTCCCGATCCTGTCCGAGCGCATCGACAAGCCGCTCACGCCCGAGCAGCTGGCCAGCGCTCACGCCTCGCCGCAGGACCCGCGCTCCGGGATCGCGCTCAAGGTGGCGCGCGAGGGGTGGTCGCCGCGCGACATCCTCGCGCACGGCGTGATCGACTACCATCCCGTGACCGTGGGGCCGGGAAGGGTGCACGCTGATCACCTGCAGGAATGGTTCGAGGCCGGTGCCGCCGACGGCTTCTGGCTGTCGCCCGATGTCTATGAGGACGGGGTTGACGCGTTCGTCGACGAGGTCGTGCCGATCCTGCGCGAACGCGGCCTCTATCCCGAGGACTACGTGGGCTCCACATTGCGCGAGAACCTCGGCGTCCCCGGCCAGTACGGACTCGGCGAATGGCTGAAGTGATCACGCCTGATCGGATGCCTGCGAACTCGCTCGTGCTGGTGCCGCTGGTCGCGCCGCTCGTCTGATTGCGGGTCGCAAGAGCAGAGGTTGGCCTGTGCCGGAGCCTCGTGGAGTCCAAGGATAATGTATAGTCGCGTTCCACGCTGACTACTGGATGAGCTGCGCCAGACAGAGGGCAGGATCCGCGCATTGGTGCGGGACACGGGCAAGGGAAATATGGCAGGAGACAGGAATCCATATCGCACGCATACCCCTGATACTTGAAGCAGTTACCGGAATCCAAAAGGAGGCCTGTCTTTGACGCGAGCAGACGATTCGAGCGAAGCACCGATACTTGAAACTGCGCTGGAGATTGTTGCGCACGCAGAACTGGCAGAACAAGATGCCGCGGAGCTTCGCAGACTGTTCGATGCCGAGTACCTGCGGGATGCCGGCATCTGGGATCCGGATCTGCCATATGGCTATGCCCCGCATGATTTCCACATCATGGCCCGGTGCAAAGGCGAGGTTGTCGGCCATGTCGGGTGGGCGCGACGCACGATCGGTGTGGGAGGCCGCGGCCTTGTCGTTGCAGGTGTGGGTGGAGTGCTGGTTTCCGAGCGCGCGCGGGGCCGCGGCCTAGGCGGGATCCTGATGAATCTCATGGCTTCGTCGATGGTTGATGCCGGCGGGATTGCGTTCGGCTATCTCGGTTGCCGCGAGGAGGTGGCCGCTTTCTACAGCTCGTGCGGATGGACTCGGATTTCCGCTGCCGAGCGTTCGATTAGCCGTGGAGGCCACGCAATTTACGACCCGCCGGGCCAACCTCTGCTTATTTTGCCCATCGAGTCCCAGCTTGCTTCCTGGCCAGAAGGTGAAGTCGACCTTCGCGGGCGGGCGTGGTGACGCCCAAGCGGTATCCTGCGCAGGATATGACCGGGCTTGGCGATAGCCCGGGCTATTTTTCACGGTCGATGTTGTCTATCCCCACAGCTCAACATACCGTTGGAAGAAATAGGACCGAGCGCTAGGGAAGTGGAGGCAGATCGAATGAGGAAACTTCCCAAGGTAGCCTGGCTACGAGTCTCGGTGTACCTTGGCATCTCGATTTTGGGGCTGGCCTTGTTCCTTGCGTGCTATTGCATGATTTCCGGCCGGTCGCTCGCCGAGGCTCTTGGCAGCTTCTGGATCGCGATAGCAATTGCTCTTGCTACATCCGCTATCACTGCGGTACGCGACCAAAGGCAAGACACTGAAACCGAGTATTCCGAGCCGGAACTATAGCCCCTGCCTTTCGGCTGGTTCAGTTGGAAGGCTTAGTTGCGATGCCGTCGAGCCACAGAACATCTGATTCGTCATTGTGCTTGCCTCCGGATCCAACGTGCTTGCTAGCGATAGTCGGTCCCTTTTGAATGACATGGACCATCGCCATGCCGTGGCCCCGGCCCAGCTGGTAGTCCTCCTTGAGCCATGCCAGAATCTCTGCTGCTTTGACCCCTTCTTGGCTAAGGCCTTTCTCACGGGCGATCTCGATCAACTGGCGAGCAGTGAGCCCGGTCTTCATTTCTATGGTGTCCAGATAGGCTTGAAATGACATGGAGAAACCTCTCGAAGGCATGAATAGGTGCCTCGAATACTAGACCTAATCCCACGCCGCGCATAGAAGTAGTAGCCGGAGGATGCCACGCGGCCAGCGCACGAGAACCACGGTGTGCTCCACGACTGGCATCCTTGCGGCCTTCCGCGTCTAATCGCCACCAGTGATGGCGCCCTGATCAGCAGCAACCAGGCTGGTTGAAATGACCCGCAGGCAAGTAAAGTCGCATGCCTCGGGACAGTGGAGAACGGCTGCCCGCAAGTGCTGAAGCCTAGTTCCGTCCGCTGAATTCCAACGTGTAATTCTCCGCCGTTGGCAGGTGCCCGGGATCGTCTTCAAACGGCATGTAATCGACTGAATGCAGGTATCCGGCAACAACCCAGAGATCCAGATGCCCCAGCTCCTTGCCATCTTTTGAAACGAGAACAGTGGAGAATGGGCCACCACCATGCCGGACGCTTTGGCAATCGAGCTTGCTTGTGAAGGAAATCGAGAAGCACTCGCATTCTTTGAACTGGTAGCCGCCCCAACGCGCAAACTTCAGTTGCTGTCGAGCCTTTGCTGATTCAGCATCTGTGCCGCTGCAGAGCAAGGCCAGCAGCTCTAGTTCAGCAGGTCGAAGTTCTCCGCCTGGGACTCGCTTAGGTCGGTTATCCATGGGGACAGCCTATATTGCCCTGTGACTAGGAATTGCATCGCTACGTTCCTAGAGCAGCAGCATCGAAGAAGCTACCTCGGAGATCGCCGAAGACGGAATGGCAGTTGAAGCGTTTTCAAGGACGAGCAAGGAAGCGTTCGGGATTTCTTCGGCTAGCACTATGCCGTTGCCGACGGGGAAAAACGTATCCTTTGCACCGTGAACCACCAAGGTGGGGATATCGAGCTCGGACAGCCGCTCGCGCCAGCGCGGAGTGCAGTCCAGCTTGGAAAAGACGATCCCGATCTGGTTTGCCAGATGGGCTTCGGGCTCTGCGCTGGCCGTACGGTCCCAGATGCGGGAGGCCAAGTCCATGGCGACTTCTGGATCATTGCCTAGAATTTGCGAACCCTCGGCGGAGAATTGGGCAACGGCCGCGCGGTCTGCCCAATCCGGCATAGGGCGGGAAAACAGCTTGCCCATGGTTGCCTGGTCATGATCTGGCAAATCTTTGTCTACCGGACCGGGAGCTACTGGTCGTGTGCCTATCAGTGTCAGGGCGCCAAATGATTCGGGATGATCCAGCGCCGCAATCTGAGCGATCATGCCGCTGACTCCGATACCGGCTACATGCGCTGGACGGTTATCCAGTAATCTGGCCAGCGCTGCGGCATCCGAGGCCAGATCGCGCAGGTTGTAATCGGGTTTCATCGGGTTCCCGGCCGTTGATTCACCGCAATCCCGCAGGTCGTAGCGAACCACATGGCGCCCGCCAGCGGCCAGGGCCTGGCACAGGGCATCTGGCCAAGCAAGCATGGTGGTTCCGCCGATGAGGAGAACCAATGGATCACTTTTGTTGCCGAAGGATTCGGCACCGAGCTCCACACCGTTGGCTTCAACCGTTCCCATGCGCGACCTGCCTTTGCTATCAGAATCCTAGGATGGCTTGCGTGCCGCCTTGGGGTCAATAGGAATCGGAGTTCTAGAAGAGCGGCCAGGGCACGGCGGGCATCTGCCCCCTATGAGCAGGGAAGTGCCCTTCGCTGCGCAGGGTAGCGCAGCGCTCGGCGAGCGCCGCGATTTCTTCATCGGCTAGCAGCTTGGACAGTTCTTGGCCAAGTTCTGCGTCCAGGGCTTCGCTGACCGTCCGGAGGCCGGCCAGTTCTTCTTCGTCCAGTGGTTGGCCAACCCAACCCCAAAGCACGGTGCGCAGCTTGTGCTCTGCGTTGAAGCAGAGCCCGTGATCGACTCCGTAGCGGTGGCCACCTGGCATGGCTAGAACGTGGTCGCCCTTGCGGTCTGCGTTGTTGACCAGTGCATCGAAGACCGCCATGCGCCGCAGCGCAGGTGTATCCTCGTGGATCAACGTCATCTGCCGCCCCGATTCATCCTGCCCATGCAGAATGGTCTTCCTACCGCCAGCTGGCACCATGTCCGCGGCTACGATGTCTACTGGGTGCTGTCCTCGATCAACTTCTTGCCATAGCTGCACCATGCCTTCGCCAAACTGCCCTTCGCGCAGCCAAGTGCGCGGGACGAGGTTCCAGCCCAGGGCTTCAGATACGAGGAAGGCGGCAACTTCGCGGTATGCGAGGGTGCCATGGGGAAAATCCCAGAGGGGTTTCTCGCCAGCAATGGGCTTGTAGACCACGCTGTTCTCGCCGATGCTGCCCAGGAAAGTTGCATTGGAGGCGGTGGTGATGCGGCCGGTGAGTTCCAGCTGCGCGGTCAGCAGATCGGGAGAGCTCATTCGCCGTTCTCATCTTTGCAAGTGTGCCCATCCGGATCAATCGGATAACCGCAGTTGGCGCACATAGGCCGCCCAGCAGCCACGATCTCGTGGGTGCGCATGGCGAAAGCGCGTGCAGTGCCTACGGGCATGCGCACGCGCAGCAGCGCGCCCGGTCCATCTGGATCAAAGTCGGCTTCATCTTCTTCGTTCAAGGAGAACGCTTCCAGAACTACCTGCGCTACGGTGGCATCCCATCCGAGATTCATGGAACCCACCCGGAAGGACTCGTTGACTTCTTCCAGCGGATCGTTGTCAACCAGTTCCACCGGAGTATGTTCGGGAACGCTGAAGGGGTTGCCCTTGACGGTGGAGAGCTGATCGAGAATCTCGTCAATCATCTCGGCAACCACCGCGGCTTGCTGTTTTTCCAAGGCGATGCTGGACAGTTCCTTGCCGGCTCTTGCCTGGAGGTAGAAGGTGCGGGACCCGGGCTCGCCGATGGTGCCAATGACAATGCGGTCTGGCCAATTGAATTCGTTGACTGTTGCCGTCATTTCGCTCTCCTTAGTGTCCTGCTCCGCCGCCGACTGGGGCGTCGGTTGTCTTGAGTCCTGGGGCTAGCCAGGAGAGGTCTCCGGCGTCGGTGTTGATGGAATACACGCGAGGCGCACCGGTCCCGTAGTGCACAATTGATGCGGAAGCCGGGCCCACATTCAGTCGCTGGAACAGATCCAAATGCATTCCCAGCGCGTCAGCCAGTACCGACTTGATGATATCGCCATGGCTGAAGGCCGCCCACACCGCTCCGGCACCATGCTCGGCCTCGATGGCCGCGTCATGGCGCCTGATGGCTGCTACTGCCCGGGATTGCATTCCGGCCATGGATTCGCCATCCGGGAAGGTCACCGAGGACGGAGCTGACTGCACTGCTTTCCATAGGTCTTCGGCGGCCAAGTCCTGCAGCGTGCGGCCTTGCCACTGGCCGTAGTCGCATTCCGAGAGTTCGGGTTCAATCAGCAATTGCTCCGCTGGGCTTTGCCGTTGCATGGCGAACTCCGCCGTCTGCACACAGCGTTCCAGCGGGCTTGAGACAACGCCAGCCAAGGGGAGCGCTGCTAGGCGTTCGGCGGTACGAATCGCCTGTTCTTCGCCGGTTTGGTCGAGGAATACTGAGGGGGTGCGTCCGGCCAGTACGCCGGTGGCGTTGGCGGTAGTGCGTCCGTGCCGCACAAGGATTACTGTGGCCATGAACCCAGCCTAGTCATGGAGATGGTGGCAAGCGACTCCTGGGCTGAAAACAGGTCCGGGGCTTCGAAGAGCCCGGCAGGTTCTGGAGGTGCGGTACCTTCACCCGTTGCACCCTTGCTGCAACGCGAGGGCCAGGGCTGATCATTGGTTCGCCGAGCGAACGCTATGGCTCGATGAGCGCCGGGCGAGGTGTGAGTTCAGTCCTCATAACAGCGCCTTTGCTCGTACCGGCTCACGGCATCGGGGTACCATGAAAGTTGGCCAATTCGGGGCGGCAGCTCCCGGAAGTCCCTTGCAAATGACTCGTCGAAAGCGGCGACGCCATGATCCACCACTGGATGTGGTCTTATAAACGGAGTGATAATTCTTGTCTGGAGTCCTCCAGCAGCCAGCGTCAGAACAGCGGTCTGATTCCAAGACACGCACCATCTATGTCGACGGCGAGCATGCTGGCCGGCGGATCGAGAAGTTCCTCCGGGTCCAGCTCAAGACGGTGCCCGCCGGGCAGCTTTTCCGGCTGATGCGCAAAGGGCAACTGCGTGTCAACGGCAAGAAAGTCCAGGAAGGCTACCGGCTAGCCGTAAACGACCAGATCACGCTGCCGGCGCTATATGCAGAACAGGGCGTGGCACCAGCCTTCGATGTCCCGGCACCCTTGCTCAAGCGGCTACGCAACTGCGTCCTGCACGAAGACCAGGACGTCCTGGTGATTGACAAGCCTGCCGGCGTCGCCGTGCACCGGGGAACCGATGTTCCTGCGGGGGTTATCGAAGCTTTCCGCCAGTTGCGCCCCGAGCTGCCGGACCTGGAATTGAGCCACCGGCTGGATCGCGATACTTCCGGGCTGCTGGTGTTGGCGAAGACCCCGAGCATGCTGCGCTACCTGCATGAGATGTTTCGGGAGAGCGAAGAGGAGATAGAACGCCACTACCTTGCGCTCGTTGCCGGGCATTGGAGCTACAAGACCGAATCGATCCACTCGCCGCTGCTGCGCCGTGCCGACAAGGTCGTGGTTGATCCGAACGGGCAGCGAGCCGAAACCCATGTCACCGTGAAGCAGCGCGTAGGCCAGCGCGCCACCATTCTGGATGTGCAGCTGATGACCGGACGCAAGCACCAGATCCGGGTCCACCTGCAAAGCGAAGGCCATCCGATTGCAGGAGACGACCGGTATGGCTTCGCGAAGTTCAACCGCCGCGTCGAACAGCTTGGGGGTCGCGGGCTGTTCCTGCATGCGACTAAGCTGGTGATTCCCAAGCCCGATGGCCAGGAACTGGTGATCGAGGCACCCATGCCGCAGCGCTGGAAGCAGCTGCTGAAGGCGGGGCTATAGCCCAAGCAAGGCTGGCGGGAGGGGAAAAGATGGCTGAAGGACCCTGGAAGCACGTTGCCGAGGGAGTATTCCAGCGCAGATATGATCCGTTGGATATTACCGTGGGAGCGGTGCTCGGCGGGCAAGGCGTGGCGATCATCGATACCCGCAACAACGCACCCGAAGCACAAGAAATCCTTGACGAAGCCACAACGCAATTCGGACTGCCGATCGTTGCCGTGATCAACACCCACGCGCATTATGACCACACCTTCGGCAACCAGCTCTTTGCCCAGCGGGGAATCCCGATTTACGGCCATCACCGGATCCCCGCGCACTTCGAGCAGTTCGAGAAGCCCCGGCTTGAAATGGTGCAGCGCTCGCCGGAACTCGAACCTGAAATGATTTGGGGCGGTGTAACGCTGACGCCGCCTAGCCACTTGCTGGCCGAACCCTGCACGGCAAATCTAGGCGGACGGGAAGTTGAACTGATCCCGCTGGGTGCCGGGCATACCGACACCGACCTTGCGATCCATATTCCTGATGCCAAGGCATGGTTCCTTGGCGACATCATCGAGCAGTCTGGTCCACCGATGTTCGGCTCGGGCGCCTATCCGATGAAGTGGCCTGTGGTGCTCCAATCCCTGCTAGCGCGCATCCAGCCGGGAGACGTCATTGTTCCAGGCCATGGAGAGCCCGTCGACCGGGAATTCGTCGTTCGGCAAATGCACTGCTTCGAGCTGCTCGCCGCGACCCTGGGTTCGGCTCATGAGAAGGGTGCGGCAATCAAGGACATTGCGTTCCCTGCAGAGCTGCAAGAACTGTGGCCTGCCGATTTCCTTCTCGAAGCTGCCAAGGATGCCTACGCGCAGCTGCCGGGTAACGCGAAGGAACCAGGAAAGCGCGGCGATTGAAGCCGGCGCTCGAAAATGTCCTCATGGCCGGCACTCGACTGAGGGCAGCGGCGGAATGGGCGAAATGTCAGTATTCGTTCTTGATCACGAAGTACGAGCCGCGGATGGTCCCTGCAAGCTTGGACTTCTGGCGGGCGAACTTGAACTTCCCTTCCAGCTCGCTGGGCACAGCCATGCCATCGGAAAGCTTGAAGCCCACGGCGCGCTTCTCGCCGGGATCCAGGCCGTAGAGAACATTGATGGACAAGCCGGACGCGTAGAAGACGTAGGCGCGCTTGGCGCGATCCGCCTCGAACACAGCTGCCTGCAATGGCTTCGATGCGATGTGCAAGTCGCGTTCCTGCGCCAGAATCGTGTGCACCCAAGCTATGGCTTCCCTTGCGTCGTCTGCTTGCTCCACGGCAAAGTCGTGGTTGAACTTGTTCTTCAGATAGCGCGCTTCGTTGGCGCGCAAGCCTGCCAGCGCGTCAGCAACAGGCGAAGTCTCAAGACCGTGGGTGGATACGTCTTTGAAATCGACAAGGTATGGCATGGGCATCCCTTCGGGCGTTGGCCCCGTGGATTCGGTAATTCGTTGTTATCGTACTCCGCGAAGCTAGCCGAAGGCACTGAATCCGGTCAGGTCCCTGCCGAGGATCAATGCCTGCACAGACTCGGTTCCCTCATAGGTATGCAAGGCTTCGATATCGCCGAAATGGCGAATCACGTGATTTTCCAGCAAGATTCCATTGCCGCCGAGCAGGTCGCGGGCGGTGGCTGCCACCCGGCGGGCAGCCCGGGTGTTGTGGTACTTCAGCAGCGAAGCTTGCGTGTCTTTCAACCGGCCGGCAGCCTGGGCGCCGGCCACGGCCACGCACTGCAACTGCATATTGGTGATTTCGGCGAGCATTTGCGCCAGCCGTTCCTGCACCATCTGGTGCGCGCCCAGGGGTTTGCCGAACTGCGTGCGCTGCTTGGCGTACTGCAGGGCCGCTTCGAAGACGAACTGGGCATGGCCTAGCGCCGACCAGCCAACATTCACCCGGGTTTCAACCAGTGCCCGCGAGACATCCTTGAATGCGCCGGCCCCGGTGAGCCTGGCGGATTCAGGAACGCGAACGTCCGTGAGCCGGATCTCTGCCTGTTCGATCGCGCGAAGCACGCCCTTGCCGCGCACAGGGGAAGCCTCGTAGCCAGGGGCCTGCTGGTCGAGAATGAACCCCTTGACCCGGGAGTCGGCGACGTCGCGTGCCCACACAATGGTGATGCCTCCGGCGGCTCCATTGCCGATCCATTTCTTATGGCCATTGATGATCCAGTGATCCCCGTCGCGCCGGGCATTGGAATCCAGGCCAACAGAGTCCGAGCCATGATGCGGCTCGCTGAGGGCGAAACCACCGAGCAGCTCACCGGAGGCCACGGGTTCCAGATACTTCTCCTGCTGTTCGGGGCTGCCGAAGAATTTCAGGCTGCGCAGCACCAGGCCGCCCTGCACCGCGGCGGCCGCGGCCATCGAACCGTCTGCGCGCGAAAGCTCCATGGCCACTAGGCCCGCGGCCAGCGGGGAGAAGTGGGCGTGGCCTGGAATCTCAAGACCGTCGGTGAACAAATCGAGTTCGCCCATGCGGCGAACCAGATCCAGCGGATAATGCGCGTTCTCCCAATGCTGGTTGATGCTGGGCAGGATCTCTACTCCGTAGTGCCGGGCGCGGGCCCAATGCTTGCGATCCTCGTCGGTGGCAGCATCGAAAGCGGATAGATAATCGATGTCCAAAGCCGAGGCCAGGTCGTAGGGTGCCCATGGGTCCCGGGTCAATGGGTGCCGCCCGAAGTCTTGTTGCGTTCGGCACGCAGCTGGCGCTTGAGCAATTTGCCCGATTGGTTGCGGGGCAGCTGTGCGGCAAAGTCCACCCGCTTGGGAACCTTGTAGTGCGCCAGCTTGGACTTGACGTGCTCGCGCACCTCTTCGGCGGTGAGCGTGGCGCCGGCCTTGAGCACAACGACCGCGGTCACCGCCTCGATCCAGCGTTCATCATCGATGCCCACCACCGCGACTTCCGCAATTTCGGGCAATTCGTAGATGCAGTCCTCCACTTCGCGCGGGGCTACCAGCACCCCACCGGTATTGATGACGTCCTTGATGCGATCCACCACCTGGATGTAGCCGCCCTGGTCCTTGACCACTTGGTCCCCGGAGCGGAACCAGCCGTCGGCAAATGCCTGCTCGGTTTCCGCCGGCTTGTTCCAGTAGCCGCTCATGACCTGTGCAGAACGGTATTGGATCTCTCCGGGCTCACCGGCATCGGCGAGCTTCCCCTCGGCGGTCATCACGCGCGCTTCGATGAAGAACACCGGGCGGCCGCAGGACGCGGGGCGTGCGTCGTGCTCCTCGGGGCGCAGCACCGTGCACAACGGGCCGAGCTCGGACTGGCCAAAGCAGTTGTAGAACCCGATCTGCGGATAGCGGTCGCGCAAGCGGGCCAGCACGGTTACCGGCATGATCGAGGCACCGTACTGCGCCTTGGCCAGCGAGCCCAGGTCGCGGGTGTCCAGATCCGGGTGATTGCTCAGAGGCACCCAGACGGTGGGCGCCAAGAACAGCGAGCCGATGCGTTCGGATTCGACGCGTTCCAGGATTTCGCCGATATCGGGTTTGGCGAGCAAGCGGATGCTGGCACCCAATGACAGATAGGGAAGCAGGAACACGTGCATGGCCGCCGAGTGGTAGAGCGGCATCGCGATCAGGGGCCGGTCCGTGCCCTCCAGATCCAGGGCGATAATGGCTGAGACGTACTGGGCCACCAGCGCCGAATGGGTCATCATTGCGCCCTTGGGTGCCGAGGTGGTTCCGGAGGTATAGAGCAGCTGGGCCAGATCCGTGCCGGCCACCGCAGCTCCAGGCGGCGCGGCCTCCACGCTTTCATCCATCGCCGTTTCCAGCACGCTGGTGCTGTTTCCGGTTCCGGGCAGCAGCGGCCAAACATCCTTGACTGCTGGCAGGCCGCCGGCATCGCGCAGTTCCTGGACCAGTTCGAGGCGGGACTCATCGGCGATGACCAGTGCGGCCCCGGAATCGTGCAGCAGGTAGCGCAACTCGTCGCCCCTGAGTGCGAAGTTCACCGGCACGTGGACCAACCCGGCACTGGCGCAGGCGAGGAACAAGATGGCATAGGCGTCGCTGTTCGCTGCATAGGCAGCAACGCGCGAACCGGCCGGCAGGCCTGCCTGCCGCAACCGGGCAGTCACCCGATTCACCCCGTCGGCCAGCTGGCTGTAGGTCCAGTTCCGTTCCCCGAAGGCCAGAGCATTGTCCGCGGGGCAGCGGGCCACCGAGCGGCGCAGCAGCGCGCCAATGGTGTTCTGGTCATCGGAATTCATCGCCGAGGTGGCTCGCAATGCACTCATGGTAGTTTCCTTTGCGGCGGGTGCGGGTAGCTAGAGGCGTTCGATGATGGTGACGTTGGCTTGGCCGCCGCCCTCGCACATGGTCTGCAGGCCGAAGCGGGTATCGCTGCGTTCCAGCTCATGGAGCAAGGAGGTCATCAGCCGTGCACCGGTGGCACCGATGGGGTGGCCCAGGGCGATGGCGCCGCCATTGACGTTGACCTTGGACATGTCGGCGCCGGTTTCCTGCTGCCAGGCAAGCACTACCGCGGCGAAGGCCTCGTTGATTTCAATGCGGTCCATGTCTTCGATGCCCATCCCGGCGCGTGCCAGGGCATGCTTGGTGGCGCGGATCGGGGCCGAAAGCATCATGACCGGGTCATCGCCTCGGGCCGAGATGTGGTGGATGCGGGCGCGGGGTTTCAGCCCATAGCGTTTGACCGCGGCCTCGGAAGCAATGAGCAGCATCGCGGCGCCGTCAGACATCTGCGATGCTGTGGCTGCCGTATGCGCGCCGCCTTCGGCAATCGGTGCCAATGACTGCATCTTGGCACGGTCCACGGGGCGTGGCCCCTCATCTGCAGCCAGGGAATCCAAAGCAAGGATCTCGCGGTCGAAGTATCCTTGCGCCTGGGCGTTCAATGCCCGCTCATGGGAGGCCGCAGCGAAGTCCTCTAGCTGGGTGCGGGTGAGGCTCCAGCGTTCTGCCATCATCTCTGCGCCGCGGAACTGCGAGATTTCCTGCTCGCCGTAGCGGGACGCCCACAGCGTGGAGCCGGTGTAGGGATCGGGGAAGCCGAAGTCCTTGGCGGCGGAGTTGGAATAGGACAGGGGAATGCTCGACATGGACTGGACGCCACCGGCAACCACGAGGTCGCTGCTTCCGCTCATGACTGCTTGGGCCGCGTAGGAGATCGCCTGCTGCCCGGAGCCGCACTGGCGTTCTACCGTTGTCCCGGGGACGTGTTCGGAAAGGCCGGCGGCCAACCATGCGTTGCGGGCGATGTCCATGGCCTGGGGTCCCAGCTGGTCGATGCAGCCGAGGATGATCTCGTCGTATTGCTCGGAATCAATGTTGTTGCGGTTCACCAGTTCGGCCAGCGGCGCGGCGGCGAGGTCCAGCGGATGCATATGCGCCAGAGACTTTCCCCGGCGTCCGACAGGTGTACGCAGCGCATCGATGATGTAGGCCTCGGGCATGGGCTCCTCCAGGAAGTTTTTGACAGGAAACGTCTGCTGAACCAACAATGCCCAATTCATCAACGGTTGTCTAGGTCACAATTGCCACGCTTGGCTTGGGAAAATGCCACTAGCTCCAAATTCGCTACCGATAGGCGCGGCTTGGCTGGAGAATATGCTCCAGAATGGAAAACGGATGCGCGGGCGAAGCGAGCCGGGAAATTGCCTGCGACCGGATTAGCGCCCAGTCCAGGTTCAGCGACCCCAACCCGGACCTGCTAAACGTCGCCGAGTCACGGGCACAAGACCGTCTGATCGTTTTTGCTTCGGGAAGCCTGCAACCATTGCCGGGACTCATCCGGCCTCCGCTGGACCTGCGGTGCCCAAGGCCGCGGTCAACTCGTGGCGTGATTCCGGGTGCTGCCAGGTGGAGACAGGGCATGGAAGGCAGCCAATTCGGTTCCGCGCTTTGCCAAGGCTGGAGTCCTGGAAGGTCAAAGCAGGAGCGCGGTGCCCTCGGTGTTGGCGCGAGTACTCGGCGTGGTGTCCGGCGAATTGAACACGCCTGATGGAAGTACTTGCCAATGGGCGGGCTGCACCTAGGCAATGCAAGAATTGATGGAGCACACTGCACCTCGACGGAAATTTTGAGAACGGAACAGGCCCAAGTGAGCTTCGCTGACTACGATCCACGAATCATTGCGCTCTACGATACGGATAATCCCGACGGACCGGATCATGACTATTACCGTGCCTTAGCGGCTGAAACCAAAGCGCACCGGATTCTGGATCTCGGCTCCGGCACCGGCCTTTTGACGGTTACGCTTGCCATTGCGCAAAGAACTGTCGTTGGAGTTGACCCCTCACCGGTAATGATGGACTACGCCAGACAACGGCCCAACGCTGAGCGAGTCACATGGATTGACGGCGACGCTTCGGCAATCGACGGCGGGCCCTTTGACCTGATGGTGATGACCGGCAACGTAGCCCAGCACATCCCGGATCCGCAGTGGGCGCAAACCCTGAAACAACTCCGCGCTGCCGCGGCGACCGGGGCCGTGCTGGCCTTTGAAAGCAGGAACCCGTCGACTCGCGCCTGGGAGCAATGGAATGACGAAGAAACCGCAACCCGGGACACGCAATTCGGTCCGCTGACCGAGTGGAGCGATGCGGAAGAAACCAGTGCGGGACTCGTGCGCTTGACATCCTATGCCAAGATTGAGCACTCGCAGGAAGTACTGGTCGAAAAGCTGGACCTGGCTTTCCGCAGCGCCGAGCAGATCAGTGCAGATCTAGTTGCCGCAGGGTTCAAAGTTCGCGCAATTTGGGGTGACTGGCAGAAGAACCGCTTCAACGGAGAGCAACCCCTGATGATCTTCGAAGCGGAAGCGATCAGGGGAGTGGCCGGGGAGACTGCTCATGGATAGGCAACCTTCCAAGTTGCCGGTTACCGTGCTTTCCATCGAGCATTCAGCGTGCCTGCAACGGCTGATGGAAAGCAACCCGGGATATTCGCAATGTGTCACCGGTGCCGGGCCTGCATCCGATGCCGCAATTCAGGCATTGAGCGCCCTGCCGCCGAAGGCGCAATCCGAGCAGAAAATTGATCTTGGCCTATGGGAAGGCGAAGAACTGGCCGGATTCGCGGATCTGATCGTCGGCTGGCCCAGACCAGATACGGTCCACATCGGATTGCTCATGGTCGATGGTGCCAGGCACGGACGGGGCCTGGGGAAGCAGATCCATGAAGCGGTGCTCGATGTGATCCAGGATCATCCGTTGATCACCGCCTGCCGGATTTCGATAGTCGATGCCAATGCTGCTGAAGTTGAACCGTTCTGGAAGAGCCTTGGTTATGCGCCGACCGGAGAAATCAGCACCTACGCGGTGGGGGACAAGCAGTCATGGGCGCGCACGTGGTCGCGCCCGATCACCAGCATGAGGAAGGAGAACCTTGATGAGTAGGTCCCCGGACAACATTTTGCTGCACCTTCCAGCAGAGCAGGAGCAGCAAGTGCAGGAGGTCTTTGCCCAGTTGGAGATGCGCGGCTTCCCCGCGCAACACCAGACTCCGCATATCACCATTACCTTTTCGCCCAGCATGAGCGAGGTCGTGACGCAGCGGGCGGCAGAATTACTGCCTGCGCTCATCCCCGCGAGCTTCCAACGGGTGGGCACTATTGTCTTTGGCACGAAGCGCAAGCAGACGGTTGCGTGGCTGCTGGAAACCACGGATGCCTTGGAAATGGCAGCCCGGGAAATCAGCGCGCTGAATCCCGATGGGCGGGGACCGCGGTGGACCCCGCACCTGACCATGGGGTTGCGGCTGCCACGCGAAATTGTTCCCGACTATATCCGGGCACTTGAAGAGCTGGCCTCAACGCAGCTCAGGGAACTGATTGCCTGCCGGGCAGCCTTGTGGAAGCCGCGAATTCCCGAACTGACGCTCCTGGCCGGAGCAATGCAGCAGGAAAACCGCGACTAGCTGGCCGATGCAGCTTGCTCTTTGGCAGAAGCGCGCATGATGCGCAGATAGCCGAACCCGACAAATAAATGCAGCACCGTACCGGCAGTCAAAATGGCTACGCCCGGTGTTGCCAGCACCGAAAAATCGGGGATCCTGCCACACGCCACGCAGGCCAGCCCCAGCATCATGATGGCGGTGCGGATCTTTCCCAGCCACGTGGAAGCTGGCGGGGAGCCCAGGCGCAAGAAGAAATAGGTGCACAGCAGGATCAGGTCGGTGATGAAAATGGCCAGGCCAACCCATAAGGGGATCGCCCCATTGGCCACCAGGGCGATCGCGATAGCCACGATGCCCAAACGATCAGCTATGGGATCCAGCAGGACGCCCAGATGCGAAACCTGATTGAACTTGCGGGCAATAAACCCGTCAACCCAGTCGCTCAGGCCGAAGGCGAGAAGCAGAACCGCTGTCAGTGCCGGTTCGGTATCGGCCAGCAAATAGCCGACGATGGGAACCACCAGGAGAAAGCGAATAATCGTGATGGCGTTCGGAATCGTCGCCCACTCATGTTTGCGTACCGCGCGCGTTTCCACTGCTTTCCCCTTTCCCTTAGTTGAACGATGACGCACTGCGTCGCAATATACAAGGGTGCGGGGCATCTGGCCTGCAAATATGATCCGTCCAGCGTACCGGTGCAGGGAGATTGTTAACGAACTGCGGGGCCGTCCCGAAGGACGACCCCCGCAGCCAAAGCTAAAGGGCAGGGTGCAGAATTAGCCCTGCTCAAGGAGCTGGAAGCTTACGCCACCCTGCTCATCCACCGCCGCGTCGAGTACTTTGCCCT
Organism: Glutamicibacter sp. NPDC087673; assembly: GCF_044743255.1. NCBI lineage: Bacteria > Bacillati > Actinomycetota > Actinomycetes > Micrococcales > Micrococcaceae > Glutamicibacter > Glutamicibacter sp. NPDC087673. The sequence goes on from NZ_JBIUWB010000002.1 coordinate 372,088, forward strand.
CCAAAGCGTCGGCAATCGCTTCATCCACGTAGACTGGGCTGCCTTCGGAAGCCACGACGCCGTCGGTGCTTTCGGGAGCGGGGACAATCTGCAGGCCGAAAGCGGCATCTTCCGGGTGGGTGCTGTCTGCCTGCATGATGCGCAGACCAGCGGTTTCTTCCTCGGCCTGGTTGGTGACGATCGCGGTCACGATCGATGCTGCTTGGTCGGTCAGTGCGAGCACGAGGCTCTCCTTCCGGTTGAGGACATACCAAGTTCAGGGCATGTGGGTGCCACGATTCCAAAAAACGCAACGAATCTCAACACCGCTTAACAGCTGCGCAACATGCTTGGACTTGAACCCCGCCAGCCCGATAGGGTCCGCCCCAACACATAGACTGGCGTTGCCCTGCAAAGGAGAAATAATGCGCGATGCTCAGGCAGCCCGCGGCAGGAGTACCGCTGGGCACGGAATACGCTTGGCTGATTTTCAACCGCAGGACTTGCCTGCAATCCATGCCTTTGCCGCTGACCCAGTGGTGTGCCAGTACTCGACATGGGGACCCAACCAACTGGCCGACACCCGGGAATTTCTCGCCGATGCACTGCTCGAGCAACCGCATAGGGTCCTGCAGGCGGTCATGCTCGGTGATGTTCTCATCGGTTCGGCTTCGGTGTGGGTCACCGACCGGAAAGCCAAGGCAGGGGAGATCGGCTACACCCTGAATCGAGAATACTGGGGAAACGGATACGCCACCGAAACTGCTGGACTCCTGCTCCGTCGGGGATTCGAGGATCTTGGTTTGGAACGGATCAGTGCAACCTGCGATGCGAGAAACGCAGCTTCCATCCGAGTCCTTGAAAAGACCGGATTCAAGCCGGAAGGACGCCGGGTTGAAGATCCAGACAGCGACGCCGCACGGGCTGAAACCCTGATCTTCAATATTGGCCGAACCTAGCCCTGGGCAGTCTCCTTGCAGGTATATTGGCAGCAACAGCGACGAGGAGGGACCAGATGAGACTCCATCACGTTCAGTTGCCGATGCCACGCGGCCAGGAAGCTGAAGCCCGCCGGTTCTACGGTGAAGCCCTGGGGCTAATCGAAGTCCCCAAGCCGCCTTCCCTTGCCGGCAGGGGAGGTTGCTGGTTCCGCGCTTTCAAAGCAGATGCCGTTGTGGCGGAAATCCATCTGGGCATAGACGATCCATTCATTCCAGCCAAGAAAGCGCATCCTGGAATGGTCTGCGACTCGGTAGAGGAGTGGGAAACCCTCGCTGGCCGTATCGATTCCATGGGCTATGAACTGTCTTGGGCAGAGCGCGAAACCTTTGAAGGATATCTGCGGTTCCATGCCCGCGACGGGTTCGGGAATCGTCTGGAAATCATGACCCCATCTAGCTAGCGCAAGTACTATCCGGTCAGGAGCCATCGTGGAACAATCCAGCTTTGCAGCAACCAGGGACCATCCCGTGCCAGACGACGTTGCGCGGTTGCTTGCCACCGTTCCTGAATGGTTTGGCCAACCTGAATCAAACGCAGAGTACATCCAGTCCGCGCGGACCAAGGAAACCTGGACCGTTCGCAATGCCCAAGGCGCAGTGCTCGGTGTGCTCTTGGCAGAACGGCACTACCACCACTCCGTTGAGATCCATCTGATGGTGGTCGACCGTGGATACCACGGCGGTGGAATCGGTTCGGCTTTGTGCGCAGCCATTGAAGCCGAGGCGCTCGCCGGGGGAGTCCAGCTCTTGCAGGTCAAGACCCTGGGTCCTTCGCACCCGGATGCCGGCTACGCGAAAACTCGGCGATTCTATGAAAAGCAGGGCTTCCTTCCCCTGGAGGAAACTAGCCTCTGGGGAGCTGGGACGCCCTGCTTGACCATGGTTAAACCGCTACCTGGCAAGTAGCAATAGGATTGAAATGATGCCTGGTTCCAGCGCTCATGCCGAATCCTGGGAGTTCATCTTCCAGTTGTTTCCATCGTGGACTCCGAGCCGTAGACTGGGTGGATTCCGTCACGACTCTAGGAGATATCCTTGACTGAAATTTCAGCTCTCGCCCAGAACCTCGCCAAGCAGCACGCCTCAGGTGAACTGCTGGTCATGCCAACCGTGTGGGATGCCTTCAGCGCCAACATCGCGGCATCCGCTGGCTTCGCCTCGCTGACTGTCGGAAGCCACCCCGTCGCCGATGCCTTGGGCAGTGAAGATGGCGAGAAGATGGACTTCGCAGACTATCTGGCCGCGGTTCAGCGAATCACCAGCAGTGTCGATGTGCCGGTCAGCGCTGACGTTGAATCCGGCTACGGCCTGGATCCGAAGGAACTCTTCGAACGCGTTGCGGCAGCGGGCGCTGTCGGCGTGAATATCGAAGATGTTCTCCACAGTGAAGGCGGCCGTGTCCGTGAACGCCATGAGCATGCGGACTACATTAACGGCGTCCGCCAAGCAGCAGATGCAGCAGGCATCGAATTCGTGATCAACGGACGCACCGATGCAGTGAAGCTGGCCGATAAGTTCGCAGACCCGCTGGGCGAGGCAATCGAGCGCATCAAGCTGATGGAGCAGGCTGGTGCGCGTAGCGTGTATCCGGTGGCCCTGGCCAATGCCGATCAGGTTGCTCAGGTCGTGCAAGCAGTCAGCATTCCGGTGAACGTGACGGCCCACCCAGTCAACGCGCACCCGGCCGGTGACCTCGCAGCCTTGCGTGAGCTAGGGGTTCGTCGCGTGAGCTTCGGACCGCTGTGGCAAATGTGGTTGGCGGAGATGTCCGGCAAGCAGCTCGGAGCTTGGCTCTAGGCCTTCCCCGGATCAGGCAGTGCGCGCCAGGCGGGCGACGGCCGCACGCTGGTTGCAACGAGGAACGGCAACCCGGGCACAGTCCGGCACCTCACAGGACATTTGTGTTCTGTGAATAGTTGGAAAATCTGCCGCCAGGGCATTTCGCCTTGGCGGCAGGCTCCGGCAATGCCGGGACTGGCCCGCACCAAACGGGTGTCAAGGGCCCCTGGCTTTCTGCAGCCGAATTAGTTGCTGATGCCGTAGGCCTTGCTGATGCTCTGGTTGCTTTGAAGTGTTTCGAGCATGAACGCGGCAAGATCATCACGCGTGATGCTTCCACCCAGCCGGCCTGGTTCACCAACTTGCAGTGCGGTCCACTTGCCGAGGGCAGGCTTGCTGCCCAATCCGGTGGGGCGCACAATGCTCCAATCCAAGCCAGAATCTTCCACTAGCTTTTCCTGCTCGGTGTGGTCGGCCAAAGGCTGGGCCAATAGCATTTTGGAGATGAGACCGATGACGCCGGGAAGTTGCGAACCGGAGTTTCCGGCGCCCAGGGAAGACTGGATCAGCAGGCGTTGGGGACCGTTCGCCTGCATCGCGTGGACAACACTGCGTGTCACGCTGGTGCGGGCATTTTTCTTTCCCTTGCTGCCACCCACGGTGATAGCTACGGCGTCGGCGCCGGCAATCGCCTGCACCGCGAATTCAGGATCAGAGGCATCGCCGTTGAGCTGATTTATTTGCCCATGCGCGGTGCGGGAACCGCTTCGCGAGACGACGGTAACTTCATGGGATGCCTGGCGAGCGAGTTCAGCCAGCGCAGCGCCGGTTCCGCTGTTGCCACCGATAATAACGAGTTTCATGAGTTCTTTCCTTGAAGCGTGATGGCATCAGGTGCCCTGCACTATTCTCCCGCAATGCGGTTGAGAGTTTTCATCAGTTTCTTGAAGGTGCGCTGGCCAGTCTCCGACAGGCGCACGAGGGTGATGCCGTAGCGGTCTTTGCGTTCCTTTGACAGGTGGATTAGTTCACGATTTTCCAGATCCTTGAGGATCTTTGAAAGGTCGGCGGTGGGCAGCCCCGTGGCTGCTTGGAGTCCAGCGAAATCCGCCTGTTCGACTTGGCTCAGATGCGCCAGCGTAACGAATCTTTTGGGCGCCAGAAGCAAGGGATCAAGTTCTTGGTAATTCATGGAGCTCAGCGCCGAATTAACAGGAAGAGGAAGTAGCCAAGCCACAGCACCGGTGCGAGGCCTGCCAGCAGCAGCGCTTCAGGCCAAGGTGCGGTTTCATGATGGACGATGCTTCGCCAAATAGGCAGGAGCAACCAAGTGGCAAAAAGGACCAGGATCGTGCGGGCACCGGGATAACGCGGTTCATTGATGCGGCGCTGCCGCGCAGCGAACCAGTGATTCGCTGACAAAAAGGAAATAATTGCTGGCGCTATGGAGATCCAACCGTATCCGGACAGTGCCAGTAGTCCTGCCGCCAATGATGCGGCAACAACCAAGATCGCTATCGCGTGATCGACGGCCTTGAGTTCGCGGCGGGGGCGGTGGGGGACCGAGCCCAGCAGTTGCTGCGCCTTGCCGGGCGATAGCGGGGTGGATGAACTGGAATCTTGGCTCATGCCTCAATCTTTGCAACTAGTTGCAATATTTGCAAGTAGTATTTTGTTTCAATTCCGTATCTGTTCATGCTTTTTATGATCGGACGGTTGAGGAACTGCTATTCTCGGACGGAGCCAGCTAAACCACCCACGGCACCGAGGCACGTCAACATGAATGCTTTTTCTGCTCGATCTGAAACAGCCATGGATCACCGTCGGAGTGCATTCGCGTGGCGACCTGAAGCCGATACGCTCATTGCCTTGGTCACGTTGCTGGCGTTTTCCCTGTGCTACTACGCGGGGACCGCGATTGATAGCCTTTTTCTCTGGCTCGGCATTTTGGTCTTCGGAACCTTTGTCCCTCTCTGGACGGTGCTGCACCGGCGCCGAGAGACTCTTGCAGGGGTGGGGATCACGAGAAAACTCCTGCTGGCATCCCTCGCTATTTCCCTGGTGCTGGGTGCCGGGTCCGCCTACCAGCTGGTCACCTTGGCCAACGCCAGTGGCGCCGATATCGCAAGCCATCTGGCGGCGAACTTCTTGGTCTTGTGGGAACCGTTCTTTGTCTTTGGATGGTTGTATCTGCGGTGGGAACGCGCTTTCGGATGGTTGCCAGCTATTGCGCTGACTGGCCTCGGCTTCATGGTTCAGCACCTCGGTTCGGTTCCGGTGGCAGCTGCAGCAGGATTCGGTGTTTTCGCGATCTTGTTCGCGATTGCCTTTGCCATGATGCGCAACCTCGCGGTGTTGTGGCCGCTGTTCTACCCAGTAGCCAGTGGAATCGGGACCTTGCAGGCTGGGTATTCGATGGGATGGGGCGATGCCGGCATCTCGGCTATCGTACTGGTGCTCCAGCTGGTGATCTTCTGGTGGATCGCCAAGAGGGCCAAAAGCCTGCCTGCAGCCTAGCCCAAGGCGCCAGCGGCATAGGCAGCCTGCCCGACATGGACCGAGGCGTCGTCGATGATCGATACCAAGCGCACCCCACGGGTAACCGCCGGGTCCCAGCTTCGATCAATGATTTCGTCGAGTTCGTCCTCGCGCAGTCTTGAGGCGTAGCCGCCGAGCGCGGAAAAGCACGCCTCCAAATAGTCCAGGAGCAGCTGCTGGTCGTTGACGATGATCGAGCGAGCCTGCTCGGCGCTGTGCCCGAAGCCCATCGAATCGCCGAGCTCGCCCAAATTGAAGCGGTCCCGGAACTGCTCCCAGAGTTCAGGCTGACCGCTCAGCGCCGAGAGCTGGATATCTGCTTCGCGCCCTGAATGCCAGAGAAGCCATGCAATGGAGTTGGGGTGGTTGCCCGGGTGCGCGTTGAGCTGTTCATTGCCCAGCTGCGGAAGCGCGCGTGCCGCGTCAATGGTCCGCTGGGCCAAGTCGGACAGGAGCTCGGAGACTTTCATGATTCCTCGTTCTTCCCGCGATGCCAGTCGCAGGATTCGTTATCGGCAATGAATTCGGCGGCGAGATAGGTGGCAACGGCGGAAGTATTGTCGCTGGCAGTGCATACCAAGGCGCTGGATGCTCCCATGGATCGCAGTTCTGCAGCGGCCGCCAGGCTGATCGCCGTGCCGTACCCCTGGCCGCGGGATGCCGGATGCACCGCGATGGGCTCCAGCAGCCCTGGCCGTCCGGGACCAGCAGACCAGACCGCTGCGACAGCCAGCGGGTTCATGTCGCTGTCATAGGCGGTCAGGCATTGCCCCTGGGCATAGATGGGAGTACTGGCCATGGTATGCCAGCGCTGCACCGCACGCGCCAAGTCTTCTGCTGAGAAATCGGCGCCGCGAAAGGCATTGAGGTGGACTTCCATCCATTGGCTGGCTTGGGCGGAATCGACCCGCCGAAAGGTAAGCTCCGGCAGATGCACCGGAGTGTCCAGCGAACGGCGCAAGGGAGTCCATGCTTCGCCCGGAACCCACCCGTTGGCCTGCAGGACCTGGCCCAAGGCCGTCGCGCCGCGGGCTTCGATGCTGGCGGATGAGGAAGGGAAGATCCGCTGTTGCGGCGAGAGGAGGTCGGTGTGGATCTGCTCGGCCAGCGGCTGGATGCCGACGTAGTCCGGATGCAGGGCCATTCGCATGAGATCCGGGCCATCGAGCAGGCCAATGGCATAAATCGATTCGCGATCCGCCCAGACCCGCAGGCTTTGCGCAGTGATTTCCAGACCCCGCATTGCGTACCAGCCCACATCCCCGGGATGCAGCTGCAGGGGCAGGCCATCGCGTTGCCAGCTGGCGAGCTCATCGACGAGGTCGGCAACCTGCGCCGCGGCGGGGGTAAGCATTCTAAGGCCCATTGGCCCATTCAAGCACTGGGCCTGCCATGGGACAAGGGTTCGCGGCAGGCAGCGGGCCAGCAGCATCCGCCGGATGCTGCTGGCCCGCTGCCTATGGGCGTGCAAGTTGCATCGGACTACAGGTTGGCGGTGGCCTTCCACGCAGAATGCACGGCACCGTGGATGTAGTTGACCGCACTGGCATCGCCGATGACATCGACGCTGAATCCGGCACCGCGCAGCTGATCGGCTACCGGCGCGGCACTGGTGGTGCCATCGGCGTAGATGACCATGTCGGCCGGGGCGCTGAACTGCTCTTCGCCTTCGGTCCATTCCACGGTCTTCTCGGTGATGCGGGTGACCGAGACATTGCGGTGGATCTTGACGCCATGCGCGAGATTCTCCTTGACGGCGGTCCAGCGGCGCGGCATGGCCAGCGGCAAGCCCAGCTGCTGGCTCTCATGGACCAGAGTGACGTTGCGGCCGCGCTCGGCCAGGAACTCGGCCAGTTCCAGTCCCACCAGCGAGCCGCCGATGACTACAACGTCCTTGCCCATCGGCAGCCAGAACTTGGTGAACTGGCGGACGAATTCCGGGGACTTGGTCAAGCCCGAGAGTCGTCCGAGCTTGCCCATGGTGCTCAGCACCAGTCCGGCTTCCTCGGCTGTAGCGGTACCCAGCATCATGGCGCGCAGGGTGTCGCCGGTCTGCACGTTGGGCAGGTCGCCGCCTGGCATGTCCGGCTTCGGGCGCACGGCGCCGGTAGCGACAATGACGTGGTCGGGGTTCAGCCCGCGGATGGTTTCCGCGGTGGCTGGGGTATTGAGCTTCACCGCAACCCGCAGGCGCTTGAGCTCGGATTTCAACCAGCGCAGCAGGCGCTCGTTATCCGGGGTGGTCATGGTGGAGAACCACATGGTTCCGCCCAAGCGGTCGGCCTTGTCGACGATGGTCACCCGGTGCCCGCGCTCGGTGAGCACGCGTGCGCTCTCCATGCCCGCAGGGCCCGCGCCAACGACAACCACATGCTTCGAGGCGCTTGCCGGCTTCAACGGCAGCAGCTTCTCGTTACCCAGTGCCGGGTTCACTGCGCAGAACGGGGTGTCATCGAAGAAGTTCTCCGCCACGCACAGGTAGCAATTGATGCATGGGCGCACCTGGTCAAGCTTTCCGTCGCGCAGCTTGTTGGGAAGCTCCGGGTCGGCCAGCAGCTGGCGTCCCATGGCAGCGAAGTCCACCTTGTTCTGGGCGATCGCCTTCTCGGAAATGTCCGGGAGCATGCGGCCCACGGCGATCACCGGAATGGAAACATGCTTCTTGATCTCTGCGGCATTCTCCAGGTAGGCCCCGACCTTGTTCGGCAGCGGCCCGTCGGTGAAGTTGTCGAAGGGGTTGCGTCCCCAACCGGTCACGTGGATGCCGTCAGCGCCTGCGGCTTCGAACATCTTGGACGCCTCGATGGATTCGGCAAGGCTCAACGCGCCTTCCTGGCCGTATTCCTCTCCGGCTACGCGCACCAGGATCGCCAAGGAATCTCCCACACGTTCCTTGACGGCGGCGATGACCTGGCAGGCCAGGCGGGCACGGTTCTCCAGCGAGCCGCCGTACTGGTCGGTGCGCAGATTATCGCGCTGGTTCAAGAAGACGCCAAGGATGTATCCGTGCGCCGCGTGGATCTCGATGGCGTCTGCTCCGCCCTTGGCTACGCGTTCTGCCGCGTCGGCCCATGCGGCGATCAGCCAGTCGATGTCCTCTTGGGCCATCTCGTGGTAGCTGGCTTGCTTGCCCTTGGTGGCAGCACCCATCTTCGCGAGTTCCTCGGGGGTGCAGTCGGCCAGCGCGCTCATGGAGTAGCTGTAGTCCGGCTTGTTCGGCGCCATGACTGGACGTCCGTTGGCGGTGTCTACGCGCGCTACCTTGCCATGGTGGGTGGACTGGATGCACAGCTTGGAGCCTGCAGCGTGGATGGCGTCGGCCAGTGCCTTGATGCCCGGGATGTATTTGTCCTCTGACAGTCCCGGTTCTTTCATCGAGGCCGCTCCGTAAGGGAAGGCGATAGCGCATGCGCCGGTGATGACAAGTCCGGCTCCGCCGGCGGCACGCGCGACATAGTGGTCGATTTCCGACTGCTCGATTTCACCGCCTTCGGAAACGTTCATGTCCATAGCGGGAAGGACAATGCGGTTGGCGGTGCTCATAGGCCCGATCCGGCCTTCTGACATCAGGTGGGGAAAATCCGTGTTGCTCATGGCAACATAATACCGGCGGAAAATGCTCCAATTTCCGCCAGGAGAATCTTGGAATTGGAATTAATGGCACTAAGATAAACAACTTGCTCAAATTCAAGCATGTCATCATGGTGTTAGAAATTAGCATTGCAACTAATTCTTATGGAAATCCTGCGAAAAGAATTCTTGTTTCCATTGCCTAAGTCAACGATAATCAATTTCCATATGTGGATATTATTGGCCGGTTCAACGAATGCGCGAAGTGACCGGAATCACCCCAGCGGTAAGCTGGAAGCATGTACTGGGAAAATATCGTCTTCGATGCCGAAAGCCCGAAACAGCAAGGGGAATTCTGGGAGGTCCTGCTCAAGTGCCAGATGCTGACCGATAACGCCGACGGCTATGAAACCCGGCTGCAGCTGGCGGGACCGAGATACCTGGATTTGTGCTTCCCCGCTGTCCGGAACCCGGACCGTGCTCAACAGCGCGTGCACCTGATCCTCGGATCCGGCACCCATTTCAGCGAACGCCTTGGCGATCGGCACCGGCATGCCATGGAGTCCAGGCTCGATGCCGCAGGCAACGAATTTCTGCTCCGTGCCCACGACCAGGACGCAAGCGGCTTGGTGCTTGAAGCCCTGCAACTGGCCTGCGTTGACCCGGCCGGAGATGCAGAATTCTGGAAGCAGCTGCTGGGATGGGACATCGTTGCGCGGTCTCCAGTGGTTCTGGCTCATCCATCAGGCGCGGGCCCGCGGCTGGTCCTTGTCCGGGAAGCTTCACCCAAGACTGCGGGGAAGAATGCGATCCATCTGGACCTGCGTCTCGAACAGGCCGAGAGCATGGAGGACGCGTTGGGAATCATCTGCGCATTGGGCGGCAAGGAACTGGACCGTCCGTGGGGTACGCTGCCATGGCGGGTATTCCAGGACCGCTCGGGCAATGAATTCTGCGTCCTGGCCCCGTCGGCTTCCAACCGGTGACGGATCCGGCAACGCTCCGAGGCCGCTAAACGCAATTATCGGCACTACCCAAGGAAGAAAGTGCAACCACACCTGGGCAATGAGCACACCGTTGCGGTGATCCCGGGGCAGTCACGCCGCGGGATCGCGGCTCTGGCGCTCCTGCTCGCAACTGCCACCCATTTGCTGGCACAACTGTTCTGGCCTTCGGGGCTGCTGGCGGACGCCACGCAGATCCTGCTGATGCCGCTGTTGGCAGGAACGGTTCTCGCCCTCACCACCTCGCCGCGTGGCACACTGATCCGGCTGGTGCTCATAGCCCTTTTCTTCTCCTGGGTCGGTGACACCTTGCCCCGGTTCATGGACGGCGATTCTGCATTCCTGGCCATGGTTAGCGCATTCCTGGTTGCGCAGTTCTTCTACATCGCCGCTCTGGCAAGATACTGGAAATCTTCGATACTGCGCCATTGGAGGATGCCGCTTCCTTATCTTGCCGCATTTGCCCTGCTGCTGGTCCTCTGCTCACCCGGTGCGGGAGTGCTGCTCGCCCCGGTGATCATCTATGGCTCGGCATTGATGATGATGGCCATCCTCAGTACCGGGCTGGGTCCGATCGCAGGCTTCGGCGGCGCAATATTCTTCCTCTCCGATTCCTTGATCGCGCTGCGCTCATTTGCGGATATCGATGTCCCCGGAATGGGATTCTGGATTATGCTCACCTACGTAGCTGGCCAATGGATGATCAGCTACGCTGCGAGCCAGCGCGAGGCACAGGAGAAGATCACGGTGAAATGCGAGTAGCCCCAAAGAGCAGGATCCCGTTGTTCATGGTGCATGGCAACGGGGTAGACCACCGTATCCTCAAGCCGCTGGAAGCAGAGCTGGCCAACGCGCAGATCTTCGACTTGCACTACGTCGACTTGCCCGGCTTCGGAACCTGTCCACCGCTAGGGAACCCCGGGGGACTGCCAGAACTTGCAAACTGGTTGGAGGAACTGATCAGGCAAACCGCGGGAGAGGGGCCGTTCGCACTGCTGGGCAACTCTCTTGGCGCCTTGCTCTGCCAGGAGATGGCCGACAGGTTTCCCGGCCAGGCCCAAGGACTATTCCTCCTGGCCCCAGTGGTCTTTCCCGATGCCTCGCGGCGCACTGTGCCCGAAGCGCAGGTAGTCGTAGAGGATCCCGGGCTGCTGGCCCGGATAGATCCCCGCCAAGCACAGCAATTCTCCGATATTGCCGTGGTGCAATCGCAGCAGGCGTGGCAGAGCTTCGCGCAGTGGGTGCTGCCCGGGCTGGACTGCGCGAACTTGCGCTCCATGGCCAAGCTATCCAAGCGCTACTTCCTGGATCCTCTGCCCGTGGAGCGTAAACGCCAGCTGGATATTCCGGTAACCATCCTGTGCGGGAAACAAGACCACATCACCGGATACCGGGATCCCGAGCAGCTATCGCGCCGGTACCCCTCGATGAGGATCCGCGTGCTTGATTCTGCAGGGCATAACGTGCACCTTGAGCAGCCCGAGCAGGCCGCGGCCGAATTGCGGGACTGGGCCCACCGCACGGGCCGCATGAACGAGCCGGCTTGAGCCGGGGAAAAACCGCATGCTGGTGTGCCGCAACGATCCATGAAAACTTGAGGAATCGCTGGCACCCGGCTACATTTCGAATCAGCAAGTACGGATTCGCTTGAGCATGAAGGAATATGGCATGGAAGAGACTCTCCTGCTGCGCGAGCTGTCGAGCGTGGATGAAGTGCCTGACCTGCTCGACATTTGGCGCAGTTCGGTGGAACGCCGGGGAGACTTCCTCTCGGCTGCTGATATTGATGCGGTGGCCGTCGCCCTGGAAGCTGTCTATAGCCAATCGGTCTCAGTCAGGATTGCCCAGCATGGTCGACGCATTGTTGGCTTTGCGGCATGGAGCAGTACACGCATCGAACTGCTCTGGGTGAGGCACACTGATCGCCAGAAGGGTGTGGGCCGCATCCTGCTGGATGAAATCATCGCCAGCATTCCCGGGATCAGCGTTCATCTCGATTGCCAGCGCCAGCCTGCCATTGCGTTCTTTGGCGACTGCGGATTCGTGCCTGTGCCCGGGGAATCTGCATCGTCGCCGCAACGAGTCGTATTGCGCCACGTGTAGTCTTCAGCCTGGATCGTGGCACGATAGTTTCATGAGTGAAAATAGCCGTGAGATCCGTGAAGTCAGCATCGAACGCGTCGAGGCACGCAAGTACAGGGCCACTAGCCTCGAATCGGGAGCCAGCCTAGAATTCGGCCAGGGCGAAGGATTGCTAACCCCGGTGGAGTTGCTGCTTGCTGCCATCGCAGGATGTTCCGCAATTGATGTTGATGTGGCGACCACCAGGAGAAGCGAGCCTGAGAAATTCGAAGTCAAAGCGGGCGGCTACAAGGTCTCTGAGAACTCGGCGAGCCGGATGGAGGACATCCATCTTGGTTTCGATTTGAAGTTCCCCGATACCGAGGAAGGCCGCAAGGCAGCCAGCATGGTGGAGCGCATCGTCAAGCTTTCGCATGACAAATACTGCACCGTCTCCCGCACCGTTGAACTGGGCGCTTCCGTGCGGAGCGAAGTCATCAACTAGGTAGCGGGACTTCCGGCAATTCCCGGATGAATAAAGGTCAATGGCTGAATCCGCAATAGCTTCCATGGCAATTCACGGGTTTGGACGCAACCGCGAACTTTCTAACATTGCGTGGATCAGTTGTCGGCAAGGTCTTATTGTTCGGAATTCGTTGAATACATCGGGATATAGTCAGCTTTTCGCAATTCGAGCTGTGAAAGTCCAATGATTCAAGCTGGGAGCATGGGTCTTTGCCCTAGTCAGCGGAGAACCTTCATCGTAGGGTCGGACTGTCCCTACGTTGAAGGAGCAGCAATGCAGTCTGAGAACGTTTTAGGCAATATCGACTGGGCGTCGATGCTACAAAAGGTTGGCATCGCGCTAATCATCCTCATCATTACGTGGCTAGTTGCACGCATAATTCGTTGGGCTGCCGCCAAACTGGTGAACAGGGTGAAGTTCCTGCAAAAGCAGGGCAATGACGGAGAACAAATAGGCCAATCCCTGGGCAAGGTCGCGGGGTTGATTGTCTGGCTCTTCGGCCTCGTGGCAATCCTGCAGGTCTTCGCTCTATCCGAAGTGCTATCGCCGGTGCAGGGCATGCTCGGCGGCGTCATGGCCTTCATCCCCAACCTCATCGGTGCGGGCTTCATCTTCTTCATTGGCTACGTCATCGCGAATATCGTTCGCCAGCTGCTGAGGACCGGTTTGGGAACTGTCGATTTTAGCGGACTGGTCCGCAAGGTCACCCCAGGCAACGAACCAGTAGATGAAGTTCAGTCTCGCGAATCCCAAGCGAAGATCGTTGACATCATTGCCAACATCGTCTTCGCCTTGATCCTGCTAGTCGTCGCAATATCAGCCCTGCAGGTTCTGGGCATCGCGGCAATTTCGGTACCTGCCCAGCAGATGCTGCAGCTGGTCTTCACCGCAATCCCGCAGGTCATCATGGCCTTGGCGCTCTTGGCCGTGGGTATCCTGATTGCCAAGTTCGTCGGGCAGCTACTTGAATCCACCCTCCACGGCGTGGGTACCGACACTGTTGTTGCCCAGTGGGGCGTAGTTCCCGAGGGCAAGAGCGCTTCGGGAATCATCGCTGGCATCGTCAAGATTGCTATCGTGCTGTTCTTCGGTGTGATGGCGGCCCAGATGCTGAACTTCCCAGCGATCACCAATATCCTCAATGAGATCCTGGCCTTGGGCGGCAAGATCCTCTTCGGCGCAGCAATTATCGCCGCAGGTTTCGTCATCGCCAATGTGATTGGCCGCTTCTTGGGTGACACTACTGCTTCGAAGATCATCCGCTACACGGCAATTGCGCTGTTCGTGGCGATGGGCCTGAAGTACATGGGTATCGCCGATTCGATCATCAACATGGCCTTCGGCGCAATCGTCATTGGCGCAGCATTGGCAGCGGCTCTGGCCTTTGGCCTCGGCGGTCGTGATGCTGCGGCCCGCACGCTGAAAAAGATGGAGGCCCAACAGGCCACCAATGGCCCGGACTCGACGCCACCGGCATCGAACCCAGGCATCTAACCACGCATCACAAAACCTGAGGGACAGATAAGAAGTCGCGGAATCCAAAACCGGATTCCGCGACTTTTTTGATGCCCGCCAAGCTACTGCTGCGTGCCCCACGGCAAGGGCATGACCGCAGAGCCGCCATCGGTACGCAACCGCGCGTAGGTGTGCACATCGATGCGTTCTCCGGCAACCAGGAATTTGCCCCGCTCGACACCTTCGTGCAGGAAGCCGTTGCTTTCTGCCACATGCTTCGACCCGGGATTATTTGCCCGCAAGCCCAGCTCCAAGCGGTACAGTCCCAGCTCGTCGAACAGGTAATCCACCAAGGTTGCCACGGCGCGGGTGGCCAGCGACCGGCCCCAGTAATTCTGGTTCATCCAATACCAAATCCACGCGTTCTGATTGGCCGGGTCGACCGTACCGCACACCAGTCCCACCAGCCGATCCCGATATGCGACGGCCATCGCCTGCTGGCGTTCCCCGGCCTCCAGCAGTGCGCGCACATACGACTCAGCCTTTTGCGGGGAATCGGCGTCGCCTTGGCGCAACATGTCGGGGTTCGAGGAGAATGCCTCGAAGACCGCTTCGGCATCCGAAAGGCGCAGCCGGCGCACCGTGAATTCACCGTCGGCATGCACGGTTTCCTTCGGTCCTGCAGATGGCTGCGGATGAGCGGCGGCCGTGCCCTGGTGGAAGAGCAGCTGCCAGCGGCCCTGCTCATGGATCCACAGTGAACTGCGTTCGCTGGGGGAACCGGCGAGCAGCTTCCAGCGCAGCAGCACCAGCTGGTCTGAAAGCTGGAGAGCCACCGGGCTTTCGACTTTCAACGCCCCGGCATCCCGTGCCGGCTCCCGGGCCAGCTGGGCAATGATGGCCTCGCGATCATAGACTCGCCCGCTGGCTCCCACCTCGGCGAACCGAGGATGCAAGCGCCGCTGCAATTGCTCCTGGCTATGGCGTTGGCTGGATTCCAAGAGTTCTTGCTCCAACGAGATGATGGTGCTGGATAGCGCAGAACCTTGGGGAAGCACGATAGGGAAGTCATGGAATGCCATGTCAGCAAGTACATCACAGAAGATGACGGAACTGCGTTCAATGAAGTTCGACTTTATGAGCTGCATCATGCTTATAATCGCTGTAATCCGCGGGAGCCTGAATCGACCAGGCTGAGAGGGCACCGAGCCGACCGCTACACCTGATGCGGGTCATGCCGCCGTAGGAAGGAAGCGTGCCCTTGTGCATGTCAACATTGTTGGCGCCGGGATAATCGGCCTGGCCGTCGCGTTCGAGCTGGAATCACGCGCACACACCGTCACCCTCATCGATCCGGCACCCGGCCAAGGTGCAAGCTACGCGGCAGCAGGAATGCTGGCCCCGGCAGCTGAAACGGTCTGGGGCAATGGCCCGTTGCACCAGCTGCTTGCCGCCTCGAATGCCGCCTATCCGCAGTTCATCGAGCGCATCGCATCGGCCACCGGGCAACGCCCGGACTACTTGCAGAACTCCACGCTCGTTGTCGCCGCAGAGCCTGCGGACCGCGAAGCCCTGCACGAGCTGGCCGAACTGCAGATATCCCTCGGCCTGTCAGCGCAAAAGCTGCTGCCCAGCCAAGCCCGCAAGCTCGAACCAGCCTTGGCCGCCAATATTTCTGGCGCGGTCCTGTGCCAAGATGACCACCAGGTCGACCCTCGATCCATCGTCAAGATCCTGTTGGAGCATCTGCGTCCGCACCTGGTCGAGGAACGGGCGCAGGCACTGGTGACCGACGGGAAGCGGACCACCGCTGTGCGGACCGCATCGGGCCGAATCCTCGAAGCGGAGCAGACCATCGTGGCCACCGGTCTTGGCACCCTCGATGGCTTGAACGAACTTCCGCTGCGCCCGGTCTACGGGGACATCCTCCGGATCCAGGGACCAGCAGGCCCGCCGCTCATCACCCGCACCATCCGCGGCATCGTGCACCGGAAACAGGTGTATCTGGTGCCGAGAAGGGACGGTAGCCTCGTCCTTGGCGCCAGCGTCCGTGAAGACCGGCAACAAGCGGTGAACATTGGCGCGATGCACCTGCTGTTGGACAACGCGAGAAAGCTTGTCCCCGGCATCAGCGACTGCACGCTGAACGAAGCAACGGCCCGGGCACGTCCCGCCACGCCAGATGACCGGCCGCTGCTGGGACGCCTTGATCCAGGGCTGCTGCTCTGCACCGGGTACTCCCGGCACGGCGTGCTGCTGGCTCCGCTGGGCGCAACGCTCACTGCGGATCTCGCCCACGGCCACCAATCCCACCCCTTGCACCAGGCTGTGGATCCCCACCGCTTTGCCAACGCAACCTAGACCGCTCACCGAACGGAGCAGCAACCATGACAAGCATCGGCATCAATTTCAATTCACGGCAACTGAACCTGGACGAAGGAACCACCCTTCGCGAATTCATCAGCACGCAAATCGGCAAGGAACTGGACGCCAACTCGGTGGCCGCTGACGGCAGCAAGCTCGGAGTTGCCGCCGCCGTCAATGGCGCTGTCGTTCCACGCAGCGCCTGGAATAGCTACCTGCTGGCCGAAGGGCACAGCATTGAACTCGTTACCGCGGCCCAGGGAGGCTAGGCATGGAAACGCGCAACATCACCGAGCTGGACATCCACAGCGACCCATTCCAGATCGCCGGACGCTCCTTGTCCTCGCGCCTGATCCTCGGCACCGGGGGAGCGAGTTCGCTGACCACCCTGGAAAGCGCCCTGCAGGCCTCCGGAACGGAGCTGACCACCGTGGCCATCCGCCACTTTTCGGCGGCCGGCGCAGGCAACGTGTATGAACTGCTGCAGCGCAACAACGTGATTGCGCTGCCCAACACCGCTGGATGCTTCACCGCCCGCGATGCGATCCTCACCGCGCACCTGGCCCGTGAAGCTCTGGAAACCAATTGGATCAAGCTCGAAGTCATTGCCGATGAGCACACGCTGCTGCCGGACCCGCTGGAACTGCATGCGGCCACCGAGCAACTAGTGGCCGACGAGTTCCAGGTTTTCGCCTACACCAATGATGATCCGGCACTTGCCCAGCGCCTGCAGGACGCCGGGGTTGCGGCAATCATGCCGGCCGGAGCACCGATCGGCTCGGGCCTGGGGATCCTGAATCCGCACAATATTTCCACCATCGTCTCGCGCGCGCAGGTACCGGTGATCCTTGACGCCGGGGTGGGCACCGCCTCGGATGCGGCCCTGGCCATGGAGCTCGGTTGCGACGCGGTGCTGCTGGCCAGCGCGGTGACCCGGGCGCACAACGCGCCGCTCATGGCCAGGGCCATGAAGGATGCTGTGCGTGCCGGGCGCGCCGCGCGGCTCGCTGGCCGGATCCCGCGCCGCGATACCGCACTGGCCTCATCGCCGGCCGAAGGCATGATGCAAACCCTGGTCGGTGACTTCTCGTGAGCCGGGAAGCCCTGGTCGCACCCGGCGCGGAGCTGGAACCGGAAGAGCTGGCGCGCTACTCCCGGCACTTGTCCCTGCCCGGGGTGGGAGAAGAAGGGCAACGCCGCATCGCCAACGCCAAGGTGCTGGTTATCGGAGCCGGGGGCCTGGGCAGTCCCATTGCCAGCTACCTGGTCGCTGCGGGAATCGGCACCCTCGGGGTCATCGACGATGACACCGTCGAGCTGTCCAATCTGCAACGACAAACCATGCACCGGCAACAGGATGCAGGGCGCTTGAAAGTGGATTCGGTGCGGCGGATGGCCCACGAGCAGAACCGGAACGTCCAGATCATCACCGTGGATGAAAAGCTGGATGAATCCAACGCCGTGGCACTTTTCAGTGAATATGACTTGGTCATCGACGGCAGCGACAACTTTGCCACGCGGTACCTGTCCAATGATGCCGCGGAAATCACCGGCACCCCGCTGGTGTGGGGAACCCTCTTCCAGTTCTCCGGGCAGGTGTCCGTCTTCGATCCGCGCACCGGCCCGATGCTGCGTGATCTTTTTCCGGAAATCCCCGACGCGGACTCCGTGCCCAGCTGCGCCGAAGGAGGAGTCTTCGGCGCACTGTGCGGCGTTATCGGTTCGGTGATGTGCGCCGAAGCCCTGAAGCTCATTACCGGAATCGGGACCACCCTGAGCGGCAAGCTCTGGCTCTATGATGCGCTGGAAGCCACTGTGCGGACCCTCGAATTCGCCAGGGATCCGCAACGTGAGCCGGTGACCGGGCTGGGGGAGTACCAGCCGGTTTCCTGCGCTGCCGAAGGGCATGTCCCGGAGCTCACGGTTCAGCAGCTAGCGGAGCTGGAAACGGAAGAACCGGTATTGCTGGTGGATGTGCGCGAATCCTGGGAACGCGACATCATAGCGATCCCGCACAGCCAGCACCTTCCGCTCGCGCAGCTCAAAGAACGGGGACTGGGAAAGCTCGCGCACAGCGCTTCGGCGGTCGTATTCGTGTGCAAAACCGGTGCCCGTTCGCAGCAGGCAGCGCGGATCACCATGTCCGGTCGGGATGCAGGCATTGCCGTCTACAGCCTCAGCGGCGGAACCGTGGAATGGGCCAGGCAAGTGCAGGGCCAGCAGGTGGCCTACTAGGGCTCAGGCGCATCTTTGGCGCGCAATTCACCGGTGGGAAGTGGAGGCGCTCTGGCATACTGGCGCTATGACGTTGGGAAAGACGCTGGAGATCCGTGAATTGGAAAGCCAGGACGAACAGCAGGCAATCGACGCCCACCACTTGATGCTTCGCGAAGACTTCGAGTTCTTGCCGACTTGGTCTGCAGCCGAGGACTGGGAGGACTATATCTACCGGATGAAGGCAGGGCGCCGAGGCGAGCACATTCCAGAAGGCTGGGTTCGCTCGGCGCTGTTCGCCGCCTTTGACGAGGGGGACCTGGTGGGCCGGGTTTCCGTCAGATATGAAATCAACGAGAGCCTTTTTCAGGTCGGCGGACATATCGGCTATGGTGTAGTTCCCGAGTATCGTCGCCGTGGTGTGGCACAGGAACTGTGCAAATTCGGGTTGCAGGAACTTCGCGAATCAGGAATTGAACATGCGCTGGTTACCTGTGATTCCGATAACATCGGTTCAAAATCCACCATAGAAAAATGCGGCGGCTTGCTTGACGCTGAACTCCCGGAAATTGAAGTCAACTTTGGGCCTAGCAAGCTGCGTTTTTGGATGCCAACGCGGTTAATCCGCTGAATTCTTTGCGACAGATACATGAAATTCCTGTATGTTCTGACACAGATCAACAGACTATGAGTCTCGAGCGCGTAAACTGGATTGTTGGGTCGACTTTGGCCCCGACTCCACAGACCCAAATTTTCGAGCGGAAGTGAGCCTTCACGCATGTCAGCAAACACCATTACTCGCGATGAACTTCGCAATGTAGCCATCGTTGCGCACGTTGACCACGGCAAGACCACCCTCGTCAACGCCATGCTCCAGCAGACTGGCGCATTCGACAGCCATGGTGAAACCGAAGATCGCGTGATGGACTCAGGTGAGCTGGAACGCGAGAAGGGCATCACCATTCTTGCTAAGAACACCACCGTGTTCTACAACGGCCCAGCAGCCGAGGGCAAGAAGATGACCATCAACGTCATTGACACCCCAGGCCACGCCGACTTCGGTGGCGAGGTGGAACGCGGCCTGTCCATGGTTGACGGCGTGGTTCTGCTCGTTGACGCATCCGAGGGCCCGCTCCCGCAGACCCGCTTCGTGCTGCGCAAGGCATTGAGCGCCAACCTGCCAGTGATCATCGTGGTCAACAAGACCGACCGTCCCGACTCCCGCATCGATGGCGTCATCTCCGACTCCATGGACCTGCTGCTGGGCTTGGCTTCGGACTTGGCTGACGAAGCTCCGGATCTGGATCTGGACGCAATCTTGAACGTTCCTGTCGTCTTCGCCTCGGGCAAGGCCGGCTACGCTTCGATGAACCAGCCTGGCGATGGCACCCTGCCGGACAACGAAGATCTTGAGCCACTGTTCGAGACCATCATCAAGCACGTTCCTGCACCGACCTACACCGAAGGTGAAGTCCTGCAGGCCCACGTCACCAACCTTGACGCTTCGCCATTCCTTGGCCGCCTGGCGCTGCTGCGCATGATCAACGGCACCTTGCGCAAGGGCCAGCAGGTTAACTGGGCCCGCCAGGATGGCACCATGAAGCAGGTCAAGATCACCGAACTGCTGGCCACCCAGGGCTTGACCCGCGTTCCAGCTGACGAAGCTGGTCCAGGCGAGATCGTTGCAGTTGCCGGTATCGAAGACATCATGATCGGCGAGACCCTCACCGACCTTGAGAACCCTAAGCCACTGCCACTGATCACCGTTGATCCACCTGCGATCTCGATGACCATCGGTATCAACACCTCGCCACTGGCTGGCAAGGTCAAGGGCGCCAAGGTCACCGCACGACAGGTCAAGGATCGCCTGGACAAGGAACTGATCGGCAACGTTTCGCTGAACATCCTGCCTACCGAGCGTCCAGATGCTTGGGAAGTCCAGGGCCGTGGCGAATTGGCACTGGCCATCCTCGTTGAGCAGATGCGCCGTGAAGGCTTCGAGCTGACCGTTGGCAAGCCACAGGTTGTTACCAAGATGGTTGACGGCAAGGTTCACGAGCCAATGGAACGCATGACCATCGACGTGCCTGAAGAGTACCTGGGTGCTATCACCCAGCTGATGGCATCGCGCAAGGGCCGCATGACCGACATGGCTAACCACGGCACCGGCTGGGTTCGCATGGAATTCATAGTTCCAGCACGTGGCCTGATCGGCTTCCGTACCCGCTTCATGACCGAAACCCGCGGCGCCGGCATTGCTGCTTCGCTGGCTGAAGGCTACGAGCCATGGGCAGGCCCAATCGAATACCGCATCAACGGTTCGATCGTTGCCGACCGTTCAGGCGTTGTGACTCCATTCGCGATGATCAACCTGCAGGAGCGCATGAACTTCTTCGTGAAGCCAACCGAAGAGGTTTACGAGGGCATGATCGTCGGCGAGAACTCCCGCGCCGACGACATGGACGTGAACATCACCAAGGAAAAGAAGCTCACCAACATGCGTGCTGCTTCCTCGGACTCGTTCGAGAACCTGACCCCACCACGTAACTTGACCTTGGAAGAGTCGCTCGAATTCGCTCGCGAAGACGAGTGCGTTGAGGTTACCCCGGAAGCCATCCGCATCCGCAAGGTTCTGCTGAACGCCAACGACCGTGCCAAGGCTACCCGTGCACGCGCTCGCTCCTAATAAGCGCAAATCCCTCGGCAGCAACTTCTCCGCGCTCTGGCGCGGTGTTGTTGCCGCCGTGGCAGCAGGATTATTCGGGACCGCAATCCACGCCTCCATCAGCTATGTCGGAAACGACATCCCGCTGGTTTGGGGTGTGGGTCTGGCCTGGCTCCTGCTCGGAGTTCTGGTGTACTGGGCTGCGGTTTCTTCATCGAAGCTGTGGGCCGGTGCGCTGGGGTTCATCGGTTGCTATGTGACCGTTGGCCTGATTTCCTATGTGGGCGATGACCAGCTGATCTTGGGCATGGAGTACTACAAGTACCTGCCCGGGCCAACGCTGGCCTCGGCCTTGTGGATGTATGGAATGGTTATTCCATCCGTGATTGCCCTGCTGTGCTCCTTGCGAGTGCTGCGCAAGCAACAACGCCAGAACTGAAAACAGAAGGAGCTCTTCCCAACGGGAAGAGCTCCTTCTGTGTTTAATTAGGCGAAAAGCAGGCTACTGGTCTTTGCGCGCATTGCCGGTGATATCCAGGTGGTGGGCCAAGAACAACGAGGTGGCAACGCCATCTGGATCCGGATCTCGCATCGCGTAGTCCTCAATCACAGCGCGCAGCCGGCTCATGAGATCCTTCTGGCTTTCCTCATTGAGCTTCAGGCCCAAACGAATTACCTGTATCTCCTGGGGATCAAGTCCCTCGATTTCCTGCAGGAAGGTGTCCACCAGCATGGGGGCCGCGTCGGGAATGCGCGTGCCCCAGGACTGCTTGGTGCTGCGGTAGGGCACTTCTTTGGCGCCACGGTTGCCTCGGCGTGATTCTTCTGCCGCGAGGTAACCGTTGCTGACCAGGGTTCGCACGTGATGCAAGGAGGTGGCGGGATTCAAATCGAGAATGTCCGCAATTTCCTTGTTCGTTCGTGACTCATGCAGGCACAAGCGCAAGATGCGAAGCCTCAGCGGGGAGCTGAGGGCTCGTGCTCGCGATTGGACAAGTTTATCGGAGGGCATGGAAACAGCATACGCGAAAAGCGCTGAGTGATTGGCAGTTTCAAATCACATGTCGTCCCAAGCGGTATGGGTGTGCCCGCGGCAGCAACACCTGGAAGCAGGAAAATTGCACGGCTTGCAGGCTGCTACTCGGTGCGAGGGGCACGGGGCCTGCGGCGCGCCGGAGCCGGCGGTACCCGCTTGGCGTGAGTGATCGCCGCGCGGGGGATGCATACCAGTTCAGCCCGGGTTTGGATGCTCACCGATTCCTCCGTCACTTCCTGCAGCTCGCCCAGTGCATCGGAAAAATGCTCACCGGCCCGGCCGTCGGCCAAGCGGTAGCGGACAACAAGCCGTTCACCGGGCGTCACATCACTGAAATTAAGCATTTGGAAGCGTCATCTTTTCGTAAGAAGAATTCATCTGGACCCCGGGAAGCTGAAATGTGAATGGTCGATTACGTCACAGCGAGCCAATGGGCGGTCCGATGCATGGGTATCAGGACTAGACTGTAGTTTGAGCTGGTAAAGGATTCAAAGAGCATCTGAGGAAACCACTAGCTCCTGTTGAAACCACCCAGTGCAAGGAAAGGTCTCGGCCCTCGTGACTTACATCATCGCTCAGCCGTGCGTCGACGTTAAAGACAAGGCGTGCGTCGAAGAGTGCCCGGTAGATTGTATCTATGAAGGTGAGCGCTCGCTCTACATTCACCCGGATGAATGCGTTGACTGCGGCGCCTGCGAACCTGTCTGCCCCGTTGAAGCCATCTACTACGAAGATGACGTGCCGGATGAATGGGCCGACTATTACAAGGCAAACGTCGACTTTTTCGACGAA
The DNA here is from genome assembly GCF_044743255.1 of Glutamicibacter sp. NPDC087673. NCBI lineage: Bacteria > Bacillati > Actinomycetota > Actinomycetes > Micrococcales > Micrococcaceae > Glutamicibacter > Glutamicibacter sp. NPDC087673. Next base: position 395,072 of record NZ_JBIUWB010000002.1, read on the forward strand.
CTTGGATCCCCGGGCGGCGCCGCTAAAATTGGTAACACCGGCACTGACCACCCACTGATCAGCGCCTTGCCACCACAGAACCAAGGCTAGGTTTTCACTTTTATGCTTGAGCTCCCCGATTACCCCTGGAACCAGCTCGCCCCATACCGCGAGCAAGCATCCACGCATCCGGGGGGAGTCGTGGACCTGTCGATCGGCACGCCGATCGATGGCACGCCGCAACTGATCCAGCAGGCGCTGGCCGAGGCGGCGAACTCGCACGGATACCCGACCACGCACGGCACCATTGAAGTTCGCGAGGCCATCGTCGACTGGTTCGCCCGTCGCCGCAATGTCACCGGTTTGAGCACCGATGATGTCATGCCAACGGTCGGTTCCAAGGAAATGGTGGCATGGCTGCCGCTGTTCCTGGGCCTGGGTGCCGGCGACATCGTGGTCCGTCCAGAGATCGCCTACCCCACCTATGACATCGGCGCCCAGCTGGTTGGCGCGACCCCCATCGCCACCGACGACCTTTCGGATTTGACTGCTGAGCAGCGTGAACGCGTGAAGCTCATCTGGGTCAACTCGCCAGGCAACCCGACCGGCAAGGTCCGTGCTACTGCCGAGCTGGCAAGCATCGTGGCCCAGGCGCGTGAGATGGGTGCCGTCGTGGCCTCCGATGAGTGCTACGCCGAACTGGGATGGGATGAATACGAGGGCCAGGTGCCAAGCATCCTGGACCCGGCGGTCAACGGAGGAAACCTCGATGACCTGTTCGCCCTGTACTCGCTGTCCAAGCAGTCGAACCTCGCCGGATACCGCGCCGCTTTCGTTGCCGGCGCCCCGAACCTGATGCCAACTCTGGTCAACAGTCGAAAGCATGCGGGCATGATCGTGCCCGGTCCAATCCAGCACGCCATGGTGGTGGCATTGAATGACGACGAGCATGTTGCGGCGCAGCGCGAGCTGTACCGGGCACGCCGGGCCATGCTGCGGCCAGCGCTGGAGAACTTCGGCTTGGCCATCGATGATTCGGTGGCAGGACTGTACCTGTGGTGCACCGCTGGGCGGCCAAGCTTCGAAACCATCGGGGCGCTGGCGGAACTGGGCATCGTTGCCGGTCCTGGCGTCTTCTACGGCACCGCGGGGGAACGCCATGTACGCGTGGCCTTGACCGCCTCCGATGAGCGGATCGCGGCTGCCGTTGAACGGTTGAATTCTTCCGCCAACCGGTGAAGATGACACCCTAATTAGCTTGAATGGGTCAAATCGCGGTATGTTCTACGGTGACGACTGACCTTTCGGAACTACACGCTTTCCGGTTAGGAGATGCAATGACAGATACCACATCTGCACAGCTACACTTTGGAGAATCCAACCTCGAGCTGCCAGTAATTCAGGCAGCAGAGGGCAATGACGGATTTGGCGTAGCCCCACTTTTGAAGACTACCGGGAACGTGACCTACGATCCCGGCTTCATGAACACCGCGGCTACCAAGTCCGCGATTACCTACATCGACGGCGACGCGGGCATCCTGCGCTACCGCGGTTACCCAATCGAGCAGCTGGCCGAGAAGTCCAGCTTCATCGAGGTAACCTACCTGCTGATCTACGGCGAACTGCCGACTGCTGATCAGCTGGCCGAGTTCGACAATTCGCTGCGCCGCCATACCCTGCTGCACGAAGAGCTCAAGGGCTTCTTCGGCGGCTTCCCGCGCGACGCGCACCCGATGCCGGTCTTGTCCTCGGCTGTTTCGGCCCTGTCGACCTGGTACCAGGATTCGCTGGATCCGAAGGATGACGCACAGGTTGAGCGTTCGACCCTGCGCCTGCTGGCAAAGCTGCCGGTATTGGCTGCGTACGCGCACAAGAAGTCCATCGGCCAGGCATTGCTGTACCCGGACAACTCGATGAACATGGTCGAGAACTTCCTGCGCCTGTGCTTCGGCACCGCTGCCGAGCCTTACCTTGCGGATCCGGATGTGGTCAAGGCCCTCGACTTGCTGCTGATCCTGCACGCTGACCACGAGCAGAACTGCTCCACCTCCACCGTGCGCCTGGTCGGTTCCTCCGAAGCCAACATGTTCGCTTCGGTTTCTGCAGGTATCCATGCACTGTCCGGCCCAGCCCACGGCGGCGCCAACGAAGCCGTGCTGAAGATGCTGCGCGAGATCCAGTCCTCCGGCATCTCCCCAGAAGACTTCATGCAGAAGGTCAAGAACAAGGAAGACGGCGTACGCCTGATGGGCTTCGGCCACCGTGTGTACAAGAACTACGATCCACGCGCCAAGATCATCAAGAAGACCGCTCACGACCTGCTGGCAAAGCAGGGCAAGAACGAGCTGCTTGAGATCGCGATGAAGCTGGAAGAGACTGCGCTGAATGATGAGTACTTCATCTCGCGCAAGCTCTACCCGAACGTGGACTTCTACACCGGCTTGATCTACACCGCAATGGGCTTCCCGGAGAAGATGTTCACCGTGCTGTTCGCCATCGGCCGTCTGCCAGGCTGGATCGCACAGTGGCGCGAAATGATCAAGGACCCAGAGCTGAAGATCGGCCGCCCACGCCAGCTGTACATGGGTGAAACCGCTCGCGACTATCCCGGCTACCAGGCCTAGGGCGAGTTTCCGGATCCCGGCGGCAGGACCTGTCTTCCCACGCAAGTGGGGCGACAGGTCCTTCCCTGTTTTAAGCGGTACTTCGGGAGTATCCTATGAGGCAGAGGGAACGACAAGTGTGCCGAAGAGTCAGGTGGTATGCATGTACCAACGTCGTGGAAATAATTGGTCGCTAGCCATAAATACCAATCAGAATATGCTGATGGCGTTGTACCTGCGCGAACTGTCAGGCGTCCACCCCGCGGAGGCCGGACCCAATAGCCGGCTGGCTTCCAATATCAAGAACCGCAACAAGATCGACGACTCGCATGGACAGCTCAAGCAGGAATGGAGCTCCTGGTGGGATTCGCTGACCGCAATAGCGCCGGCCAAGGAGCCGGCGGCCAGCGATGCACTGATTGAACGGCTTCAAGACGACGGCTACCCGGCCCTGGCCCGGCTGGCCCGCGCGCACTACGGCCAGGCCACGGTTTTTGCCCAGCAGCATGCCCAGGACTTTGCAGAAAACAGTGGCAAGTACGTGCCGCACCGCATGGATGAGCTGGAAGGAATCCTCATCGACCACGGGGTGGAGCACGGCATGCAATCCACCCGCCAGGAAATCCAGCTCATTGACGTGCCCCTGGACGAGCCCAGGGCATGGCTGACCGGCACGGCTACCATCGTTGCCAGTACGTCGCTGCTACGCGACTCCAAGGCCTTCCACGGCTTCATCCAGCCGATGGTGACCATCATCTTCCCCGGCGGATAGCCGAGCAATAAAAAACTGGCAGATCACTTCCGTGATCTGCCAGTTGGATTGCAGGGCAAGAACTAGTTGGCGTGCAGTGCGCTGTTCAGCTCTACGGTCTGGCCGGCGCGCGGCAACGCCTCAACGGCGCCGGTGATCGAATTGCGACGGAAGAGCAGGTTCGGCACGCCGGAAAGCTCCAGCGCCTTGACCTGCTTCTCGCCCAGAACCACTCGGGTGCCGGCAGTCACGTACAGGCCAGCTTCCACTACCGAGTCGTCACCGATGGAAATGCCTACACCGGCGTTGGCGCCCAGCAGTACGCGTTCGCCAATGACAATGCGCTCCTTGCCGCCACCGGAGAGGGTGCCCATGATCGAGGCGCCGCCACCGACATCCGAACCATCGCCGACAACGACCGAAGCGGACACGCGGCCTTCCACCATCGAAGTGCCCAAGGTGCCGGCGTTGAAATTGACGAATCCTTCATGCATGACGGTGGTGCCTTCGGCCAGGTGTGCGCCGAGGCGCACGCGGCCAGCGTCGGCAATGCGCACGCCGGCTGGGACCACGTAGTCGACCATGCGCGGGAACTTGTCCACGCCGTACACGGTGACCGCTCCACGGGCGCGCAGCTTCAAGCGCGTCACCTCGAAGCCCTCTACCTGGCAAGGCCCGAAGTTGGTCCACACGACATTGGCGAGGTGGCCGAAGATGCCGTCGAGGTTGATGCTGTTCGGCTGGACCAGACGGTGCGAGAGCAGGTGCAGGCGCAGCCACACATCGGCGGTGTCAGCTGGTGCTACATCAAGATTAATGGTCAGTGAAACGACCTTCTGGGTGGTGCCGCGGGCTGCATCGTCCTGCGCGGCGGCAGCGAGTTCACCGGAGAGCCCTTCAGCCTTGGCGAGTTCGCCCAAGACTGGAGCCGGGTACCAAACATCAAGGATCGTTCCATCGGATGCGACCGTTGCCAGGCCATGGGCTGAGGCTAAACGGACAGATGATTCGCTGGATGTCACAGATTCTGAAGTCATACACTGATCGTATCTTTGTTGCCCGGAGTAACGTTGATAAATGACAAAAAAGTGAAGCTAGAGACTCAGGACGTAGCCAGCCGTGAACGAATTGGACCTGCAGCAAGACGTTGCCCTGCTTACCGAGCAGATCATGAACATTGAATCCGTTTCCGGCAACGAGCAAGAGCTGGCCGACAAGGTGCACCAGGCGCTGCGGAAGCAGGCGCACCTTGATGTGCACCGGGACCAGGACGCCATCGTAGCGCGCACCAACTTCGGCCGCGAACGCCGCGTCGTGCTGGCCGGGCACCTCGATACCGTGCCTTTGCCGCGCACCGAGGGCGCCAAGGGCACCGTGCCCGCAGAAGTCATCGACGGGGTGCTCTATGGCCGTGGTGCCACGGACATGAAAGGCGGGGTCGCCGTGCAGCTTGCGCTGGCTGCAGAACTGACCGAGGCCAAATACGATATCACCTACGTCTTCTACGACCACGAGGAAGTAGAAGCAGCCAAATCCGGTCTGGGCCGCCTGGCCAAGAACAGCCCGGAACTCTTGGAGGCCGACTTCGCGATCCTGCTGGAACCGACCGACGGCACCGTCGAAGGCGGCTGCAACGGAACCAGCCGCTTCGTCATCCGCACCCGCGGCAAGGCAGCCCACTCGGGACGTGCATGGATGGGGCATAACGCGATCCACGATGCGGGGGAGATCCTGCAGCGCTTGGCTGCCTACCAGCCCCGGACCATCACCGTTGAGGGCTTGGACTACCGTGAAGGCATGAACGCGGTCCGTGTTGCCGGCGGCATTGCCGGCAACGTGATTCCCGATTACTGCGAGGTGGAAGTGAACTACCGCTTCGCTCCGGACAAGACACTGGCCCAAGCTGAAGCCGTGGTCCTTGAGCTTTTCGACGGCTTCGACATTGAACGCACCGATGGCGCTGATGGCGCCAAACCCGGTTTGGACCAGGAGATCGCCGCAGACCTGATCAAGGTACTGGGCCAGGAACCGAAGCCGAAGTACGGATGGACCGATGTTTCCCGCTTCTCCGCCCTGGGCATCTCTGCCGTGAACTTCGGCCCGGGCGATGCGCTGCTGGCGCACAGCGATGATGAGCATGTGCCGCAGCAGGCCATCCGCGATTGCCTGCAGACCCTGCGTACTTGGTTGGGCTAGCGAGGCTGGGATGATCAGCCTTTGAAGAGACAAAAAATCTCCGTACCGCGCGAATCATGCGGTACGGAGATTTTTTTGTTTCAGCTGCTAGGCCTTGGGATCGGAAGGATCCTGTGGCGCTGGCACGTCGAGGCCGGCTGGGGCGCCGACTATGGCTGCGGCCGGGCCGGCCGGGGCATTCTTCTCCTTCTTCACCCGGCTGCTCAGCCGGCGCGAGACAATCACGGCAATCTTGCTCAAGGTGAAGTTGATGATGATGAAGATGGCTGCCGCCACAATCAGCGCCTGCAGGACGTTGCCGTTAGGCGAGGAGTAGGTGCGGGCGAAGAACAGCAACTCGTTGAAGCTGATGATGTAGCCCAAAGCCGAGTCCTTCAAGATCACAACGAACTGGCCGATCAACGCCGGCAGCATGGCGACCAGCGCCTGCGGAATCTCGATGTGGCGCAGCGACATGCCACGGGTCAGGCCGATCGCTATGCCTGCCTCGCGCTGTCCCTTGGGCAGATTGTGAACGCCGGAACGGACCAGCTCCGCAACGACCGAGCCGTTGTAGAAGATCAGCGCCGCGACCACGGCCCACATCGCCGTATCACCTGACAGCTGCAGGGAACGGGAGAAGAAGACGTTGAAGAACACGATCATCAGCAGCACTGGTACCGCGCGGAAGAATTCGACAATCACGGTGGAGATTCCGTTGATCAGCTTATTCTGCGCCAAGCGGCCGACACCGAAGATCAGGCCGAAGATCACCGAGCCGATGATGCCCAGGACTGCTGCCTTGGTGGTGTTCCACAAGCCCGGAAGCAGGTAGTTCTTCCAGGTGCTGCCTTCGATGAAGTCATCCCATTGCGAAGGCTGCATCTGGTCCTTGGCGGCCAGGCCGAGGACGATCCACGCCACGATGCCCAAGGCAATCAAGGCGCCGACTATGTTTACCGCCAAGATGCGGCGGCGGGCCTTTGGCCCGGGAGTATCAAAAAGAATCGACGCGCTCATCGTGCCACCGCCAGTTTCTTAGAAGCCCAAGTAGTCAACAGGCCCACCGGAATGACGATGATCACGAAGCCCACTGCGAAGGTCAAGAAGATCGGGATCACGATATCTGCGCGGAACTCAATCATGGTCTTCATGACCGAGGAGGATTCCGTGGCAACCGAACCGACCGCTGCGACGGTGGAGTTCTTGATCAAGGCGATCAAGGTGTTGCCCAAGGGGACAATCGCGCCGCGGAAGGCCTGCGGCAGAATCACCAAGCGCGCTGCGGGCAAGAAGCTCAGGCCGATGGCACGAGCAGCTTCTGCCTGTCCCAGGGGAACCGTGTTCACGCCCGAGCGGATCGCTTCGCACACGAACGCCGCGTGGTAAACCGCAAGGCCAAGGACGGCGAGGCGGAAGAAGTTTCCCTGGAAATCGCTGCTGAGCACGAATCCGAGCTGGCCGTAGAGGGCCAGCACGCAGAACAGGATGATGATGGTCAGCGGGGTATTGCGAATCAGGTTAACGTAGCTGGTGCCCAGGGCCTGGAAGCTCCCCACGGGGGAGATGCGCAGCAAGGCCAAGATGGTGCCCAGCACGAGGGCGCCTATGGCAGCCCAGAAAGTTAGTTGGATATTGACCCAGAAAGCTCCGGGAATGTCGTACTCAGTGAATATGGATAAGTAATTCTCCACTGCAAGCCTCTGTCTCGATGGCCGGAAAACCGGCCAAGCGGCTATGGGTCCGGTACCTGCATTAGCTGGTACCTGGGAAACGCAGATTGCAGATGGGGGCCAAACACGCTGCGTTTGGCCCCCATCGCATCAGATGCTGCTAGGCGCAGGAATCCGAAAGGGTTGGCGGGTTGGTTTCAGCGTTCGGCTTGTAACCGGTGCCTTCGGTGTTCTTGTCCAGGGCCTTCTGCCACTCGCCGGACTCGATCATCTTGGTGATTGCCGCATTGATGTCGCCGCACTTGTCGGTGCCATCAGGCAGGCCCACGCCGTAGTTCTCTTCGGTGAATGGCGCGCCGACAACCTTGAACTTGCCCTTGTAGGCAGGCTGCGCAGCCAGGCCGGCAAGGATGATGTCATCGGTGGTAACCGCGTCAATGGTGCCGCCACTCATCTGGGTGGTGCACTCTGCATAGCCCGGAAGTTCCTGCAGGTTGGTGTTCTGGGCGTAGTTGTCCTTGACCTTCTGGGCCGAGGTGGAACCGGTGACCGAGCACAGGTTCTTGCCATCGAGGTCTTCTGGGCCGGCGATATCCGAGTCGGATGGAACCAGCAGGTCCTGGCCGGCGACAAAGTATGGACCAGCGAAGTCGACAACCTTGTTGCGCTCATCGGTGATCGAGTAGGTTGCGAAGATCATGTCAACCTGGTTGTTCTGCAGCATGGTCTCGCGGTTGGCCGACGGTGCCGAAATGAATTCGATCTTATCCTCGGTGTAGCCCAGTTCGCTGGCTACGTACTTGGCGACGTCAACGTCGAAACCGGTGTAGTTATCGCCGTCCTTGAAGCCGAGTCCCGGCTGGTCGTACTTGATGCCGATGCGGATCTTGTCGCCGTCGGCTTCGCTGTCGCCGGAGCCGCCACATGAAGTCAGGGCCAGGGCTGCGACGGCGGCCATTGCGGCTACAGTGCCGAAACGAGTCTTGCGCATTGTTCCTCCTATTGGATGCGTGATGATGAAATTAGTGGTTGGTGATCAACTTGCCAAGGAAATCCTTGGCACGGTCGGATTTGGGATTGGTGAAGAATTCCTCAGGAGTGGCCTGCTCGACGATCTGGCCGTCGGCCATGAAGATCACGCGGTCCGCCGCCTTGCGGGCGAAGCCCATCTCGTGGGTGACCACGAGCATGGTCATGCCTTCCTTGGCAAGACCCACCATGGTGTCCAGGACCTCGTTGATCATTTCCGGGTCCAGGGCACTGGTTGGCTCGTCGAAAAGCATCACCTTCGGCTTCATGGCCAGTGCGCGGGCGATCGCCACACGCTGCTGCTGGCCGCCAGAAAGCTGTGCGGGCAGTTTGCCGGCCTGATTGGCCACGCCCACACGCTCCAGCAGCTGCATCGCCAATTTCTTGGCCTCATCCTTCTTCATGCCCTTGACCTTCATCGGACCGAGGGTCACGTTCTCCAAGATCGACTTGTGGGCAAAGAGGTTGAAGGACTGGAAGACCATGCCGACATCGGCCCGGAGATTGGCCAGTGCCTTGCCCTCTTCGGGAAGGGTCTTGCCATCAATCTTGATGGTGCCTTCGTCGATGGTTTCCAGTCGGTTGATGGCGCGGCACAGCGTGGACTTGCCCGAGCCCGACGGGCCGAGGATCACAACGACCTCGCCCTTGGTCACTTCGAGATTGATGCCGTTGAGCACATGCAGCGCACCGTAGTGCTTATTGACCCCAGTCAGCTGGACGATAGGGCCTTCAGAAGAAGCTTGAGCCTGATGATCGCTTTTCATGTTGTAGACATTACTTGATGTGACGGCGACTACGCGACCCGTCGACCATGTCACACCTAGTTGTTATCAAACTGTTCTCCAATCCGCGGTAGGTCACATCCGAAGATGCGCAGGAGTAACCGATAGAGTGAAGCTATGGTTCATCAGCGTAAGAGTGAAGAAAATGCCCGGGTCGGGCAAAAGCGCCACATCGAAGCGAGCTGGCCAGGAAAGCAACCGGAAGATCAGCTTGACCACCATCTTCTGGAAAGCCCGCAGGTCGATGTCACGCATAGCGACGTGTGGCGCGTGTTGCGAATCCAATCGGAATTCGTCTCCGGCTTTGGAAATATGGCCGGCACCGGTCCTGCCATCGCGGTTTTCGGTTCCGCGCGCACGGATCCAGGCAGCCCGTACTATGCGATGGCCCAGCGTGTCGGCAGCCGCTTGGCCGAGGAAGGCATCACTACCATCACCGGTGGCGGCCCCGGCGCCATGGAAGCGGCCAACAAGGGAGCTGCTGACAAGGACGGCGTTTCCGTAGGCCTAGGCATTGAGCTGCCTTTTGAAACCGGACTGAATGCCTGGGTCAACAAGGGCCTGAACTTCCGCTACTTCTTCGTGCGCAAGACGATGTTCGTGAAGTACTCGCAGGGCTTCATCGTGCTCCCCGGGGGTTTTGGCACCCTGGACGAACTGTTCGAAGCATTGACCTTGGTCCAGACCAAGAAGATCACCAGCTTCCCGATTGTGCTTGTGGGCACCGAATACTGGGGCGGCCTGGTGGACTGGATGACCAAGACGCTCGTTGCTGAAGGCACCATTTCGCCCGGTGATCTGGACTTGTTCACTATCACCGATGATCCTGATGAAGCGGTGGATCTGGTGCTGCGTGCGCATAAAGAAAACCTGAAGGTCGGCGACCTGGCGAAGGGGCAGTAGGCGATGCCGTTCCTCCTTGTTGCCATCGCAGTATTGCTGGTGGGTGCTGTTGCGCTGCTGCTGTCCAGCCAGCGGAAGAATGTACCGGCAGGTCGCCACTTCGAATCCACTGGGGAGCCCATCACGGGATTGGTAGAGCACCAGGCTTCGTTGCCGCCGGTGCTGCTGGCCAAGAATCCGCGCGCTGAAGATGTGGAGAAAGTTCGCTTCTCCTTGGGCTTGCGCGGTTACCGCTGCGACCAGGTGGATGAGGTGCTCGATGTCCTCGCGGCAGAAATTACCGAGCTGGAGAATACGGTTCGTGACCTTGAGTCACGGCGTGTGATTAGCGACACGGGCGAAAATTAGTAATAATAAAAGATAAGTGTCCCAACTCAGCAGGGAATCCTTGCTGAGGATGGACTAGGCATTCGGTTGTATGCACGGCAAGCGCCAGTGCATGCGTTAGCCACAGACGAAGGGAACAGCTTAATGGCTGCTATGAAGCCACGCACCGGTGATGGACCAATGGAAGTCGCTAAGGAAGGCCGCAGCCTCATCTTGCGCCTGCCAATCGACGGAGGCGGACGACTGGTAGTCGAGTTGAACAACGACGAGGCAACCGAATTGCGTGAGTGCCTGCTCAAGGTAACTGAGTAAGCTTGCCCAAGTTCTAGCTTTGGCCGCACGGGTTGCTCGTGCGGCAATCGAGGACCGACAGAAATGTCGGTCCTTAGTCTTTCCCGAAATCAGCGGCTAGAGGCGGGTCGCGGCCTTGGCAGGAAGGACAGTGGCCACAAACAGGCCCTGCTCGGTAGGGAACAGGTGGGTCTGCAAGCGCGGGTCCTCGCGCAGCATGCGCAGCGCATCTCGGGTCGTGACGGTGGAGGGGCGGCGAACCGCGGGCTTGGCTAGGCGGTGCTCGTCGTAGGCGTTGTTCACTATGATCACTCCGCCGATTCCGACCAGCCGCTTGGCCTCGGCCACGTACTCGAGCAGCAGCTCAGCGCCGGCGTCGATGAGTACCAGGTCGTAGGCGTGGTCGGCCAAGCGCGAGAGCACGTTCTCTGCGCGCTCGTTGATAATGCGGGCGCGGGCCGTCGGGATGCCTGAATCGCGCAGGCCCTGGCGCATCGCGTTGGCGTGCTCCAGATCCGATTCAATCGCGGTCAACGTCATGGCGTTGCCCATGACCTCGAGCATCGCCAGCGATGCGACACCCACACCGGATCCGATCTCCACGATATTGCGCGGCTGGCGCAGGGTGCAGAGCATCTGCAGCATCGAGCGGCCGGCCTGATCGATGCAACGCACGCCCAGGTCTTCCGCACGTTCGCGAACCGGGGCGACATGCTCTGGTTCGTTGACGTGGTTCTGGGTATAGGTCCAGCTCGCGAAGAGTTCTGGATTCATCGATGGCATCGGCGGAGGTCCTCAAGGGTTGAATTGGCGGGGCCAGTTCCCATCGTACCTACGTCGTTACCTGAAGTTGTTGAACTTGGAGGTTCTCGCGCAGGGTATTCTTAGCTTCAGCTCAGCTTCCCATTTCATACTTGGAGTGTGAACAATGCACGAAGTGAAACAGTTTCTTCTACGGTGACTGCCGAAACCACGACTCCGACATGGGATCAGATGGTCCAAGAACATGGGCAACGGGTCTTCCGTTTGTCCTACCGTTTGACTGGTAACCGCCAAGATGCCGAGGACCTCTCGCAGGAGGCATTCGTTCGCGCATTCAAAGCCTTGGAAAATTACACCCCCGGAACCATGGGCGGGTGGCTGCACCGCATTACCACCAACCTGTTCCTGGACCAGGCTCGGCGCAAGAGCAAGATCCGCTTCGACCGTTTCGCCGAGGGATCCGAAGACCGGATGCCCGGTACCGCGGTAACCCCGGAACGCTATTTCGAATTCAACAACTTGGATGTCGACGTGCAAGAAGCCCTGCGTGCGTTGTCGCCGGAGTTCCGTGCCGCTATTGTCCTGTGCGATATGGAAGGCTTCTCCTACGAGGAAGTCTCACGCATCCTGGATGTCAAGCTCGGGACCGTGCGTTCTCGCATCCACCGTGGCCGCGCCATGCTTCGTGATGCGCTCGCTCACCGCAATCCAGCCAACCGCCCTGCAAAGACCATGTCGTTGCCGCGCATCCCGCGAGGCTTGCGCGCCGCCAGCTAACCCCGTTCATCGCGTGTTCACCGTTGGCGTGGCGCGGTGACTTCGTTAGTGGCACTGGAACAAGGTAATCTTCTTACGTGGATCTTTTTGGTATTAATGGTGGCGAGTTTATCGTTCTCGCCGTGCTGGCGGTCGTTATTCTGGGCCCCGAAAAGCTTCCTGAGTACGCCAAAAAGCTAGCGAACCTGGTCAAGGAAGTGCGGCGCATGGCCAATGGCGCCAAGGAGCAGCTGCGCGAGGAAGTAGGCGACGAGGTTGCCGACATCGACTGGAAGAAGCTGGACCCGCGCCAGTATGATCCACGTCGAATCATCAAGGAGGCGCTTGTCGATGAATTCGACGACGCCGTGAATGCCGCAAAGGGTTCTCCAGCCAAGACCGTGGCCCCAGCACCGGTGCGCACCGCGGTCCCTTCGGCTACCGCGCAGCAGCTGCAGCTGGGCGCCAACGAATCGGCCCCCTTCGACTCAGAAGCCACCTAGGCCCAGAAGTCCTCAGAAAGACATCGGCAGCGATCGCCCGGCAAGCCCGCGCGGTCGCTGTTCCAATTTCCCGGCCAATTCACGCATCGCTGCCGCGGCCGGTGCCCCCGGGGTGCTGAGCACTACCGGCTGGCCCTGATCCGAACCCACGCGTACGGACTCTTCCAGCGGAATCTGGGCCAGCATCCCAACAGGGTAGCCCAGCTGCTGGCTCAGCGATTCGCTGAGCTTGGCACCGCCACCGGAACCGAAGACCTCCATGCGCGACCCGTCGGGCAGCTGCAGGAAGCTCATGTTCTCAACCACCCCGATCACCTTCTGATGGGTCTGCAAGGCGATGGTGCCGGCGCGTTCGGCAACCTCGGTAGCCGTGGACTGCGGAGTCGTGACCACCAGCAGCTCGCTATTGGGCAGCAGCTGGGACACGGAGATGGCCATGTCCCCGGTGCCTGGCGGCAGGTCCAGCAACAAGTAGTCCAGGTCCCCGAAGTAGACATCCGAGAGGAACTGCTCCAGGGCCCGATGCAGCATCGGGCCGCGCCAGATCACCGGCTGGTTGGAATCCAGGAACATGCCAATGGAAATGACCTTCACTCCGTGCGCCACCGGCGGCAGGATCATGTCATCAACCCGGGTGGGGTTCTGCGAAATACCCATCAGCGAGGGAATGGAGAAACCATGGACATCGGCGTCGATCAGGCCGACCTTCAAGCCCTGGGAGGCTAGCTGGCAGGCCAGATTCGCGGTAATCGACGACTTGCCCACGCCGCCCTTGCCGCTGGCCACAGCGATCACCCGGGTCAGGGAAGCAGGATCGGAGAACGGGGTGCGGCGGCTGGCCAGTGACTCGCGCAGCTCCGCGCGCTGCTGCGGATCCATGACGCCCAGGCTCACCTCAACGCGCTGCACCGCTGCTACGGTCAGCAGGGCCGCGGTGGCCTCTTCCTCGATGGTGGAGCGCATCGGGCAACCGGCGATGGTCAGCAAGATCTTGACCTTGGCGGTGCCATCGGCCAGGACAGCTGATTCCACCATGCCCAATTCGGTGATCGGCCGGCGAAGCTCCGGGTCGTTGACCTTTGCGAGGGCGGCTAGGAGTTCTGGCGTGGTGCTCAATGCTTATTTGCTCTTCCGGTACTGGCCCTGCTGGGGCTTGACGGTTTCGATCATCCCGGTTTGCGGGTGCGAATTCTTATTGCCGCCCTTTTTCTTCGCGCGCAGGTGCAGCTCTTCGCCATCAGAGGTTTCCAGCAGCTCTTCAAGCACATTGCGCAGTTCGGAACGCACGTAGTCGCGGGTGGCAACATCGCGCAGTGCCAAGCGCAGGGAAGCCAGCTCGCGGGTCAGGTACTCGGTGTCGTACAGATTGCGTTCAGCACGGGCGCGGTCCTCGGTCAGCGAGACGCGGTCGCGGTCATCCTGGCGGTTCTGCGCCAGCAGGAGCAGCGGAGCCGCGTAGGAGGCCTGCAAGGAGAGCATCAAGGTCAGCGCGGTGAAGCCGATGGTGGCATCGTCAAAACGCCAATTGATCGGGGCGACCGAGTTCCAGATCAGCCAGAAGGCGCAGAACACCGTCATGTACAGCAGGAAGGTCGGGGTGCCCATGAAGCGGGCGAACTTCTCCGTGGCCGAACCAAAGAGGTCGGGGTTCGGGGAGAACCGGGGCCAGAAGCGTTGTCGTGCTGCAAGCGGGGTATCCAGGCCGTTACTCTTGCGCTGCTCAGCCATAGCTGGAACTCCTTTGCTGCTGATGGGTGGGTGGGGCGTTGGCTAGTCTTGGGAACGCCAGTCATCCGGGAGGATGTGGTCCAGCACGTCATCCACGGTGATGGCCCCTACAAGCCGGCCTTCCTTGTTGGTCACGCCTACGCTGGTGAGGTTGTAGGTGGCCAAATGGCGAACCACTTCGGTGATATTGGCCAGATCCGACATGGGCTCCAGCTCCGTATCAAGGATATCGCCCAGCGGCTCCGGGGGAGCGGCACGCAGCAGCGCCTGGATGTGGACTTGGCCCAGGTAGCGTCCCGTGGGCGTCTCCAGCGGCGGGCGCACCACATATACGGTCGAAGCAAGCGCCGGGCTCAATTCCTCCAGGCGCACCGAGGCCAGGGCTTCAGCGACCGTGGATTCAGGGGTGAGAATCACCGGAACCGGGGTCATGATCGACCCGGCGGTACCTTCCGGGTAGGCGAGCAAGCGGCGGACATCCTTGGCCTCTTCCTCGTTCATCAGATCCAGCAGCTGGTGCTTGGTCTCTTCGCTGACTTCAGCCAGAAGGTCGGCCGCGTCATCCGGGTCCATTTCCTCAAGCACGTCCGCGGCACGTTCCAGGCCCAGGGCGGAAAGGATCTCCACCTGCTCGCGGTCCGGAAGTTCCTGGAGCACGTCGGCCAGGCGCTCATCTTGCAGATGGGCCGCGATTTCCAGGCGGCGCTTCTCATTCATTTCATGCAGGGCGTCAGCAAAGTCGGCAGGCTTCATCTCATCGTGGGCGGCCACGAAGGTGTCAGCGGACTGCGGTTCATTCTTCGAACCGTGGCTGACCTCGTCCCAGGAGACCAGCACCTTGTTGCGGCGGCGCGAACGCAGTCCCAGCAAATTGGCCGTCGGTTCTCCACGCTGGACATAGTATTCGTTGATTTCCCAGTCCCCGCGACGGGTCTGCGCCAAACCGATGTCCTCGATGACACCGCGACCGGAACCATCAACGAAGGTGATGGTGCGGTCGAACATTTCGGCGACAACCAGAATTTCCTGGCCGCGCTGCTGGAAGCGGCGCATGTTCACCAGGCCGTTGCAGATCACCTGGTTGGCTTCCATGGACTGGATGCGGGTCATCGGAACGAACACCCGCCGTTTGCCGGGGACCTCGACGACCAAGCCCACGCAGGCGGCGGGTTTCTTGGGGCCGCGGGAGACCACCACGACATCGCGCAAGCGGCCTAAGCGGTCGCCCAAGGGGTCAAAGACATCAAGCCCGAGCAGCCGGGCGACGAAGATTTTAGACACTTGTGCGCTCACCCTCCTAGACTATCGCGTTTCAGCCCCGTTCCCGGTGTGCAAAGCCACAGGGCCAGTGCTGTTTCTTTCACCCTCAGCGATAGTTGCTTCACAACTAGGCAGGCTCACAGTAAACCTGTGCACAATATAGTTATGACCTCGCCTCATGGAGTAAATTCGATTAGCACCAGCGGCCTGCCGCGCGGAGAACTGCTTGGACGTTACACCAGCTATCTCGACGCGCAGAAGCTCGTGGATTACCTGGCCGATAATGATTTCCCGGTCGCCGCGGTAAGCATCGTCGGCAATGACGTACGCACCGTGGAGCGAGTCACCGCGAAACTTTCCTACCCGCGCGTGGCGCTGGCTGGCGCGGCCCAGGGCGGCATGATGGGCCTGTTTGTCGGCCTGCTCCTGACCCTCTTCGGCGGTGGCGGCAACGGGCTGTACCAGATTCTCTCCGCCATCGGCCTGGGCATGGCTATTTGGATGATCGCCGGCGTGATCAGCTATTCGACGCGTCGCGGCAAGCGCGATTTCGCGTCCTCCAGCCAGTTCGTGGCCACCAGCTTTGACGTGGTGGTGGATTTCGAGCATGCGCAGTCGGCCCGCATCCTGGCCTCCAAGCTGCCCATGCGTCCGCAGCAGGCACCTGCGCAACCAGTTGCCCAAGCCCCGCAGCAGCAGCCTGCCGCAGCTGCCGCACCGTCGGCCCAGGCGGCCGCCGCAGTACCGGCCACGCCTGCGCAGCCGGCCGCCGAGGAAGAGCGCAGCTCGCAGTTCCCCGACCTGCCCGATGGGCGTCCCCGCTATGGCGTCCGCGTCAACGAAGCCAAGCCAGCTGCGCCAGTTGCGCCGGTCGAGCAGCCAGCCAAGGACGAAGCGCAAGCACCGGCCGCCGAGGCCAAGGACACGCAGGACCTGTCGCAGGTAGAGCCGCGAGTGGATACTTCGCAGCAGCCTCAGGCCCCGGTCCAGGAACCAGCGCCTCGCAAGGATCCTGAAGCATAGGGACCAGCTAGGCCAAAGAAAGGCATGGGCGCAGTTACCTCGGTAACTGCGCCCATGCCTTTCGCTGGTTAACGCTGCGGGACGAATTAGCCGCGCAACTTAGCCATCCACGCTTCAACTTCCTCAGGCTTGCGTGGCAGGGCAACGCTCAAGTTCTCGGCGCCATCGGCGGTGACCAGGATGTCATCCTCGATGCGCACGCCCAGGCCGCGGTACTCCTCGGGGATCGCCAGATCCTCGTCCTTGAAGTAGAGTCCGGGCTCGATGGTGAAGACCATGCCCTCCTCCAGCTCGGCATCCAGGTACAGCTCGGCGCGTGCCTGGGCGCAGTCGTGCACGTCCAGACCGAGATGGTGGCTGGTGCCATGCGGCATCCAGCGGCGGTGATGCTGCCCCTCTGGATCCATGGCTTCTTCCACAGATACCGGCAAGATGCCCCACTCGGAGAGCCGCTCAGCCAAAACGCGGGTAGCCACCAGATGCAGGTCGCGGAACTTCAGGCCCGGCTTGGCCGCAGCGAAGGCGGCATCGGCGGCATCCAGCACGGCCTGGTAGACCTTGCGCTGCACCTCGGTGTACTTGCCGGACACCGGCAGCGAGCGGGTGATGTCTGCGGTGTACAGGGATTCGGCCTCGACACCTGCATCCAGCAGCAGCACCTCGCCCTGCTTGACGGTTCCGGTGTTGCGGATCCAGTGCAAGATGGTGGCGTTGTTGCCCGAGGCGGCGATGGTGTCGTAGCCCAGCTCGTTGCCTTCAAGCCGGGCGCGGGCGAAGAACGCGCCTTCGACAACGCGTTCGCCGCGTTCGTGCGCGACGGCCTTGTCCACGTTGCGCACCACGTCTTCGAAGCCGTTGATGGTCGCGGCAACCGACTTGCGCAGTTCGGCGATTTCGTACGCGTCCTTGACCAGGCGAAGCTCGGAAACGAACTCGGCCAGCTCGGTATCCAGGGCATCGCTGGCTTCCAGGTCCTGGCCGGTGTTGATGCGCGAGGTATCCACCAGCGCCTCGATGTTCAGATCCACCTCGCGCACCAGACGGATGCGGATGCCGCCCAGGGCCTGCGGGCCGGAATTCTTGGTGATCGCGATTTCCAGCTGTTCCAACGAATCGGTGGGCATCCCGGTGCGCGCCGACAGCGAGGACAGGGTTGGGCGCGGGCCCACCCAGAATTCGCCGGAACGCGAATTCAAATAGAAATCGGTGGTGTCGCGGCCGGCCATCGGCGCGAAATACAGGGTGGAAACGTGGTTGGAGCCGTGCTCGCCCACGCCGTCATCGGTCGGTTCCATGACCAGTACGGCATCGGGCTCGTGGTCGACGCCCAGGCCGGTCAGGTGGGCGAACGCAGAATGAGGGCGGAAACGGTAGTCCGTGTCGTTGGAGCGGACCTTGAGCGGGCCTGCCGGAATGACGATGCGCTCACCGGGGAAATTCTCCGAGAGCTTGGCACGGCGAGCGGCTGCGTAGCTGGCAGCGGCATCTTGTTCTGGCAGATCAGAAGTGTCTTGCGCCCACGAGGAGGCCATGAAGTCCTGGAATGCCTTGGACGTTGGACGCTGGGAACGGTTGTTCACGCGGTCTTCCAACGGCTGATCAGTGCTTGGTGCAGATGAATCTTGATTGGTCATGTTCCAAGTGTGTCACCATCAGCTGTATCCCAGCAAAGAATCAGCGCAGGGGATAACCTAGGCATATGCGAATCGACCTGCACACCCACTCCAATGTGTCCGACGGAACTGAAACTCCGGCCGAGCTCATGCGCGCCGCTTCGGTTGCGGGCCTGGATGTCGTGGCGTTGACAGATCATGACCAGACCACCGGTTGGGCCGAAGCCGCGGCGCAAGCCGGGAAGCTGGGACTGGGATTCATACCGGGCATGGAAATCACCTGCCAGGATACCCACGGCATCAGCGTGCATCTGCTCAGCTACCTGCATGACCCCACCTACCAGCCGCTGCTCGATGAGCTGGATATTGCGCTGAACTCGCGGATCGTTCGTGCCCGCCGCATTGTCGACCTGCTGGCCGAGGACTATCCGATCAGCTGGGATCTGGTGGGGGAGCATTGCCTGCCGGGTTCAACCGTGGGCCGCCCGCATATTGCCGATGCGCTGGTGACTGCGGGGGTGGTGGATAACCGCAATGAAGCGTTCGCCAACATCCTCTCCTCGCGTTCGCGCTACTACGTTTCGCATCCAGCGGTGAATCCTGCCACTGCGGTGCAATTGGTGCGGGAAGCCGGTGGCGTTCCGGTGTTCGCGCATCCCAAGGCCTCTGCGCGCGGACGGGTAGTTCCCGATTCCACCTTCTACGAGATGATCGATGCCGGGCTAGCGGGGGTCGAAGCGCACCACCGGGACAATACCGCCGAGGGGAAGGCCTGGTTGCTCAAGCTGGCCGCCGATCGCGATCTGATTGTCACCGGATCTTCCGACTACCACGGCACCGGAAAGCTGAACCGGCTCGGCGAGAATCTCACCGAGCCGGAAATGCTGCATAGGATTATTGCCCAGGGGACCGGAACTCAGGCCTCGATATAGCTGGTGCTTCCAGGCAAACGAGCCTTCATCACCTCGATGGCCTCGGGGTTCTGGTCAATCAGCACATATTGGCGTCCCAGCTTCGCGGACACCGCACCGGTGGTGCCTGAGCCGGCAAAGAAGTCCAGCACCCAGTCGCCGGGGCGCGACGACGCGGCCACAATCCGGCGCAGCACGCCTTCGGGCTTCTGCGTCGGGTAGCCGGTCTTTTCCTTGCCGGTCGGCGAGACGATGGTGTGCCACCAGACATCGGTCGGCAACTTGCCCAGGGCGCGCTTCTCCGGGGTGACCAGGCCGGGAGCCATATACGGCTCGCGGTCCACCTCAGCCGAATCGAAGTGGTACTTCTTCGGATCCTTCACGTAGACCAGGATGGTGTCGTGCTTGGCCGGCCAGCGGCTCTTGGCGCGGGCACCATAGTCGTAGGCCCAGATCAGTTCGTTCAGGAAGCAGTCCCGGCCGAAAATCCCATCGAGCAGCACCTTCACGTAGTGCACCTCGCGGTAATCGAGGTGCACATAGAGCGTGCCGTCCTCGGCCAGCAGGCGGTGGGCCTCGCGTAGCCGCGGCTCGATGAAGCTGAGGTAGTCGTCGAAGGTATCGTGATACGAACGGGCGATCCCCAGCTCGGTGTTGTACTCGCGTCCCTTGAATCCGGTGCGGTCGCCTTCGCCTTCGGCAGCGCGAACCATGGTGCGCTGGGCACGGGTCTGCTTGCGCCCGGTGTTGAACGGCGGGTCCACATAGATCAAGGTGAAGCTTTGATCGGGCAGGGTGCCAAGGATGGAGAGGTTATCACCGTGATACACGGTATTACCCGAGGCTGGAACGACGGACGCCGGGGCATCCTGCGTTCCAGCGTCGGGCAAAGCTGGTTCTTCGGGTAGAGCGAGCACCGCTGGTGTGGGTTCCTTTCGGAAAAGTTGGCTGACCGGTTGGACTGGGGATTAGTCCTGGCCGCCTGCTTCGGTGCTGCGGGTGCGGCGGCGCGGACGGCGTCGGCGGGCAGCGGATGCGCCCTCGGTCGCCTCCTGCTCCCCGCCGGAAGCATGGGTTTCGCGGTGGCGCTCGTTTTCGCGTGCCGGACGGTCCTGTTTGCCCTTGGAGTGGCCGTGGCGTGCGCCCTCCTGCTCGGCGCCGGAGTCCTGCGCACCGCGCTGCTGGGTCTGCTCGCCGTTCACGGTGCGGGTGCGGGTACGCGAATTGCTGCGGCGGCGCGGGGTGCGCGCCGAATCCTCGCGGCGTGGCGAGCCATCGCCCTCAGCTGCCGCGGTCTTCTTGGCACGCTGCAAGCGGCCCTTGGTGCCCTTGGGGATTCCCAAGTCGGCGAAGAAATGCGGCGAGGACGAGTAGGTCTCTACCGGCTCGGGAACGTTCAGGCCCAGCGCCTTGTTGATCAGCGACCAGCGGGGCACCGAATCCCAGTCCACGAAGGTGACCGCGATACCGGTGTTGCCGGCACGGCCGGTACGGCCTACGCGGTGCAGATAGGTGTTCTCATCATCCGGGCACTGCAGGTTGACCACGTGGGTGACGTCATCCACGTCGATGCCGCGGGCCGCGACATCGGTAGCTACCAGGATGTCGACCTTGCCGGCGCGGAAGGCCTTCAAGGCCTGCTCGCGGGCGCCCTGGCCCAGATCGCCGTGCAGCGAACCGGCGTTGAAGCCGCGGTCCACCAGCTCATCGGACAGCTTGGCAGCCGAGCGCTTGGTCTGGGTGAAGATGATGGTCTTGCCGCGGCCTTCGGCCTGCAGCAGGCGGGCCACCATCTCGTCCTTGTCCATGTTGTGCGCGCGGTAGACCAGCTGGCGGATGTTGCGCTTGGTCAGCGAGTCATCATCACCGGGATCCTGGGCGCGGATGTGGGTGGGACGGGTCATGTAGCGGCGGGCCATGGTGATCACGGCGCCGGGCATGGTGGCCGAGAACAGCATCGCCTGGCGTACCGGCGGCAACGCGGCCAGAATGCGCTCGACATCGGGCAGGAAGCCCAGGTCCAGCATCTCGTCGGCCTCGTCCAGTACCACGGTGCGAACCTGCTTGAGGTTCAGCACGCGCTGGCGGTTCAGGTCGATCAAGCGGCCCGGGGTGCCGACAATCACGTCGGTGCCGGCCTTCAGGGCATTGATCTGCTCTTCGTAGGGACGGCCGCCGTAGATGGTGGTGATCGAGATGTTCGAGTGCTTCGATGCCTGGGCCAGGTCGGCGCCGACCTGGATGGCCAGCTCGCGGGTCGGGGCCACGATCAGTGCCTGCGGGGCACCGGGGAATTCAAGATCCCCGTAGCCCTTGTCGCCTTCGCGGATCACGCGCTGCAGGGCAGGGATGCCAAAGCCCAGGGTCTTGCCGGTGCCGGTCTTGGCCTGGCCGATGATGTCGTTGCCGCCCAGGGCAACTGGCAGGGTCAGGGCCTGGATGGGGAACGGGTACTCGATCCCGGCTTCCGAAAGCGAAGCAACGATGTCTTCGCGAACCTTCAAATCGGCAAAGCTCTGCTTGATCGGCTCTGCGATGGTTGGCTCATTGTCTTGTGGTTCGGCCACTGGGGCCGAAAGCGTCGTGTCAGTCACGATGTCTTTGTTCTCGTTTCATGTGGGCACGGTACCTGCTCCATTCCGGCTTGCAACAAGCCAGGAGCATGCGGATACCGCACGAATCCAGCGGAGCCGATCGCTACTTTCACGTTAGGTGGCTTGGTCAAGCACCTGCGGGATGGCGGCCGCTGGGAAGTCGCCATAAAACTGTTTCATCTATCAGCCCATTGCGATCGGGCATCCTATTTACTAATAGGCCTAGCATAGCCGGTTTTGCCCGGAAACCCGGGTTTAGGAGTCTCAGGCCACGATTTCGAAGCTGATCTTGCGGGCCACGGGATCAGCTTGGACCAGCTTTACGCGCACCAAGGTGCCCGGCTGGGCGGAACCGGAAAACTCTCCGGTGACCGGTTCATCGGCCAGCTGCAGCACTCCGGGACGAATCTTTCCATCTTCCTTTTGCTCGGCTGACTTCAGCACGATGGCTTGGAATTCTCCCCCGACACGTGTTTTGAGCACATAGGCTTCGAGCAGGTCGACGGCAGCATTGTTCACCCGGTTGGCGGCAATGCTGCTGGTACGCATCAGCCCGGGCAGCTCTTCCAGGGCCGAGGCGAGCTGCTCGGGGATCGGTTGGCCGGTGGAAAGCAGGTGGCAGGTGAGCAGCACGAAGCGGTCCACGAGCCGGCGCAGCGGCGCGGTGGTGTGCGCGTAGGGTGCCGCCAGTGCCGCTTGGATCAGTTCCTCTTCGGGCTGCCCGGCTATGACCCGGTAGTCCGCACCGCGGAACAGCGCAGCGGCACGATGCATGATCACCAGTTGCTTCGGGTCGCTGACATCCAATGCATGCAGGTACTGCCCATAGCTTTGCGTTGCGTCCCACGGCGTGCCCAGCAACTGGGTCTGGGTGCGGAATTCCTGCTGGTCCGCTTCATCCGGTGCGGGCATGGTGCGCAGGATGCCCACACCGGCCTCGAGCATGATGCGGGCTGCGGCTATGCCGGTGAGCAGGGAAATCTGCGCGTTGTGCCCTTCCAGGGGCAGCGGGGTGCGGCTGACCAGCTTGTAGCCGTCGCCTGCTTCTTCAATTTCCTGGTCCGGCAGGTTCAATGAGGCGCCGCCGCGCAGTTGCTCCTGCAGCAGGCGCGCAGCACCGATTTCGGCGAGCAATTCCAGCTGCTCATCGGGTTCCCCCGAATCCAGCCGGGCCTGGGCGGAGGCGTAGTCGAGCTGGGCGCGGGAACGGATGCGCGCGCGGTTCAGCTGGACCTCGCCCAGGGCGCCATCGGCATCCAGGGAAATTTTCCAGTGGAAGGCCGGCCGGTCCTGGTCTGGCAGCAGCGAGCCCTGGTCTTCGGAAATCAGGGGCGGGTGCAAGGTGATCTTGCGGTGCGGCAGGTAATAGGTCTGACCGCGTTGGCGGGCCACCTGGTCCAGCTGGCTGCCCAAGGTCACGAACGCGGGAACGTCCGCGATCGCATAGTGCACGGTATAGCCCTGGCCGTTTCGTTCAAGGAACATCGCCTGGTCGAGATCGGTGGCGCCGAGCGGGTCAATGGTGAAGAACGGGATGCCGGTGGCGTCTTCTTCGGGGTGCTGGACCTGGGCTACCGCCAGTTCCGCGGCTTTCAGGGTTTGCTCGTCGAAGGGTGCCGGTACCTCGAACTCTGCTTCAAGGCCGAGCAGTAGCTGGGCCAGCGAGTTGGCGGGAACCGGGCGGGGGCTGCGGATTCTTCGTTCAGTCACCCCTTAGCAATACCATGACTCGGTGAGTCAAATCACCATTTGGGCGAAGAAATAGCCGGTTTCGCTTCTAAGCGAAACCGGCCACCAGCTGCCAAGGCGATGCCTCGGCGCGCAACAAGCTCTACTGTGCGAAGCCGACGCGGCGGACTTCTTCCGGGCCAACCTCAACGTAAGCGATGCCAGCAGCAGGCACCAGGACCTCGCGGCCCTTTGGATCCTTCAGTGCCAGAACGGTGCCGTCGGCGATCGCCTTCGAGACCAGCTCATTGACTTCGGCGTTGCTGAGCTCGGATTCAAGTACAACTTCGCGGGCTACATTCTGAATGCCAATGCGGATTTCCATGATTGTCGCAGATCCTCTCGAACGAAATAGGTGTCCCGTATGGGGCCTCTGAACACTAATTTAGCTAGTTTTCTTTCGGGAACTGCGAAATTCCGCGCCAAGCTAAACGGGAGATGAGATCCACGGCGGCATTCTGGTCCACCGAGGAGCTGCTGGTGGCCCAGTAACGCGCCGAAACCTGGGAGAGGCCTGCCAGGGCACGGCCTGCCAGCAGGCCTTCCTCCTCGCTCATGTCGGTATCTTCGACCACGACGCGGGCGATGGAGGAAGCCAGCGAACTGTTGAACTGCTCGATGCGATGGGCGATCAGCGGGTCCGAGAGCACATCGGATTCGAAGATCAGGCGGTACGCCTGGGATTCGCCCTTGATGTAGCTGTAGTAGGTGTTGATGGTGGCGAAGACGCGCTCGCGATTGTCGCTGGTGGAGCGGATCGCTTCATCCAGCTGACGGCTGAAGTCGGCCAGGTGCGAATCCAGCAAGGCGAGGTAGAGTTCGCGTTTGCCGGGGAAATGCTGGTAGAGCACCGGTTTGGAAACCAGGGCGACTTCAGCGATTTCGTCCATGGACGCACCATGGTACCCATGGGCCACGAAAACCTGGTGCGCTGCCTGCAGCAGCTGGCGACGACGCGCTTCACGGGGCATCCGTTGCGGGCGGGTGCCTTTGATATTTTCG
Source organism: Glutamicibacter sp. NPDC087673 (assembly GCF_044743255.1). NCBI lineage: Bacteria > Bacillati > Actinomycetota > Actinomycetes > Micrococcales > Micrococcaceae > Glutamicibacter > Glutamicibacter sp. NPDC087673. The sequence continues at coordinate 419,468 of NZ_JBIUWB010000002.1, forward strand.
AGTTCCGTCATGTCGAATGGGGCCTTTCCAGCTGCAGAGTGATCAGCTCCCAAGTCATCAAAGGAATTCTCGGGTGGATAATCTACTTGGAAGTAGTATTCCATGCTTCTGTGCGGAAAGTGGAAATATGCTGGGGGAAATCAGGTTTTCTACGCTGATTTGGCTTCCGGGGCGGCTGGACAGTTGCCCAGGGCCTGCGTAGTCTCCGATTTCCCGGGCTCCGGCTGCGAGAGCTCCAAGCCGTAGAGGGTTTCCAGGGCCGAGACGTATTCGCCGGTGCGGCCTTCGCCTGCCAGTTCGCGGGCACGCACGGTAGGCACATGCAAAAGCTGGCGCACCATGCGGCGCATGGCCAGCTCGACTTCCTCGGCTGCGGCGCTGCAGCCGTGCTGGGCACGGACCTTCGCGATCTCGGCATCCAGAACGGCTTTGGTGTGCTGGCGCAGCGCGACAATCGCGAAGTCGGCCTCGCGTTCACGCTGAGCGGCGGCAAATTCTGCGGTGGCGTTCTTGACGATGCGGCTAGCCGCGTGAACGGCCATGGCCTGCTCGGTCGGGGCGGCCATGCGCACCGATTCCAAAGTAATCAGTTCAACATCGGGCAGTTCGACCATGGTCGGATCGAAGTCGTGGGTGAGCGCCATGTCGATGGCGATCAGCGGGTGCTTCTTCACGCGCAGCGCTTCAAGCTCTGCACGGGCCAACTGGTGACCGCCGCCGGAGCAGCCAACGATGATGTCAGCTTCGCGCAGGGCCTGCGGCAGCAATTCGTCGCTGAGCGGGAAACCGCCGCGCTTCGCGGTGAAATCTGCGGCGCGCCCGGAATGCGAGTAAACCGAAATGCGCTGGACGCCGCGTTCCTTGAGCAACGCCATGGTGGCGCCAGCGTAGGAACCGGTGCCAAAGAGCACAACATCCTGCTCGGACCAGTCGCGGCCTTCAGTGACCAGTTCTTCGGCCAGATCGAGGGCCACCGAAACCACGGACTTGCCCTGGGTGCCAAGGTCGGTATTCGAACCGACATCCTTGGCCGCGCGGGTGGCGTTCTGGAACAGGCGGGTGAGGTTGCTGGTTGTGGTCTTCTCTTGCTGCGCCTGGGTCAGTGCTCGACGCACCTGGCCAGCGATTTCGCGTTCGCCGACAACGGCCGAGTCCAGTCCGGCGCCTACGGAGAAGAGGTGCTCAACTACCGGGTCGCCTTCCAGCGTGGTGAGACGGCGGGCCAGGAATTCGGGGGAGAGGTCGGTGCTTGCTGCCAGCTCGTTGACCAGATGTTCTGCTGCGTCCTCCACGTGGTCCACGTCTGCGTAGACTTCGAAGCGGTTGCAGGTGGCCAGCACGACGGCGCCATTGATAGCCGCCGAACCGTTAACGGAGGCAGCTGCCAGCCCGTCGGCCGAAGCACTGATTTGTGCGACGGTCTCCAGATCGAGCTGGGAATGCGATGCGACAAGAGATAAGAAAACCACAGTGACCCCAGAATAGGCCGGAAAATACCGGCAGACAACGCAGGTGTGCCTAAATCCGCATGGTTCCAAGGGGTTAGTTTGCTCACCTTCCCCTGCGGGCGAACGCAGTAAATGGGCTTTTAATCTGAAGAGTTGGCAGAATTGGGGCATGACCCTGTCGCAGAACCATCCGTTGATTGATGGACGTACCCAAGATTCCGCTTTGATCCAAGCTCTGACCGGCAAGAAGCCGTCGCATCACCCGGTGTGGTTCATGCGCCAGGCTGGCCGTTCGCTGCCTGAATACCTGAAGCTGCGTGAAGGAGTGAGCATGCTCGACTCCTGCCTTGACCCTGCCATGGCCAGCGAGATCACCTTGCAGCCGGTGCGCCGCCACAAGGTGGACGCCGGCATCTTCTTCTCGGACATCGTCATCCCGCTGCGCCTTGCAGGCATTGGCGTGGACATCGTGCCAGGCGTTGGCCCGGTGCTGGACACCCCGATTCGCACCAGGGAGCAGGTAGCTGCCCTTCCGGAGCTGACGGACGAGTCGCTGGAACCCATCCGCGAAGCCGTGCGCTTGACCGTGGCCGAGCTGGGCAAGACCCCGCTGATCGGTTTCGCCGGTGCGCCATTCACCGTGGCCGCCTACATGGTCGAGGGCAAGCCAAGCCGCGACCACCTGGGCCCGCGCACCATGATGCACACCGACCCGGACGTCTGGGACGGACTGATGACCTGGGCTGCCGACGCCTCGGGCAAGTTCCTGCGGGCGCAGGTTGAAGCCGGCGCCTCGGCCGCGCAGCTCTTCGACTCCTGGGCTGGTTCGCTCTCGCTTCCGGACTACCAGAAGCACGTCGCCCCGTACTCGGTGAAGTCCCTGGACTACGTCCGCGACCTGGGCGTGCCGTTGATCCACTTCGGAACCGGCACCGGCGAACTGCTCACCGCCATGCGCGATGCTGGCGTGGATACCGTGGGCGTGGATTACCGCATCCCGCTGGAAACCGCGATTGAACGCTTGGGCCAGGACGTTTCGGTCCAGGGCAACATCGACCCGGCGTTGCTCGATGCCCCGTGGGAAGTCCTCGAGGCGCACGTGCGCGAAGTGGTTGCAGCAGGCAAGAAGGCCCGCGGACATGTGGTGAACCTGGGCCATGGCGTTCCGCCAACCACCGACCCAACAGTGTTGACCCGTGTGGTGGAGCTCATTCACTCGCTGTAATTCAACAGGTCTAAGCTAGGTTTAACGCTGTGTTCCAACTGGCCCTCGAGGCCATGGGCAGGGAACAGGGCATCGGCATATTGTGAAGGTAGAAGGTGCTAGGCACGTGAGCAAGGAACAGCGCAATCTGCGCGCAGGGGATTCAGCTGAAGCCGCCGGCGCGTCCAAACCGCGACGCGATATTGCCAACGATGCCGCAGCGCATGCCTTGCGCCTGCTGGAAAAGGTGCGCAGCGCCAGCGAAGCACGCCTAGCGAAGAGCGAATCGGCCGATCAGGCCCAGAAGCCATTGGCCCCGCATGCGGTGGTGATCGGTGGCGGCATCGCCGGCCTGGTCGCTGCCCGTGAACTTCGCCAGACCGGACACGAAGTGACCGTGCTGGAAGCAACAGCGAACTTCGGTGGCTGCGTGCGCACCACCGAAGTTGTCGGCATGGAGATTGATGCTGGCGCGGAATCCTTCGCCCTGCGTGGCGGCATTGTTTCCTCCTACCTCGACGAGCTGGATCTAGGCGGGCAGATCGCCAGGACCTCCGGAGAGCGGGCCTGGCTCATCCAGGGGGAAGAGCAGGAAATTCATGCTCACCAGATGCCTGCCACCGCAATGCTGGGCATCCCGGGCAATGTGCGCACCGACGAGGTGCGCGGCATCATTGGCCGACCGGCCACCGTGCGTGCCGCAGCGGATCTGATCACGCCCATGAACAAGAAGTGGGCCACGGAGAACTTGACCATCGCTGAAGTGGTCCGTTCCCGCATGGGACAGGCGGTACTGGACCAGCTGGTGGCCCCGGTCATCAACGGCGTCTATTCCACCGACCCTGCCAAGATTTCCATTGACGCCGCCGCGCCTGGCCTGCGCCAAGCCATGCAGGAGACCGGTTCGCTGGCCCGCGCCGTCACCCGGCTGCAGGCTTCGGCTCCGGCTGGTTCCCGTGTGGCTGGCCTCAACGGCGGCATGTACACCATGGTCGAAGCCCTGGTGTCCCAGCTGGAGCAGGCTGGCGTTGCGCTGGTGCGCAATTCGCCGGTGACCTCCTTGCGCCACGATGCGCAGTCGCCAACTCCGTATGCAGTCACGACCTTGGGCCATGAACTGCTCGCTGACCGGGTAGTTCTCGCGACGCCGGCCGAGCCGGCACTGGACCTGCTGAACCCCCTGCTGGCACCAGAAGAGCGGATCGCCGGCGAAAGCGGTGCCAATGCCATTGCCTTGGCGATCCTGGTGGTCGATAAGCCGGAACTCGATGATGCCCCGCGCGGATCGGGTGTGCTGGTCTCCAGGAACGCCCCGCTGACGGCCAAGGCGCTGACCCATTCCACGGCCAAGTGGCCCTGGCTCGCCGCAGAGGCCGGCCCTGGCACCCACGTACTGCGCCTGTCCTTTGGACGAATCGGCGAACATGAGCAACTTGTCGAATCCGGAGATGATTCAGCTCTCATCGACCAGGCAATCAAAGATGCTTCAAAGATTCTCGGTGTTCAATTGCATCTTGATGATGTCTTGGGAAGCACCGTTTCACGCTTCAGCGACATGGTTCCGCTGCAGGGCCAGGCCGCTACCGCGCGCCGCGCGCAACTGCAGCGCAGCCTGTCGGGCTTCGAAGGGCTCGATGTGGTTGGCGCATGGATTGCCGGCACCGGACTGGCGCGAGTTATCGCCCAAGCCCGCAGTGCCGTCGCGATCAGCGCCCGCTAACCGCACCCGGGCCAACTATCCTGGACTTTTGTCCGAAACCAGATCAAGGAGAATATCAAGTGAGCAACGCACCGGAGCATAATTCCCCAGTAATTCGTGAACGCGAAAATGCAGGAGAAAACCCGACGTTCTTCTACACTCTCTGGACCATTTTCAAGCGTTCGGAAATTGTCGAGCGTTCCGAGGCTGCTGCCGCTGAATTCGATGCGCTGGTCGCCGAGCTGGCCGCCGAAGGCGCCACCGTGCGCGGCATCTACGACGTTTCGGCCATGCGCGAGGACGCTGACGTGATGTTCTGGGTGCACGGGCCATCGGCCCAGCTGCTGCAGGCATCGATGCGCAAGATCCGCCGTTCGGCCCTGCTGGCCGGCACCGAAATCGTTTACTCCACCATGGCCGTGCACCGTGAAGCGGAATTCGCCAAGGACCACTCGCCAGCGTTCGCGCGCGGCCTGGATCCGAAGGAATGGATGACCGTTTACCCATTCGTCCGCTCCACCGAGTGGTACACCCTGGATCCAGCGGCCCGCGGCAAGATGCTGCGCGACCACGGCATCCTGGGCCGCGAATTCCCGAACGTGCTGGCCAACACCGTAGCGGCCTTCTCCTTCGGCGACTACGAATGGCAGATCTGCCTCGAAGCCGACGACATGATCGATCTCGTCGACATGATGCGCCACCTGCGCTACACCGAAGCCCGCCACCATGTGCGTGAGGAGACTCCGTTCTACACCGGCCGCCGCATCTCGGCAGCTGAAGCGCTAGAGGTACTGAAGTGAGCCAGGCCTTTGACCCCCGCGAGGGATATGACCGCAACGGCCAGATGATTCCCAAGTCCTACGATGCCATCTTGCTGGCATCCTTCGGCGGACCGGAAGGGCAGGATGATGTCATCCCGTTCCTGCGCAAGGTCACCGAGGGCCGCGGCATCCCTGACGAGCGCCTGGAAGAAGTTGCGGTGCACTACCGCAAGAACGGCGGCGTCTCGCCAATCAACGCGCAGAACCGTGCACTGAAAGCCGCGCTGGAGGCAGAGCTGGCTACCCGCGGCATCGACCTGCCCATTTACTGGGGCAACCGCAACTGGCACCCGTTTATCGACGACACCCTCAAGCAGCTGGCCGCCGACGGCCACCGCAAGGTGCTGCTCGTGGGCACCGGCGCCTACTCCGGCTACTCGGCCTGCCGCCAGTACCGCGAGGATGCGGGCATGGGCCTAGTCAACACCGGGCTGGACGGTGTGGTGGAAGTGGACAAGCTGCGCCAGTTCTTCGACACTCCTGCCTTCGTGACGCCCTTTGCGCAGTCCTTGCGTTCCTCGCTGGCCAATGTGCGTGCGCAGCTGGCCGAAGCGGGCAAGGAAGACGGGGCGATCAAGATCGTCTTCGTCACCCACTCCATTCCGATGGCCGACGCCGAGGCCGCAGGACCCGAAGGTATCCGGGCCGCAGGCTACGGGAATCTCTACACCAGCCAGCACCAGGCGGTGGCCAACTACATCCTGTCCCAGGTAGAGGAGGCCAAGGGCCTGGAGCACAGCCTGGTCTACCAGTCCCGCTCCGGGGCACCGCATGTGCCATGGCTGGAACCGGATATCAACGACGCGCTGGAAGAGGATGTCGCAGCCGGTGTCGCCGGCGTCGTGGTCGTGCCCATCGGCTTCATCTCGGACCACATGGAAGTCATGTGGGATCTGGATACCGAAGCCAAGGACAGCTGCGCCCAACTGGGCCTGGCCTTTGACCGCGTCGCCACCCCGGGCACCCACCAGGCGTTCATCTCCGGACTGGTGGACTTGGTCGAAGAACGCCTGGCCGGCCCCGATGGCAAGGCCCTGCGCGCCGGCCGCACCTCGGTTCTCGAAGGCGGCCCATGGTTTGATGTCTGCCGTCCGGGCTGCTGCGAGAAGCGCGCCCTGGACGGAACCTTGCGCCCGACCATCGGCGCAGTCGATTCAGAAGTTGGTGTACCCCAGCCATGACCGAAGCATTTCGCGTAGGAACGCGCGGCAGCGCGCTGGCGACCACCCAGACCGGATGGGCCGCGCAGAAGCTGGCCGGGATTTCCGGGTTGGCCGCGCAGACCGTGCTGGTCAAGACCGAAGGCGATGTGGTGACCGGCTCGCTGGCCACCCTCGGAGGCACCGGCGTCTTCGCCGCCGCGCTGCGCCAGCACCTGCTCGATTCCGGCTGCGACCTGGCCGTGCACTCGCTCAAGGACCTGCCCACTGCGCAGCCCGAGGGCCTGGTCCTGGCCTCGATCCCGCCGCGCGAGGATGTCCGCGATGCCCTGTGCTCGCGCGACTCGCTGGGCTTGGACCAGCTGCCCCAGGGTGCGAAGATCGGTACCGGTTCGCCGCGCCGTGCAGCCCAGCTGCTGGCCTACCGCAGCGACTTCGAGATTGTCGATATCCGCGGCAACGTCCCCACCCGTTTGGGCCGGGTCAAGGGTGTCGGGAAGACGCTGGATGATGGCAGCGTGGGCCGCGGCACCCAGGGTGACCTGGACGCGGTGATCCTGGCAGCTGCCGGGATGCGCCGCCTGGGCTTGGACAAGCACATCACCGAGTACCTGGATCCCTCCATCATGCTGCCCGCCCCGGGCCAGGGCGCCTTGGCGCTGGAAACCCGTACCGCGGGCACCGGCCACGGCGCATTGGATGCGGCTCTGGCGCAGTTCGATGATGCCGCTACCCGCATGCAGGTGGAGGCCGAACGTGCGCTGCTCTCCGAATTGGAAGCCGGCTGTGCTGCCCCGATTGGCGCCTTGGCCCATATCGAGGGCGATGAGCTGGTCCTCGAAGCGGTGGCCTGCAACCCCGATGGCTCGCAGACCATGCGCCGCAGTGCGCGGATCTCCTGCAGCACGGCGGATGCAGCACAGCAGCTGGGCCGTTCGCTGGCGCAGTCGATGATCGCTGATGGCGCTGCCGTAGTTGCCGGGCTGGCCTAGTTCCGGACCATGGCTTATCAAGCACTGATCCTGCGCAACCCGGCACGTGCCGCGGCCACCGTGCAGGAATTCGATCGGCTGGGCATCACCTCGTGGTGCGCCCAGCTGATCGAAACTGTTTGGCCCGCCGACCGCAGCGCATTGCAGCGCATGGCCAGCGATCTGGTCGCCGGAGACTACTCCTGGCTGGTCTTCACCTCGGTGAATACCGTCAAGGTGGTGCAGCAGGTGCTGGCTGGAGCGCTCCTGCCGGAGCAGCTGCGTCTGGCCTCGGTTGGAGAGAAGACCACCGAGGCCATCAAGCGGCACTTGGGCCGCAGCGTGGACTTCGAAGCTGAAGAGCAATCGGCTGCCGGCATGCTTGCGGCATGGATCCCTGAGCCGGGTGCCAGGATCTGCTATCCGCACGGCGATCTGGCCAGCTCCACGCTGGCTGATGGGCTGGGCAAATACCCGGTGCAGGTCAACGAATTCATTGCCTATGAAACCGTGGATGCCCCGGCGCCCGGCACCCCGGTCTCTGAGCCGGAAGCGGCAGCCGGACTCAACGTCCTACCGGCGAACCGGATCGGTGGCAGACTGGAAGAACAGGATTTGGTGGTCTTCTCGGCGCCCAGCGTGGTCCGCCGCTTCGTGCAGCTGGCAGGGACGCAGCTGCCCGGGAAGCTGCGGACCATCGCGATTGGCCGTCCAACGGCCCGGGCCATGGAGCGTGCCGGGCTGCCGGTGCATGCCGTGGCCTCCGCTCCCACCCCGCAGGGCCTGGCCCGTGCGGCCCAAGATTTGCTCCGGCACCGGTAACTCCGGGACCGGAAGTGTGCACAACGGAATAAGAAGTTATGAGAACTGGAGAAAGAGGAGCCATGGGTTTCCCTCAGCATCGCCCGCGCCGGTTGCGGCAGAATCCTGCCATCCGCCGCCTGGTGGCAGAAAATGAGCTTTCGGCACGCCAACTGATCTTGCCTGCCTTCGTGCGCGAGGGACTGGGCGAACCCAACGAGATCACCTCCATGCCGGGGGTCTACCAGCACACCATGGACTCGCTGAAGGCTGCCGCGGCGAACGCGGCCGAGGTGGGGCTGGGTGGCATCATGCTCTTTGGCATCCCGGAAGTACGCGACGAGAACGGCTCGGCCGGTCTGGACCCGCAGGGCATCTTGAACCGCGGCATTGCCGCGGTGCGCGCCGAGGTAGGCGATGAACTGGTGGTCATGTCCGATGTCTGCCTGGATGAATTCACCTCGCACGGCCATTGCGGCGTGCTCGATGCCCAGGGCAACGTGGATAACGATGCCACCTTGGAAATCTACGGCCAGATGGCAGTGGCCCAGGCCGAGGCCGGCGCCCACATGCTGGGCCCGTCGGGCATGATGGACGGCCAGATCGGCGTCATCCGCCAGGCACTGGATGCTGCCGGGCGCCAGGATGTCTCCATCCTCGCCTACAGCGCCAAGTACGCCAGCGCCTTCTACGGCCCGTTCCGCGAGGCAGTGGACTCCCAGCTGGTGGGGGACCGCCGCACCTACCAGATGGATTCGGCCAACCGCAGCGAAGCGGTGCTGGAAGCTGAACTGGATATTGCCGAAGGCGCGGACATGATCATGGTCAAGCCGGCCATGAGCTACCTGGATATCGTGCGCGATATTGCCGATATTTCCCCAGTTCCAGTCTCCGCCTACCAGATTTCCGGCGAGTACTCGATGATCGAGGCCGCCGCCGCCAACGGCTGGATTGACCGCAAGGCGTCCGTGCTTGAATCGCTGCTGTCGATCAAGCGCTCCGGTGCCCAGCAGATCCTCACCTACTATGCAGCCGAAGTTGCCGGCTGGCTCAAGGAAGGCAAGTAATAACATGTCGAACTCTGAAAAGCTTTTCGCCGAAGCCCGCGAAGTCATGCCAGGTGGCGTGAACTCCCCGGTGCGCGCCTTCGGTTCGGTCGGCGGTGTTCCTCCATTCATGGTCGGCGCCAAGGGCGCATACCTGACCGACGCCGACGGCAAGGAGTATGTCGACCTGGTGTGCTCATGGGGTCCGGCACTGCTGGGCCACGCCCACCCGGAGATCCAGGCTGCCGTGCACGCGGCCGTGGACCGCGGTTTGTCCTTCGGCGCATCCACTCCGGATGAGGCCAAGCTCGGCGCGCTGATCAAGTCCCGCATGGGCGGGGTGGAACGCGTGCGCATGGTCTCCACGGGCACCGAAGCCACCATGACCGCCGTCCGCCTGGCCCGCGGCTACACCGGCCGGGACCTGGTCATCAAGTTCTCCGGCTGCTACCACGGCCACCTCGACGGCCTGCTGGCCGACGCCGGCTCGGGTGTTGCCACTCTGGCCTTGCCAGGTTCCGCCGGCGTGACCGCTGCCACGGCAGCAGAGACCCTGGTGCTGCCCTACAACGACCGCGCCGCCATCGAGGCCGCCTTCGCCGAGCACCGTGCGAATATCGCTGCGGTGATTACCGAATCGGCTCCGTGCAACATGGGTGTCGTAGTTCCAGAGGACGGCTTCAACAAGTTCCTGAAGGAGACTACCGCCAAGCACGGCGCGCTGCTGATCCTCGACGAGGTCCTCACCGGCTTCCGCGCTTCCTCATCGGGCTACTGGGGCCTGACCGGCAAGGAAGAGGGCTGGGACGCAGACCTCTACACCTTCGGCAAGGTCATCGGCGGCGGTTTGCCCACCGCGGCCCTGGGCGGACGCGCTGAGGTCATGGACTACCTGGCACCATTGGGTCCGGTTTACCAGGCAGGCACGCTGTCGGGCAACCCGGTCGCGATGGCTGCCGGCATCGCCCAGCTGACCCACGCGACCGAGGACGTCTACGCGCACCTGGCCAAGCAGTCCGAGGCGCTGCAGGGTGCCATCACCGAATCCTTCAATGCTGCTGGCCTGGACCACTCGATTCAGCGCGCCGGTACCTTGTTCTCGGTAGCTTTCGGCACCTCCGAAAGGGGAGTGCACAACTACGCTGATGCGCAGGGGCAGGAAGCCTTCCGCTATGCACCGTTCTTCCACTCGATGCTGGACTCCGGGGTGTACCTGCCGCCAAGCGTCTTCGAAGCATGGTTCGTCTCGGCGGCCCATGATGATGCCGCAATGGAGAAGATCTTCGCGGCCCTCCCAGCAGCTGCCCGGGCCGCTGCGGCCGCCACGGCCTAATTGCAGGCTCCCGAGGGCAATAGCCAGGGCCAGGCAGGCACCGTGAGGTGCTTGCCTGGCCCTGGCTTATTTAAGCCTGGGAAAACGGCGGGAAACGGAACTGCCCGAGTTCCGTATACGGAACTCGGGCAGTCAAGGTTCAAGCGTTCGGGAATGCCCCGTGGCTGGAAACCGGATTAGAAAGCGGCGATAACGCTGCCGTCGGTCCAGGTCTTCTCGATGTAATCGCGGACCTCATCGGAGTGCAGCAGCTCTTCGAGCTTCGCAACAGCCGGGGTCTCTTCGCCGTCGCGCCAGGTCAGGAAGTTGGCGTTGGGGTTGTTCTCGCCGGACTCCTGGGCAAGCATCTCTGCTTTGTCCAGCTTGGCCTGGACGATGTAGTTGCCGTTGATGACCGCCAAGCCGATGGAATCATCGGACTTGTAGTACTGGACGACCTGCTCGGCGTTGGCGTCAGTGATTTCGAGGTTCAGCGGGTTCTTGTCCGCGTTGCCGTTGACGGTCAGCAGGGAATCATCATCGCTGAGGTTCTGCAGCAGCCCTGCTTCTTCCAGAACGCGCATGCCGCGGATCTGATTCACCGGGTCGTTGTTCAGCAGTACCTTGGTGCCTTCTGCGACGTCCTTGGCGTCCTTGAACTTCTTCGAGAAGACGGTCATTGGCTCCACATGAACGCCAGCGCCGTGCGCGAACTCGTAGCCCTTTTCCTTCATCTCGGTAGCCAGATAGGCCTCGGTCTGGAAGTAGTTGGCATCCAGCGAGCCGTCGGCAAGTCCGGTGTTCGGGGTGACGTAGTCATCGATCTCCATGACTTCCAAGTCGATGCCGGCTTCCTTCGCCAAGTTCTCATCGATGAAGTTCAGGATGTCTGCCTGTGGGACCGGGCTGGCGCCTACCTTGATAACCGTAGGGTTTGCCGGATCCAGGGTCGCTGCAGCATCAGCAGTTGGTTCGCTGCTGCCGCAAGCGGTCAGGGCGAATGCGGTGGCAACACCGGTGATGGCGAGTCCGAGTTTCTTGCGCATAACTTGTCTTTCCTTAGGTAGAGCCGTGAGGCACGATGCGAGTGGATTTGCCGTGTCCTCAGCGGTTCCACGGCTCCGCCGGATAGACCGGCGGAAGTTTTGACTAGCGGTGATCGACCTTGCGGGCGATCGCATCACCGATGACCTGCACCAGCTGGACCATGATCACGATAATCACGATGGTCGCAAGCATGATGGGCATGTTGTAGCGGACGTAGCCGTAGTTGTAGGCCAGACGACCCAAACCGCCACCGCCTACCAAGCCAGCCATCGCGGAGTAGCCGATCAAGGTCACCAGAGTGGTGGTGACGGCCGAAATGATGCCGGGCATGGCTTCAGGCACCAGGACCTTGCGAATGGTTTGCAGCTTGGTGGAACCCATCACCAGCGCGGCATCGACCTTGCCAGCGGAAACATCGCGCAAGGCGGTTTCCACCAGGCGGGCGAAAAATGGGACCGTGCCGATGGTCAAAGAGACCGAGGCAGCGATCGGGCCCAGCGCGGTGCCGATGAGCATCGCGGCGAACGGAATCAGGGCGACCATTAAGATGGCGAACGGGACGGAACGGGTGATGTTCACGATCACCGTGGAGAGAATCGCGTTTAGCCAGCGGACCGGCGCCAGTCCGCCTTTGCCAGTGACATGCAGCAAGATACCCAGCAGCAGTCCGATGATCACGGTGATCACACCTGAGATCAAGACCATCTGCAGGGTTTCGACGGTCGCTTGGCCTACGGCCTTGAGCACTGTGGGGGAGAAGAAATCCATTGCTTACTTGGCTCCCTTCACGGTTACGGCGATGCCGGTGGACTTCAGGTGGTTCACGATTGCATCCAGATCCGCGTCGGGAGCCAGCTGCAGGCGCAAGTGCGCGTACTGCTGGTTGCCAAGCTGCTCGACCGAACCAGCCAAGACATTGACATCCGTATTGAACAAGCGGGCAATGGAAGAGATGACAGGCTGGGTCGCCTGGCCGCCGGTGTAGAGCAGGTCCAGGATCGGTCCTTCGCCCTCGATGCGTGGTGCGTCGCCCGGAAGCGGGAGCAACGTGGAAGCCAAAGTGCCTTCGGCGTTGGTGATGACCTGTTCGATATTGCCGTGCTCCACGATCTTGCCGCCTTCCAGCAGCGAAACGGAATCGCAGGCTTGCTTCACGACGTGCATTTCGTGGGTAATGATCAGCACGGTGATGTTCAACCGATCGCGCAGCTTCTTGACCAAATCGAGGATTTCATCGGTGGTCTTCGGATCCAAGGCACTGGTCGGCTCATCACAGAGCAGGACATCCGGATCGGTGGCCAGCGCCCGGGCGATACCAACGCGCTGGCGCTGGCCACCGGAAAGCTGGGATGGGTACCCTTTGGCGAACCTGGTTAGGCCCACGAGCTCCAGGAGTTCAGCGACCTTGGCATCAATTTCGGCTTTGGGCATGCCACCAAGCTCCAGCGGGTATGCCACATTCTGCTCGGTGGTGCGCGAGTCGAAGAGGTTCGCGTGCTGGAAAACCATGCCAATTCGACGTCGCGCATTCCGTAACTCGTCGGTGCTGACGTTGGTCAGCTCCTTGCCGTTAACGGCAACGGTTCCGGATGTAGGCTGATCGAGCAAGGTCAAGCAACGGACGAGAGTGGATTTACCCGCTCCGGAATGTCCGACGATGCCATGAATTTTCCCGGTAGGGACTTCAAGGCTGACACCATCAAGGGCAACAACATCCTTGCCGTCTTGCTGGTAGACCTTGCGCAGGTCACTGACTGTGATCACTAGGCGTGTTCCTTCAGATTCTCAAAGGGTGTAGAGAGTACCCTCCATTGAATCATCATCGAACAAAATCGCCCGAATCAAGGGGAAATTACAGTCAAGATTCTTAGTATGAGGCCTTAATGGGGGAACCTTCGAATATAATTTGTTGATTTGTGACAGAAAATGAACGATTGGCTTCCGCATGGTGGTCGCGAGGCCTGTTGACCCCATGTGAAACGGGGCACAAGAAGCTGATTATTTCAATCTTTACGACTCGGTGATAGGCCAAGCGCCGTCGACAACAGCTTCAGGCTTCGTCTTGCGCAAGTATTTCTGGAAACTTTCTGCCTGTTCTTTCGCCCAACCGATCTGCCAGCCGTGCAGCACCATCGGATCTACTTGCAACTGCGGATAGCGTTCGCCCAGCTGGCGAGCGACCTCGACGCAGGCAACTGCATCGGCCAACGAGGTGTGCGCATTTTCGAGGACTACACCGTAGAACTCGCAAGCCGCCGCAAGGGTGCGCTTCCCCTTGCGGAACTTGTCAACCTGCTTGTCGATGATGAACGGATCGATCACATTGCCCGGGAAAAACGGCTCAAGGTCGTAGCGAACGGCTTCGCTGTAGAGCACTGAGAAATCGTACGAAGCATTAAAAGCAACGATTGGCGCTTGCTCCGAGGCGAACTTCAGCAAATTCAAGATCTCCTGAACGGACTGTTTCGCCGGGGCACCGTCGGCGCGGGCTTTCTCGGTGGAGATTCCGTGAACTGCGGCCGCGGCCTCTGGAATCTCGACCCCGGGGTTTACCAGCCACTCGCGGTTGTTCACCACTTTGCCATCGGCATCCAGCAAGACAACCGATGCCGTAACGATGCGTGCAGTATTGGTATCAACACCAGTGGTTTCCAAATCAAAGCCAATTGCCAGGCCCTTGTGCCATTCAGTCATGGATATAACGCTACAGCCAAGGCGGGACAGGACGGCCCTGCGAATTGCGTGTTGTGGAGTCCTGCAAGCTAATTGGCAGAATAGGGCTATGACATCTGACGCAGCCGAAAAGCCCCTGGACTATTCAGAGGCGGTGCATCGCCTCGCAGCACTCGTCCCGGCAGGGGCGGTGCTCAGCTACAAGGACGTGGCAGAACTTCTCGGAAGCGGGGGAGCACGCCAAACGGGCAAGGCGATGGCAAGCGCGCCGGAAGGGACACCATGGTGGCGGATTATCCGCTCCAACGGTTCCATGGCCGATGCGCTTGCCGAAGCAGCAGAACGGCACTGGATCGCAGAAGAACTGTCAGCACCTGGCCGTCACGTGAACATGAATAGATACCGCTGGAACCCCAACGACTGGGCGTGGGAAAAAATTGACGCGCTGCGTACGGCGCTGGGCAACCCCAAAATGTCCGAGATGGATGATCAACTATGAGTATGGAAGAGACCCGAAGCCAGCCCCGCGAAGAAGCCACCTCGGTCCTTGGCCACTTGCATTCGGTGGAAAGCCCGGTCCTGGTCACTGGGGCTCCGGGTACCGGCAAGACCCATCTGCTCATCGACACCGCGGTGGCGCACCTTGACGCCGGGCTCGATCCGCAGGCCCTCTTGATCATCGGGCCAACTCGACTGACCGCTGCCTCGATCCGTGATGAGCTCAGCCGCCGAGCAGAACGGACTTTCACCGAACCGGTGGTTCGCACCTGGTCGGCTTATGCCTTTGACTTGATCCGCCGTGCCCGCGTTGAAGGACTCTTGCCCCAGCTCGAACGCATTCCCCGCTTGCTCTCCGGTCCGGAACAGGACACCCTCATCGGCCACCTGCTGGAAGGCCATGCCGAAGGCCTCACCGAAGGACCGCAGTGGCCAAGCGAACTGGCGCTGGCAGTAGGGACTCGCGGCTTCCGCAAGGAAATCCGCGAGTTCTTCGACCGTGTTTCAGAGCTGGGATTGGAACCTGCAGACATCGCTGACCTCGGCCAGCAAGCCAACCGCCCCGAATGGCACGCTGCGGCGCTGTTCTACCAGGAATACCGCGACCTGCTGGACTTGGGCAGCGCCGAAGCCTTCGACCCGGCAGGGCTGATTACCCGGGCGGCACAAATTCTGGAAGACAATGAAGCGTTCCTGCACGCAGAACAGGACCGGTTGGCCCTGATCCTCGTGGATGACCTGCAAGAAGCCACCCTGTCGCAGCACCGCCTCCTGGCTCTGCTCGGCAAGGACCGCGCCATGGTCGCTTTCGCTGCACCTGACAGCGTAGTTCAGGGATTCCGCGGTGCCCGCACCGATGAATTGCATCGTTTCGCACAGAATTACGCGAGTGCTGGCGAAGCGACGTGCCTCGAACTGACCCACGGCTATCGAATGTCTGGACAGATCACCGAGGCATGGAAACGGATCGTCAGCCGCGTGCCGCTGGCTGCAGGCTTGCGCGGACGAGCTATTGAGCCGTTGAACGTGCCGGAACACGAACTGTGCCAGGCACTGGTATTCGAGAATTCCACCTTGGAAGAACGTTTCATTGCCCAGCGGATAGTGCATCTGAACCTCTACGAGAACCGCAGCCTAGCTGAAATTGCGATTGTGGTGCGCAACGGTTCACAGGTGCGCTCCTTCAGCCGTTTTCTTGAAGGCCAGGGAATCGGCGTGCAGGTGCCGCCGGCCGAAATTCCATTGAAGGATGAAGGTGCGGTCCGTCCGCTGCTTGACCTGTTGAACTTGGCGTTCAGCGATTCTGTCACCGATGACCCGCTCCTGATGCAGAACCTGCTGCTGTCGCGTTATGGGATGAGCACTGCCTTGGAAATCCGCCGGATCCGCCAGCTCTTGCGCCAGCAGGAAGCCGCAGCCGGCGGAAGCCGCTCCAGCCAGGAGTTGCTTGAATCCTGCCTGCGTGAACCGGCAATGGCCGAGAAATTGGGCAAGCCGGGTTACGGATTGAACCGGCTGCTGAAGATGTACTCCGCGCTGCAAGACGAACTGGCCAGCGGAACCGCTACACCGGAAACAGCGCTCTGGGTGATGTGGGAGGCCTCGGGCCGGGCAAAGGCCTGGCGCGAAGAGGCTCTGGGCACCGGCACTGCCGCCCGCCGCGCAGATCATGACCTGGATGCTGTCCTGTCGCTTTTCCAAGCCGCAGAACGTTTTGTGGATCAGCTTCCCGGCGCCAGCGTCCAGCAGTTCATCGAGCACATCTTGCAGCAGGAATTGCCCATGGACTCCTTGGCAACCCGTGCTGCCGGTGGGCAAACCGTCACGGTTCTCACTACCGCTGCCGCTGCCGGAAAGCAATGGCCAGTGGTCTTTATCCCCGGGCTGCAAGAAGGCTCCTGGCCCAACCTCCGGCTCCGTGGCGAGCTGCTCGGTTCCAATGCGCTCGCCGACGCCGCGGAGCATGGCATTGAATTCCTGGCCACCCGAACGCCAACGCATCTGGTACGCCAAATCCGCAACGACGAATTGCGCAGCTTCAGCAATGCCGTCTCCCGTGCTGGAGACCAGCTGATTTGCACGGCGGTCGATAACGAAGACAGCCAGCCTTCCTCTTTCCTGGATCTGGTCGAGCCACCGGGGCCAGAAGGCAGGGAACCAACCGCGGTTCCGCGCATCCGTTCGCTTCCAACCTTGGTGGCAGAGCTGCGCAGCACCGCCGAGAGAGCCAGGGCCGCCGGCCTTGGGGCAGCGCCAGCGCCGGACGATGTGGAAGCAGCTAACCTGTACCAGGACGCCACCCACGTGCTTGGACGCCTGGCTCAGGCAGAGCGCCCGGTGCGAGGAGCGCATCCAAGTTCCTGGTGGGGGTTGCGCGAACTGACTACCCATGAACCGGTTATCCCGGAAGACCAGCCTCGGCGGGTGTCACCGTCGAAGGTGGAAACCCTGGTGAAATCGCCGCTGAACTGGTTTGTGCAAAGCGCTGGTGGAACCGCTGCCCGCGATTTCGCGGCCTCCTTGGGTACGCTGATCCACTCCATCGCCGAAGAGCATCCCGATGCAAGCGGAAGCGAATACCAGCAGATCCTGGAGCAACGCTGGCCAGAGCTGGAAAAACTGGAGAACTGGGAAGGTCAAAGGGACTTCGACCGTGCCAATAGCATGCTCAAGAAGTTCGCCGCCTACTGCGTCACCATGCGCCAAGAAGGACGCGAACTGGTGGCTCGCGAGATGCCGTTCCAGATCGAGGTCCCGGCCCCTGACGGCACGCATATCCAGCTTCGCGGAATTATCGACCGCGTCGAAGCTGACGCCAACGGCAAGGTGAGGGTCGTTGACCTGAAAACCGGTTCCACTGCGCCATCCAAGGACGCAACCTTGGAACACCCGCAGCTAGGCGTCTACCAAACCGCAATCCAGCTCGGTGCATTGCAAGATCACGAGGAAACTGCAGGACTCCCGGATGAGCCAGCCGGCGCATCCTTGGTCTACGTCGGTACCAGCACCAAGGGCGCCTCGGTCCGTGAACAACCATCAATTGGTGAAGAGGACTGGGCCCGCACGCTCATCTTCGAAGCTGCCTCGCTGATGGGAAACAGTGAATTCATTACCCGGCACGTTTCGGGAGCCGCAGGGATCCTCGGCAACTGCACGCTGCCCGAAATCTGCCCTTTGTGCGCCCAAGGACGACAGGTCACCGAACCATGAGCAATATCAGATTCACTCCAGAAGAACTCTCCGCAGCCCTGGGCGAGCAGTTTCCGCCCACCGCGCAGCAGGCTGAGATAGTCGCTGCGCCATTGGAACCGATGCTGGTCATCGCCGGCGCCGGCTCGGGTAAGACCAAAACCATGGCGGACAAAGTCGTCTGGCTGGTAGCCAACCAACTGGTCCGGCCGGAAGAGATCCTCGGGGTGACCTTTACCCGCAAGGCAGCGGGAGAGCTTTCCGTGCGTATCCGTGCCAAGATCGCGCAGCTTGTGGCCACCGGTCTGCTCAGCCCAGAAGAAACCCGGGACTTCCTGGACCCTGCGGTATCCACCTACCACTCCTACGCCAACACCCTGGTCCAAGACCATGGGCTGCGGCTCGGCCTTGAAGAAGACAGTGCCTTGTTGGGCGCGGCCCAATCATGGCAGGTGGCCCACTCGGTGCTGGAAAGATACACCGGCAACTACGAGCACCTGAACAGTGCCACCAGCACACTGATTGATGCCATCGTTTCCTTCAGTTCGGAAGCATCCGAGCACTTGGTCACCGCACCTGAGGCCCATCAGTGGATTGATGACCTGGTAGCACGCCTGCGCACCTTGCCGATGGACGCAGAGAAGCCCAAGAAAACTACCCAAGCAGCCCTCAAGCTCATCGACAAGCTGGCTTCACGTGCCACCATCGCTGAGTTGGCTGAAGAGTACGCCCGGGAAAAGAAGCGCCTCGGGGTGATGGACTACGGCGACTTGGTGGCCCACGCAGCGCGTATCGCCCAGGAGGTGCCGGCAGCTGCGCTCGCCGAACGGGCTAGCCACAAGGTGGTGCTGCTGGATGAATTCCAGGACACCTCGCACGCGCAGATGGTGCTCTTCTCTCAACTCTATGGCGAAGGCCATCCGGTCACCGCGGTGGGTGACCCTAACCAATCCATCTACGGATTCCGCGGGGCCAGTGCCGGACAGCTGTTCCGATTCCCAGAAGTCTTCCCGATTGTTCGAGACACAGGCCGGGACGTCGCCCACGTGAAGCACCTGACCATCGCATGGCGCAATACGGTCAACGTGCTCGCGGCAGCGAATAGCATCACCGCCGGCGGGCCGAAGCATCAAGGCCCGGTCTCGGTCAAGCCCTTGGATTCCTCGGCGCATGCCAAGCCAGGCCGTGTGGTGCTCAACCGTTGCGCGACGGTTCGGGACGAGGCAGAAGCCATAGCCGACATGATTGTTGCCGAGAATAGGGCATCTTCCGAGCCGAAGACCAGTGCGGTGCTCTCGCGAAATCGTACCCAGTTGAGCATCATGGGCGAGGTGCTCGCTGAGCGGGGCATCAAATACCAGCTCGTGGGACTATCCGGATTGCTGAGCACCCCTGAGCTCACCGACCTGGTCTCGTACCTGCACGTGCTGGTTGACCCGCTGCGCTCCGACAAGCTCATGCGCTTATTGGCTGGAGCGCGCTGGCGGCTGGGTGCCGCAGACCTGATGGCCTTCGCCGATTGGTCCCGCCAGCTGGAACGGCGGCGAGCCCGCGGGCTGCAGCCAGACCCGGCAGAAAGCGAAGAGGCGCAGAGCCCCGAAGAAGCAGTGACCGAGGCGGCCCGCGCCGAACTCAATGATGCGGCCAGCCTCGTCGAAGCACTGGACTTCCTGCCCAGGGAAGGGTGGACCAGCAATGACGGCAGGACCATTAGCGCAGCGGGCTACGAGCGCTTGGCGGCTCTGCGCGATGAACTCGCCGGCCTGCGGCTGCTGGCCAATGACGACCTTGAAACGCTGATTCGCGAGACCGAACGCGCCATGAACCTGGACATCGAGGTGGCTGCCCGTCCGTGGATATCTCGAGACAAGGCGCGAGCCAACCTCGATGCCTTCGCCGATGTGGTGCGCGAATACTGCCGCAATGCGCCACGCGTTGAACTGTCCGGCTTCTTGATGTGGCTGGAACAGGCCGCCGAAAAGGAAAAGGGACTACCGCTGCCAAGCGAAGATGCTGACCCCGCGGCAGTCCAATTGCTGACGGTTCACGCGTCCAAGGGATTGGAATGGGACATCGTGGCGGTGATGACCTTGAACGACGGGGTGTTCCCGGGTTCCAAATCCGACCGGTGGACCAGCGGTGACAAAGCGCTGCCCTGGGAAATCCGTGGCGACGCCCGGGACCTGCCCCAATGGGACACCGACCAGCCGGCTTTGAAGGAACTGCTGGAAGCCGAATCGGTTTTCAAGGACCAGGTAGAGGACCACCACATTGCCGAAGAGCGTCGCCTGGCCTATGTTGCGGTGACCCGCGCCAAGTCATTGCTGATTTGCAGTAGCAGCGTCTGGACGAGCACCCGTACCAAGCCAACCGAGCCATCAGAATTCTTCACCTGTTTGCTTCCGCTGGCCGAAAGCGAGGAACCCCAGACGGAGATCGGGGTCTGGGTGAAGGACGAGGAAGCGCCGGAACAAAACCCGAGCACTTTGACGCCCCTTGAAGCGCTGTGGCCGTACGATCCATTGGAAGGCCCCGTCGTCACGGGGGGAGTGCAAAAGACTCCATACCCGTATTCACGGCGCAATGTCATTGCGGATGTGGCGAAGGATCTCGAATCCGTTCCAACAGATCATGAGCCGCTGACCAGCTTCGGGAGGCAGTGGGCTGAAGAAGCGGAGAAACTTCTAGGCCAGCGCGAGTTCTTGGCTGGCCGTGAACGCAGCATCGAGGCACCTGAGCATGTGCGTGCTTCGTTGTTTGTAGAGCTGGCCGAGGACCCGGTTGGGGTACTGGAAAACCTTCGACGCCCGGTGCCTCGTCGACCGGGACTGGCTGCACGGCGCGGTACCGCGTTCCATGCCTGGATTGAAGAGTTCTACGAGAAGACGTCAATGCTTGATCTGGGAGACCTGCAGGATCCGGCAGATGGCTATCTTGATGAGGCGCTGGACCTTGAATCCATGAAGGAAGCGTTCCTATCCAGCGAATGGTCCAAGCTGCAGCCGGCCTATGTCGAGGTTCCATTGGAGACCCGTGTGGGGCCGGTGGCTGTGCGTGGCCGCATTGATGCCGTCTTCCGGATGGACGACGGTACGTGGCTGATGCTGGACTGGAAAACCGGTCGAGTTCCTAGCGGCAAGGATTTGAAGAGCAAGCTGGTCCAGCTCGCGGTGTATCGTCTGGGCTGGTCACGCCTGCACGGAATCCCGCTGGAGGAGATCAAGGCCGCCTTCTACTATGTGGCGGCGGGCATTACGATCCACGCGGAGTATCTCTCCGATGAACAAGAACTGGAACAGATGATCAGCAGCGCGTTTGAACAGCTCGAAGGCTAGCCGCTCAGGACGCTGGGAAGTCTTTACTTCCCGGCGTCCTCAACAGGCTTGTTGTTCTCTTCAGCAGGCTCAGCCGTGCTGATTGGCTGTGCGGCAGCTGACTCGGCTTCCGCTGCATCACTATCGTGTTCGGCGGCTTTGGAGGCGGGTTCTTCCTCCGCAGGTGCACTGTTCTTGGCATCAGCCTGAACAGCATCAGATTTTGGCTGGTCACCTGACTTCTCTGGCGCGGTCTGGACATTGGACGCTGTGCTTCGGGGTGTTGCGGAGTTCGGCGATTCCGCAGCCAGGGGAGTGACCTTGTCGGTGTTAATGCTTGGCGCGGCGACGGCAGCCGGCTTTTCCGGAGCCTTCTGGGCCGGTGCTTCTGGCTGGGGAGCCAAAGGGCGCGGAGCTTCCACGACCGACAATGGCTGGCCACCGTACTCCGCGATGTTCTGGTCCAATTCGCGTAGCATCTCTTCGGCCTCGGCGATGCGCTCGTAGTCCTTGGAATCCAAAGTCTTCACCAGCCACTGCGCCAGCGCGAATTCGGCGGCCAGCGCGGCGCGACGCATGATGTGCGGATCCGCAGCCTTGCCACGGGCTTCGACATAGGCGGTGAAAACGCGCTCGCTGAAGCTCTGGTCTTCTATGGCCGAAAGCCAAGCGAAGTCATCGGCGGGATCACCGACGTGCAAATCTGTCCAACCCTTGACTGCAGTGATGCTGGAATGGGAAATCTGCAGCTGCTCTTCATCGAAGTCGCCGTGAACTACGGCAGCGTTGAAACGCCACAGTGCCACGTCCTCCATGGCGTGTTCCCAACGGCGCAGCAAACCGCTTGGCACCTTGCCCGTAGCTGCGGCGGTATCCAGTTCGTTGAGTTTGCGCTGGCGAATCTCGTCGGCAGTGTAGGTCGGCAGGCCTGCCACCTCAACAGCTTCATCTGGGATCTGGTGGATGGCAGCCATGCACTGGCCCAGCGACTTGGCCAGGTTGCTGCCTACATCAACCAATTCATCGAGGGTCGGAACGTGTCCGGGCATATCCTTGTAGACAAAGGTGCGCAGTGGGCCCTGGCGCACGGTGCCGGCTACGGCAGGCAAGGAAAACGGCAGTGAAGCGCGGACCTTGGCGGAGAAAGCACGCAAGGCAGAAAGCTCTGCTTCCAGACGCATGCTTGCCTCGTCATGCCGAGGTGAACGAACGCGCCAGCGATGCTTGAGTGCGTCGACGATCAATGCTGAGTCAAAATCTTCTGCATCGTCGGACAGCGCCGCGAAGCCTACCGGAGTCAATCCGGGGACGGCGGCGGTGGCAATTGCGGCGAGTTCCATGGCAGTGCGTTTCACAAGTTCCACCGTATGCGAGATTCCCTTTTCTATCGTTGAATGACGCACGGAATATGGCGGGATTCACCGGCAACATTCAGAGTTGCGACGAATCTCATTGATCAACAGCTATCCACATTGAGTAAGCATCAAGATTCTGGAGCGCTACGTGCATTAGGTTAGAGGTATGGCTCTGGCAGAAACTTATCGAACCCCACTTACCGGACTTCACTTCGGACAGTCTCTGATTGAGCGCCCACTGACCGAAAAGCAAGACCCGATGCTTTTGCCTGGCCTATTTAAGCAGCGCAGCACCAAGGTGCTGCTGATCAGTGGTGGTGGCGCGGCAACTACCGGCTCTGATCTCTTCTTTCTCAACGGCACGGACTACCTCGCAAAAGACTCCGAGCGCCAGGTGTACCTGGGGCGTGCATCAGGCACGGAATACGTTCTGGCTCTCGTTGATGCCGAGGACTATGCCTCCAGCGGCATCGAGCGCTGGACGACGCTACGTGAAGGCTTCAACCTGCTCAATGAACTGCATGCAGAACTCTTTGTTGAAGCGCAGGCGATCGCCAATTGGATCCGTTCAGAGAAATTCTGCCCACGCTGCGGTTCACCCGTTAGGGCGGCCACCTTCGGGTGGGGCCAGCGTTGCGTGAACAATGACCACGAGCTTTTTCCACGTACCGATCCGGCAATCATTGCCTCGGTGATCGACAGCCAAGATCGATTGCTGCTCGGATCCAACGCCACCTTCAAGCACCGGATGTACTCGGTGCTTGCAGGATTCGTCGAAGCAGGGGAGTCCCTGGAGTCGGCCGTGCGCCGCGAGATCTTTGAAGAATCCGGTGTGCGTATTGGAGATGTTGCCTATCGCGGTTCCCAGCCCTGGCCAATGCCGCGATCGCTGATGCTCGGTTTCGCTGCTGAAGCCTTGAGCGAAGAGCTGGTTCCGGATGGTGCAGAAATCATGGACCTTCGCTGGTTCACACGAGCAGAACTGCGTGAAGCTCTGGAATCAGGAACAATAGATATACCGCGCGGAGTCTCGATAGCCCACGCATTGATCCGTACCTGGTACGGCGAACCCCTTCCGGAGGCCCTGAGCAAGTGACCGAATACGACAATCCGCCAGCAGACAATTTGCTAGCGGGACTGGATGCTGAACAGCGGCAAGCAGCTGAAACCCTCAGCGGTCCACTGTGTATTCTGGCGGGCGCAGGAACCGGAAAGACCAGAGCAATTACCCACCGGATCGCCCACGGCGTGCATACTGGCATCTATAATCCGACCAGTGTTCTCGCGCTGACTTTCACCACGCGTGCAGCTGCGGAGATGCGTACCCGCTTGCGTCAGCTCGGCGCACCCGGCGTGCAGACGCGTACTTTCCACGCAGCGGCCTTGCGCCAGCTGCAGTACTTCTGGCCGCAGGCCGTTGGCGGAACCCTGCCGAACTTGGTAGAACACAAGGCCCCGCTCATTGCGGAGGCGGCGCGTCGCCTGCGCATTTCCAGCGACCGCGCCATGGTCCGTGATCTGGCTGCGGAAATCGAATGGGCCAAGGTGTCCATGCATACCCCGGAAAGCTACGCCAAGATTGCGTCTACCCGAGAACTGCCCAACGGTCTCGAAGCAGTGAGCATGGCCCGTATCTTCCAAACCTACGAAGAGCTCAAAGATGACCGCGGAGTTATCGACTTTGAAGACGTACTGCTGCTGACCATTGCAATTCTTGAAGACAATGAAAAAGTCGCAGCCAGTGTACGCCAGCAGTACCGCCACTTCGTCGTCGACGAGTACCAGGACGTTTCGCCGTTGCAGCAACGGCTCCTGGATCTCTGGCTTGGCCAGCGCAACGAACTGTGCGTGGTGGGCGATGCCTCCCAGACCATCTATTCCTTCACCGGTGCACGCCCAGACTTCTTGCTGAACTTCGGCACACGGTTCCCGGAAGCAAAGGTCGTGAAGCTGGTACGCGATTACCGCTCCACTCCTGAAGTCGTGAACCTGGCGAATAAGGTGCTTGCTAATCGGCGCATTGAATCCCAGGTCCCTGACCGTAACGTGACCTGGCCCGAACCACTGGAACTCATCGCGCAACGCGATCACGGTCCGGCCCCTGAATTCTTTGAAGCGACGGATGACGAAAATGAAGCCGAGGAAGTCGCCCAGCGCATCAAGCAGCTGCTCAAAAACGGCCAGGACATCTCCGAGATTGCCATTTTGTACCGCACTAACGGGCAGTCCCAGGCTTTTGAGCAAGCACTGACGGCGTATTCCATCCCCTACGTAATGCGTGGTGCCGAGCGGTTCTTCTCCCGTCGTGAAGTCAAGGAAGGGATGCTGGCCTTGCGGGCCGGCTTGAGCGTCGCCGCAGATACTCCGGTTGCGCAGATGGTGCGCGATGTGCTTTCTTCGCACGGCTACTCGGTGAATGCCCCGAGCGGCGGCACTGGTGCGGTGCGCCAGCGTTGGGAATCGATGTCGGCACTGGTTCGCCTGGCCGACGAAGTCGTTGCGCTCAAAAAAGAACAAGACATTGATGCCACATTGCACGATGTGGTCAAGGAATTGGAAGACCGCGCAGCGATCCAGCACGCGCCAACTCTGGATGGCGTCACCTTGGCATCATTCCATGCTGCAAAGGGGTTGGAATGGGATGCCGTATTCCTGGTTGGATTGAACGAAGGCCTGGTCCCGATCTCCTATGCCAAGGACCAGGCGGGCTTTGATGAAGAACGGCGATTGCTCTACGTGGGGATTACCCGCGCGCGGAAGCACCTGTACCTGTCCTGGTCGTTGGCAAGGACCCCGGGCGGACGTGCGCACCGTTACCCATCGCGATTCCTCGATGGGATTAAATCGGTACGCCAAGCCAGCAGCAGGCAGCAGACCACCTACCGCAAACGCGAACAGAAAATCACGCCCGCAGTCTGCATGACCTGTGGATCCTTCTTGACCAGTGCGAAAGAGCGGAAGCTCAAGCGTTGCGCCTCGTGCCCTGCTGCCTATGATGAAGCGTTGTTTGAGACTTTGCGTGAATGGCGATCAGAAATTGCCCAATCCAATTCGGTCCCCGCGTTCGTGATATTCACCGATGCAACCCTCATGTCCATCGCGGAGCACCAGCCGGATTCAATCCAGGGATTGTCGAAGATTCCAGGGGTGGGACTTAGCAAGCTTGAACGATATGGCGAGGCGGTACTTGCGGTCGTTGGAGAGCGCCGAGCATAGGGTTCTCCACAAGTTGGCGAATTGGTCCGAAGCTGTTCAGGCTAGGACGTAGCTTAGAGAGATGACGTAGTGAGCGGTCGGGAAGATCCGCGGCCACTGCCATAGATGAGGAAAGAGGGGCAATGCAATGCCAGCTTTTCCAAACTCCGTCGACTTCGTAGCGCCGGATGAGATTCCAGTGCGGGTTCTGCGCTCGGCCAAGCGCAAGAAGACCATTTCCTCCCAGTGGCGCGATAACCGGCTGATTATCCAAGTCCCTGCAGCGCTGGACGAAAAAACGGAACGCGCTTTCGTTGATGAGATGATCTCGAAGTATCGCAAGGGACGCCAAGCGCGTACCGCGGGTCATACCGATGATGCGCTGGAGCGCCGAGCGGCATCTCTTGACCAGCAGTACTTCGCCGGCGAAGCCGCGCCGCAATCCGTGCGTTGGGTAGCCAACCAGAATAAGCGTTGGGGTTCGGCTTCATATCGGCAGCGCAGCATCCGCTTATCGGTCACGTTGCAGCATATGCCCAGCTGGGTGCAAGACTATGTTCTAGTCCATGAACTGGCGCATCTGGTGGCCCCGCGGGCCGGCCACGGACCTAGGTTCCAGGCTTTGCTGAACCGGTTCGAACGCCGAGCGCAGGCGGATATTTTCTTGGAGGCATTCCACGCAGGCTACAACGCTCACGCCAAGGAATTGGGCCGGACCCAGGATGAACTTTCGGGTTTCGGCCATGACGAGGAACAGTAGTTCAATGCAAGAAGGAGGGATGTGCACTCGTGCACATCCCTCCTTCGAGGTTTCGATCTAATCAGCTCTTCGGATCCTCTGGATTCCCTGAGCCGTCATCGCCTTCGGCTTCGGGTTCAGCGTTGTCGAAGCCGCCGTCCAGAAGCTTACCCAGTGCTGCGTCGAAGTCGTCGAACTCGGTCGCGGCAACTTCACGGCGATGCGTGAAGCCCTTGGGATCGGTGAGGTCTTCCGCAGTAGGCATCAGATCTGGGTGATCCCATACGGCATCACGGCCCTCGATACCACGTTCGTCGTACAAGTGCTCCCACAGGGCAGCCGCTTCGCGCAGCTTGCGTGGGCGCAATTCAAGTCCCACCAGAGATGCGAAGGCAGTCTCAGCTGGGCCACCGGAAGCGCGGCGGCGACGCATCGTCTCGCGCAGGTGACCAGCAAATGGAAGGTTCTGAGCGGCCAAGGAGACCACATGATCAACCCAGCCCTCGATCAATGCCAACGTCAGTTCTAGGTTTTCTAGAGCCTTCTCCTGAGCGGGGGTGCGCTGCGGGGTGAACAATCCTTCACCCAACATCGATTGCAGCGCTTCGGGGTTGGACGGATCGATACCGCGTACTGCTTCTTCAATGCGCGACATGTCGATATGGATGCCCCGAGCATAGGATTCCACGGCACCAATCAACTTGGAGCTTAGCCAAGGGACCCGGTTGAACAATCGTGCGTGAGCGTTCTCCCGCAGAATCACATACAGCAGGACTTCCTGCTCAGGGATTTCAAGGCCATCGCCGAACTTGCTGACGTTGGCCGCGATAATGCCTGGAGTGGTTCCTGCCAAAGGCAGGCCGATGTCGGTGCCGCCAAGCACATCGGTTGCCAAACCGCCCAGCGCAGTGCCCAGCTGCATGCCGAACATGCTGGCTCCGAGATTGCGGAACATGCCATCGGAGTTGCCGAGCATGCCCTTCATCTCTTCGGGAATCTGTTCCTTCATCGCGGTGGTGATTGCGCTAGCTACCGACTCGGCGACAGGTTCGGTGACCTGCTTCCAGGTGGCCAAGGTCTTGTCATACCATCGTTTACGGGTCCATGCCTCGGTTGAGTGGCCGTTCGACTCGAACACCGTAGCGTTGTTCAGCCACAGCTCAGAAAGGTTTGAAGCATCGCTGATGGCTTTGCTGCGCGCCTCCGATACCGCCGGATCATCGCTGGCGTATGCCTGCAAAGCGGTGTCGGATGCAAGCTTCCAGTTCACCGGACCGGAAGAGGCGTTATTGCTCATCATCGCGGACATCATGGCCTGGGCCTGCTGCATCATTTTCTGCATCGCAGCCGGATCGCCTTGAGCACCAAGGGCATCACGAAGCTGCGGCGGAAGGTCATTCGGGTCGAATCCGCCACCGAAGAGCTGACCAAACATTGCAGACAATGGGTCCTGCGGATTGTTCTCGTCGTCATCGCCGTTAGGGCGGTTATTCGGGGGGTTCTGTGCCATGCCTTTAAAACTACAGCGAGCAGCTGGTAGTTCCCATGAATCTGGGCTTCAGTTCGCTTTCGGCACATCGAATACGCCTTGATGCTGATGCTTTTAAACCCAGGGCTTCAGTAGGCTAAGGGTGGGGATGTCTGCAAGGGCGGATCCGCGTATTTTTTGACAGTTGGCGGGAGCAGGATCAGTGCACGTACAGGAACCACAAGACTCGACTTTGGAGCCAGGCGATTCCAGCCGCACTCCGCGAGGTTCCAAAACCATGAAACGCACCAGCTCCGGCATCGTTGCGCTGCTGCTGATTGGCGTCATGATGTTTCTCCCCACGAATTTCATGATCCGGTCGCCTGGCCCAGTGTTCAACACTCTTGGCGAGGACAACGGGCACGACGTGGTCTCCATCAAAGGAGCCCCGTCGTACCCTTCGGAGAGCGTCTTGGATCTGTTGACTATTTACGTCCAGGGTGGCGGGCAGAACCGAATCACCATACCTGTCGTACTTGAAGCATTGGTCAATCCGGCCAAGGAT
Organism: Glutamicibacter sp. NPDC087673; assembly: GCF_044743255.1. NCBI lineage: Bacteria > Bacillati > Actinomycetota > Actinomycetes > Micrococcales > Micrococcaceae > Glutamicibacter > Glutamicibacter sp. NPDC087673. The sequence continues at coordinate 447,973 of NZ_JBIUWB010000002.1, forward strand.
CTAGTTCCTGAAGAAACCATCATTTCTCGTGGTGTCTCTTCAGAAGAGAAGAATGAACAAAATGATTTCATGATGACTTCATCGCAGGACTTGGCTGTGGCAGCGGCTTTGGTCGAGCTGGATCAGGGCTTTACCGAGTGGCTTACGGTCGCTGAGTTCTCCACCGGCACGAATGAAAAAGTGCTTGAGCCCAAGGATCGCCTTCTGAAATTCGAAGGAGAGAAGATCACTTCGCTGGAACAACTGAAGGAAGAACTGAATTCCCGCGGTGCAGAACCAGCAATCTTGACCGTTGGCAGACCAGATAAGCATGGCGTCTACAGCGACGTAGATGTCACTGTGAACACCAAGGAAGCCGAGAATGGCGAACGCCAGTTGGGTGTCTTCCTGGGCAACGAATACGAGTTCCCTATCGATGTGAGCTTCGGGTTGGAAAATGTTGGCGGTCCCAGCGCCGGCATGATGTTTGCCTTGGCGATCATTGACCGCCTGACGGAAGGCTCATTGGCGGGAGACCACCACATCGCAGGTACCGGTGAGATTTCAGCCGATGGCAAGGTCGGTCCAATCGGTGGAATCGCCCAGAAGATGGTGGCGGCGAAGAATGCCGGAGCAACCGTCTTCTTGGCCCCAGCCGACAACTGCGCTGAAGCCATAGGGCGTATTCCTGCCGGACTGGATGTCATCAAGGTTGCAACCCTGTCAGAAGCTCGCCAGGCATTGGAGAAGATCGCCGCAGGTGAAGACCCGGCGACTTTCACGACATGCGAATAGATTTAGCCGGGCATCAAGGGAAGAATGTGATGCAAGGAAACCAGTCTCGTACACAACGCCCGTACAAGAATTAGGTACACGAGTTCTCTTGTTGGGAACAACGGGAAGAACCCAAAGTAAGGAATAGATAGTGTCTTTTGGATCGGATAGTCCGTTCGGGGGTCCGCCGCGGCCCCAAGAACCACAACGACCTTCCAACCCTTCGGGCAAGAAAGCCTCGCCGCTGACCCTGACCATCTTCGCGGTGGTCATTCTCGTCGCAGTCTTCGTTTTCTTGTCGAATTTCTACGCTGATATCCTCTGGTTCAACCAGCTGGGTTTCTCCGAGGTCTACTGGACTGAGCGGATCTCCAAATTAGTGATCTTCCTGATCGCTTTGGTGCTGATGGCGGTTCCAATGTGGTTCTCGATGCGCAGTGCCTACAAGCACCGCCCTGTCTATGCGCCAAACTCGACCCGACCTGATTCCATGTCGCGCTACCAGGCCCAGCTGGAACCAGTCCGCCGATTCCTGATGGTTGGCATTCCATTGGTGATCGGCATTTTCGCTGCCGTTGCCGTGGCCGGACAGTGGCAGACCATCTTGCTGTTCTTCAACCAGGTCGGTTTCGGTAGCACTGACCCCCAGTTCAACATGGATCTGGGCTTCTTCGTTTTCTCCCTTCCATTCATCGCACTGGTCAACGGCTTCCTGATCTCGGTCGTGCTGCTCAGCGGCGTGGCTGGTCTGCTGACCCACTACCTCTACGGCGGAATCCGCGTTGAAGAGCGTGGCGGCATAACCGTTGGCAAGGCCGCTCGGGTGCACACCGCAGTTGTTGTCGGAGTCTTCTTGATCTTCCAGGCTGTGAACTTCTGGATCGGCCAGTACGAGACCCTCACCGACCAGTCCGGCCGTGTCGCCGGTGCACTGTACAAGGATGTCCACGCTGTCATCCCTGCACAGATGATTCTGGCCATTGTGGCAGTCCTTATCGCCATCACCTTCGTGATTGCGGCAATCAACGGTCGCTGGCGTTTGCCATTGATCGGCACCGCCATGCTGGTAGCAACGATGATCGTTGCCAGCGGCGTCTACCCGTTCCTGATCCAGCAGTACAAGGTGGTCCCTTCCCAAAGGGCGTTGGAGAGCGACTATATTGAGCGCAACATCGAAATGACGCGCTTGGCTTTCGGTCTCGACGATGTCGAAGTTACTGACTACGATGCGAAGATCTCGACTGAGAAGAATGCGCTGGCCGAGGAAACCTCAACCACCGCGAATATCCGCCTGCTGGATCCAAACCTGGTTTCGGCTGCTTTCGCGCAGCTGCAGCAGTTCCGCGGCTACTACACCTTCGCCGAGACCCTTAACGTCGACCGTTACGAGATCGACGGCAAGGTGGAAGATACCGTTATTGCCGCCCGTGAAGTGAACGTGGACCCAACCGACACGTGGGTGAACCAGCACATCAACTACACCCATGGCTACGGCCTGGTGGCTGCCTATGGTAACCGCGTGGCTGCCGGTGGTCGTCCGGACTTCATGCTCGGTGGCATCCCGACCTCCGGTGATTTGATTACCGACGAGGATTACGAGCCGCGGATCTACTTCGGTGAGAATTCTCCGTCCTACTCCATTGTCGGCGGGCCGGATGAGGGATGGACCGACCAGGAACTTGACCGTCCAGGTACCGGTGGCGAGAACCAAGACACCCGCTATACCTTCCAGGGCGATGGCGGTCCGAACGTTGGCAACATGTTCAACCGCTTGGTCTACGCACTGAAGTTCGCCTCCACTGACCTCTTGCTCTCACAGAACGTCAATAGCGAATCGCAGATCCTCTACGATCGTGATCCTCGCGATCGCGTGAGCAAGGTTGCTCCGTACCTGACGCTGGATTCCCAGGCGTACCCTGCCATCATTGATGGCCGCGTGCAGTGGATCATCGATGGCTACACCACCTCCAACGACTTCCCGTATTCGCAGCAGCAGCAATTGGACTCGGCAGTGACCGACTCGCTGACTAATGCGCAGGACCTGTCTTTGACCGGCCGCGTGAACTACCTGCGCAACTCGGTGAAGGCCACCGTCGACGCCTATGACGGAACGGTCAAGCTTTACGCCTGGGACACCGAAGACCCGATCCTGCAGTCCTGGCAGAAGGTCTTCCCTACGGCATTGAACCCGTTGGATGACATGTCGGCTGAGTTGATGGAGCACGTACGTTACCCTGAGGACATGTTCAAGGTGCAGCGCGAAGTGCTAACCACCTACCACGTGGACAACCCGGACGCGTTCTACGAGTCCAACGACGCGTGGGCTGTGCCGGATGATCCGACCTCATCCGCCGCTGGCGTGAAGCAGCCGCCATACTTCATGTCCTTGAAGATGCCGACCCAGGATGAAGCGTCGTTCTCGCTGACCTCGACATTTATCCCTGCGGCCGCGGCCAATGGCCAGCAGCGCAACGTGCTCTTCGGCTTCCTTTCGGCCAACGCCGATGCCGGCTCCGAACCCGGAGCGAAGGCCGAAGACTACGGCAAGCTGCGCCTGCTCGAGCTGCCACGAGATACTGCGGTACCTGGCCCAGGCCAAGCGCAGCAGAACTTCGATACCAACACTCGAGTGACCACTGAACTGAACCTGCTGCGTCAGGGTGCTTCGGAGGTCAAGAACGGCAACCTGCTGTCGCTGCCAGTTGGCGGCGGTATCCTCTACGTCCAGCCGGTCTACGTTCAGTCCTCGGGCCAGACCAGCTACCCGACCTTGCGTAAGGTTCTGGTTTCCTTCGGCGACAAGGTTGGCTTCGCCGATACCTTGGCAGAAGCGCTGGATGAGGTCTTCGGCGGTGAGTCCGGTGCAGTGACCGGTGAGACCGAAGGCGTTACGCCAGCGGAGGATCCAAAGGACGAGAATGAACCGGCCAAGACTGATACCCAGAAGCTCTCCGAGGCTCTGGCTGACGCGAATGAAGCCATCAAGAATGGCCAGGAGGCGCTGGCCAAGGGTGACTTCGGAGCCTACGGTGAATCGCAGAAGCAGTTGGAGGATGCCTTGACTCGTGCGATGGACGCAGATGCGGCCATCAATGGCACCGAGGTTGAAGGGGATGTGAAACTGGACGACGGACAGAATCCGGACGCAACCCAATCGCCAGCACCCCAGGACGGTGCTGAAGGCTAAGCAGCAGCACCAGCAGCCCGATTTGCTTTCACTCCGCGATGATGCAAGAATTGTCTAGTCATCGCGGGGTGGAGCAGTTCGGTAGCTCGCCGGGCTCATAACCCGGAGGTCGCAAGTTCAAATCTTGCCCCCGCCACGAATGGCAAAATGGAGATCCTAAAGGGTCTCCATTTTGCGTTAAGCTGCAAGCTGCCAGTTTCCAGATCAGTACCCGTGGATTGATGCGGGAAGTACGGTCAACCCATGTACGGGAAAGGGCGCGGTCGCGAAAGGCAAGTTTCCCGATGCCAACCGTCAAGGACGCTGGCTCATTCTTCTCGCAGGCAGCCCAAGCGGTCGCGGGCATATGTTTAAGTTAGGGCCGAAGGCCAACGCAGTTCCGGGTCGATCGCAGGACCCCGGGGGACTGGAACGCCCGAATCCTGCCCTCTGAGCGGGCTAGGGTGATCGCAGCAGACTCTCAGGCACCTTGTGGCGACGGGCTACCCGCCGGAGTGTGCAATCATGCGGCGGAAGACCCTGGGGTCTTTGAAACCCGGGTAACGCCGGGCCGAGGCATCTGGATATAACCAGAGGATAATTCGGATCAGGTCGGACATTTAGGCGTAGTGCGATTAAGGACACTCTTTTCGATTCGCTATTGAGTTCATCAGTTGGTAATGTTGTATTTACCGACGCGGGGTGGAGCAGTTCGGTAGCTCGCCGGGCTCATAACCCGGAGGTCAGAGGTTCAAATCCTCTCCCCGCCACGAAAGTGGAAACGGAGATCCGGAAGGGTCTCCGTTTTTGGTTTAACCGGATTTCTCAGGCCTGCGCCAATGGGCGACCGTGGCGTTTATTTTTATTCAAGCTCGCCGGATGGGTCTGAAAAGCTTTCCCTTCATCCGGGGAGAGCCTGTGCAGAGTTGGGTGGTTGCCCCCGCTTCGCGAGCCGGGGGTGTCCTGGTGATGCAATGCACTATCCCAGGATTGGCCAAGTCATTCACTGATTGGTAACGTTGTATTTACCGACGCGGGGTGGAGCAGTTCGGTAGCTCGCCGGGCTCATAACCCGGAGGTCAGAGGTTCAAATCCTCTCCCCGCCACGAAAGTGGAAACGGAGATCCGGAAGGGTCTCCGTTTTTGGTTTAATTGGATTTCTCAGGACGGCGCCAACGGGTGAGCGTGGCCAAGCGCCAGTAGGCACATGATCGACTTCCCGATGGGGGAGCAACTAATATGTCCGCATTCACTGGGCCGAGGCGGACAGGCAGCGGACCCATGGCGTTGATTTTGTTTCGAGCCCGCCGGATGGTCCTGAAAAGTTTTCCCTTGCCCCTGGGGAGATGCCGTGGGAAGTGGGGCGATTTCCCTGCTTCACGAGCCAGGGGTCTCTTGGTGACGCAATGCACTATCCCAGGATTGGCCAAGTCATTCACTGATTGGTAATGTTGTATTTACCGACGCGGGGTGGAGCAGTTCGGTAGCTCGCCGGGCTCATAACCCGGAGGTCAGAGGTTCAAATCCTCTCCCCGCCACGAAAGTGGAAGCGGAGATCCGGAAGGGTCTCCGCTTTTGGTTTAAGCATTAAAGAAGTTGGCTGGCAATGCTTTCGCAATGCCAGCCAATTGACACAGTTCAGAGAGCAGAAAGTTTAGCTCTCCAAAGCATCGGTTTGTTTGGCCTTCAGAGCGGCCAGACGGGCTTCCACCTCGGTCTGCTCACCCAGATCTTCCAAAGACTCGAACTGGGAGTCCAGGCTTGATGCCTGCAATTCTGCAGCACCGCGAACGCGGGCTTCTTCGCGACGAACCTTTTCTTCGAAGCGACCAATTTCGCTGGACGGATCCATGATGTTCACGGACTTGATGGCTTCATTGACCTGGTTTTGAGCGTGTGCCGACTTGGAACGGGCGACCAGCTCGTCGCGCTTGCTTGCCAGTTCGGTACGCTTTTCCTTCATCATGTTCAAGCCGCTTTTGAGCTTGTCCACGATCTCGCGTTGCGAAGCGATCGTCGGCTCGGCGGTCTTCATCTCGGACTCGGCCTGCATCTGGCGCTGGATGGCGACCTTAGCCAAGTTGTCGAACTTCGAGGCATCATCGGCATTGCCTGCAACACGGAACTCTTCTGCCTTGTTGGATGCTGCCAGAGCCTTGTTGCCCCACTCGGAAGCTGCCTGCTCGTCTTCGCGGAAGTCGTCTTCCAGCATGCGCAAGTTGCCGATGGTCTGGGCAATCGCCTGCTCTGCTTCAGCAATATTGTCGTTGTAGTCGCGCACCATCTGATCCATCATTTTCTGGGGATCTTCAGCTGAGTCGAGCATTGCATTGATATTGGCCTTGGCCAACTGGGAAATGCGTCCGAAGATTGACTGCTTGATCATGGTTGGACCTTTCTGTCCGTCAAGAAAACACTATGAACTTGAAACCTTCTGGTGAAACTGGTCCGGCAAGCTAGAAGTTGCCGCCTCCTCCGCCTCCGAAGTCACCTCCTCCAAAGCCGCCTCCGCCGCCGCCGAAGCCACCGAAGCCGCCCCCGCCAAAGAAACCTCCACCGTCGCCGCCATCGGAATGACCGCCATGGCCTCCGCCGCCGAGGATGGTATTGATCAGGATGCCTCCGAGCATCGCGCCACCGATGCCATCAAACATCCCGCCCCCGCGGCCACGGCCGTAGTTCCCGTAACCGCGCGAGTCGCCGAAGCCGTCGAATCCGCTGACGTCGCTTTCGGCCATCTGCGCAGCTTGGTCAGCTAGCTGAATGGCACGCTGTGCGGAACCTACAGCACGCAGCGGATCGCTGCCAGAAAGCGAGCGCGCCTCATCGAAGGTGCGCTGGGCCTCAGCAAGGCGGGTTCGAGCTGAAGAGCGGACGCCGCCGCGACGGGCACGGATGTAATCGTCGGTACCGCTGATGCGCGACGCTGCGGTGTGCAGCAACGAATCCAGTTGTGCACGGGCTGATTGTTCCTGCTGGGCCTGGTTACGCGTACTTGAAAGAGCTTCTGAAAGCGGGCGAACGGACTCATCGAGCTGGGTGATCAAAGCCAGCGGGTTGTATTTGCCGCTGCTCAGTGCTTGCTTGGTATTCGCCAGAGTGCTTTCGACACCGGCCGCGGCGCTGGAAAGGCGGGGATTTGCTCCGTTGCCCACGAAGGCCTTCGCTTGAGCCAGGTCGCGTTCGGCCAGCGCGATTGCGGACTTCAAGTCTTGCTGGGCCTGCCCCAAGGCTTCGCCAGCCTTGTTGATGGCCTTGAGCAGCACATCGGCCTGGTCGTGGGCTTCTTCCGCATTCTGGATCAAGATCGCGGCATTGGATCGGTCAGTGGCCAGTTTCTCTGATGCCTGCTTCAAGGCGGAAGAAGCAAAGGTCAGGCGCTCGGCGGCCTGGTCGGCGTTGTCCTTGATCTGCGATACTGCGCTGGCATCATATTGGCCGGCAAGGCGTTCCAAGTCTGCCACGCGGGCCGACAGCCTCTGGTTGAGCGGTTCCTGGTTCGCCGATACCTCAGTAATGCGATCCTCGGCATTCTGCTCCAGCTGGCGCAATTGCTTGAACTCGTCGGCATGGGCCTGCAGGGAACTGTTGACCTTCTTGCAACGGTCGATGATTTCATTCAACCATGAACGCTGATCTTGCTCGGTATCGGGGATATCGTCATCCAACTGCTGCTGCAGGCGGAAAGATTCAGTCAGGTGGTTCTTGGCTTGTTCAATATCCTCCACATAGACCTGGACAGCCTGCTTGCCGTATTGTGCTTCGGCGAAGCCCAATTCTTGCTGCGAAGAACGGATCGAGTCATCTGCAGCCACCAGCAATTGGTCTGCCTGCAAACGGAGCTTGTCCAGGGGGACCAGTTGCTGCTGCGGAGCAGGGGCGCCGTACTGTCCTGGGTGTTGGCCTTGGCTCTGGCCGAGCTGCGCGGTCTTCTTCTTGCTGCGCCGTGAAAGGAAAAGGAACCCAACCACAGCAACGGCACCAATGGCCAGGACGACGGTTAGGAAACCACCGCCAGCGGATGAACCATCTGGGCTGCCTCCACCTTCAACGCTGCGCATGCCAGCGATGGCCCCCTCGACTGCACCGGCCCAGTTTTTCTCACTGAGTGCCGGGCTGATTTGGCTGCTGTAGATTTCAGTATCGGCTTTGGCAATCGGACCGCCTTCGGCGCCAGCAAAATATGCTTGGCGGGTCTCGGTTGCCACCACCAGGATGGAGTCAGCGCTGCCCAAACCCTTTTGGTTGGCAACTTCGGCGGCCCATTGATCTGCCTGGTCTGGGTTGGAGAACTCGTCGACGAATATCGCAAACAGGTTTAGTCCGGTATTGCTGCGAAGTTCCTTAATTTCGGATTCCAAACGCGCTTCGTCGGAGCCGAGCACGCCTGAAGAATCGACGACGAAGTCGCCAGGTGGAATCGTTACAGGCGATTCAGCCATCGCAGGTGCCGATAAGCCGAAAGAGGCTACCGTTGCCAATATTGCTCCAGCAATGAGCCGTCGAGCTTTCATACGCATGTCTTGTTCCCCACCTGAAATGCATCAGTCAATCTAAAATCGGGAGAATCCCGATCTGGTGATCCCCGAGATTGGGTTCACACTTATGATTGATTCTATTTGCCCTAATGAACAACGTCTACGACATTCAGCTGGCAGAATAGTTAACTCACAGCCGGTGCTCAGACACCACAATTCGATGCCACAGACCAGAGTTGGATAATAGAACTCAAGAGATTCGACAGTTCGAAAGAGGCAAGCCATGAGCCAGACACCGAATGAGCCACGTGGGAACGATGCGGGCGATTCAGCAGAGCCAATTAACGACACCAATAACGACCCAATTGCTTCGGCCGAACCTACGGTGCGCTACCCGCGAGTGAATCAGGCTCCAAACGCCAGCGAGAATCCAACCAGCGTTTACCCCGCGCCGTCCGTTGACAGAACGCAGAACGCGGCCCACTCCCACGGACAGCATTCCGACGCCCAGCAAGTCCAGAACGGCTCTCCCTACGGTTCCCCTTACGGCCCTCCGTCAAACGAGCCTGCGAATTACCCGATCCCGCCCGAGAAGCCTTCCAAGGACAAGAAGTCCTTCTCTGGCAGCACGCTCATCGCCGGAATGGTTGCCGCGGCCTTGGTAGGCGGCGTCACTGCCGCTGGCACGACCTACCTGATGAATGACGACGCGGGGTCTTCCTCGGTGAGCAGTTCGCCGCGTGAGGGCGTGGTGATCAACAACCCGGACAAGGTCACCGAAGTCACCGCCGCTGCCGCCAAGGCAAGCCCCAGCGTGGTGACCATCGAGGTTTCCGGCAACGGTTCTGGCGGTTCCGGATCGGGCATCGTCATGGACGACAAGGGCAATATTCTGACCAACACCCACGTGGTTACCCTGGGTGGCGAAGTTGCCAATCCCAAAATTTCGGTCCAGATGAACGACGGTTCGGTGCATAGTGCCACCGTGGTAGGCACAGATCCTCTATCGGACCTGGCAGTCATCAATATCCAGGCCGACGGCCTGGTGCCTGCCACCGTGGGTTCCTCGGCCGAGCTGAATGTCGGGGATACCGCTGTCGCCATCGGCGCACCGCTGGGTCTAAGCGGCACCGTCACCGACGGCATCATTTCCACCTTGAACCGCACCATCTCCATCGCTTCTTCGGCCGTTCCGAAGGAAAGCGACCAGAGCGAGGGCGGGGATGGCAACCAATTCAACTTCCAGTTCCCGGGACAGGAACAAGAGCAGCAGCGTTCAAGCGGTTCGATCTACGTAAACGTCATCCAGACTGACGCGGCGATCAACCACGGCAATTCCGGCGGCGCATTGGTCAACGCCAATGGTGAAATCATCGGTGTCAACGTTGCTATTGCCTCGGCAGGCAACAGTGAAGAAGGCGGATCGATTGGCGTTGGCTTCGCGATCCCTATCGACTACGCAAAGCGTGTTGCCCAGGAACTGATCGATAACGGCGTGGCTACCCACGGTCTGCTCGGAGCCACGGTGACCCCGCAGGGCGCAGCTGGATCGAACCAGCAGAACGCTTCGGCGTTCTCGGTGGGTGCCCGCGTTGTTGAAATTAGCCCTGACTCGGCAGCTGATAAGGCCGGTCTGAAGTCCGGTGACGTGATCACCGGCGTCAACGGCCGTGCAGTCCAGGACTCGCAGACCGTGACCGCGGCCATCCGCGAGATTCCAGCCGGGGGAGAAGTGGAAATCAGCTACCTTCGCAATGGCAAGGAACAGACCGCAACAGCAACTGTCGGAGCGCTGTCAAATAACTAAACAAATCGTCATGATGACGCTGTGAAACAAGTGACGCGGGCTGGTGATCGACTAGCCCGCGTCACTTGTTGATCTGAGAGCGATAAACACCCAGTGAACTGCATTGTGTCGATACGATAGACACTGAAGGAATTAGCCTGCCCCGGTGCCCCGCACCGGTGCGGGCATCGAAGCTCGTAGGAAGGCGCGAATGAGCGAGGAAAGCACCACTCCACTGAAAATAGTGGTCCTGGTCAAACACGTCCCAGATGTTCAATTTGACCGTCATATCGATTCGGGAACGCTGCGCCTTGACCGTGCAGAATCAGTACTCTCCGAACTTGACGAATACGCCGTGGAAGCTGCTGTTTCCATCGTGGAAGCCAACGGCGGATTCGCCGCCGGGCATGAAGTCATCGCCGCGACCATGGGCGGCAAGGGATCGGGCAACTCCGTCAAGAAGGCCCTGCAGATGGGTGCCAGCTCAGGGCTGCATCTGAACGATGACGCCTTGGCCGGATCCGACACCATCGCCACGTCGAAAGCGCTTGCGGCGCTGGTTGAGCATGCCGGCAACGTGGACCTGGTTATTACCGGGATGTCCTCGACCGACGCTGAAACCTCGGTTGTTCCAGCCCAGCTCGCAGAACGGCTGGGCTTTGCGCAGCTGACTCACGCGCTGGCCGTTGAGTTCGATGCCGCACAGCGTGAACTGGCCATTAAGCGCGATCACCTGGACCGCACTTTGACCCTGAAGGCGAACCTGCCGGCAGTGCTCTCGGTCACCGACCAGGCCAACGAGCCGCGCTACCCGAATTTCAAGGCCATCATGGCTGCCAAGAAGAAGACTGTCACCGAGCTGGACCTGGCCGCTATCGGCCTGGATGCAGCCGCGGTCGGCGCCCTCGGCTCGAACACCGAAGTTATCGCAGCTGAAGCCCGCCCTGCCCGCGAAGCCGGAACGGTCATCAACGACAGCGGCCAGGCAGGTATCGCCTTGGTTGATTTCTTGGCCGAACAGAAGCTGATCTAAGGAATATTGAACATGCCTTCAGCACTAGTATTTTTCACTGAGCTTTCCGCGGCTCCCTCCAAAGGCCAGCGCGAACTGCTGACCCTGGTCTCTGGTTTCGAGAACCCGGCCGTGGCCGTTGCCAACCAAGTCAGCGACGAAGCCCAGCAGGTTCTCGCTTCCTATGGCGTGGTGAAGCTATTCACCGCTTCCGGCGATGCCCCAGTTTTCGGCCAGCACGAAATTTCCGTGCTTGACGCAGCCGTGCAGGCTACTGCCGCCGAATTGGTCTTGCTTGCTAATGACAATTTCAGCCGTGAGCTCGGTGCCCGTTTGGCTGTGCGCCGCAACGGTGCGATTATCACCGACGTCATTGGCATCAGCGGGGATCTTGTAGCTACCAAGGATGAACTGGCAGGAAGCTACAGCGTTCAGGCCAGGGCAACCAACGGCACCCTGTTTGCCACCTTGAAGCCGAACAGCATCGTAGACGCGCCAGCGGCCTCCAACACCGCCTTGGCAGTTGAGGAATTGGCTTTGGAGAACTCCAACGATGCCAAGGTCCGGATTGCTGCGGCGGAGGCGAAAGTCGCAAGTGATCGACCTGCCCTGACCGAAGCGCGCGTCGTGGTTGCTGGTGGTCGTGGAGTCAACGGAGACTTTGGCCCGGTTGAAGACCTTGCCGATGCCCTGGGAGCTGCCGTGGGCGCTTCTCGTGCAGCTACCGATGCCGGCTGGATCTCGCACGATGCGCAGATCGGCCAGACCGGTGCCACCGTCGCACCGCAGCTGTACATCTCTGCCGGCATCTCGGGAGCGATACAGCAGAAGGCCGGAATGCAGACCAGCAAGTTCATCATCGCGATCAACAAGGATGTCGACGCCCCGGTGTTCGAGATCGCAGACCTGGGTATCGTTGGTGACCTGGCCAAGGTCCTGCCGCAGGCCGCCGAAGAGATTCGACGTCGCAAGGCATGATCGATACAGCGCAATTCATTGGTGCAGGCGCCCAACGGGTCCTGGCCTTCGGCGCCCATCCCGATGATCTGGACTTTGGGGCAGCCGGGACGGTAGCGGCCCTGACCGCGGCGGGGGCAGAGGTTCAGTATTGCATCATGACTGACGGCGACGCCGGCGGTTTTGATGACCGGGATCCTGAGGAAACGGCTAAGCTGCGCCACGAAGAGCAGAAACAGGCCGCCGCCAAGGTGGGTGTGAAAACGGTCCACTTCCTTGGCGAACGCGATGGCTTCCTGGAAGCCAACCACGATGTCATGCGCAAGGTGGTCCGGCTGATGCGCCAGGTGAAGCCAACCATCGTGATTGCAATGCACCCGGAGCGCAAGTGGGATCGGATACAGGCCTCGCACCCAGACCATCTGGCCTGCGGTGAAGCGGTCACCCGTGCGATCTACCCGGCGGTGGAGAATCCGTTCTCCTACCCGGAGCTGCTGCATGGCGAAGGACTGGAAGCCTACAAGGTGCCTTGGCTCTGGTTGTGCGGGGCTCCGCAGGAACGCGAGAACGCCTATGTGGACATCACCGAATTCTTCGAGAAGAAGATGGACGCCTTGCGTTCGCACTTCACCCAGCACCCGGATGTTGCCGCCATGGAAAACTACGTTTTGCAGCAGTGCGAGGAAAACGCCGAGCGTGGCCAGCTGGGAAAGGGCAAGCTTGCCGAAGCATTCCACGCAGTTGCCGTGAACGCCCGCGACACGATAGCCGGGTTCTGAGTATCCAGGCAAAGCAGACCGGAAAAAGTTCGGGGCGAAGATCAAGAATTGATCTTCGCCCCGAACTTTTTGGCTGGCCAGAGGTGAGCTGCTAGCTCTCGTCTTCCGTTGCCTTGTCTTGAGCCAGTGGCAGGTCGACCGATGCTTCAGCATCTTCAGATGGAGCGTCAGGGATCTTGGATCCCTCAATGGTGATGTGGAGGGCAATCACGTCTTCAGCTGGAGACAGCCCAGCCGCGGCATCTTCACCGGTGCTGGAAACGATCACGGAGACGCTGCCGGACTCATGCACGGCCCATGCAACGTACTGTTCCGAACCGTCCAGGGCAGGCAGCTCGGAGAGCTCGACACCCACAGCGCTTTCGGACTTCGACGAGCTGAGCACCGCTTGGCCGCCGCTCTTCAATTCGACGGTCTCCGTGACTGCATCATCGGCCTTGGATGCTTTGGACGCCTTGGTGCCTCCATTGAGCAGGGAGAAAATGACCACCGCTAGGACAACGATGATGGCAAGTCCCGTGACAGCGAAGATCCAGCGCTTAGGCTTTTTCTTGGCTGCACGTGAACTGCTGGCCACTTGGCTCACCAGATCTAGACCCAGGTTCTCGTCCTGGGGCTCGTCGCGGTGCTGAGAATGGCTACCGTTCATTGTCTTGGATTCTCCCGAAATGTAGTCGGCACAGTTCAATACCCGAAAACTGCGGGTACAGACTCGAGCCTACTTTATAAAGATTAGGTAAAGCTGTATGCGTGGCGCGGGCTGGCTGGTACTTTATGCGCCAGCGAAGCCGTGCTGGCGCCAAGCTTCGAAGGCAACCACCGAAGCAGTATTGGCCAGATTCATCGATCGGCGGCCTGGAAGCATCGGCAAGCGGACCAGGTCGTTGATGCGCGGATGCTTCTTGTCTTCTGCGCTCAAGCCAACCGATTCACGGCCGAAGAGCAGGATGTCGCTGGCCTCGTAGCTGATATCCGAATAGACAGTAGTTCCTTCGGATGTGAAGGCAAAGACCCGGCCTTCTCCCAGTGCTTCAAAGGCTGCGTCAAGATTTTCATGCACCGTGACGTAAGCCAGATCGTGGTAGTCCAATCCTGCGCGACGCAGGTTGGCATCCTCGAAGTTGAAGCCTAATGGCTTGACCAAATGCAGTTCTGCGCCGGTGATGGCGGCTAGTCGGATAGCGTTGCCGGAATTACCCGGGATCTCTGGGGCATTGAAAACGATACGAAACACTCAACCAGTTTAAGCTCTCACCAACAAGAAATAGGCCATTGACCTTAGTACATCGCTTCACGTAACTGCGCCAGGGCTAGGCGATCGACGACATTCGGCGATGGGCCAGAGCCCAAGAAGAGTTTCAACTCGCGAATCAATCCCGCTGCATTGAGCACATTCGGAGTCGATGCAAGTGTTGGATCGGCATTGCGCCGGTACTCAATGACCGGTTCGTGGTGATTGCCGTTGGCAGAAAGCACCAAGGTGAACGCAACTACGTTCATCTGCATGAATTGCCGTTGCAAACCGGAGATGGAGAACTGCGGAGGCTGCGTCAGCTTATTGCCGTGGCGCAAGACATTGCCATCAAATGAATAGTAGCCATCGGGCAGAGTCATCGTATTGATCACCGCCATGCGGTAACCGGCAATCAGCACATGATCGTAGTGCCCCGACGCGGGCGAACGCAGGCCGTTGACCAAACGGGCAGCTGGCAAGATATTCAGGACGTTCTTGGAAAGCAGGTTGATGGTCTGCGCCTCGCGGATCAGCCGTGCACGGTTGGAGAACAGACCGCGTTTTCGGGGTTCTCCATGAACGCGCTGCTCACAGACTTTTCTGTCCAGCAATGTAGGAGACGTATCCGAGAACGGTGGAATATATTCGGTGGGCAACTGCGCCTTGGGCTGCTGAGGGCTCTTGCGCAGGCGCTCGTCAAAAGGACGGGCGCTGAACCCGGCGCGTGGAGCGTTGCCCGGAGACTGGAAGGTCTGCTCATAACCCAGCGGAGACGCCATCTCGCTGAGCTGCTGGAAAGCGCGCTGTACTTCTTTGAACTTTTCTTCGCTGCCACCGAGATCGGGATGGGTCGCGCGAGCGGCCCTTCGGTAAGCGACCTTGATATCTTCCATGCTCGCAGTAGGCGCGACACCAAGAATTTCGTATGGGCTTGGTGTACTCATTGAACGGAGGAATCCTCTCGGTGAAAAAGACCGGATGGCCAGTGTTCCCCAGTTTAGCGAATCCAACCCAGCAAATTCTTTGTAGAAGCGTCAAGTTGCTGGGTAATCTCTATGGTCATGAGCTCGTTTGGTCGCACCGCAGAAATCCGCATCATCTTCCACCCCGCCTCAGGCCGAGGCCGGGGGATGCGCCTTGCCCAGCAGCTTGCCCACGCGCTTGGCAAGCTCGGGCTGGAACATGGGCTAGTTGATACTTCAGAGACGAGCGTGGAACTGGTGGGGGACCAGCTCAGAGCCTCGCGGGCGATCGTCATCATTGGCGGTGATGGGCTGATCCACCACTGCATCCAGCACGTTGCGGGAACTTCGATTCCCATCGGTGTCATCCCCGCAGGCAGCGGCAACGACTTCTGGCGCATGACAGGGGACGCGAATGCAGAAGAATCCTTGGCCAAGGTGATTGCGTTTTGCAAGCTGCCGGGAGCAACTATGCCCATTGACGTGCTGGAGCTGCGGTTTGACCAAGCCGGCAGAACACCGCGCTATGCACTGGGTGCCGTGTCCTGGGGATTTGAAGCCACCGTCAACGCGAAAGCCAACGCGTTGCCGCGGCAGCTGGGAGCACTGCGGTATATCGCCGGCTTGATCCTGTGCCTTCCCCAGCTGCGCGGATGCCCCAGCGAGGTGAGGGCCGACGGACTGCGATTCAGCGGAAGCGTCCTGGCCGCCAGCGTCGCTAATATCAAGTCCCTTGGTGGCGGCATCAAGCTCTTCCCGCATGCTGATTTCACCGACGGTACCGCGGAATTGGCTATCGTACGCGGACCAAATATTCTGCGGGTCCTACCGTATCTGGCAAGGATCCTCACCGGAGCGCCGCATCCATGGAAGGTCAGCGCAAACCTCACGCGGGCCCGCATCGAGACATCTCGGCACAGCTATGCTGACGGGGAATGCATGGGGGCCGGGCCCTTTGAGCTAGCTGTTATTCCCGCGGGGATCCAGCTGATTTCCTAAGTCGATAGTCGCAGAAGAGCATGCTGTCCTCTTCAAACAAGGAATGCAGCTCGAAGGCGTGGAACGCCTGCCGATTGTGAACCGCTATTCTCATGCCATCACCTGCCACAAGGACAGGGGAGTAGCTGATGCAAACCGAATCCACCGCGCCAGCCGAGGCGAACTGTCCAAAAACGTGAGGACCACCTTCAGCATGGATGAAGCCATATCCCTTGGAATGCAGATAAGCGATGATTTCGGTCGGATCACACCCGCCCTCGGTTTCGGAAACCTGCACGAGAGTGGCATTGGGTCCGTATGACCGACGCTGTTCGTCAGTGACCTGGACGCTGGTGAAAAGCAGAACCGGAACCGGGGATTGGGCAAACACCGGGGCCGTTGGCTCCAGATGCAATCCTCGTGAAATGAGCGCCAGCACGGGTTGTGGCGGCAGGCCATGCTCGATACGCCACGCCATGTCCTCCGCGGACAGGAGCTGGCCTTCGTAGCCCTCGGCACGAACCGTTCCAGCACCCACCATGATCACGTCGGCAAGCCGGCGCAAGAGTGCGAAAACCCTCTGATCGCCAGGAGAGCCCAATGCTTTGGAGAGCCCATCAACCTGGGCACTTCCGTCGATGCTGCTGACGAAGTTGAAACGTACGAATGGGCGATGCTCGCTGGAATAGCGCTCAAGCAGGAACTGGTCATCAACCTGATCTGCTGGTTGGGGAAGCAGGGCACGCACCTGGGAAACTCCTTACTTGCTGACTTCGGGTTCTGGGTGAGCAGGAGGATTGACATCCCCCATGTTATGTATCTGGTAGGCAGGCTCCCGCCACCCTTGAGCTGCTTCGATCAGGCGTACTGTCTGCACCGATTCAGGAATATTGTGCATCCGCAATATGCGGGCACCGTTCATGGCACAGATCGTTGCTGCCACCATAGAACCAACCATGCGCTCAGCCTTCGGCAAGTTCAAGGTTTCACCGATGAAGTCCTTGTTCGAGACCGCTGCCAAGGCCGGATAGCCCAATTCGGCAAAGGCCTGGAACCCAGCGGTCAAATCCAGAGTGTGGCGGGTGTTCTTGTTCAGGTCGTGCCCTGGATCAACAATGATCTTTGCCGGAGAAACACCAGCGTCCAACGCAATCTGGATTTTCTCCAGCAGATACTGGCGGATCTCGGCCACCACATCGTCGTAGCTAGGGCGCGGGTAAACGGTGCGGGGCTTGGCTAGCGAATGGGTGATCACCACATGCACGTTGTTCTTGGCTACCACCCGGGCCAAACCGGGATAGGAAAAGCCTGTGGTGTCATTGATGACATCAGCGCCGGCATCAATGGCAGCCTGCGCCACCTGTGGATGGAAAGTGTCTGCAGAAATAATCACCGAACTGCGGCTACGCACTTGATGGATAACCGGCACAATTCGCTCTGCTTCCTCCTGCCACGGGAGCTCCGGGCCCGGAGAGAAGGGGACTCCGCCGATATCCACCCAGTCAGCACCTGCCTCGACCGCACGCATGGCAGCGGCCACAGCATCATCCAAGCCAAAGGTCGACCCGGCATCGTAGAAAGAATCCGGAGTGCGGTTGATCACTGCCATCACCGCGATCCGCTGTGAGAAATCCAGGGAGCGCTGGGAGAAATCATGGACTGGAACCAAGAAATCAGGCTTGAACATGCAGGAAGGCTCCCTTAGCTGGAATCGATACGTCATCAGTTGTTCCTCTATTCATACCACCGACCACGGTTCGGAGGAGGAATCCGCCCGCTGCTCTCGCTAGGCTTGGACCATGCAGTTTTCACACCTCTCCGCAGCCCACGGGCAATGGATCGCCGCAGCTTGTGCATCAGCCGACCCCAGCACGGTAGTAGCCCAGATCCCGCATGGCTACGAACGCTACGTCCGCATCCTTCACCCAGCACTGGATGAAGATGACCAGTTGGTGCGCTGGGAGACGGTGGCACAGAGCCGCAAGCACATCATCACCGCCGCGGATCTTTTTGAAACCGTGGCCGGACTGGACGCGCAAGGCAATCCTGCGACCGAAGACGCCTGGGTAGATACCGACCTGCCGCTGGACCAGCTCCCGGAATCGCAATGGCAAGCACTAGCCGCCGAAATGGTCCGGGTTTCTGCCAAAGACCAGAAGTTCGTGGTGGGCTTGTGGGCCGGTTACGCATTTATCGCGGGCGGGGAACGCATACAGATTGAGCGCGAGCCGGATCCTGCATTGAGCGATGACGAGAACCAGCGGGTGTACGAGTTGGCGCTCGCCGAGGCGCAGAAACCTGCCTTTGGTCCCGAGATCATCCAGGCAGAACCGTTCGACCTGGGTGGCGGATACCGGAACTACCACCTGTTCGAAGCGGACGCGGAGTTCCTGGCGCAGCCCGAATGGGCCAGCACTGCCGACGGCGCCCAACGCCAGCGCCCGGCGCTGGCGTTTGCGGCGGACCATTCCTGGATGCTGTCGACAGAACCGTTTGATGATTGCACCATCCTGGGTGGTCCTGCTTCATTGATTGAGGCGGTCTTGAACAATCCGGCGCTGGAGGCCATTGAGGTTGGCCAATTCACACGGATCGGCCATTCAAACTAGGGCGCCCCACCCCGTACCATTGAAGTGTTATGAAAACTTCCGCCGTATACCTGGATCACGCGGCAACCACCGATCTGAATCCAGCAGCTCTGGCTGCCATCACCGAACAGTATTCCCGCACCGGAAACCCGTCTTCTTTGCATGGGGCCGGACGTCGCGCCAACCGTGCGGTGGATGATGCCCGACAAGCTATCGCCATGGCCGCCGGGGCGCACTCCAGCGAATTGATCTTCACATCTGGTGGGACTGAATCGGATAACTTGGCGCTGAAGGGACTGTTCTGGAACCGCGTGGCGGCCAATGAGCAGGCGCGTGCCATCGTGCTCACCGGCATTGAGCACCACGCGGTCCTGGATACGGCTACCTGGCTGCAGGACCATGAGAATGCCACCTTGCTGTGGCTCGCCGTGGATGAAGACGGTGTCGTTGATCTGCAGGCGGCCGAAAAGCTATTTGAAGAGCAGCACGAGCAGATCGCTTT
The DNA here is from genome assembly GCF_044743255.1 of Glutamicibacter sp. NPDC087673. Lineage (NCBI taxonomy): Bacteria > Bacillati > Actinomycetota > Actinomycetes > Micrococcales > Micrococcaceae > Glutamicibacter > Glutamicibacter sp. NPDC087673. The sequence goes on from NZ_JBIUWB010000002.1 coordinate 467,168, forward strand.
GGCCACCTTGATGTGGGCCAACAATGAAGTCGGCACCGTTCAGCCGATCCGTGAATTTGCTGCCCTAGCTGGCAAGTACGGGGTCCCGGTGCATTCGGATGCGGTGCAGGCCTTTGGTGCGCTCGCGGTCGACTTCGGCTCCTCGAATCTGGCCACCATGGCGATTAGCGCGCATAAGATCGGTGGCCCGGTAGGCATCGGCGGGCTACTGGTTCGCCGCGATATTGTGCTCACCCCGGTCCAGCACGGCGGTGGACACGAACGCAAGCTGCGATCGGGGACTTTGAATGCTGCCCACGCGGCCGGCTTTGCCGCCGCGGCTACCGCGGTGCGTTCTGGATTGCGGCAGGAAGCTGCGCGGCTGAGCGAACTGCGTGAATATGCGATTGAGAAGATCACCGGCTTGATTCCGGAAGCGGTGCTGAACGGACCACGGGATCAGGGCAATGAGGGCCAGCGCCTCCCGGGCAATCTGCACTTCACCTTCCCGGAATGCGAGGGGGACTCCTTGCTATTCGGCTTGGACATGGTTGGCATCGCATCATCCACCGGTTCGGCGTGCACCGCTGGTGTTCCGCAGCCTTCGCATGTTTTGCTGGCTATGGGACGCGATGCGCGCACCTCGCGCAGTGTGCAACGCTTCACATTGGGGCATACATCCACACGCGCCGACGTTGACGCATTGTTAGAGGCTTTGCCCCAAGCGTATGCTCAGGCAAAGAAGGCTGGCATGGCAGCCGATGAAAGCAGCATCCACACGGCAGGAACAGGTTTTACACGATGAAAGTACTAGCAGCGATGTCCGGAGGCGTGGACTCGGCGGTAGCCGCGGCCCGCGCAGTTGAAGCCGGCCATGATGTGGTCGGCGTGCACCTGGCCCTGTCTCGCATGCCGGGGACCCTTCGCACCGGTTCGCGCGGTTGCTGCACCTTGGAAGACTCCAATGATGCATGGCGTGCCTGCGACAAGCTGGGCATCCCATACTACGTCTGGGACTTCTCGGACCGCTTCGCAGAAGACGTGGTGCAGGACTTCGTGGATGAATACGAAGCTGGCCGCACCCCGAATCCCTGCATGCGATGCAATGAGAAGATCAAGTTCGCTGCCTTGCTGGAAAAGGCATTGGCCCTGGGCTTCGACGCGGTATGCACCGGGCACTACGCCAAGGTGCTGCGCGATTCCGAGGGCAACCCGGAGCTGCACCGAGCCGCAGACTGGGCCAAGGACCAGTCCTACGTTTTGGGCGTGCTGACCCACGAACAGCTGGAACACTGCATGTTCCCGCTAGCCGAGACTCCCTCCAAGGCGGAAGTTCGCGCCGAAGCCGCAGCGCGCGGACTGACCGTGGCGAACAAGCCAGATAGCTATGACATCTGCTTCATTCCCGATGGCGATACCCGCGGTTGGCTGGCTGAACGCATCGAGATGAAACCAGGCGAGATCGTTGACCACGAGGGCAACCAGCTCGGTGAGCACGAAGGCGCCCAAGCCTTCACGGTTGGCCAGCGCAAGGGTCTTCGACTGGGTCGTCCGGCCGCCGACGGCAAACCGCGCTTCGTCTTGGAAATCCGTCCGAAGGACAACAAGGTCATCGTCGGTCCAGAGGCCCTGCTGGCTGTGGACCAGCTGCGCGGCATCCGCATTTCCTGGGCTGGCCTGCCGATCGCTGAAGTTTTCAGCGGAGACAAGTTCGACTGCATGGTGCAGGTGCGCGCGCACGGCGATCCGGTCGCCGCGGTAGCCCACATGGAGCGCTCGGAAGAAGGCCGCGACGAGTTGGTTGTCAACCTTCCCGAAAGCATGCGTGGAGTCGCGCCGGGCCAGACCATGGTCGTCTACCAGGACAGCCGCGTGCTGGGCCAAGCGACCATCGATTCTGCTCGTTCCAGCGAATGGGACTCCAGCATGGTCAATTAATTAGCCATCCAAAGAAACCCTTGGTCCAGTTCAAGATAATGAACTGGACCAAGGGTTTCTTCGCGTCGTGATTCAAGTTAGACGAACGGCTGGTTGCAACGGAGCTCGGCGGCCATCCGCTTCGGCCGTGGGCGTCCGGCACGTATTCGCCCGGCATTGCCGGCGATTACCGGTGGTGTGTGGGATTCGGCCTGTCTTCAAGGGCCGCTTGGGGCTTGCTGGCTCACTGCATTGGTTCGACCCTCTAGGTCTCGCTATTGAATTGGGCTGCCGACCCTGTTGCGCCACCGGATGCCCTGGCTTCCAATGCGCTCGCTGCGATGTTCTCGAGAATGCTCACCAGCGGTAGCTGGGCGGATAGGGGCGCATCGTCCAGAACAACGGATCATTCCAGTCGGCAGAACCAATTCGTACCAATCCGGAAGGCCTCAACGAGCTAGATGCCCGAGGGGCTCGGGTGGCAGTACTCAAGGCCTTCGCAAGCTCCGGCCGACGGCCGGTGCGTGGACCCTGCACTGGACGATGCTGGACTCTGTCTGGTTGCCCGCTGCTTGCATTCCCGCGGTGGAAATGACGCACAGGGGGATGAACCGAGTGAAGAGCACGAGCTTGCGCGACAGCGAAGGGTGCCGGACCAATATCGGTCCGGCACCCTTCGCCATTGTGTTGTATTCAGCTTCTAGCCTTCGTCGACAATGCCGAACATATGAGCTGAAATATCTTGGTACTCCACGCGGGTCTTGCCCTTTTCCAGCTTCGGAAGCTGTGCAGGGGAGTGGGTGTGGCAGTGCACGAAATCGAAGGCAGGCCACCACTTCTTGGGACGTTCGTACTCGCTGAAGCCGCAGGCTTCGCAGACCAGATGAATCCACACAGGGCGTTTGCCGGTACGGTTGGCGCGCGACTGCTCCAACCAAGCTGGTGGATTGGTGTTCAGCTCACGGAATTCAGCCTCGCTCATTTTGGAAGGAATGCCGTGGCGCTTGGCCATTTCTACTGGGATATCCAACGCGATTGCCGCGTCTCTACGAGTCATCATTGACATCTAGCTTATGCCATCTAGCCAAAAGGCCGGAAGGAATCCCCGCGCATCTCACCGTTGAGCACGGAGCGGTATGGGCTGAAGCACAAAAAGCGGGCGTCGAGACCGCGCTTTTGCCAGTTTCCGCCGGCCCCATTCGTATTTTGTGCCTTGCATCACTTAGGATATGTGAAGCATGTGCTAATCATCACAGCCCATGCATGTACCTAGACGAAGGATGACTCATGGCTCGCAAGAAGAACGGGCTGCGACTCGCAGCAGCCGTTGTGGGTATCTCTGCCCTGGCACTGACCGGCTGCACCCAAGCCGCAGACAGCGGCAATGAAGAGGGCGGCAATGGCGAAGCCAGCGCCCCAATCACCCTGGGCACCACCGACAAAGTGACCTCCCTGGACCCTGCCGGATCTTACGACAACGGTTCGTTCATGGTCATGAACCAGATTTACCCGTTCCTGCTCAACTCCGAGCCGGGCAGCCCGGACCCATCGATGAGCCTTGCCGAGTCCGCGGAGTTCACTACCCCGACTGAATACACGGTCAAGCTGAAGCCGGGCTTGAAGTGGGCCAACGGCCACGACCTTGACTCCAAGGACGTCAAGTTCACCTTCGACCGCCAGCTGAAGATCGCGGACCCTAACGGCCCATCCTCGCTGCTGGGCAACGTTGAATCCATCGAGGCTCCTGACGCCACCACGGTGGTATTCAAGCTGAAGGTCGGCAATGACCAGACCTTCCCGCAGGTGCTGACCTCCCCGGTCGGCCCGATCGTCGATGATGAAGTGTTCTCCGCAGACGCAGTCATGGACGACCAGAAGATCGTTGAGGCCAAGGCCTTCGGCGGCCAGTACGTCATTGATTCGTACAACAAGAACAACCTGATCTCCTTCAGTGCCAACGAGTCCTACCAGGGCGTTCTGGGCCCTGCAGCCAACGACAAGGCAGCGATCAAGTACTACGCGGACGCCAATAACCTGAAGCTCGAAGTCCAAGAAGGCAAGATCGACGTCGCATGGCGTTCGCTGACCCCAACCGACATCGAAGACCTGGGCAAGGATGAGAATCTGGCGGTCCACAAGGGACCGGGTGGCGAGCTGCGCTACATCGTCTTCAACTTCGATTCCATGCCATACGGTGCCAAGACCGATGATGCTGATGAAGCGAAGTCACTGGCCGTACGCCAGGCAGCGGCGCACCTTGTGGACCGCGAAGCCATCGCGAAGAACGTCTATAAGGACACCTACACCCCGGCTTACTCGTACGTGCCGCAAGGCTTCACCGGCGCCACCGAGCCGCTGAAGGACATGTACGGCACCGACGGCAAGCCGGATGCAGCCAAGGCCAAGAAGGTTCTGGAAGATGCCGGAGTGAAGACCCCGGTCAAGCTCGCGCTGCAGTACAACCCGGATCACTATGGCCCGAACTCCGGTGACGAATACGCACTGGTTGAAAAGCAGCTGGAGGCCGATGGCCTGTTCGAAGTGGATTTGAAGTCCACCGAATGGGTGACCTACCAGAAGCAGCGCGTCACGGATTACCCGGCCTACCAGCTGGGCTGGTTCCCGGACTACTCGGATGCCGACAACTACCTGTCGCCGTTCTTTGCCAAGGAGAACTTCCTTTCGAACAACTACGACAACCCCGAGGTTGACAAGCTGATCTCCGATCAGCGAGGAATGGTCGACGCTGCGGAGCGCACCAAGGCCATCGAAGAACTGCAGACGATGGTGGCTGAGGACTTGTCCACGCTTCCACTGCTGCAGGGTGCCCAGGTGGCCATTGCGGGCAAGGACGTCAAGGACGTTGACAAGACCTTGGACGCATCGTTCAAGTTCCGTCTCGGTGTGCTGAGCAAGTAATTCGGCTCTCGCCTCGCAGACACCAAACCTGAGGGGATCTGCCACGCGCCAACCCTTGGCGCGCGCGGTGGATCCCCTTGGCATGCGCCGTCATTGACCGCTCAAGGCGGCGCATTGCCACGCATCCTGAACCATAAGGACAGACGATGACTATCACGTCGCCACCGGGCCAAGAAGCAAGCCCGCTAGCAACACCCAAACCAGCAAAGCAAAAAGGCGGAGGATTCCTCCGCTACTTGATTACCCGATTCTTGCTGATCATTCCCACTGTCTTCATCCTCATCACAGTGGTGTTCTTCCTGATGCGCGTGACCGGCGACCCGATCACCGCAGCCTTGGGCGGACGGCTCACCCCGGACCAGCTGGCCCAGCGCATCCATGAAGCCGGATACGACCGGCCGATCCTGATCCAGTACTTCGAGTACCTGGGCCAGATCTTCACCGGCGATCTGGGCCGCACCATGAGCGATAACCGGGCGGTCACCGAGGTGCTGGCCACCTACGGCGCGGCAACTTTGGAACTGGCCATCAACGCGGTCCTCGTCGCACTGCTGGTCGGCATCCCGCTGGGCCTGGTTGCCGCGAAGTTCCGCGACCGCTACCCGGATGCCGTGTTGCGCATCCTTGCAATCCTTTCCTACGCCACACCGGTGTTCTTCGCCGGCTTGCTGCTCAAGCTGGTCTTCGGCGTATGGCTAGGCTGGCTGCCGATCAGCGGCCGTGCCGACTGGCAGACCGAGCTTGAACTGACCGGCCTGCAGAGCCCATCGGGCATTTACTGGCTCGATGCGCTGCGCAGCGGCAATAGCGCTGCCTTCTGGAATGTCACCGAGCATGCGATCCTGCCAGCCCTGGCACTGGGCCTGCTCACCGGCGGTGTGTTCCTGCGCCTGGTGCGCACCAACGCAATTGGCACGCTGGGCCGCGAATACGTGGAAGCCGGCCGTTCGCGCGGCGTCAGCGAATTCCGCCTCACCACCAAGCACGCCTACCGTCCGGCGCTGATTCCGATTATCACTGTCATGGGCCTGCAGATTGCCATGCTGCTCGGTGGAGCAGTGCTGACCGAGACCACCTTCGAATGGTCGGGATTGGGCTTCAAGCTCGCCGAATACCTCACCGCCCGCGACTTCGTGGCTGTGCAGGGCATCGTGGTGCTGCTGGCCATTATCGTCGCCGTCACCAACTTCATCGTTGACGTGCTGGCCGCCTTGATCGACCCGAGAGTCAGGTACTAATCATGAGTACAGCTACCTTGCCGGCTTCGAACAAGTCCTGGCTGGACCGGCTCCCGGTCATCTCCCACCTGCGCATGTCCTCTGGCCTGCAGCGGGGCATGCTGGTTGCCGGTCTGGCGCTCTCCGGCCTGTTCATCGTTACCGCCCTGTTCGCGCCGCTGATTGCGCCTTTCGATTTCGCGCAGTCCTCGGATGCATCCGGGGACTTCCCGCGCCAGGCGGCTCCGGACAGCAAATTCATCTGGGGCACCACCGCCACCGGCTATGACGTGTTCTCGCGGACCCTCTTCGGTGCGCAGACGGCCATCTGGGTGATCCTGGCGGCCGTGGTCATGTCCCTGTTCCTGGGCGTATTGCTGGGCTTGATCTCCGGCTACCTCGGCGGCTGGTTCGACCGCATCGCCGTGGTGTTGGCCGATGCAATCTACGCGTTCCCATCCTTGCTGCTGGCCATCGTGATGTCCATCGTGATTTCCCAGGGCCAGTCTTCGCTCTTCGGCGGCGTGATGGCAGCGGCCATCTCCATCACCGTGGTGTTCATCCCGCAGTACTTCCGCGTAGTCCGCGCCGAAGTGATGCGGCTGAAGGCGGAACCCTTCGTAGAATCCGCACAGGTGATCGGCGCCAGCCCATGGCGAGTGATGTTCGCGCACCTGCTGCGCAACGCCACCCGCACCTTGCCGCTGATCTTCACGCTGAATGCCACCGAGGCATTGCTGACCCTGGCGGGCCTGGGCTTCCTGGGCTTCGGCATCGAACCGACCAGTGCTTCGGAATGGGGCTACGACCTGAACCGCGCGATGTCAGATGCCACTAGCGGAATCTGGTGGACCGGCCTGTTCCCGGGCTTGGCCATCGTGCTCACCGTGATGGGCTTGACCCTGGTTGGCGAGTCCATGAATGACCTCAATGACCCGCGCCTGCGCCGCTTCAGCCGCAAGAAGGCCAAGCGCATCACCCAGTCCGGACAGGTAGGAGCAAGCAAATGACCAACAGTCCTCTCCTCGACTCCGAGGCCAACATCGGCACACCCGCTGTCTTGCGCATCGAAGACCTGAACATTGATTTCGTCACGGACGCCGGCGCAGTGCCGGCAGTGCGCGGCGTTGATTTGCAAGTCAAGGCCGGCGAGATCCTGGCCATCGTGGGCGAATCCGGATCCGGCAAGTCCGTCACCGCACGCACCGCCCTGGGCATCCTGGCCGAGAACGGTGCCTCGCACGGCGGGGTCTACCTCAAAGGCAAGAACATGCTCACCCTGCGCGGCCGCGAGCTGCGCGCGGCTCGCGGCCGGGATGTGGCCATGGTCTTCCAGGAACCATCCACGGCACTGAACCCGGTGTACACCGTGGGGTGGCAGATCATGGAGGGCATCCGCGCGCACAACAGGATTTCCAAGAAGGAGGCCAGGACGCGCGCCATCGAGGCGATGCGCCAGGTCGGCATCCCGGATCCAGAGCAGCGCGTGGACTACTACCCGCACCAGTTCTCCGGTGGCCAGAAGCAGCGCGTGGTCATCGCCGCGGCGCTGGCCCTGAAGCCGGAACTGATTGTGGCAGATGAGCCAACCACCGCATTGGATGTCACGGTGCAGGCTGAAATTCTCCAGCTGCTGCGCGACCTGCGTGATCAGCTGGGTACCGCCATCGTCATCATCACCCACAATATGGGGGTGGTGGCCGATATCGCCGACCGCGTGATCGTGATGAACCAGGGGCAGATCGTTGAGCAAGCACCATCGATCCAGCTCTTCGAAGCACCGCAAGAGGACTACACCAAGTCCCTGCTGGCTGCCGTGCCGCACCTGGGGCGCGAAAGCGCCTCGGAGGGACTAGTCGAACGTCCGAACCAGGATGCTGAATTGCTGGTGGAAGCCAAGGGCCTGAAGGTGCATTTCCCGGGACGCCTCGGGGCCCCGGGCTTCACCGCGGTCGATGAGGTGGATCTGAAGATCCACGCCGGTGAGGTCTACGGACTGGTGGGCGAGTCCGGTTCGGGCAAAACCACCATCGGACGCAGCATCGCGGGGTTGAACCGCATCACCGGTGGCTCGCTGAAGGTGCTGGGCTACGAGATGGCCCACTTCAAGGAACGCACCTTCAAGCCGCTGCGTGAGCAGATCGGCTTCGTGTTCCAGGATCCAGCGGCAAGCTTCAATCCGCACTTGACCGTAGGCGAATGCGTGGCCGAGCCACTGGCCGTGCACCGTGATCTGAACCCGCTGCAGACCCGCAACAAGGTGGCCGAACTGCTTGAGGCCGTGCAGCTTCCAGCCGGTTTTGCCAACCGCTACCCGCACGAACTCTCCGGCGGCCAGCGCCAGCGCGCGTCGCTGGCCCGCGCACTGGCCTTGGAGCCGAAGCTGCTGATTGCCGATGAGCCAACCAGCGCACTGGACGTTTCGGTGCAGGCCAAGGTGCTGGAGCTGTTCCGCGAATTGCAGACCGAACTGGGCTTCGCAGCCCTGTTCGTCTCGCATGATCTGGCAGTGGTGGACCAGCTGGCTACCTGGGTGGGCGTCCTGTTCCGGGGCACCTTGCTGGAAGAAGGCTTGGGCTCCAAGGTCCTGGCCAACCCGCAGCATGAATACACCCAGCGCCTGATCGCCTCGCTTCCGGTTCCGGACCCGCGCGAACAGGCGCAGCGACGCAAACTGATTGAACAGCTGAACGCCTCCTGAGCAGCTGGCAATCAAGGAACAACGAGCATGCCCCGGGCACGGTCAGGCACCGTGTCCGGGGCATGTCACCTTGTGGGTAATCCGTCATGCGAACCCGTAAACTGGTGATCATGAACGAGCCGAAGAACACTGAGACCACCCAGTCATTCGACCCGCACGCCAGCTCGTTGCAGGGCGAGGTCCAGAATGAAGTCCTCGAAGAGCTGTACGCCATCCGCGGCAGCATCGACAACTTCGATGCGCAGCTGGTTTTCCTGTTGGCTGAACGCTTCAAGGCGACCCAGCGCGTAGGGGTCCTGAAGGCCGAGCACCAGTTGCCGCCGAGCGACCCTAGCCGCGAGAAGGCGCAGATCGAGCGCCTGCGCGCCCTGGCCCACGAAGCGCATCTTGATCCAGAATTCGCCGAAAAATTCCTGAATTTCGTGATCTCTGAAGTCATCCGCCACCACCAGAACATTTCTGACTCGCACAACAATGACTGAGCAGGAACACGAGGCCGCTGAACGCCGCGATGTTCACGCCACCGCTTTCTGCCAGTTCCCGGGCAGCGACCCGTCGGCCATCCACGAAGTGGTGCGCGGGGAATTGGGAGAACCCAACCTCGCGGTCTTCCCGCAGCTGCCGGATCGTGGCGTCGGCGCCGATGCGGTAGGGCGCAGCGCCACCTTGCTGGCAGACCTCGGCTTCGATCTGCAGCCGCACGGCTGGAGGATCGGTGCCAAGGACGGTATCGATGCCCGTCGTGCCCGCAGCATCCTGCGCAGTGACGAGAATCTGCTAGCTGATGTACTCGGCGCGGAAGCGAAACCTGCCCAGCGCCTCAAGCTCACCTTGCTCGGTCCGTGGACCTTGGCCGCCAGCCTGTACCTGTCGAACGGGGAGCGGGTGATCAGCGATCATGGGGCGCGCCGCGACATCATCGAGTCCTACGCCCACGGAGCACGCGAGCATCTGGACCGACTGGCCCGCATTACCTCGCTGGCGGACTTCACTATCCAGATTGATGAGCCGCTGCTGGGCGACGTGCTCGACGGCACAATCAGTACCGCCAGCGGATACCGGACCCTGCGCTCGATCCCACGCGCCGAAGTGCGAAGCGCCTATGCGCAGTTCTTCAAGGTGCTCGCTGGCGAGGCCGAAGGCCAACGGGTCACCTCGCTGCTGAATCTGCCTACCCAGGATGAACACTGGATTGAACGGGTGGATCTGCTGCACCAAGCCGGTGCCGGCGCGCTGGTCATCGACCCTGGAGGCTTGACGCACCGCAAGTGGGAGCGGGTAGCGGGACTTGTCGAAGGCGGGGGCCGCGTCTTCTTGCAGGTGCTCGCCCCCGGAACCCGGGCACCAGGTGTTGTAGAAGGGGTGAACTCCATTCTTCGTCCTTGGCGTCAGCTGGGCTTGGGCTTGGGGCAGCTAGGTGCACTAACCCTGATGCCGCGTGGAGACTTCTCGCGCAGCAGCTCGGCGCAGGCCATCGAGAACCTGCGACGGCTGGCCAGTTATGCCCAAGCGTTGGAGCAGACACGCGTCGATGCGTAGCTAACTGCCTGATTCCTGCCGGTCACAGCCCGAAAAGGGCGGTTGATCATGTATCTTAGGAATAGTGGGGTAGCGGATCTACCCGGTTTGGCCAGTTGGCTGAAACCTCAAACCTACGGTTTCAGGGGGACATGGGATGAAGGCACGGATTTTAGTCGTTGACGATGACGAAGCGTTGTCGGAAATGATTGGCATTGTCCTGCAAAATGACGGCTTCGATGCCTCATTCTGCTACGACGGTTCCGGTGCTCTGGAAGCATTCCGTGAAGCGAACCCCGACCTGGTGCTCCTTGACCTGATGCTGCCTGGCATTGACGGCATCGAGGTATGCAAGCAGATCCGCGCGGAATCCGACGTTCCCGTCGTGATGCTCACCGCCAAGTCGGACACTGCCGACGTTGTCCGCGGGCTGGAATCCGGTGCCGATGACTACGTGCCCAAGCCTTTCAAGCCAGCCGAGCTGGTGGCCCGCGTGCGAGCCCGTTTGCGTCCAAGCGAAACCCACGCCGCGGAGACTTTGCAAGTTGGCGAAGTGACCATCGACGTGGCCGGGCACCGAGTGACCCGCGGAACCGATGTCGTGTCGCTGACCCCGCTGGAATTCGACCTCCTGGTCACCATGGCCCGCAAGCCATGGCAGGTCTTCAGCCGCGAGCAGCTGCTGGAAGCCGTCTGGGGCTACCGGCACGCTGCAGATACCCGCTTGGTCAACGTGCACGTGCAGCGCCTGCGCTCGAAGATTGAAATTGACCCGGAGAAGCCGCAGATTATCGAGACCGTTCGCGGTGTCGGATACAAGGCTGGTTCGGCAAGTTGAGTTCGCACACGTCGACCGGTGCAGAGTTGGTTCCGGTCGATGTGCATGCCCAGTCGCAGTCCAAACCCGCCCGGTGGAGCAAAATCGAGCAGTGGATCAAGCGTCCCTGGCACACCGCCAAGCTGCGTTGGCAACGCCACCTGCTGTTCCGCACCGTCATCTCGACGCTGCTTTTCACCGCGCTGGCTTTGGTTGCCGCCGGCGCCTTCCTTTCCAACCAGATCGCCTCCACGCTTTTCGAAGAGCGCGTGAACCAGATATCCAAGGAATCGGAACGCGGCCTGGTCCAGGCCCGCTCCATTCTCGAATCGGCTTCCACCACCGATCGCGCCTCCACCCAGGCCCTGGTGAATTCGACCTTGGCTTCCCTGGAAGGCGATGGCGCAACCGTAGTCCGCGATTTCGTGCTGATGCCCATTGCCGGTGACCAAAGCCTTTATGTTGGGCCAATGGCTTCCGGTTCCCTGACCACCCGCGTGATCCCTGGCGATCTCGCGGAGCGGGTTGCAGGGGAGCAAGGCATCTATTGGCGTTCCATCGAGCTGGGTGCCGATACCGCAACCAAGCCCGGTCTCATTGTCGGCACCAAGGTACTGATTCCGCCTGGACGCGAGTACGGACTGTATCTGGTCTACGACCTGTCCAGCGTGCAGGATACCCTCGAATTCATCAATCGTGCGATGGCTTTCACCGGGCTGATTCTGCTGGCAGTGGTTGGCTTCGTTGCGTGGTCGGTCGCCCGAACCGTGGTCCGCCCGGTGGCCGATGCCGCGTATGTTTCGGAGAGGATTGCTTCCGGTGACCTCGACCGCCGAATGAAGGTCGCCGGCAAGGACGAGGTGGCCCGATTGGGGACGGCCTTCAACCACATGGCCCATTCATTGCAAGAGCAGATCACCGCATTGAATAATCTCTCGGCCATGCAGCAACGCTTCGTTTCCGATGTCTCGCACGAATTGCGCACCCCGCTGACCACCGTGCGCATGGCTGCCGAAGTGATCCACGATGCCCGCGAGGACTTCGATCCGCTTACCGCGCGGTCGGCCGAACTGATGTACAACCAGATCGAGCGTTTCCAGCACCTGCTCAATGACCTGCTGGAAGTGTCCCGCTTCGATGCCGGTGTCGCGGTGCTTGACCGTGAGTCAACGGACTTGAACGTCATAGCCCGCAAGGTTATCGATATCGCCACCCCGGTGGCTGATGAATACGGTTCGCTCATCCGCCTGAACGCGCCCAGCGACGGTTGCGTCGCAGAAGTGGATCCGCGCCGCGTCGAGCGTGTGATCCGCAATCTGGTGCTCAACGCGGTGGAGCACGGTGAAAGCAAGCCAATCGATATCACCATCGGCGCTAACCAGAGCGCGGTGGCGATCACCGTGCGCGACTACGGCATCGGCATGTCCGAAGAGGCGTGCAACCACGTCTTCGACCGATTCTGGCGCGCTGATCCGGCCCGTGCACGGACCACCGGAGGTTCCGGACTGGGCTTGTCGATCTCGATGGAGGACACCAGGTTGCACGATGGCCGATTGGAAGCGTGGGGCAAGCCGGGGGTCGGCTCGGTCTTCCGACTGACCTTGCCACGCAGCGAGGACCTGGAGATAGCTTCGTCGCCGCTTCCACTGGAACCGCCAGTTCCTGAAAGCCTGGCTACGGTGATTTTGGGAGACAGCTTCCCGCTGACCGGTGAAGTGCCAAAGATCGGATACACGCCGCTGGTTCTTGATCCGGATTTGGATGCGGATTCGCCAGATGACGATGTCACCAATCCGAACCTCGGCAGCAACGAGCAGAAGAAGGAAGGGGAGAGCTGATGCGGAAGAAATTCTTTTCCAGCCTCGCGATCATCCTTGCTGCTGCGCTTGCGATCTCTGGCTGCGCCTCGATTCCCAGAACTTCCACCGTCCAGCAGATTGAAGCCGGAACCGACACCAGCGGGGCTGAAAGCTACAGCTATGCGGCCGATGGACCGGCAGCAGGTGCTGATGCCAGGGCCATCGTCGAGGGGTTCGTCGAGGCTGGGCGTTCGGTATCCGAAGATTATGCTGTCTCCCGCGAATTCATGGACGCGCAGCTGAGCAACACCTGGCGCGGTGATACGCAGACGCTGATCTACGATGCCTTCAATGTGGTCAACGGGGCCGATGCGAACAAGTACACCATCCAGCTCGAAATCACCGGTGAAGTCGACGCGCATGGCGTGCGCACCGACTACCCGGATCACTCGACCCGTGCAGTGGATATCGAAGTCGCCAAGGTAGACGACGAATGGCGCATTACCAAAGCCCCGGATGGCACGATGCTCGAAGCCTCGACGTTCACCAAGATCTTTGCCGCGCAGACCCTGTACTTCTACGATGCGAGCTTCGCCTATTTGGTTCCCGACATACGGTGGTTCACCTCGGGTTCGGGCACCACCACGTCGATGGTGGAAGCCTTGTTGGCAGGACCAGCCCCGTACCTGCAAAATGCTGTCGTCTCCGCATTCTCGACGGCCAGCGGACTGGTGCGTTCAGCGGTGCCGGTGCGCGATGGCGAAGCGACCATCGATTTGAACTCCAATACCTTCGCAGATGCTACCGACCGGAGCATCTTGCTGATGAAGCAGCAGATGGAAGCCACGCTGACCAGCCTAGCTCCGGTGGACTCGGTAAAGCTGCTGCGGGAGGAAAACGAAGTCAACCTTTCGACCGAAGACACTAACTTCGAGCCGGCTACGTCCAACCCCAGCACGCAGGATACGCTGATCGGCATTTCGGACCAGTACTTGGTCTACGTCAAGGGACTCTCGATCATTCCGGTGGGCGGCGTCCCGGATATTTCCGGATACAACCCACGGGACCCGGCCATGTCTCCGGTCGGCAATCGCTATGCCTTCCTCAACGGCCGCCGCACCCAGCTGTGGGGGATTGACGACAAGGGCAGCCTGCGCCTTTCGCTGGAGGGCGAGGAGCTCATCCAGCCGTCCATGGATCTGGCCGGCTGGACCTGGACCGCGGATAACGGGGCAGCGACCCCGATCAGGGCGGTCCCTGCCGACACCGAAATGAAGGGTGAAGCCCGTCCAATCGATGTGGCCTGGCTGGAAGATGCCCAGATCGATTCCTTGCGGATTTCCCGTGACGGCGCGCGGGCGCTGATCGTGGCAACCATCGGCAAGACCACGTCGGTTTACGTCGCCGGCGTGATCCGCGATGCTGAAGGTGTGCCCCGCGGACTCACGGATTCGCCAATGAAGATCTATCCAGAAGTTCCGGTGAATACCGCGCTATGGGATTCGGACAGATCCATTATTGTTGCCGAGCTCGGTGATGACCAAGCTGTTGAAGCGGCCCAGATCACCTTCGAAGGCGGCAGCGAGCACCTGCAGCTGCTGTTGGGCATGGTCGGCATCGCTACCGGTGTCGGCAGCCGCCGCGAAGTGTATGCCGAGACCAACGAGAAGCTGTATACCCGCGTGGGCAATTCCTGGCACGAGCTTGAGGATTTTGCCCAGGACGTCGCCTATCCCGGCTAAGCAGGACCTTGCTCCACAACTCGTTGGCGACCAGACCGATCGACGCGGTTCATCGGCCAGTCTGGCCGTATGGAAATTCCCGAAGAGTGGCTGCGGTGCGTCGATGAGCTGTCCCGCAGCAGGCCCATGCGCTGGCTGGGATTCGGCACCAGGGAAATCGCGAACTTCCTGCTTCCGGCCTGTTGCGCGGTCTGCGCCCGGGCAGATTTTCGGCTTTGCCCCGAATGCCGCAGTGAAATCCAACGCCAACTGAGCCTGCCGCCCCTGCCGGACACGCATCATCTCTATGTCGAGCTTCCCGCGCTCGGCCAGCAGCTTGCCGTTAGTTCCTGCGGCGCTTACGGCAAGGAGCTGGCTCGGGCTTTGCTGGCATTCAAGAACAAGCAGCGCTACTTCCTCGTCTCGCTCTTCGCCCCTTATCTTGCTGCCGCGCTGAACGCCGGATGCATCCCGCAGCGCGCGAATCTTCCTACCCTGGTGGTGCCGGTGCCCAGTTCGCTCAAGGCAACAGCGCAGCGTGGCTACTCTCCGGTGAAGACGATGCTCGACCACGGCTTCGCTCGCGGGCTGCTGTCGGCAGATCTAGAGTGCCGCACGCTGCTGCACTACCGCCTCGGTTCCGCCTTGGGCGGGGCGCAGAAAACCAAGAGCGGTTCAGACCGGCGCGGCGGCCGGACCCATTTCGTAGCCGAGCGTGCCAGCGCCAATGGCCAGCCGGTCATCCTGGTCGACGACGTCCTAACCACCGGTTCTACGTTGCGGCACGCGGCCATGGCCTGCCATGAGGCAGGATATGACGTCACCAGCGCGGTGGTACTGGCTTTGACGAGACCGCCAAATAATGCACTTGAACAGTAATTACGCTTACCGCGATCGGAAATTGTGAGCCCGGATACTTGAATCTTGGCCACGGTGGCATAAGGTGAAGTATGGGATGCATCACAGATGCAGCTAAAAGCCCATCTTCAGTCCGAAAGGATGGAACTTTCGGACTGTTGTGTCACCCGACTCCCTATTGGAGGACACCATGGAGCTGAACTACAGCGGACGCAACATCACCATTTCGGATCGTTTCCGTGAGTATGTTGACGAGAAAATCACCAAGGTTGACCAGCTGGCCACCAAAATACAGCGCATCGACGTCAAGGTCCTCAAAGAAGCACACGCTCGTGATCAGAGCACTGCACTGTCCGTTGAATTGACCGTTGTTGGCCGTGGCCCAGCAATTCGAGCCGAGGCTCGCGGCGCTGACAAGTTCGCGGCTTTCGACATCGCGTTCGCAAAACTGCTTGAACGCCTGCGCAAGGCCCGCGACAAGCGCAAGGTGCATCGCGGCAACCACACCCCGCTGGCTGTCCACCAGGCAACTGGCGGCCTGCCTACCGCATCGAGCGGCAAGTCTTTGGTTGAAGAAACCATCGAAGCCCAGAAAGCCGCGGAAGCTGCCGAAGTCGAGGCCAACGCCGAGTACTCGCCAGTGGTCATCCGCCGCAAGTCCTTCCCTGCAGAAGTGATGAGCGTTGATGACGCAGTGGACCGCATGGAACTGGTCGGCCATCCGTTCTACCTTTTCATCGATGAAGCCACCGGCGAGCACGCTGTGGTCTATGGCCGCACCCAGTACCAGTACGGTGTCATCTCCTTGGATCCATCACTGAACTTCAATGAAGAAGCCACCAGGGAAACTCGCGGCTACCGTGACAAAGCCTTGGCAACAGAAGGCTAGTCATCGGAGCCACAACTAGCGTGGGCGGCCAACGCATTCTCAGCCTCAAGCAGGCACGAAGAATCGCGTTGGCCGCCCAAGGCCTGTCCAAGGGCAGGAAAGTACAACCCGTCACCGCGCGGAAAATCGTCAGCGCTATCGGCAGTATCGCGCAATTGCAGATTGACTCGGTGAACGTCGTTCGCAGGGCCCATTACATGCCGATGTTCGCCCGGCTCGGCGCCTATGACACCAAGGTGCTGGACCAGCTTCTGGCCAAACCGCTCAGCCCTATCACCGAATATTGGGCCCATGAGGCCTCGGTGGTCAGCTCGGAACTCATTCAAGACCTGCGGGTATGGCAGCGCCGAACCTGGATCGATAAATCAGATGGGTTCTCCGCCGAACAGCATGACCTCTCGGATCGCGTCCTTGAATACCTGTCCAATAATCCAGGCTCCAGCGCCCGGCAAATCAGCCAGGCTTTGGACGTCGCCCCGGTCGGTGAGAAAAAGCATTGGGGGTGGAATTGGAATGACACCAAGTTCGTCACCGAGTCCCTTTTCGCCCAAGCCAAGATCTTGACGCTGGGACGCAACTCCCAGTTTGAACGCCGTTACGCACTAGCCGCGGATGTGGTGGGCACGCAACAGCAACTCGATGCGGCGCAGCGGCACGAGGCCCTCGCCCGGCTGGTTGTCCGGGCCATGGATGCCCTTGGCATCGCCACCGCTCACTGCGTCGCAGAGTATTTCCGTCTTCCGGTGCGCGCGGCCAAAGAAGAGCTCGCCCAGCAAGCACGTGCAGGTCTCATCGAAGAAGTACAGGTTGCCGGCATTGCCGAGCCTTGCTATTTGCAGGCCGGCACCAAGATTCCGCGCAGGATCGATCCTGACCTGCGTTTGCTGTCACCTTTTGATTCGATGGTTTTCAACCGCCGCCGGCTGGAGAAGTTCTTCGGGTTCGAATACCGTATCGAAATCTATGTGCCGGCAAATCAGCGCCGCTACGGCTACTACGTTTTCCCGATGCTTTTCGGCGAAGAGTTCGTGGGCCGAGTGGACCTGAAAGCTGACCGGGCCAGGTCGGTGCTGCACGCAAAGCAGGTGCATTACGAGCCGGGTGTCGACGCCAGTGTCGAGGCTGGATTGCGAGCCGAGCTGGATCGCATGGCGCGCTGGCTGGAACTTGAACGAGTGGAAATCGGGCTGTGAAGGGCCTGTTGATCAAATCGCTGTTCGCTATAAGAACAGCGCAAATGGGATTGAAATAGCCAGATGTGCTGTTTTCCTCACGTAGACTGAAGACGCCAGAAATTACTGTGCTTGAGATATTGGGAGCTACCACGTGGCATCATTGCTAGAACGTATTTTGCGTACCGGCGACAAGAAGATTCTGAAGACTCTTCGTAAGTACGCCGACACGATCAATACGTTGGAAGTCGAAATTCGCGAACTTTCGGACGAAGAGCTCAAGGGTGAAACCGACAAGTTCCGCGAACGTTTGGCTAACGGTGAGACGTTGGACGACTTGCTCCCAGAAGCTTTTGCGGTGGTCCGCGAAGCCTCGGACCGGGTCCTTGGCATGCGCCACTTCGACGTCCAGCTCATGGGCGGTGCTGCCCTGCATCTGGGAAACATCGCTGAAATGCGTACCGGTGAAGGCAAGACCCTGGTCGCTACCGCACCGGCTTACCTGAACGCGTTGACCGGTGACGGCGTGCACGTGGTGACAACCAACGACTTCCTCGCCCAGTACCAGTCGGATCTGATGGGTCGCGTCTTCCGCTTCCTCGGTCTGACCTGCGGCTGCATTCTCTCCAGCCAGAAGCCTGCCGAGCGGCGCAAGCAGTATGAAGCCGATATCACCTACGGCACGAACAACGAGTTCGGATTCGACTACCTGCGCGACAACATGGCGTGGAGCAAGGACGAGCTGGTCCAGCGCGGACACAACTTCGTCATCGTCGATGAGGTCGACTCGATCCTGATCGATGAGGCGCGTACCCCGCTGATCATCTCCGGACAGGCTTCGGGCGATGTGAACCGCTGGTACACCGAATTCTCCAAGATCGTCTCGCGACTGAAGCGTGAAGACGATTACGAGGTCGACGAAAAGAAGCGCACCATCGGCGTGCTGGAGTCGGGCATCGAAAAGGTCGAGGACTACCTGGGCATCGATAACCTCTACGAAGCGAACAACACCCCGCTGATCGGCTTCCTGAACAGCGCCATCAAGGCCAAGGAACTGTTCAAGAAGGACAAGGACTACGTCGTTGTCAACGGCGAAGTCATGATCGTTGACGAGCATACTGGCCGTGCACTGGCTGGCCGCCGCTACTCCGAGGGCATGCACCAGGCCATCGAGGCCAAGGAAAACGTTGAGATCAAGGCCGAGAACCAGACTCTGGCCACAGTGACCTTGCAGAACTACTTCCGCATGTACGCCAAGATTTCGGGCATGACCGGTACGGCGCAGACCGAGGCGGCGGAATTCATGGGTACCTACAAGCTGGGCGTGGTGGAGATTCCTACCAATAAGCCAGCAATCCGCATGGACCAGTCGGACTACATCTACAAGAATGAAGTCGCCAAGTTCAATGCTGTGGTTGAGGACATTGCCGAGCGCCATGCGACGGGCCAGCCGATCCTGGTGGGCACCACCAGCGTGGAAAAGAGCGAATACCTCTCCCGGCTGCTCTCCAAGAAGGGCATCCGCCACGAGGTGCTCAACGCCAAGCAGCACGCTCGCGAAGCTGCCGTGGTCGCGATGGCCGGCCGCAAGAACGCGGTGACCGTTTCTACCAACATGGCCGGCCGCGGTACCGACATCATGCTCGGCGGCAACGCTGAGTTCCTGGCCGTGGCCGAGATGGAGCGCCGTGGCCTGGATGCGGAGAACAACCCGGAAGAGTACAACACGGTCTGGGACGAAGTCTTTGACAAGGCGAAGGAAACCGTCGCCAACGAATCGAAGGAAGTTGCGGCGCTCGGCGGCCTGTACGTGCTGGGCACCGAACGGCACGAATCACGCCGCATCGATAACCAGCTGCGTGGTCGCTCCGGCCGCCAGGGCGACCCGGGCGAATCGCGTTTCTACCTGTCGATGACCGATGACCTGATGCGCCGGTTCAACTCCGGGATGGCCGAGCGCATCATGAACAACCCGTCGATGCCAGATGACGTGGCGCTGGAATCCAAGATGGTTTCGCGCGCCATTGAGTCCGCCCAGGCACAGGTGGAAGGCGTCAACGCCGAGCAGCGCAAGAATGTGCTGAAATACGATGACGTGATGAACCGCCAGCGTGAAGCGATCTACGCTGACCGCCGTTCCATCCTGGAAGGCGACGACCTCGAAGAGAAGGTCGGCCACTTCCTGGAAGATGTCGTCAAGGCAATGGTCCTGGAAGCGACCCAGGTCGGCGACCCGGACGATTGGGAGCTCAAGTCGTTGTGGACCAACCTCAAGCAGCTGTACCCGATCGGCATCACCATCGATGAAGTTCTCGAAGAGGCCGGCGGAGTGGGGCACCTCTCCGCGCAGTTCCTGGAACGCGAAATCCTCTCGGATGCCCAGTACCAGTACGAAGAGCGGGAAAAGCTTGTTGGTTCTTCCACCATGCGCGATCTGGAGCGCCGTGTAGTGCTCTCGACCATCGGTCGCAAGTGGCAGGAGCACCTGTACGAGATGGATTACCTCAAGGAAGGAATCGGACTGCGTGCCATGGCCCAGCGCGACCCGCTAGTGGAATATCAGCGTGAAGGCTACACCATGTTCCAGACCATGATGGAAGGCATCCGCGAGGAAAGCATCGGAACCCTCTTCAACTTGGAGATCCCCACCGGAGCTGAAGCAGCTGCCGCGCCAGCGGTTGACGAGTCGGCGAAGCCGAAGAACCTGCAGTTCACCGGCCCGGATGAAGATGGCGAAGCCAGCACCACTCGCGCCCAGGCAACGTCGAGCAAAAAGAAGAACAAGAAGGCCAAGCGCAGCTAGATTAGCTCCACATCGGTCACCTGCCACCGTCCGTGCCAGGGCTCAATTTTCAGAGCCACGGCACGGACGCGGTATTTAAAGCCCAAGATGACGGTGCATTCCCAAGAACCTGATATGCACCGGTCCAGGTGCAATGAGATGATCTGCCCGTGTGCCGTGCCCGGCAGCGGCTCGAGCGTGTAGCACTGGGTCTCCAGGAGGGCCCGGCGCCGGAGCTTGGCAATGCAAGAGGGCTCCATCACGAATGCCAGCTGATTCACGGTGCGGTACCCAGCCACGATTTCGAAGACCGCGCGGGCTACTGCATGCGAAATCTCAACGATGGCCCGGTGCTCGCTGCGGTAGACAGCAGAGCGATGGAAGATATTGTCCATTGCCCGACGCAGGTGAGCCGGAGCCTGGCATGGATCGGCAGCCGAGGTGGCGCCAGCCGGGTTCGGGTCTGGGAGGTTGGCTGCGTAGATGTCCGGTTGATAGTAGCCTGTGTTGGCGCTACGGGGGCTGATGGCGATGGTGCTCATGATGACTCCTAGTTGGGCGTGGGGAAGTTCTTGAATGCGCTTAGCTGGCTGGTGGTAGTTCAAGTACCGTTCCAACTCGCAGCAGGTCCGGGTCGGTGCCGATGGACTTCTTGTTGCGTTGATAGATCTTTGGCCAATAGGCAGAAATTTCTTCCACGGTGGCCTGGGCACCTAGATGATCTGCCGCTATGGTCCACAGATTCTGCCCTTCAGCGACGACAACTTCTGTGCGTTGCACCGAACGTTGGCCTGGATTCCTGGCCCCGGGGGATACCAGTGGGCTCAGCGGAACGCTCATGGATTCGGGGAACCATTGCGGGCTCGGTACGGAGTTTTGCTGCGGGCCTGCATGGCTGGCTAGTTCTTGGCTGGCGTTTTCCGCCGGGACCTGTGCCAGGGAAACCGCCAGTGGTACACCCGCGTAGGCTGCAGCGACTGAAGAGAGGGCAATCGAGGTTCCAAGCATTGAGCCTAGAATTCTCCTGCTCAGTGCGGGGGCGATTCGTTCGAAGAACCGCGCTAGCTTCGGCTTGCGGTGGGTGAAGGCCCAGCGGATCATCTGGGCCAAGGCCACGCGCAGCAAGTACAGCGTAAGCAACGCCAGGAACGAAAGGCTGACGAGAAGCCTTATGTGGTCCGCTGTGGCGCGCCCATCGACTGGGGACCGGAAGTAATCAGATATCCACTGGATTCCCACATTGATAATGACCAATGACGCTGCCGAAAAGAGCAGCAGCACGAATATTTGCCGTTGGCGAGACACCCGAATCACTTCCTTGAATGAATTTTGATGTCATTTGATGTTGTTTGATGTTCATAGTTACACTTAGAGATCGTTTTGTGAATAGGGTTACGCAAAAATGTTTATTCTCGTACAGTGGGCGCATGCGGTGGGATTCACTCTTCGACGACTTGGAGGCTCAGCTAGCAGAACAGAGCCGGGCGCAGTTGCGTGAAGAAATTGCCGAAAATATCAGGGTTGAACGGGCAACTGCCGAACTGCTGCCTGCTCTGATGCGGTTCTACGGACACGAATTGAGCCTCCGGCTGGCCGGGGGAACCGAACTCCGCGCGAAGCTCGGCCCTTGCGCGACCGATTACGTCTGCCTGGAAACAGAGCAGGCCCAATGGGTGATCCGCAGTGGAGCGATTGAATCCTTCGCCCTTCCGCCGGGGCGCGCACCTGCGGTGGAACGGCGCGCGCCGGGCCGCTCGGTGAAGTTTTCCTCGGTTCTTCGGGGATTGCTCCGGGACCGCGCACGATGCCATGTTTTTGGCCGTGCGGGCAGCTCCATGGCTGAAGGAACGCTGACTCAGGTAGCCAAGGATTTTTTGATAGTTCTGGTGCATCCTCGCGATGAATTCGCCAGAGCACAGCAGGCCTCAACGCAACTGCTGATTCCACTGGATGCCATCGGATGGGTCGAAGCGATCACTCTTTCGTGATCCACAAGTGCACGCAAGGTCTTTCCAGCAGGACCAAGTTGTCGTAGGCTCACCATCCATAAGCACCTATGCTGGCGGAAGGTCAGAGCCTTGATCACAGAACAGATCGCCCAGGACGCGCGGACAACCTCGGCCTCGCGTGTGCGACGGCCTAGTTGGAAGGACCCACGCCTGGCTCTCGGCGCGGTGCTCGTAGTCGCTTCGGTCGCGGGAACCGTGTACCTGGTCGGCGAATTGCATCAGACGTCCACGGTGTATGTCGCCAGCACCAATATCACCCTCGGAGAAAAGCTGACCAGCGAGAACATGAAAACTCAAGAAGTCCAGCTTGGTGAAACTCTCGAGAACTACCTGCACACAGATGCGCAGCTCGGCCAGGACGCCCGAGCGAACACCTTTATCAGCGAAGGGCAGCTGATTCCAGTCACCTCGATAATGCACAGTGAAGTGGGATCGCGCAGGCCGGTTAATGTCGATCTTCCGGCAGACCTTTCTTCGTCGATTACCCCCGGTAGCTTCGTTGACGTATGGATTGCCAAACGCGAAACCAGCGGCAGCACCTACGGAGTCCCGGAAAAGCTCTCCTCCATGGTCGAAGTCGCCGCACGCGTTGAAAGCGGCGGGGGACTGGTGGGAACCCAAGGCACCAACCTGGAACTGCTGGTGGAACCGAATCAGCTTGAACCGCTGCTTCAAGCGCTGGCCAACGAATCGAGAATTATCGTCGTCTACAACCCGGCCGGGACCGAACAATGAGTATTTCGGTCGTAGTGCTCGGCGACCAGGAGAAAATCGTCCGGCAAATCGAAGGGTACCGCGGGGAACTGATGGTCACCCGCGTCTGCTCCGGCATAGCCGAAGCCATTGCCGCTTGCGATACCGGAATGGCTGATGTGCTGATCGTTGCCGACGCCCAGCTGGTGCCGCCCATGGAACAACTTGATGCGTTGCTGATGCGCCAGACAGCGGTTGTCCTGTTCTTTGACCGGCCCGAAGACTGGAAGCCATTGCCTGATGTGCTTCATCTGCCTGCGGATTCCGGCATGGCCGAGCTGGAAGGACGCATCAGGGGCGTAGTTCAGTCATTGAATCATTCTGGAACCGACGGAACGCTCGCGGTTCCCGAACCGGAGGACGACTCTACGGGCCGGAACGGAAGAATCGTCAGCTTCTGGAGCGCCCCTGGATCTCCCGGGCGCAGTACCGTCGCGCTGAATTATGCGGTGGAAACGGCGGCAGCAGGAAAAACCGTGGTGCTTCTGGACGCAGATACCTACGCCGCCAGCATCGCCATTCAATTGGGGCTCATGGACGAATCGGCATCCATTGCGCAGTTGTGCCGTGCCATCGACGCCGGCTCGTTGGATGTTGCCCGACTCAACGCTGCATGTTCCTTGGTCCAGGTCGGGGAGGCGACCATGCGCGTGGCGACCGGAATCCCGCGTGCTAGCCGGTGGCCCGAGGTCCGGGCCTCGGCGCTGCGGCGAGCGGCCATGCTGCTCAAAGTTCACTACGACCTGGTCGTATTGGATTTGGCTCCGTACATTGAATTGGACGAACAGCTCAGTTTCGATACCCAAGCACCACAGCGAAACGCTGTCACCGTCGAGATGCTCCAGTGCTCCGATGAGCTTTTCATGATCGTGCGTGCCGACAGCTTGGGAATTCCGCGTGCACTTCGCGCCATCGACGAATTGGAGGATGCACTGCCCGGGCTGAATCCGAAAATCGTCTTCAACCGCGTGGGAGCCAGCAGTACCGGGCGCAGCCCGAAGCGCAGGTTGATTGAAGCGTGGGACCGGTTTGGGCCGACGCACCAAATCGCAGGGTATCTGCCCGAGGACAACGCCGCGTGCAACGCGGCAGTGCTGGGAGGAAGCCCATTGCTCGAAATCGCACCTCGGTGCCTATTGCGTATGGAAATACGGTCTTTGGCCGGCATAAATTCCACGGATTCACCCAAGAAATGGAATAGTCGTCGATTTCGCTCCGAAGCTTGAACCCCAGAGGTGAAAACCGAGTAATGTGGGTAAAACTAGAGATCCGCAAAGGCGCGGGTTGATCGAACTTTGTTCTTGGAGGCGTTCTTTTGAACTCGTCGGAATCCAGCATGTCAGAATCATTCATGGATGAGACACTCACCTCGAAATTGGTGAGCGAGTACTATGGCCAAATTGCGACCGAAGACGTGGCGGCCTACCGGCCAGACGAACTCGAAGCTCGCGTGGCAGCACATCTGGAAATCGGGTATCAGCGTGATGCTGAAAACGCTAATGTCGCCATTACCCGCAACAACGGAATTTCAGTGGTCCACATCGTCACCGATGACATGCCATTCCTTGTTGATTCGGTAACTGCCGCACTAGTGCAGCTGAATTCACCAATTCAGCTGGTAGTGCATCCGACGTTCGTTGTCTCCCGCAAGACCGAGACCGGCGAAATTTCAAAGATCAGCCATGCTGGTCTGCAGCATGTTGCCAGCGGTGACACCGCTGCGCTCTCGGATTTGAGCACCCTGATTTCGGCCGGTGCAGAAACCCGCATCGAATCGTGGATTTCAGTCGAGCTCGCTCGCGAGCTCAGCGATGAGCAGGCCAAGGAATTTGTTGAGCGCCTCTATAGCGTTCTGGCAGATGTGCGTGTTGCAGTGAAGGACTGGCCGGCCATGCTGGACCGGGCCAAGGATATTGCGCAGAGCCTTCCGCAGACTCCGAAGGCTGAGGAAATCGCCGAGGTGCAGCAGGCATCGGAGCTGCTGGACTGGTTAGCTGACGGAAAGTTCACGTTCCTGGGCTACCGCGACTACTCGCTGGAAACCATCAACGGCGAAGACGTCCTGGTCGCCCGCCCAGGCAGCGGCTTGGGACTGATGCGCGATCTGGCGGACCAAGGTCCACAGCACCTGACCAAGCGCGGCCGCATCACCGCTCGCGACAAGCGTGCGCTGATCGTGACCAAGGCGAACTCCCGTTCCACCGTTCACCGTGGCGTGTACCTGGACTATGTCGGAGTCAAGAGCTTCGATGCCAATGGCGAAGTCAACGGCGAACGCCGTTTCATCGGCCTCTTCTCCTCCAGTGTTTACACCTCGAGCGTGAAGACCGTCCCGCTGGTACGCGAAAAGGTTGAAGCGGTGCTGAAGCGCACCGGCTTCGCGCCTGATTCCCACTCGGGCAAGGACATCACCACTATTCTGGAAAGCTACCCACGCGATGAGATGTTCCAGATCTCCGTCGACGAGTTGACCAAGATTGCCCTCGGTATCCTGCGCCTGCAGGAACGCCGCCGCACCTCGGTCTTCCTTCGCAAGGACGACTACGGCCGCTTCGTCACTGCCATGGTGTTCCTGCCACGTGATCGTTTCTCCACCGCAGTGCGCCTGCGGGTGGAGCAGGAGCTGCAGCGCAGCTTCAACGCAGAATCCGTTGAATATGAAGCGCAGCTGGGTGCCGGCGCGCTCGTTCGCTTGTTCTACCGGCTGCGCCTGCAACGCCACGGACTGGCCCCCGTGGTTGACCGCAAGGCACTGGAGAATCGTATTGCCAAGGCCGTGCGCTCCTGGTCTGACGCCATCGTTGACACCGCTCGCGCGCGCCTGGAACTGGGCGATGCCAACACGCTGTCCAACGCTTGGGCCGAAGCTTTCCCGGCTTCCTACAAGGTGCAGTTCGAAATCGAAGATGCGCTGAAGGATATTGACCTGCTCACCGAGTTGAGCAGTCCAGAAGTCGATGGCCCGGTTGTCTCCTTCTACGATGACGAGAAGCAGGATGAGGATTCTGCTGTTTCCAAGCGCATGAAGATCTATGTGACCAAGCCGCTGCTGCTCTCGCGCATACTGCCAGTTCTGCAGCATCTGGGTCTGGAAGTCGTCGATGAACGCCCCTACGAGCTGAATCCAGAAGGAATCGGCGAACGCTACATCTACGACATGGGCCTGAAGATCGATGAGGAGATCAACTTCCAGGCCGTGGAAGCCAAGCTGGCTGAGGCCTACTGCGCAGTGGTCCGCAACCTCGCCGAATCCGACAGCCTTAACGCACTGGTGCTGCACGAGGGACTCACGTGGGAGGAAGTCTCGATGCTTCGTGCCTACGCCCACTACCTGCTGCAGCTCGGGGTTCCGAACTCCACTGGCTTCATCGCCAGCACCCTGGTTGGCAACCCGTCAGTCACCCACGCCATTGTGGAGCTGTTCCAGGCCACATTCGACCCGCAGCTGAGCTCCGTGGCTTCGGAAGCTGCTCGGCAGAAGGCGCACGCAAAGGTCACCGAAGCGCTGGAATCCGTGCCAACGTTGGATGCCGACACCTTGCTGCGCCGTTTCGTGAAGGTGATCGAAGCGACCAAACGCACCAACTACTTCACCACCCACCAGGCACTGGCATTCAAGCTGGCCCCGGAAGAGATCGATTTCGCGCCATTCCCGCGTCCGAAGCACGAACTGTGGGTCTACTCGCCGCGTGTTGAGGGTACCCACTTCCGCTTCGGCGCCGTGGCCCGTGGTGGCCTGCGCTGGTCCGATCGCCGAGAAGATTTCCGTACGGAAGTGCTGGGTCTGGTCAAGGCCCAGATGGTCAAGAACTCCGTCATCGTGCCAACTGGTGCCAAGGGCGGTTTCTACGCCAAGCAGCTTCCCAATCCAGCTCTCGACCGCGGTGCATGGATGGAAGAAGGCAAGGGCGCGTACAAGGTCTTCATTCGCACCCTGCTGGAGCTGACCGACAACATGGTTACCGACGAAAACGGTGAGCACATCGAAGCCCCTGCCAACGTGGTTCGTCGCGATGGCGATGATTCCTACCTGGTGGTCGCTGCCGACAAGGGCACCGCGAGCTTCTCCGATATCGCCAACTCGATCTCGGCCGACAAGGGCCACTGGCTGGGCGATGCCTTTGCTTCGGGCGGCTCGGTGGGCTACGACCACAAGGGCATGGGCATCACCGCACGCGGCGCCTGGGAATCGGTGAAGCGCCACTTCTTCGAGTTGGGCATCGACACCCAGAAGGACGAATTCACCGCCGTCGGCGTGGGC
The DNA here is from genome assembly GCF_044743255.1 of Glutamicibacter sp. NPDC087673. Taxonomy (NCBI): domain Bacteria; kingdom Bacillati; phylum Actinomycetota; class Actinomycetes; order Micrococcales; family Micrococcaceae; genus Glutamicibacter; species Glutamicibacter sp. NPDC087673. Next base: position 494,480 of record NZ_JBIUWB010000002.1, read on the forward strand.
GATATGTCCGGAGACGTGTTCGGCAACGGTTTGCGCCGTACCCCCACCGTGAAGCTGGTGGCGGCCTTCGACCACCGTGATATCTTCCTGGATCCGAACCCGGATCCCCAGGTCGCCTTTGACGAGCGCCAGCGCCTGTATGATCTGCCACGCTCCAGCTGGGCAGACTACAACAAGGAGCTGCTCTCGGCCGGAGGCGGCGTGTACTCGCGCAGCCTCAAGTCCGTGCCGGTTAGCGCCGAGGTCCGCGAGGTCCTGGGCTTGGACGCCGGCACCACCAAGCTGAGCCCTAACGAACTGCTCAAGGCCATCCTCTCAGCGCCAGTGGACCTGCTCTACAACGGCGGTATTGGTACCTACGTGAAGTCAGCGGCTGAAACCCACGGCCAGGTCGGCGACCGAGCCAACGACGCCATCCGCGTCGACGGCGCAGATCTGCGCGTGAAAGTTGTTGGCGAAGGCGGCAACTTGGGCATGACCCAGCTGGGCCGTATTGAGGCAGCCCGCAAGGGCGTCCTGCTGAACACCGATGCCATTGACAACTCTGCTGGCGTGGACACTTCTGACCGCGAAGTGAACATCAAGATCTTCGTGGACCGCCAGATCAAGGCGGGCAATCTCACCGAGGCTGAACGCACGGAGTTCCTGCTCTCGATGACCGATAACATCGGTGATCTGGTGCTGACGACCAACTTCGAACAGAACGTGTTGCTGCTCAATGAGAAGCATGCGGCACTGACCTGGACACCAGCGTACGAGCGCCTGATGCAGTGGCTGGAAGCCCATGCTGACTTGAACCGTGGCTTGGAGTTCTTGCCAAACGCGGATCAGCTGGAAGAGCGCCGCGCCGCTGGCGAGGCGATGACCACCCCAGAGCTCTCGGTGCTGGCCGCATACGCGAAGATCCAGCTGGCGAACGCGCTGACCGAATCCGATCTCGCCGATGATCCGTACTTCACCCGGACCCTGCGCCGCTACTTCCCAACCAAGTTGGTAGAGCGTTTCGGGGATCAGCTCGAAAGCCATCCGTTGCGCCGAGAAATCATCGCGACCGTGATCGCCAACGACATCGTGAACATGGGCGGCATCACCTACGTCTTCCGTGCCATGGAAGAAACCAGTGCCAGCGAAGTCCAGATTGCCAAGGTCTTCTGCGCGCTGCGTGAGATCTACGGATTCGACCGCCAGTTCGATGCGATCAATGCACAGCCTGCCGGAACCGATCTGGAACACTGGGGCCGCCAGCACCACGACATGCGCCGCCTGCTGGACCGTGCCACCCGCTGGTTCATCAACCGCGTCGATCAGGAACTGCTGGTCACCGAAGCGGTCAAACGCTACGAAGCGACGGTTACCGAACTGCGTGAGGCGCTGCCAACCTTGGTTCGGGGCACTGACCTCCAGAGATTCCAGGAGTGGCGTGAAGAGGCCATGGACCAGGGGATCCCGGAGCGTCGTGCCAGCATGTGGGCGACCCAGTTCGAATCCTACGCGCTGCTGGACGTGGCAGAATATGTGCACCGCACCGGGACCGCTCCGGTCAAGGTCGCAGAAACCTACTACGTGCTCTACGACTTGTTCGATGTGGACAGCCTGCTGAACCGCATCACCAACCTTCCTCGCTCGGATCGTTGGCAGGCGCTGGCTCGTGCCGCAATGCGCGATGACCTGTACACCACGATCATCGACCTGACCGGCAACATCCTGGATGCCCACGGCGATATTGCTGACCCGGCAGAGCGTGTTGCTGCATGGGAAGAGGCAAACGCGGCTAACCTTGATCGTGCGAAGACTATGTTCGCGGAAGTGAACAGCCTGGAACGAGACGACATGGCTTCACTTTCCGTGGCACTTCGACTCTTGCGTTCCATCGTCCGAAGGTAAATACCGCCAATGGCCCTCATCACCGAAGAATTACGTCAACGTGCTGCACTAGCGCCCGGTGATGAGGATTGGCTCCACCTCCTGGTGGGGGACTGGCAACTGGTCTCGGATCTAGCATTCGCAGACCTGGTGCTCTGGTTCCCCACCGGGGACGGTTCCTATACGGCTTTGGCACACGTGCGCCCTTCCACCTCGCATACCGCCTTCCATAGCGACTTCGTGGGAGAACGGATCCGCAAGGATCTGCGCATCATGGTGGACCGCGCTTGGGAAACCAAGCAAGTGCAACGCTCGGCCGAACAAGCCGGCAAAGATATCATCATGGGGTTGACCACGGTGCAGGCGATTCCGCTAGTGCGCCAGAACCAACCGGTTGCGGTCATCACTTCCCACTTCGATCCGAACCAGTCCCGCACACCCAGCAATCTGGAATTGGTCTACCGGCAAAGCGCTGATGACCTGTTGCAGATGGGTACCCAAGGGCTGTGGCCGGACTTCGCCAGCCCTACCGGCTCCCGCCGTGGCGCGCCGCGCGTCGGTGATGGTTTCATCCGGCTCAACGTTGATGGAGCCGTCGAATTCGCCAGCCCGAACGCTGTTTCAGCTTTCCGCCGATTAGGCGCAGCTGATGTCCTCCAGGGCCAGCCACTGGCTGATCTGACGATGGCACTGGTCAGCGACCGTCGTGTAGTCGACGAAACTCTTCCGCTGGTGCTCCAGGGCAAGATGCCATGGCGTACCGAGGTGGAACATCGCGGAGTCACCCTCTCCCTGCGTGCCATTCCGCTGCGCAACGAATCAAAGCGCTGGGGCGCACTGGTGCTGTGCCGCGATGTGTCCGAACTGCGCCGTCGCGAAAAAGAACTGGTCACCAAGGACGCTACGATCCGTGAAATCCATCATCGCGTGAAGAACAACTTGCAGACTGTCGCGGCGCTGTTGCGCATGCAATCGCGCAGGATGAGCTCAGAGGACGGCAAGCAGGGCCTGGAGCAGGCAATGCGACGAGTCTCCACTATCGCTTCGGTCCACGACTTCCTGTCCAAGGGCCTGAACGAAACCGTCAAATTTGATGATCTGATGGATCGCCAGTTCCGTCTGATCGTGGAAATCGCTTCTCCGGAGCAAAGGGTCTCCACGCGTCGTGAAGGCGAATTCGGCATGCTTGACGCTGATTTGGCGACACCGTTGTCACTGGTGATCAATGAGCTGGTGACTAATGCCGTGGAACATGGACTAGCGCATCGCAACGGTGAAGTCGCGCTAGTTGCCGAACGCTACAAGGGTGCCGATAGCAAGGATTGGCTACGGGTTGTCATTGAAGATGACGGCCACGGGTTGCCAGAAGAGCCACGCCGCGAGGGACTTGGGCTGCAAATTGTCCGCACTCTGGTTACCAGCGAACTATCGGGTGAAATCCGTTGGGTACAGAGCGAGAAGGGCGGGACCAAGGTGGTAATCGACATGCCATTGGATCTTGACCACCGTACAGGCTAGGAGCAGTCTGATCAGCTGCAACAAAAAAAGAGGCACTTCCAACACACCGTGTTGGAAGCGCCTCTCCTTTTGGCTATTTAGCGGTAATTCTTCATGTGAGCCTTGATGCTGGCTACATAATGCTTGGTGTCTTCGTACATGCCGTTGTTACGAACACCGGCCAGGCCCTGGTAGTACGATGCGATTGCGTTGTCCAGGTTGTCGGTGTTGTCCAAATTGTAGGCAATTACTGCGACACCAGCTACAACGTTATCCCGTGGGTTCAGGACGTTCAGGTCCTGGCCAATGACCGATGCGATCCAGTCACCGGTGCTTGGCAGTACCTGCATGGCGCCAACGGCGTTAGCAGGGGAGACCGCACGCATGTTGAAGCCAGACTCCTGGTGCGCGTGAGCCAACGCCAGAGCCGGGTCAACGCCCATGCTCTTTGCAGTGGAACGGATCAGGTCCTGCATCTCGCCGCGGCTCGGGACGCTGATCGAGTCAAGGTAGTCCTTGTTCGAGTTAGCATCCCGCACAACGTGATCTGCGTAGGTACGACCAGCGAAGCTATTGCCGATCTTCTGCTTCTTGACCTGACCCGACGGTGCAACCGAGGAGCCCGAAACCTTCAGCTTGGCGCCGATCTTCAATGGCGTGCTCGAGCTGTACTCGGGGTTCAAATCCAGCAAGGTGGCCAGCTTCATGTCGTGGCTGGTCGCGATGCCACTGAGAGTATCGCCGGACTTCACGGAGTAGGTCGACGTCTTGGCCTTGGCCTTGGGCGCAGCAGTGCTCTTCGGCGAGGAGCTCGAAGACGACGTGCCACCCGAGACCTTGATCTTGCTGCCTGGGAAGATCGGCTTGCTGGCAGAGATGTCATTGGTCTTCAACAGATCGGACAAGCTCATGCCGTGCTTGGCCGCAATGCCGCTGAGCGTGTCACCGGACTTGACGGTGTAGCTTGAAGAACCGGAGGAGGAGGACTTCTTCTGGGAGGACTTCGACGAAGAGCCAGAGGACGAAGAACCCTTGACCTTGATCTTGTCGCCAGGGAAGATCACCTTGCTGGCCGAGATATCGTTCTTGCTAAGGAGCGAAGACAAGCTCATATTGTGCTTGATGGCGATGCTTCCGAGGGTGTCACCGTTCTTCACAGTGTAGGTTGATGAACCCGACGAGGAAGAAGTTTTCTTCGTCTGCGTCGTATTGCTGGAGCTCGACGCCGAACCCTTGACCTTCAGCTTATTGCCGGGGAAGATTACCTTGCTTGCAGAGATGTCATTCTTCTTCAACAGATCAGACAAGCTCATGTCGTGCTTGCTCGCAATGCCGCTGAGGGTGTCACCGTTCTTGACGGTGTAAGTGGCGGTACTTGAAGATGACGAGCTCGAAGACTTGCCCTTGGAGCTGTTTTTCGAAGCATGACCGGAGACCTTGAGTGTCTTGCCGGCGACGATTGAATCATTCTTAAGATTATTGAGCTTCTTCAGCTCTGACACGGTTGTGTCATATTCCCGAGCGATGCTCCATAGGGACGCACCTGCCGGGATCTTGATTTCGGAAACATCTCGTTTAGCTGGCAATCCCAGCGTAGATACTCGCGAAGCGATCAGGTGGGCCTTGATCTGGTCTTCAGCGACCTTAATGGTCTCCGGAGTTACCGACTTGGCAAAGCTTCCTGAGGTGTTGGGAACAGTCATCGGTGCTGCCTGCGCTGCGGGAGCTAAGGCGAGGCTGCCAATGACCGCAGCGGGAATGGCCGCGCCTGCTACAACGCCTAACGCATGCTTGGAAGCATGTTTGGATTCGTGGGGCATGGAGTCAATCCTCATTTATACGGTGAAAATAACGGGCTTTGCTCCGCAGGTAACAGAGGGGAAGTGGTTCCCCATGTTGACTGTGATGCAATTGTTATCAAAGTGATACAAGAAAATTTACACTACTCCTGTGACTCATGGGAACTGCTGAGGTGAGTTTCATCCAAATTTCTGCGCGGATCAGGAATTTGTGGGAACCTTAAGGGGTGAAGGAAACCGTAGATCTCGTCGGCCAGTGGCTGACCCTGCCCGATGTGGCTGAAGAATTAGATGTAGATATTCGCCGCGTGCACCGACTGCTGGATGAGCGTGCCATTGTTTCGTTGAGAATTGGCGCTCGCAATGTCCGTTCGATCCCTGCAGATTTTCTCCAAGACGGAGTAGTGGTGGAAAGCCTGAAGGGCACTCTTTCGGTACTCTTGGATGCCGGCTTCTCCGATGAGGAATCGGTTATTTGGCTGTTCACCGAGGATGAATCGCTGCCCGGCACTCCAATGAATGCTCTGCGCACCGGACGTAAAACTGAAATCCGTCGGCGGGCGCAGGCCATGGGCTGGTAATGGCCCGGACGAACTAGCCTCAGTAATAACAAAAGGTCTCAACCGTATTCCATATCGCATGGATGGTTGAGACCTTTCGTTATGTCTTAGTAACGAATCACTATTTACTTCTCTTTGTCACTGCATCACTGAGCTGCTGCATTCCCGCTAAGGCGAGGGGCGTGACGTGCAATGCGTTCAGGGCGAGATCTGATTGGGTGGTCAACTCACTAATGCTCTGCTCGGTGGCCGCCAGGGCGCCGCTATCGCGCAGAATACCGCTTAGTCTCAACACTTCTTCTTCGCTGAGATCCACTGCGCCGAGGCGACTCTGAATGAAGTCCTGTTCGTCAGAAGTTGATAGCAAGAGGGCGTGGGCAATCAATTCCGTGCGCTTGCCTTCTTGCAAATCGCCGCCGGTCGGCTTCCCTGTGACTGCTGGATCGCCAAACACGCCCAGAACATCGTCACGTAGCTGGAATGCCTCACCCAGCGGAAGCGCGAATGCGGAGTAGCGCTCCATAAGAGCCTCGCTGGCGCCGGCCAACGCGCCGCCAAGCAAGAATGGGTTTTCAGTGGAGTATTTGGCTGACTTGAAGCGCACGATAGTGCGAGCTCGCTTGACCGCTTCCTTCGGATCGTAGGCGGGGCCCTCAGACTCTTCTAGAACATCAAGATACTGCCCGGCCATCACCTGGGTGCGCATCTGATTGAAGATGGTACGCGCCCGAGCGTTGAGGGAAGCAATACCTGAGAAGACTTCCTCGCTCAACGACAGGCATAGGTCGCCGGTAAGGATTGCGCTGGCCATGCCGTAGCTCGCTGCGCTCCCCGCAAGCCCAAGTTCTCGGTGCTGGGCCTCGAAGCGCTTGTGAACGCTCGGCTGACCGCGTCGTGTATCGGAATTGTCGATGATGTCGTCATGAATCAGCGCGGCTCCTTGGAAGAGTTCCAAGGCCACCCCGAGTTGGACGATGTCGCGTTCATCGGGCCGACCACCTGCACCGAGGTAACCCCAGAAAGAGAACAGGGCGCGAAGCCGCTTGCCGCCACGGGTCAGTGACGTGATCGCATTGACGATTTCGACGGCGCTGCTAGTAATCTGACCAACTTCAACGCTTTTCGCAGCCAGGAATTCTTCCAATAACTGAGCAACGTCAGAAGTGTAGGTACGGCTCAAGCTCTGGGCTTCAGTGTTGAGGTCCGGCACAGAATCAGGCATCGACATGCAAAATCATTTCTACGGGTAAACAACTAGTGGTTAGCAACAACTCTACCGGTGATTCCCGCCCGGCGAAGAAGGCACCCAAAGTACGCGGGGTGGGAACGGAATCCGAATATACATTCGAGTAAGCTGGTGGTGCAGCCGAACGAGGGGAGAGGAATTGAAATGGTGGATCGTGCAATCCTCCATGTCGATATGGACGCCTTCTTTGTTTCAGTGGAACTGCGGGACCGCCCTGACCTAGTAGGCAAGCCAGTTATTGTAGGCCACCGTTCAGGCCGGAGCGTGGTGCTCTCTGCGTCTTATGACTGCCGAGCTCGCGGGATCCATTCGGCCATGCCGATGAGCCAAGCCATCCCGCTGCTACCGCAAGCTACCGTGATCGAGCCGAGCCATCACAAGTACACGCAAGCCTCGGCCCAGATCATGGCGTACTTCCGCACATTGACGCCTCTGGTTGAGCAAGTCAGTGTCGACGAAGCGTTCCTAGACGTTACTGGAAGCATGCGCATGCTTGGCGGGCCAGTGCAGATCGCTCAGCAGATCCGCGAATATATACGCAAAGAAATGGGACTGCCGGCCAGCGTGGGCATTGCAAGGAATAAATTCGTTGCGAAACTCGCTTCGACGTACGCCAAGCCTGACGGCATGGCGGTAGTTGCACCCGACCGCACCGAAGAATTCCTGCACGAATTACCCGTGTCGAAAATGTGGGGCGTGGGAAAACGAACCGCTAGTCAGCTTCACTCCTTGGGGATTGAGACCGTGGGGCAACTCGCTGGCGAGCCAGAAGCAAGATTGATTAGTCGGTTGGGGGAACACGGCCGCGCCCTTTATTTGCTCTCGCGGGGGATCGATAACCGTCCGGTGGAGGTTAGCCGGGATGAGAAGAGCATTTCATCGGAACATACCTTTGCGGTGGATATCACCGATCCCCAGGTGCTTGAGGGCGAACTTTTGCGGCTGAGCCATAAGGTCGGTCAACGGCTGCGGCAGCACGGCAAATCAGCCAACGGTGTTGGGCTCAAGATCAAGTACAAGGACTTTTCTGGAATTACGCGTTCGAAGGCGCTCGCAGCTGCGACAGATTCTTCAACGAAAATTAGCGAGTCCGCGCTGGCCCTTCTGCGAAAATTGACCCCTATGCCGCAACCGGTCCGGCTGATCGGGGTGAAAGCTGAACGGTTGCAAGATTACGAGTTGGGTCTGCAATTTAGCTTGGACCCCCGCGAAGAGAAAGCCCGAGAAGCGGAACGCATCGCTGACCAGATCGGACAGAGATTCCCGCAGTCCATCGTGACCCCAGCACGTTTTCTGCGCCCCAAGGAATAAACACATTCTGTGTAGAACGTATGGATATCTGGACAGTGGGGAAGATCAACTAGCAGGGCGGGTGCAAAAGAGACTATCCTTGAATTAAGTTCGATCGAATCCAGGGAACTTTTCCCTTCGACCCGACGTTGAACTTGAAGACGGTGGACGACCGTCGAGATTGCCTTTGGAAGGAGAAGACGATGCCGCTATCGGAACACGAGCAGCGTTTGTTGGAGCAGTTGGAAAAGCAGCTGCATGAAGACCGTCGCTTCGCTTCGAGCATGAAAGGCCCATCGGGCACGGGACGTTTGTCGACCCGCAATATTGCTCTGGGTATCTTGCTGGTAATCGTCGGCCTAGCGGGACTCATCTTTGGAATCTCGCAGCACATCATCATCGTAGGCGTTCTCGGCTTTGCGGTGATGTTCGCGGGTGTACTGCTTGCCCTGACTAAATCGGCTACTGGAAAAATTGGTCCGTCCAACGGAACGGGATCAAAATCTGCAGCCAAGAACAATTCGCAGTTCCTTTCCGGCCTGGAAGAAAAATGGAACCAGCGAAAGCGTGATCAGTCCGATAGCTGATCTGCATTGATATTGAGGTGTGACCCCTAGGGTTGCACCTCTTTTCTGTTTAAGCCCCGCTTCTCACATCCCTACGGTCACCGTGCACCTCATGCCGGGGCGCATGGGTTTCGTTCAATTCGGGAAGTTGGATGTCCTGGATATTCGGTGCGCCTATCTGAAGGTCGCGCGACTTTGCAAGTGATCTTGAATTCTCTGCAGATTCCAAGGTTCACGTCCACCTCGCCGGTCAGGCATGCCCCCACTTCCCTCCCCAGGTTCCTCCACTTCCCACCACCGCGCCTAAAAATAGCTATATTACGCGGATTTTGCGTGTGGAATCTCTGAAAAATACTGGATCATGCAGCTGGACGATTCCCATCCCTCCACCTGAACATAGGCTGAGCATCCGCTAGATTCAGGTGTTTTTTAAGTCCAGACCCTCGCGAAACCACTGAAATTGCATTGACAGTGGAGGGTTGTGGAGTAAAGTGGAGGCAAGTAGAGAAGAATGGGGCTTCTGGCCACTTCACGGGAAAGGTGGTGTGCATGTTCCTTGGAACTTACACACCGCGTCTTGATGAAAAAGGTCGGTTGATTCTTCCAGCTAAATATCGAGATGAGCTGTCCTATGGGCTGGTTCTCACTCGCGGCCAAGAGCGTTGCATATACGTTTTCAGCCAGCGGGAATTTGAGAAGCAGCACGAGCAGCTGGCGCAGGCATCCTTGACCTCCCGGCGAGCACGCGACTATGCGCGTGTGTTCCTCTCAGGGGCCTCGGATGAAGTTCCAGATAAGCAGGGGCGCGTAACGATTCCGCAAGTGCTGCGCACTTATGGAGGCCTTGATCGGGAGGTCACAGTTATCGGTGCGGGCAACCGTATTGAAATCTGGGATTCGACCGCATGGCAGCAGTACTTGGATGAACAAGAAGACGTGTTCTCCGATACTGACGAAGATTAGGGCTTTGTGCCCTACACCGACAAAACACCACGTTTGTTGAGATGAGATCTCCAGCCACCTTGGGGTAGAAAATCGTCTGGCTTCACTTCCCCGGAGCCAGAAGGTTGGATCGCCACTTGGTTGGAGGGGGATCTGATCTCAACAGCAGATCGAAAGCGAAAGGGGGCGCAGTGCCAAATCAGGATTCCCAGCGACCAGCATCCGAACGCCACGTTCCAGTACTTCTGGACCGATGCGTTAATTTGCTAGCTCCAGGTATTGAGCGAGCCAATGCTGAAGGCCGTCGGGCAATTGTGGTTGACTGCACCCTCGGGATGGGTGGGCACTCCGAAGCCATCCTCAAGCGGTTCGACAACTTGCACCTGATCGGTCTAGACCGCGACGAGCAGGCTCACGAACTTGCCGGTGCACGACTCGCCCCGTTCCAGGACCGCATCGACCTCGTGCACGCGGTGTATGACGAAATTGCGGATGTCGTGGAAGATCTTGGGTTCCCGGGGGTCGACGGCGTTCTGTTCGACCTTGGCGTTTCCTCGCTGCAGCTCGATGAGCGTGAACGGGGTTTCGCCTATTCGTATGATGCACCGCTGGATATGCGCATGGACACCTCTGTTGGCCCAACTGCCGAGGACCTGGTCAACGACTTGGAACGCGACGAACTGCTTCGAATTATTCGACAGTGGGGCGAAGAGAAGTTTGCTGGACGCATCTCGACGGCAATCGTCGAGGCACGCGCCAAGAGCCGCATCACTACCACTGCTGAACTAGTTGAAGTGATCCGCAGCGTTGTGCCCGCGGCGGCTGCTCGAAACCACGGACACCCGGCCAAGAGGACCTTCCAAGCATTGCGTATTGCAGTGAATGAGGAACTTGACGTCTTGGAACGTGCGATCCCGGCGGCAATGGGAGCTTTGAACGTCGGCGGAAGAGTCGTCGTGATGAGTTACCACTCCTTGGAAGACAAAATCACCAAGCGGCACTTCGTCCATGGATCTACCTCGTCGGCCCCTCCGGGATTCCCGGTGGAGCTGGACGAACACAAAGCTGAATACAAGGTGCTCACCAAGGGCACCGAGAAGCCAAGCGACCACGAAATAGCAGAAAATTCACGTGCAGCCTCAGCCCGCTTGCGAGCTGTGGAACGAGTGTTGAAGAGGAGCTAGCATGAGCCAACGAGCCCAGCGCCGCGTGCAGAAGACCGCAGCCGTGAACAACCAGCCTGTTGTCGACGGTAATACTGCGCGTGCAATGCGACCCGAGCCCGTCCCAGCTAGCAACCTGCCTAAAGGCGATTCGCGTCAGCGCGTAACTCTTTCGTTGGTTCCTAAGATGAACGAAACCAGCAAGCGCTCCATGTTCACCATGTCTGCGGTGCTCGTTGTCTTGGCATTCAGCGTGATCGTTACGCTGGTGCTGCTCAATACTTCTGTAGCTCAGCGGCAGTACGACATCGTGAACTTGCGTTCGCAAGAGCGTGCGCTTTCCCAAGAGAATCAGGCACTGCTGAAGGAGGCCCAGTCGTTGGCGGCGCCACAGGCGCTGGCCGCCAAGGCAAAGGACCTCGGTTTGGTTTCGCCAGGTGCTCCAGGGCTGATCAGCCTGTCTGAGGGCAAGGTTGCCCAAGACGCTGAGAAGGCGGTCAAGGCAAAGAACAGCAAGCAGGAATACGGAACTATTCCGCTGCCGGGCGACAGCATCCGCAAGGGTGAAAGCAAAACTGAAGCCAACGCATCAAACACGCCGAAGACCACTGTGGGTAAAGCCTCAGCAGATTCACAGAAGGAGTCCGGTGCCACTGAAGGTTCCAAGGAACCAGAGGTGAAGCCGGAGAAAGCTGAACGTGAAGTTGCCAGTGATGGCCGCCCAGTGTTCAATGACGCTGAGCTTAACGGGGGCACGATCCCTGCACCAAGCATCAAATCCCCAGCAGAGTAGTTAGCCCTTTCTAAGCTAGATACAGGTGGCCTACGCTGCTGGAAAACCACGCTGAGGGAAAGTTAGGTTCTTTTGTGAGCTCGACGGCAATCGACACTGCGAAAAAGCGAATGCGCTTTGTGCTGCTCCTCTCCGTGGTTTTGCTGCTGGTGATCCTGGGCCGGCTGGTCTGGGTCCAGGGCATCAACTCGGCAACCATTGCCAACGCTGCACAGGAAAACCGCGAACGCGTTGAAAACATTGCGCCAAATCGAGGATCCATCGAAGACCGCAATGGCACCACCCTCGCCGTCTCAGTAGACCGCTATGATCTGGTCATCGACCAGCGCGAGCAGGGTGAGAACATTCGCCGTGCGAAGCGGGATGGAACCAATGGCCAGGAACGCATCACGTGGGACCAAGCCATTGACGAACTAGCCGATACCCTTGACCAGGACCGTGAGGAACTTGCCACGAAGGTTCGCCCGCAGGGCGATGCCAAGCCCAAAGGGTACGTCATGCTCGCCAAGAGCGTGACCCCGGAAGTACGCAACGAAGTCCTCGAAATCGGTATTCCGCGACTTGCCTCATTGCTGCGCAGCGAACGCCAGTACCCGCAAGGCGTAATTGCAGGACCACTGCTGGGGTTCGTGCGCAACTCCGAAGACCAAACAGCCGTGGTGGGAGCCGAAGGCCTGGAACTGAGCCAGGAGGAACACCTGGCCGGTACGGCCGGCAGCCGCAAGTTCGAGATCAGCGCCGATGGCGTGCGCATTCCCGTCACCGAGGTCGAAGAAACCCCTGCAGTCGATGGCCAGGACGTCATCCTGACCATCGACTCCGACATCAACTACGTTGCCCAGCGTGCAGCAGAAAAGAAGCAAGCTCAGTTCAACGCTGAGTGGGTTTCCGTGGTCGTCATGAAAGCGGATACCGGCAAGATCCTCGCCATCGGCGACTCCGCTGAATTGGACCCGAATGATCCAGGCGCTACCAAGCCGGAGTTCCGCCGCTCCACCTCCATCACCCGTGCTTTCGAGCCAGGTTCCACCGGCAAGGCCGCGATCTTCGCGGCGGCCATCGACCAGGGCGGAGTGGATCCGCTGACCGAGATGCGTGTGCCGAATAAGAAGACGTTCACCAAGGAAACCATCAATGACTCGTTGGAACACCCAACGTACGACATGACGGTCTCGGGCATCTTCGCCCGTTCCTACAACACCGGCACCGTGATGGTCGGAAATACCATGAGCAAGCAGACCCGTTACGACTACATGCGTGCCTTCGGATTGGGTTCGCCCATCCGCGTCGGCTTGAATGGCGCTAGCGCTGGCCAATTAGCGCATCCCGATAATTGGGACCGCCGCCAGCAGTACACCACCATGTTCGGCCAGGGCTATTCGCAGACCGTGCTGCACACCGCTTCAATTTTCCAGTCCTTGGCCAACGGCGGCGTTCGCCTTTCGCCAAGCCTGATTGAGGGCTACCGCAACGAAGACGGTACCATCACCAAGATCCCCGCACCGGAAAAGAAGCGCGTGGTCAAGAAAAGCACCGCTGACGAAATGCTCAAGCTCATGGAATCGGTCGTTGACGACGGTACCGGCTACAAGGAGCGCATTCCCGGGTACCGCGTGGGCGGCAAGACCGGTACAGGCCAGGCGGCAAGCGCCAAGGGCTATGACGGATATACTTATTCCTTTGCAGGTGTCGCTCCCTTGGAAGATCCGCAGTTCGTCGTCGTGGCAACCATGTACAGGCCAAAGGGCAACTGGAAAGACTTCTCGGTAGCTGACACGTTTACCGATGTTATGAGCCATACTCTCAACACATTCAATGTGCCACCGAGCACGACAAAGTCAGAGGCGTATGACGTCTTTGTAGGTGAGGATCAGAAGAAATCTTGGTAGTCCAGAACCCCGACACTCCGCGTGAGCTAGAACGGTACCTACGCCCAGAGAGCATCGCCGGTCTTGGCTTCGACCAGCTCTGCGGCACAGCTGGCGCGGTGCGAACTGGAGCGCTGCTCAATGCCGCTCCGCAAATCCTCGGCGTCAGCCTCAACCCGCAGATCGTACAGAGCGGTGACGTCTTCCTGGGTATTTCCGGTGCCAAGCGCCACGGTGCCGAATTCGTGGAAACCGCCATCGGCAACGGTGCTGTCGCACTGATCACCGATACTGCAGGACTCGAATTCCTCAGCGATGACCTCTCGATCCCGGTGGCAGTCGTTGCAGATGTACGCAAATCCGCAGCCGTGATCGCGCAGAGCGTCTACGGAACCGACCAGCGCAGCCCGAAGCTGTTCGCTGTCACCGGCACCAACGGCAAGACCACCACAACCTTCATGATCCGCGCGATCCTGGATGCACTGGGTGAAGAAACCGGGCTGATCGGCACGATTGAGATGTCCGCCCGCGGGCAGATCATCCCCAGCGTGCTGACCACCCCGGAGTCCACCCAGCTGCACGGCGTGCTCTCGCGCATGGCGCAGCAGGAAGTCACGTCGGTGGCCATGGAGGTATCCAGCCACTCGCTGAGCTATGGCCGCGTTGATGCCCTGCGCTTTGCCGTTTCCGGTTACACCAACCTGACCCAGGACCACTTGGACCTGCACGGCACGATGGACGAGTACTTCGAAACCAAGGCCGAACTATTCACCGCGGAACGCTCCGAGCGCGCAGTGGTCATGGTAGACGATAAATACGGCCAGCGCCTGGCCGAGCGCGCCCTGGTGCCTACCGAGACCCTGAGCCTCGACGGCGAACACCCTTCGGCGCACTGGAGGGTTGCCGAACTGGCGCACTGCGGATTGGGCCACAGTTTCACCCTTGTGCACCGGGATGGGCGCCAGCTGCGGACCCGCACCCTGCTTCCAGGCATGTTCAACGTCGCCAACGGAGCGCTGGCGGCCTTGATGGTGCTGGCCGGCGGTGCGGACCTCGAAGCCCTGCAGCAGGCCTTGGACTCCAAGGATCCGCTGTCGGTCGCCGTTCCAGGGCGGATGCAGGTCGTAGCCGAATCTCCGGTAGCCATAGTCGATTTCGCCCATAATTCGGATGCATTGGCAAAGGCTTTGGATTCCATCCGTCCGGGGGAGCAGGGACGCCGGATCGTCGTCTTCGGCGCCACCGGAGAGCGCGATAAGACCAAGCGCCCGGATATGGGAGCGGTGGCAGCCCGCCACGCGGATATCGTCATTGTGACCGACGACGACCCGCACAGCGAAGACCCGGCTCCGATCCGCGCCCAGGTTGCCGCCGGAGCACAGCAAGTTCTCGATTCCGAGCGTCCGCAGGTGCAGCTTCACAACATCGCGCCACGCGCCAAAGCCGTAGAGTTCGCTGTGAGTTTGGCCGAAGCCAACGACGCGATTCTCGTGGCCGGGCGGGGACATGAAGTCAGCCAAGACGTCGCGGGAATTGACGTGGAACTGGATGATCGAGTGGAACTAGCGAAAGCACTGAATCTTCATGGATTTGTGACCAATTCCTAGAACGTACAAGTCCATTATCGCCACCGCTCAAGTGTAAAGTCCTTATTGCCATGATTGAACTGTCTCTGACCGACCTGCTGGAAATCACCGGCGGAAAAGCGACTGCTACAGCCGCCTCCGACACGGTGATCACTTCCGTGACCACTGACTCGCGCGAAGTCGTCCCGGGTGCCTTATTCGTCGCCAAGCCCGGAGAATTCTCCGACGGGCACGCCTTTATCGACCGTGCACGCGCCGCCGGCGCAGTGCTGGCCCTAGCCGAACGCATTACCCACGATGAAGACCGCAGGGAACACCCGGCGATCATCATTGAAGACGCGGTAGAAGCGATGGGCAAAATTGCCGCGCACATCGTTGCCCTTCTCAAGGAAAAGAACGACGCCAAGGTCGTGGGAATCACCGGTTCGGCCGGCAAGACCACCACCAAGGACCTGCTCGCCGGTATTCTGTCGCAAGTGGCGCCGACCGTGTCGCCAATCGGCTCATACAATGGCGAAGTCGGCGTCCCGCTGACGGTATTCAGCGCCACCGAAGAGACCAAGTACTTTGTCATCGAGATGGGGGCCACCGGCCTTGGCCACCTGACGTACCTGACAGATATGGTGCACCCGCAGGTCGGTGTCGTGTTGTGCGTCGGTACCGCCCATGCCGGCGAATTCGGCGGGGTGGAGAACATCGAGAAGGCCAAGGGCGAACTCGTTGAAGCCTTGCCAGCCGATGGCACGGCCATCTTGAATGCTGAAGACCCCCGCGTGGCACGCATGGACTTGCGTTCCGGGGGAGCCGTGCGCTTCTTCGGCACCGGAAAGAACAAGCCGGAAAACGCTGGGGTCTGGGCCACCGACGTTGTTGTGACTTCCCACGGGCAGCCAGAACTCACTCTTGAATTCCCTGGCGGCTACAGCAAGCGCATCACCTCGGGCCTCCTGGGACGCCATCACGTCTCGAATATCCTCGCCGCGGCCAACGCTGCACTGGCCCTGGATATCGCCCCGGAAGTGATCGCCGCAGGCCTGGAAGGCCGCGCTGCCGGCAGCCGCTGGCGCATGGAGCGCATCGAGCGCGCTGACGGCGTGAGCATCATCAACGACGCGTACAACGCGAACCCTGAATCAATGCGCGCTGCGCTGGTGACCCTGGCCGAATTGGGCCTGGGCGCCGACGGCGCACCGGGCCGACGCACCTGGGCAGTCCTGGGCGAAATGCTGGAACTGGGCGATGACAGCATCCACCAGCACGACCTGCTGGGCCGCATGGCAGTTCGCATGAACATCAAGAAACTTGTAGTGGTAGGCCGTGGCGCAAAGCCCGCCTACAACTCCGCTGTGCTCGAAGGCAGCTGGGGCGACGAGGCCTTCTACGTTGAAGACGTAGATGAGGCTCGCGCGCTGCTGCAAGAGCAGCTTCAGCCAGGCGACATCGCCTTGTTCAAGTCCTCTAACGGGGCCGGTCTACGCTTCCTCGGCGACGACATTGCAGCATTCGCGAAGGAAGGCGACAACGCATGATCGCATTGATTCTGGGGGCCGGCATTGCCCTCGTGCTGACCATGGTGGCCATGCCGCTGTACATCCGCCTGCTCACCAAGAAGCAATACGGGCAGGTCGTGCGCGACGACGGGCCGAACTCGCACGCCATCAAGTCCGGCACCCCGACCATGGGCGGAGTGGTCTTCGTCCTGGCCGTGTTCGTGGCGTACTTCGCCACCCATGGCATCCTTTCGCTCATGGGACGCACTTCTTCGGGAATTACCGCCAGCGGAATGCTGGTCCTGATGCTCTTCGGCGGCATGGGACTGGTCGGCTTCCTCGATGACTTCATCAAGATCTTCAAGAAGCGCTCATTGGGCTTGCGCGCCTGGCAGAAGATTGTCCTGCAGGCATTCTTCGGCATCAGCTTCGCCGTGCTGGCCTTGCAGTTCCCCAATGACCAGGGCCTGACTCCGGGCTCTACCGCGATCTCCTTCCTGCGCGACACCAACATCGACCTGGCCTTCGCAGGCCCGATGCTGGGCATGATCCTGTTCGTGCTCTGGGCGAACTTCATCGTTACCGGTGCTACCAACGGCGTGAACTTGACCGATGGCCTGGACGGACTGGCTACCGGTGCCTCGATCATGGTCTTCGGCGCCTACACCCTGATGGGAATCTGGCAGCAGAACCAGGCCTGCAGCAACATGGACTCGCTGGACGTCTGCTACTCGGTACGCGACCCGCAGGACCTGGCCCTGCTGGGGGCCACCCTCTCCGGTGCGCTGATCGCCTTCCTCTGGTTCAACGCCAAGCCGGCGAAGATCTTCATGGGCGACACCGGATCGCTGGCCATCGGCGGCGCCGTGGCTGCCTTCGCGATCCTCTCGCGCACCCAGCTGCTGCTGGTGGTAATTGCCGGCCTGTTCGTGATCATCTCCCTGTCGGTGATCATCCAGGTGGGCTACTTCAAGCTCTCGGGCGGCAAGCGCGTGTTCAAGATGGCGCCGCTGCAGCACCACTTCGAGCTTTCGGGCTGGTCCGAAGAAAACGTTGTTATCCGATTCTGGATCCTTGCCGGCCTGTTCGTGGCCGCGGGCCTGGGTCTCTTCTACTCTGAATGGGTTGTCGCACTGTGAGCGTAGACGCTGGCAAATCTCTTGACTCGCTAACCAGCTGGGATGCTGATTGGAAAGGCCTGCGCGTAGTCGTCGCCGGATTGGGACTCTCCGGATTCTCTGCGGCCGACACCCTCATCGAGCTGGGTGCCATCGTCACCGTCATCGACGGCCGCGATGACCAGCTGAACCAGCAACGCGCCGAGACGCTGAAGATCGTCGGGGCCCATGAGGTGCTGCTGGGCGACGGGAACGTCCAGGCCCTGCCGTTGGTCAATGGCAAGCCGGCCCAGCTGGTCATGGTTTCCCCAGGCTGGAATCCCCGTAATCCGGTCATCGCAGAGGCCGAGTCCAAGGGCATCGAGATCTGGAGCGATATCGAGCTGGCTTGGCGCGTGCAGAACCGTGCCGGCCACACAGCACCACAGTGGCTGGCGATTACCGGCACCAACGGCAAGACCACCACTGTGGGCATGACCGAGGCGATCCTGCGCGCCGATGGGCTGAAGGCCATCGCCGTCGGCAACGTCGGCACACCGATCCTGGATGCCGTACGCGAACCGGTGGACTATGACGTATTCGCCGTCGAGCTCTCCAGCTTCCAGCTGCACTACACGCATAGCATTTCTCCGCTTGCCTCGGTGGTCTTGAACCTGGCCGAAGACCACGTGGACTGGCATGGCGGCTTCGGCAACTACAAGGCCGCCAAGGCCAAGATCTACGAACGCACCCAGGTAGCAGCGATCTTCAACGCCGCCGATGAGCGCACCATCACCATGGTGGAAAACGCTGAAGTCATCGAAGGCTGCCGTGCTATCGGCTTCACCACCGATACCCCAGCAGTATCGATGGTGGGTGTTGTCGAAGGCCTGCTGGTGGACCGCGCCTTCATCGAAGAGCGCAAGACCAGTGCCGTGGAACTGATCGCCCTGAAGGACATCGGCGAGATTGTTCCGCGCCACACCGCCGCGAACGCGGCTGCCGCGGCGGCGCTGACCCGCGCGTACGGAGTGAATGCAGAAGCTGTCGCTGCGGGTTTGGCGAACTTCGACTCCGGCGATCACCGGATCCAGGCCGTCGCCCGCAAGAACGACATCCTGTGGATCAATGATTCCAAGGCCACTAATCCGCATGCGGCCGATGCTTCGTTGGCCGCATTCACCCGTGTGGTCTGGATTGCCGGTGGCTTGTCCAAGGGCGTGGAATACGGCGACTTGATCGCCAAGCACGCGCAGCGCCTGGCCAAGGTCTTGCTCATCGGCACCGACACCGCAAGTTTGCGCCAAGCACTCGCTGCCCACGCGCCAGAGGTTGAAGTCATCGACATCACCGGGGCAGCGCAGGGCGGTGACGGTTCGGTTCCAAGCGGCGCCCAGGTCATGACGCGTGCGGTCTCCAAGGCTGCCGAAGTAGCCGAAGCAGGGGATACCGTGCTCATGGCTCCCGCCGCGGCCTCGATGGACCAATTCAGTTCCTACGCCCAGCGTGGCAACGCATTTATCGCTGCCGTCAGTGATCTGATGGATAAAACTGGCGAAGACCAGTAATCGAAAGCTGACCGAATAAACGACACCGAGGCAGGAGGCACCGATGGCGATGAAAATGAACAAGAAGCCAGCAGGTTCCAAAGCCGAATTCCCTTGGTACGTGAGATTCGGCAGGATGCTCGGAACCGTCGAGAACTCCAGCGGCCGCATGGCCTCCACGGACTACTGGCTGGTGCTCGTGGGCTCCATCGTGCTGGCCGTTTTCGGTGTGGTCATGGTCCAGTCATCGGCGTCGGTTGAAGCGATCGCGAAGGGCAGGGACGGTTTCACCGTGGCGCTGTCCCAGGGTGGCTTTGCCGCCTTGGGTATTCTCTGCATGCTGGTCATGCAGCGGATCAAGCCGGAAACGTTGAAGCGGCTGGCCTGGCCTTCCGTTATTGCGGCAGTGGTCCTGTTGTTCCTCGTGGCGTTCACGCCATTGGGCCATACGGTGCTCGGCAACCGAAACTGGATCCGCATCGGCGGCTTCGGCCTGCAGCCCAGCGAGTTCGCCAAACTGGCGTTGTCTGTTTTTGCCGCGTTCATGCTGGAAAAGAAGCAGCATCTGCTGCACGACATCAAGCATTTGGTCGTCCCAGTGGTTGCCCCGGTGGGGGTCTTCATTGTTGGCCTCATCGTGGTCGGCAAGGACGTAGGTACAGCGCTGGTCTTGTTGATGATCATTGCCTCGGCGATGTTCTTGGGCGGCATCCGGATGAAGTGGCTGGCGGCGTTTTCGGTGGTCGGTGTCCTGGGCCTGTCCGTGGCGATCTTCGCTTCCTCCAACCGCCGCCAGCGCATCCTCGCTTGGCTTGATACCGATTGCGGCCCGAGCAGCGATCTTTGCTACCAGGCCAGCATGGGCCTTCACGCCTTCGCCTCCGGCGGCTGGTTCGGTGTGGGCGCAGGCCAGTCCCGCATGAAGTGGTCCTATGTGCCTGAGGCGCAGAACGACTTCATCTTCTCCATCCTGGGTGAAGAGTTCGGCCTGATCGGCGTGCTGTTCGTCCTGGTCATGTTCATGCTGCTGGCCTTGGCGATGTATCGCATTGCAGCACGCGCCAAGGACTTGTACACCAAGGTGCTCATGGGTTGCCTGATGTCCTGGGTCATCGGCCAGACCTTCGTGAATCTGGGTACCGTCACCGGCGTACTTCCCGTGATCGGTGTTCCGCTGCCGTTCATTTCCTCCGGCGGCTCGGCGATGCTCGCCATCATGCTGGCAATGGGCTATGTCCTCTCCTCGGCCCGGGCACAAAAACTTGAATTCGAAGCAACGCTGGAAAAGAAACCGGCAAAGAGCAAGAAAACCAAATAGTGCGCCGCTAGCGGCCGCTATCAGAAGCAGAGGCCCATCGCTGAATCTGCGGTGGACGTTGATCCTGCCCATTGGCAGGACGAAGGAGTACAGCAACAGATGAGCGAAGCACTTCGTCTAGTCGTCGCCGGCGGCGGAACTGCCGGCCATATCTCGCCCATGCTGGCCATAGCTGATGCCGTGAAGGCCGAGCATCCCGAAGCAATGGTCACAGCACTGGGTTCTCCTGGTGGCCTGGAAACCAAGCTGGTGCCGGAAGCTGGCTACCCGCTCGAACTCATCCCCAAGGCCCCGATGCCACGCAGCATCAACATGGATCTGCTCAAGTTCCCTTTCCGTTTCATCAAGGCCATTAACAACGCCAAGAACGTTCTGCGCACCACCAAGGCCGAGGCCGTCCTGGGCGTCGGCGGTTATGTCTGCACCCCGGCATATCTTGCCGCGAAGCAGCTGAAGCTGCCGATCTTCGTGCATGAGGCCAACTCCGTTGCCGGCATGGCCAACAAGCTCGGGGCAAAGAACGCGGCATTCGTCGGAACCACTTTCGCCAACACCGGGCTGCCCGGTGAGATGCAGGTGGGCATGCCGATGCGCTCCAACGTTGCCACCATGGACAAAGCCGCGCTGCGAGGCGAAGCACGCGGGTACTTCGGTATCACCGGGCAGAAGCCGGTACTTCTGGTCACCGGTGGATCCTCCGGAGCGCAGAGCATCAATACCGCCATCGAGCAGTCCCTGGACGAGCTGAACGCAGCTGGCATCCACACTATCCACATCACCGGACGCGGAAAGCAGATTCTGGACGCCTCGGGCAATCTGCTGTCCCATGAAGGCTACAGCCAGACCGAATACGTGGACCGCATGGACTACGCCTACGCCGTCGCGGATTTGATGATCTGCCGCTCCGGCGCGGGCACCGTCTGCGAACTGGCCGTAGCTGGCACGGCCTCGGTACTGGTTCCGCTGCCCATCGGCAACGGCGAGCAAAAGCTCAACGCCCGTGAACTGGTCGCTGCTGGGGGAGCCGTCCTGGTTTCCGACGCGGAGTTCACAAAGTCCTATATCAGCGAAAATGTCATCAATCTGCTGACCGATCAGCATAAAATTGAAAAGATGTCTCAAGTCGCTGCCTCATTGGGGCAGCGCGACGCCGCGCAGATCATGGCGCGACGGATTATTGATGAAGTTTCAACCCGCCGCCGTGCGGGTCAGGAAGGCTAGAACCATGGCACTGCGAGCCGACGAACTGAACGCCGATCTGGGCAAGGTACACCTGATGGGTGTAGGCGGGGTTGGCGTATCAGCGGTTGCACGGCTGCTGCTCGACTACGGCCTGGCTGTCTCCGGAACCGATGCCAAGGATCTCCCGGTGCTCGATGGCTTGCGTGAGCGCGGCGCGCGAATCCACGTAGGCTACGACCCAGCGAACCTCGGCGACGCCGACACCGTGGTGATCTCCTCGATCATCAAGGCCGGAAACCCGGAATACGACGAAGCCCTGCGCCGCGGACTGCGAATCTTGCACCGCTCCGAAGGCCTGGAAGCTACCATGCGCGGCCACGAGAAGATCGTGGCCATCGCCGGTACTCACGGCAAGACCACCACTACTTCGCTGACCGCCCATATGCTCAAGACCATTGGCGCGCGTCCGAGCTTCGCCGTGGGAGCGAATATTCCAAGCCTGGGCACCAACGCCGAGCTCGGATCCGGATCCTACTTCGTGGCCGAAGCGGACGAATCCGACGCTTCCTTCCTCAACTACCGGCCGGATGCCATCATCGTGACCAACGTCGAAGCCGACCACCTGGATCACTACGGTACCGCTGAAGCAGTGCACCAGGCCTTCGTGGACTTCGCCAGGCTATTGCCGGCAGACGGCTTGCTGATCTGCTGTGCAGATGATGAGGGTTCCAACGATCTGGCGCACAAGATGCGCGCAGAGCGTCCGGAAATCCGCGTGCAGACCTACGGCTTCAGCGATCACGCCGACCGCCGCCTTTCCGATGCCCGCGCCACCGAAGACGGCCGCTTCACCGCAACCATCGAATGGGGCAGCGGACAAAGCCGCATCCTGGATCTGGCAGTGCCCGGCCAGCACAACCTGCTTAATGCTGCCGCCGCATTGTCTGTCGGCATTGATGCAGGTGTGGACGTTGACGAAGCGCTGCAGGCGCTCTCCAGTTTCTCCGGGGCAGCTCGCCGATTCGAATTCAAGGGTGAAGCCGCAGAGGTCCGTGTCTACGACGACTACGCGCACCACCCGACAGAGGTGCAGGCAGCGCTGACCGCCGGCCGTACGGTTGCCGGCACCGGCCGGCTGCACATTGTCTTCCAGCCGCACCTGTTCAGCCGTACCCAAGAGTTCTTCCGCGAATTCGCCCAGGCCTTGTCCCTGGCCGATTCGGTGGCCGTGCTGGATATCTACCCGGCACGTGAAGAACCTATCGATGGCGTGGACAGCGAACTGATCGCATCGCGCATCGAGGTTCCTGCCCAGGTACTTTCGCCGGCAGCCGCTGTAGCGCACGTGGTTGAGCAGTCCGAGCCGGGCGATGTCATCATGACCATTGGCGCCGGCGATGTCACAGCGCTAGGTCCAGACATCGTCAAGTCGCTGAGCTGACGAATTCCGTCCCGAGTCCGAGGCCATCGCAGTTGGTCCACTTCCGTCTACCAAGGTGATCCATGGGTGAAGCAGCAAAAGTCGTAGAACTTCCGGAGAGCCCGGAGAAAAAACGGCGCAAGATCCTGATTATTCTCGCGGCATGCATCGTCGTGCTCAGCCTCGCTGCGGTTTTGATCTTGAGCTTCTCACCGGTGATCGCTGCCAAGAAGATCGAAGTAACCGGCACCAAGCTGGTCAATTCCGAGAAGCTGGGGAAGTCCCTGGAACCATTGAAGGGCGTTCCGCTGCCGCGGATCTCTGAATCGAGGGTCCAGGAGCTGATCGGCGAGCAGCCGGCCATCGACGAAATCGTGGTCAAGGCCCAGATGCCCAACACCTTGGTCGTTGAGGTAATCGAAGCTGTGCCGGTGGCCATCTTGCTGGAGGGCAAGAAGCAGTACCTGGTCTCCGAGACCGGCAAGAAGCTTCGCACCGTCGGCAAGAATGACAAGGACAAGTTGCCCAAGATCAAGGCCACCGACGTCACTGCTGATCCGGAGCAGTTCAAGCTGCTGACCGGAATCTTGAGCACCGTTGACAAGAAAGTGCTCAAGGAAGTCTCAACGGCATCCTTGTCCAAGGCAGGGTTCGCCGAACTGGCGTTGCCGAAGAACCGTACTTTGATTTGGGGAGACGCCAAGAAAGCGGCCCTGAAAAATGAAGTGGCGACGATCTTCTTGAAAGAGCTTGAGAAAAAGCACGCGGCCAAGACGACCATCGACGTCACCAACCCAGAAAATCCCGTGGTCTATTAAGTCGCGGTGCTCTGG
The DNA here is from genome assembly GCF_044743255.1 of Glutamicibacter sp. NPDC087673. NCBI lineage: Bacteria > Bacillati > Actinomycetota > Actinomycetes > Micrococcales > Micrococcaceae > Glutamicibacter > Glutamicibacter sp. NPDC087673. The sequence goes on from NZ_JBIUWB010000002.1 coordinate 518,540, forward strand.
GCGCGGGAAGACCAATAAGCCAAGAAATTCTGGAAAGATAGTTTTGAGTAAGCGACACGCCTAGGCGGTCGTTGCAGAAAGACCACACGACTCATAGCGTTTCTAATAACGACAGCTTGACAGAATCTTAACCTTAAGGCTAAAGGTGAAGGTCTTTAGCTGGAGTCGTGAAATATGTAGCACATCTAACAAGGGAAGCGGGACGTGGCAGCTCCACAGAATTACCTCGCGGTCATTAAAGTCGTCGGAATCGGCGGTGGCGGTGTAAACGCAGTCAATCGAATGATCGAAGTCGGTCTCAAGGGCGTAGAGTTCATCGCCATTAACACCGATGCCCAGGCTCTGCTTATGAGTGATGCCGACGTCAAACTCGACGTAGGACGCGAACTGACTCGTGGCCTGGGCGCTGGCGCCAACCCTGATGTGGGACGCCAGGCAGCGGAAGATCATGTAGAAGAAATCGAAGACGTCCTGCGCGGCGCGGACATGGTCTTCGTGACCGCTGGCGAAGGCGGCGGTACTGGTACCGGCGGCGCGCCGGTCGTGGCCCGCATTGCCCGCTCGCTTGGCGCGCTGACCATCGGCGTGGTCACCCGTCCATTCACCTTCGAGGGTCGCCGCCGCGCTAACTCCGCCGAGTCGGGCATCGAAGCCCTGCGCGACGAAGTGGATACCCTCATTGTGATCCCGAACGATCGACTGCTGTCGATCTCGGATCGCAACGTATCGGTGCTCGATGCATTCCGCCAGGCAGACCAGGTTCTGCTCTCCGGCGTGCAGGGCATTACCGACCTGATCACCACCTCGGGCCTGATCAACCTCGACTTCGCCGACGTGAAGTCCGTTATGCAGGGCGCAGGCTCGGCATTGATGGGCATCGGTTCGGCGCGGGGCGAAGACCGTGCAGTGAAGGCAGCGGAGCTGGCTATTGCCTCGCCACTGCTCGAAGCTTCTATCGATGGCGCCCACGGCGTCCTGCTCTCCATCCAGGGCGGCTCCGACCTCGGCTTGTTCGAAATCAACGAAGCTGCACGCCTCGTGCAGGAAGTTGCCCACCCGGAAGCCAACATCATCTTCGGTGCCGTCATTGACGACGCCTTGGGCGACGAAGCACGTGTCACCGTGATTGCAGCCGGCTTCGACGAGCCAGATGTCACCAGCAAGCCAATGGCACCGGTCGCAGCAAAGCCAGCTGTCTCCGCGCGCCCGGCTGAGCAAGTGCCAGCGAGCATTCCAGAGACACCAGCACCTGCTGCAACCGAAGCTGCGAAGCCAGCCCAGGTTGCTCATGAGAAGCCAGCTGCCGCAGAGCAGGCTAGCTCCTTCCAGGACCTTCCAGATGTTGTCGACTCGGACCTGAACGGTTCGAACGACGACCTGGATGTCCCGGACTTCCTGAAGTAAAAACAGCAAGAAGCTGAGCAGTGCTACATTTCGCGTCGAACCTCGATCCGAGCATCCAACTGGCATTCACATCGCAGGCTGAGGGAAACCTCGCCCTGCACGTGAATGACGATCCCCGCCTTGTGGCGGAGAATCGAGCCAAATTGGAGGACTTGATCGGGGTTCGACGCTTCTCGCTTAACTTCATGAACCAGGTGCACTCCGCCGATGTATATGAGGTCACGCCGGTGCGGCGCACCTCGTGGCTAGAGCCGGCAGCGCCAACCTGCGATGGATTGCTGGACCCAACTGGCACCCAGCCCCTGGCAGTGATGGTCGCCGACTGCCTTCCGGTGCTCTTTGTCGGAAGAAACACGCGCAATGGGCAAACCCTGAGTGCCGCAACCCACGCCGGCAGGCGCGGGCTGCTCGACGGGATCCTGGCAAAAACGGTCGAGGGCCTGAAGGCTCATGGTGCCGACACAGTGGAAGCCGTGATCGGCCCTTCGATCTGCGGCCGATGCTATGAAGTTCCAGAAAGCATGGCCCAGGAATCCGAAGAGTTGCGCACCGGGATTCGCACCACGACTCGCTGGGGGACCCATGGGCTGGACCTTCCGGCCTCAGCCGAACAAGAACTGCGCGGCCTCGGGGTGGACGTGCGGCAATCCGGTGTCTGCACCTTGGAAGAGGAAAGCTACTATTCCTACCGGCGTTCAAGCCGTGCAGGACGACTTGCCGGACTCATCTGGACCGCCGCGTAGGCGTGCGCGACACACCGCCAAGAATTGATCGAATGAACGATGCCTGCATTATTTTGTGCGGTAGCGTCGGAGTAGCGGAAGCGTGCAATGGGGTTGCATGCATGGGATAAACGAGGAGAAACATCGTGGCTGACGGACTGCGTAAGGCAATGGTATATCTCGGCTTGGCGGACGCCGTCGAGCAGGAAGAGACCCAGACACAACACGCTGAGCCCAAAACCCAGGTTCGGGTAGTTGAGGACACAGCTCCAAAGCGACCTGCCGAAGCCCCACGCCCACAGCCTGTTGCAAGGCAGGCTGCGCCGCAAACTCAAGCTAGAGAACCAGAGACGGAATACCGTGCTCCGGTCACCCCTATTAAGCGTGCCCCTTCAGTACGGGATGAGGATTCCGAATTGCGTCAGATTACTACCGTCCACCCTCGTTCTTATAACGATGCCAAGATCATCGGTGAGAACTTCCGTGACGGCATCCCGGTGATTATGAATGTCACCGACATGGGTGAAACCGATGCCAAGCGCCTCGTCGACTTCTCGGCCGGTCTTGTTTTCGCCCTGCACGGCTCCATTGAGCGAGTCACGAACAAGGTCTTCTTGCTCTCACCAGCGACCGTTGAGGTCCTCGGTGAAGATCGCAAGCAGTCCGAAGCGCAAGCAACCTTCTTTAATCAGAGCTAAGACACCAGGAGCACAAGCACAAAATGGTGTTCGGGATCATCTATCTCGCCTTAGCCATCCTCCAGATTCTGCTCTTAATGAGAATTGTGTTGGATGTAACGGAAAGCTTTGCTCGCCACTGGCGACCCAAAGGCATCGCATTGATTGTCGCAAGTGCAATCGTGTCGATTACCGATCCTCCGCTGCGCTGGTTGCGCCGGAAGATCAAACCCCTGGATCTCGGCGGAATCCGTCTTGACCTGTCCTTTCTTGTGTTGTTCATCGTCGTAATCATTCTTAAAGCGGTGGTAGCCAACCTGGGCCTCAGGACAGGGATCTGATTAGGGCATTTCCGTGCTTCACGGGGATTGTCCTGAGCAGTCAAAAGCTGTAGATTCAAAGAATAAGAGACTCGCGCGTAAGCTCGATTTCGTAATAATTGTCCAAATCGTTATATCCTTTAGGAAATGGTGCTCCGACTTCACCGGTCGCGACACTGACAAAAACGGTAAGTGTTTCGCAAGGCAAGACAATGGTCGTGCGGAAATGATCCCAGTATTGAGGTGACCCAATGGCTCTGACGCCAGAAGACGTAGTCAATAAGCGGTTTCAGCCGACCAAGTTCCGTGAAGGCTACGACCAAGACGAGGTAGATGACTTCCTCGACGAAATCGTTGTGGAGCTGCGTCGCCTAACCGGTGAGAACGAGGCTCTACGCAGCCGCCTTGCCGAACTTGGCGAAGATGCGGGTTCGGTATCGAAGGAGCAGGCTGTTCCTGCACCTGTTTCGGCCGCTCCAGTTACTCCTGCTGCTCCAGCTGCTAAGCCAGCTGAAGAGAAGAAGGCAGAAGCTAAGCCTGCAGAGCCAGCGAAGGCAGAAACCCCAGCTGCAAAGCCAGCTGAGGAAAAGAAGGCAGAAGCTAAGCCAGCTGCCGCTGAGAAGGCACCTGCAGCTCCGGCCGCAGCAGCAGCGCCAGCTGCAACTCCTCGCTCCGAATCCGCAGAGTCGGCAGCCAACGTGCTGTCCATGGCTCAGCGTCTGCACGACGAGTACGTCGCTGCCGGTGTCGAGCAGCGCGACAAGATCATCTCCGAAGCGAAGACCGAAGCTAACACCTTGGTCACCACCGCTGAAGAGAAGAGCCGCAAGACCTTGTCGGCCTTGGAGCAGCAGAAGTCGGTTCTTGAGCGCAAGCTCGAGCAGTTGCGTGGCTTCGAACGCGATTACCGTGCTCGCCTGAAGACATACATCGAAGGACAGCTGCGTGACCTTGAGTCCCAGGGTTCGATCGATGCTGGTGCGGCAGGCAAGACCAGCTAGTCGCTGACAGTTCATAACTTGATCTAGCTATCAAGTAAGATCAACGGTGGTGAACGGATACATTCCGATCACCACCGTTGACGTTTAAGAGGAAATAATGGGTACCACTGTGGACGCAGTTCAATCCGGAAACGCGGGCGCGAAGGCGAAGAAATACGTTGGCCTTGGCCTCGTGATCGCTCTGATCGCGCTGGTACTGGACCAAACCGTCAAAATTGCCGTTGAACAGAACATGCGGCTTGGCCAATCGATTGAAGTGATTCCCGGATTCTTCAACATCCACTACATCCTGAACCCTGGTGCCGCCTTCTCCATCGGCGAAGACTTCACCATAGTCTTCGCGATCCTGCAATCGGCAGTCGCGGTCTACGTCATTTACCTGTTTTTCCGCAAGGTGCTGTCCAGAAGCTGGGCCATAGCCCTGGGCTGCCTGCTCGGCGGTGTCCTGGGCAATGTCGTGGACCGGCTGTTTCGTGAACCGGGCTTCGGATTCGGCCATGTGGTAGACATGTTTTCCGTCACCCACTTCGCTATCTTCAACGTCGCCGACTCGTTCATCGTCTGTTCCATGATCGCGGTGGCGTACATGCTCATCCGCGGGCGCAACCTCGATGGCAGCATTGGCGATCCTCCAAAGAAAGACAAGTCCAACAAGGACGAAGCAGAACCAAACGCATGATCTCGAACGAAACCACCATTCACGAACTGCTGGTTGACCCAGCCGATGCCGGTGCACGCCTTGACGCCTATATCTCCCGGTCCCTGCAGATTCCGCGCACCTTGGCTTCGAGCCTTTGCAAGGATTCGCAGATCCAGGTCAACGGACGAACCATTGCCAAATCTCTGAAGATCAAGGCGGGGGACCAGCTGGTAGTCACCATCCCGCCGCAGGCAGACCCATTAGAAATTAAGGTTGAGAAAGTGGAAGAGCTGAAGATTATCGCGGACGACGATGACTATGTGGTCATCGACAAGCCCGTGGGTGTCGCAGCCCATCCATCCCCGGGGTGGGTGGGCCCGACAGTTGTCGGCGCACTCATGGCCGAGGGCTACAACATCACCACTTCCGGTGCCGCCGAACGCCAAGGCATAGTGCACCGCTTGGACGTGGGCACCAGCGGCCTGATGGTCGTGGCGAAAACCGAACGCGCCTACACGGAATTGAAGCGCGCCTTCAAGGAACGCACCCCCAAGAAGATCTACCATGCGGTGGTGCAGGGCCTGCCTGACCCGCTGGAAGGCACCATCGACGCGCCGATCGGGCGCCACCCGGGCCACGACTGGAAGTTCGCTGTCCTGGATGGCGGGCGGGACTCGGTCACCCACTACAAGGTGATCGAGGCCTTCGGCCCCGCCTCGCTGGTCGAGGTGCAACTGGAAACCGGGCGCACCCACCAGATCCGCGTCCACTTCTCAGCCTTCGGGCACCCTTGTGCCGGAGACCAGACCTACGGAGCGGATCCCAAGCTGGGTGCCGCTCTGGGCCTGACCCGGCAGTGGCTGCATGCAAAACGTCTTGGATTCTCCCATCCGGTCTCCGGCCAGTGGATGGAATACGAAAGCGAATATCCTGCGGATCTGGCAGGCGCCGTCGAGCTGCTGCGCGAAGGCGGATACTGAGTTCCAAGGTGCTGTTGGCCACTGGCCGGCAGCACCTTGTGTCGTGCTAGCCACAGCACCGCGCCGGGGTGGGCCCAAGTCCGGGTTTGATCGCTAGACTGGTTGGGTGAGTGCTACACGTGACGGATTTGTCCATCTTCATACCCACACCGAATACTCCATGCTGGACGGTGCGGCGCGCCTAGGCGAACTCTTCGCCGAAGCTAACCGGCAGGGCATGGAAGCCATGGCGATTACCGACCATGGCTACCTGTTCGGTGCCTTCGATTTCTGGCGCCAAGCCACCGGAGCTGGCGTTAAGCCGATCATCGGCGTAGAAGCCTATGTCACCCCGGGCACCGCGCGCGACGACAAGACCCGCGTGAAATGGCGTACCGACGAATCGCAAAAGGGCGATGACGTTTCCGGTGGCGGCCTCTACAACCACATGACCCTGCTCTCGTACAACAACAAGGGCATGGACAACCTTTTCAAGGGTTCGTCCCGCGCCTCGCTGGACTCCGTGTTCGGCAAATACCCGCGCTGGGACCGCGAGCTGCTCAACGAGCACCACGAAGGCCTCATTGCCACGACCGGCTGCCCTTCGGGTGAAGTCCAGACCAAGCTTCGCCTGGGCCAGTACGATGCGGCGAAGGCGGCCGCGGCTGAACTGCAGGATTTATTCGGCAAGGAAAACTACTTCTGCGAGATCATGGACCACGGTCTGGAGATCGAACGCCGCATCACCAAGGACCTGCTGCGCCTGGCCAAGGAACTGGGCATTCCGCTGGTGGCTACCAACGACCTGCACTACACCCATGAATCCGATGCCAAGGCCCACGAGGCGCTGCTGGCCATCAACTCCGGCTCCACGCTCGACGAGCCCACCTATGACCAGGGCGGCAGCCGCTTCGCTTTTTCCGGCACCGGCTACTACCTGAAATCGGCGCGCGAAATGCGCGATTTGTTCAAGGAATTTCCCGAAGCCTGCGACAACACCCTGGCGATCGCCGACCGGGTCGAGGTCTCCTTCGACACGAACGCCAACTACATGCCGAAATTCCCTTGCCCGCCGGGGGAGGACGAAACCAGCTGGCTGATCAAGGAAGTCGACAAGGGACTGCACTACCGCTACCCGAACGGCATCCCAGAAGCTTCGCGCAAGCAGGCAGACTACGAGCTGGACGTCATCATCAAGATGGGCTTCCCGGGATACTTCCTGGTGGTGGCCGACTTCATCAACTGGTCCAAGGACCACGGCATCCGTGTTGGCCCGGGGCGTGGTTCGGGTGCAGGCTCCATGGTCGCCTACGCCATGCGCATCACCGACCTCGATCCGCTGGTGCACGGCCTGATCTTCGAGCGTTTCCTGAACCCGGAACGTGTTTCCATGCCCGACTTCGATGTCGACTTCGATGATCGCCGCCGTTCCGAGGTCATCAAGTACGTGACTGAGAAGTACGGTGATGAGCGCGTATCGATGATCGTGACCTACGGTTCAATCAAGACCAAGCAGGCGCTGAAGGACTCATCGCGCGTGCTCGGCTACCCGTTCAGCATGGGCGAGACCCTGACCAAGGCGCTGCCGCCGGCGGTGATGGCCAAGGACATCCCGCTGAACGACATCGAGAACCCGCAATCCAAGCGCTATTCGGAGGCGGGGGACTTCCGCAACCTGGTGGCCAATGACCCGGAGGCGGCCCGCGTCTTCGAGACGGCCAAGGGCCTGGAAGGCCTGAAGCGCCAGTGGGGCGTGCACGCCGCCGGCGTGATCATGAGCTCGGACCCGATCATCGACGTCATCCCCATCATGCGGCGCATCCAGGATGGACAGGTCATTACCCAGTTCGACTACCCGACCTGTGAAGGCCTGGGGCTGATCAAGATGGACTTCCTGGGGTTGCGCAACCTCACCATCATTTCCGATGCCCTGGAGAACATCGAGTACAACACCGGCACCAAAATCGACCTCGAGACCCTGAGTATCGAGGACCCCGAGGCCTACAACCTGCTGGCCCGCGGCGACACCCTGGGCGTGTTCCAGCTCGATGGCGGTCCCATGCGCTCGCTGCTGAAGATGATGCGCCCCGATAACTTCGAAGACATCTCCGCAGTGATCGCGCTGTACCGTCCGGGCCCGATGGGCGCCAACTCACACACCAACTACGCCCTGCGCAAGACCGGGTTGCAGGAAGTCACCCCAATCCACCCGGAGCTCGCTGAACCGCTGGCAGAGATCCTCGGCGGCACCTACGGCCTGATCGTGTATCAGGAGCAGGTTATGGCTATTGCGCAGAAGCTGGCCGGCTACTCGCTGGGCCAGGCCGATATCTTGCGCCGTGCCATGGGCAAGAAGAAGAAGTCGGAACTGGATAAGCAGTTCGCCGGCTTCAAGCAGGGCATGAACGACAACGGCTACTCGGACGCCGCCGTGCAGACCCTGTGGGACATCTTGCTGCCATTCTCCGACTACGCGTTCAACAAGGCCCACTCGGCCGCGTACGGCGTGGTCTCCTACTGGACCGCCTACCTCAAGGCGCACTACCCGGCCGAATACATGGCCGCGCTGCTGACCTCAGTGGGCGATGACAAGGACAAGCTGGCACTGTACCTGAACGAATGCCGCCACATCGGCATCACCGTGCTGCCGCCGGATGTCAACGAATCGGCGTTGAACTTCACCCCAGTGGGCAAGGATATCCGCTTCGGCATGGGCGCCATCCGCAACGTCGGCACCAATGCGGTGGCCGGCATGGTCGAGGCCCGCACGGAGAAGGGCAACTACAACGACTTCAACGATTTCCTGGGCAAGGTCCCGGCCGTGGTCTGCAACAAGCGAACCATTGAATCGCTGATCAAGGCCGGTGCCTTCGACTCCATGAAGCATCCACGCCGGGCGCTGGTGGCCATCCACGAAGAGGCCGTGGATTCGGTGATCCAGGTCAAGCGCAACGAGGCGGCCAACCAGTTCGACCTGTTCAGCGCCCTGGGCGCGGATGAGTCCTCGGAGTCGATGCACGTGGCGATCCCCGACATGCCCGATTGGGACAAGAAGGAAAAACTGGCCTACGAGCGCGACATGCTCGGCCTGTACGTTTCCGACCACCCGCTGCAGGGACTGGGCTCGGCCCTGGACCAGTACGCTGACATGCCGGTCACGCACGTGCTCTCGGATGACGGCCCGCAGGATGGCCACATCATTTCCATCGCCGGCATGATTTCCGGTCTGCAGCGGCGCATCGCCAAGAAGAGCGGCAACCCGTATGCGCGCTGCGAGATCGAAGACCTCTCCGGTTCGATGGAGGTCATGTTCTTCGGCCAGGCCTACCAGCCGATCGCCGAGATCCTGGCCGATGACCTGATCGTGGTCATCAAGGGGCGCGTGCAGCGCCGCGATGACGGCTCCATCACCCTGAACGCGCAGGAAATGATGATCCCGGAAATTTCCGAGGATGCCAACGGGGGACCGGTAGTCATCGGCATTCCGACACACAAGGCCACCGAGACCCTGGTGCAGAAGCTGGGTGATGTGCTGCGCACGCACAGTGGCAACACCGAGGTGCGGGTGAAGCTCACCGGCAGCCGCGGCACCTCGCTGCTGCGCCTGGGCATGAACTTCAGGGTAAACCCCAATCCTGCCTTGTTCGGCGATTTGAAGGTGCTGCTGGGCCCGCACTGCCTGGACGTATAGGTAATCGGATCACGGCTTGGATGACCGGGGAAGGTAACTAATGAACCTTCCCCGGTCATCGGCGTTAAACTAGGTAGGTGAGCACTATTCCAGAAACCGAATTCTCAGCACTCGCCACCCTTGATTGGCGCAACGAATCCCTGGGCTACGCACAGCTGAAAGCCAAGCTGCCGCGCCCGGAGATGAACTCCCAGACCGCTGCCGAAACCGTGCAGCAGATCATCGATGATGTCCGCGCCCATGGCATGGAAACACTCAAGGACCTGGCCCAGCGCTTTGACCACGTTGAGCTGGAGCATACCCGTGTGCCGCAGCATGAGCTGGACCGCGCCCTGGAAGAACTGGACCCGCAGGTTCGCCTGGCGCTGGAAGAATCCATTGACCGCGCCCGCGTATTCGCCAAGGCCCAGCGCCCGGACGACGCCGAAGTCCGCTACGCTACCGGGGCAACTGTCACCCAGCGCTGGGTCCCGGTGCGCCGCGTCGGCCTGTACGTGCCAGGTGGCCTGGCCGTCTACCCGTCCTCGGTCATCATGAACGCCGTACCTGCCCAGGCAGCCGGCGTCAGCTCGCTAGCCCTGGCCAGCCCGCCGCAGAAGGAATTCGCCGGACTGCCGCACCCCACCATCTTGGCTGCCGCCAAGCTGCTGGGCATCGACGAGGTGCACGCCATGGGCGGTGCCCAGGCTGTTGCCGCGTTCGCCTACGGGGTGGACATGCCGAACGATGAGCGTGGCGGGATCGAACCGGTTGACGTGATCTCCGGTCCAGGCAACGTGTTCGTGGCAACCGCCAAGCGCTTGGTCAAGGGCGTGGTAGGCATTGACGCTGAAGCTGGTCCTACGGAAATCGCGATTCTTGCCGACAAGGGAGCTAACCCGGGCTTCGTCGCTGCCGATATGATTTCGCAGGCAGAACACGATGCCAACGCCGCGGCCGTGCTGATTACCGATTCACCTGAACTAGCTGCTGGCGTGCGCAAGGAACTCATGGTGCAGGTTGCCGCCACCAAGCACTCCGCCCGTGTGACAGAGGCACTGTCAGGATCCCAATCGGCCGTCATCTTGGTCAAGGACCTGGAGCAGGGGATCGAGGTGTGCAACGCCTACGCCGCCGAGCACCTGGAAATCATGGTGGCCGAGGCGGAATCCACCGCGGCCCGCATCACCGCTGCTGGCGCCGTGTTTGTCGGCGCCTATGCCCCGGTTTCGCTGGGCGACTACTGCGCAGGATCCAACCACGTGCTGCCGACCAGTGGCACCGCGCTGCACGCCTCGGGGCTGAACGTGAATACCTTCTTGAAAGCCATCCAGGTGATCAACTACGACAAGGCCGCGCTGGGCGAAGTGGCCGCTCACGTGATTAATCTTGCCAATGCCGAGGACCTGCCAGCCCATGGAGACGCGGTCGCGGTGCGAAACGCGCAATAGACGCTAAACTGTTAGGTGACATGAGTTGATTCTTGCCACCATGGGTGAACCGAGAATGCTTCTTAGGCTACAGATGGAGGTGCCGTGAACTGCCCGTATTGCCGCAATGCGGATTCCCGAGTGGTCGATAGTCGAGTTGCCGACGACGGCGTCTCGATCCGCCGCCGACGCCAGTGCACGGCTTGTTCGCGCCGTTTCACCACCACCGAAACTGCCAGCCTCAACGTGCTCAAGCAGTCCGGTGCCGTAGAACCGTTCTCGCGCAACAAGGTCATTAACGGTGTTCGCAAGGCCTGCCAGGGCCGCCCGGTCACCGATCACGACCTTGCCGTCCTGGCCCAGGAAGTCGAAGAGGCAGTCCGGACCTCCGGGGCTGCTGAAATCCCGGCCCACCAGGTGGGCTTGGCCATCTTGGAGCCATTGTCGCGCCTCGACGAGGTCGCTTACTTGCGCTTTGCCAGTGTCTACCACAACTTCCAGTCGCTGACTGATTTCGAGACCGCCATTGCCCGGCTGCGCGATCGCCGTGGCAAGGTTCCGCAGGGAAACCAGCGTCCGCTCTCGGCCGACTAGCAGTTTTCGCATAGAGCAAACGCCAGTGCCCCAGACCTTTCGAGGTCGCGGGCACTGGCGTTTGGCGTAGGCGTCGCAGCGGCTATGGCAGGGTGAGAATTTCCGCGCCATCGTCGGTGACCAGCAGGGTGTGCTCGAACTGCGCGGTGCGCTTCTTGTCCTTGGTGGTCACGGTCCAGTCGTCTTCCCACATGTCCCATTCGACGGTGCCCAAGGTGAGCATCGGCTCGATGGTGAAAACCATGCCCGGCTCGATGGGAGTGTTGTAGGCCGGCGCCGCATCGTAATGCGGGATGATCAAGCCGGAATGGAAGGCCTCGCCGACGCCGTGGCCGGTGAAGTCGCGGACCACGCCGTAGCCGAACCGCTTGGCGTAGGTTTCAATGCTTCGGCCGATCACATTGATCTCACGCCCTGGCATCACGGCCTTGATGGCGCGCTTCAGCGAGTTTTCGGTGCGCTCGACCAGCAGGCGCGATTCTTCATCCACGTCACCGACCAGGAAGGTGGCGTTGTTATCTCCGTGAACGCCACCGATGAAGGCGGTGATATCGATATTGATGATGTCGCCATCTTGCAACACGGTGGTGTCCGGGATGCCGTGGCAGATGACCTCGTTCAACGAGGAGCACAGCGACTTGGGGAATCCGCGGTAGCCCAAGGTTGACGGGTAGGCGTTGTGATCCATGAGGAATTCGTGGCCAAGCCGATCGAGCTGGTCGGTGGTGGCTCCCGGCTGGCAAGCCTTGCCAACTTCCTGCAGTGCCTGAGCGGCAATCCTTGAAGCTATGCGAATGCGTTCGATGACTTCTGGGCTTTTGATTTCCGAAGCCGTGTTGCTGGCAGGTTCCTTCTTGCCAACGTATTCGGGGCGTTCAATGTGTTTCGGTACCGGAAGTTCCGGGGAGACCGTGCCGGCGGTGAGATTTCCAAGGGGTGCAGTTGAAGCAATAGCCATGCTTTTATTCTAGCTTCACGTATCTGCCGCTTCGCTAGGAGATAGCCGATAGAACAGGTGGTGTTGCACCTATTTTCCGCCGGTTGGGATACCGTGGAAGAAGCAGCAAGAATCGAGAATAGAGGAGTTTTCCATGAGCTCAGTTGGCACCCCGGGCGAGGGGCAGTACTGGTACAACGTCTCGACCAAGACCGTGGAGAATGGCCCGCAGTCTGATTGGTCGCAGTTGCTTGGCCCATATGACACGGTTGCTGAAGCCGAAGCGGCAATGGCGAAGGTCCAGGCACGCAATGAGGCGTGGGACGACGCAGAGGAAGACGACGAGTAGAAGTCAAGGGCACCGAGCCAGGCCGGTGCGGCGAATGGCAAAGCGGTGCGCTGCCACGATGGATGACATCGAGGCAGCGCACCGCTTTGCGATATGGCGTGAGCCGGCTTCTATTCCTTGAACTCGTACTCTGCCGAGGGGAAGGTGCCGGAAACCACGTCCTGGTGGTACTCGCGCACCGCGTTGCCGACAACCTCACGCAGATCAGCGTACTTCTTCACGAAGCGCGGGGTGCGGCCCCCGCCAAGACCCAGCATGTCCTGCCAAACCAGGACCTGTCCGGTGGTGGAATTGCCAGCGCCGATGCCGATGGTCGGCACCTTCAGCGCGGCATCGATTTTGGCAGCGACCGGGCTTGGCACCATTTCCATCAGGATGCAGAAGGCGCCTGCATCCTGCAATTGCACAGCGTCGTGCTTCATCTGCTCTACTGCGTCGCCACGGCCCTGCACACGGTACCCGCCCAATGCATGCTCGGACTGCGGAGTGAATCCGATGTGCCCGATAACGGGAACTCCGGCAAGGACCATGGCGCGGACATGCTCGGCGTATTGCGCGGTGCCCTCCATCTTGACCGCGTGGGCATGGCCCTCCTTCATCAGGCGCACCGCAGTGGCAACGGCCTGGGCAGGGGACTGCTCGTAGCTGCCAAACGGGAGGTCGGCAACGACCATGGCGCGTTTGGCCCCGTTGGCGACAGCTTTGGTGAACATGATCATTTCGTCGAGGGTAATCGGCAGCGTGGACTCGTAGCCGAGTACGGTATTGGCAGCGGAGTCGCCAACCAGCAGCATCTCGATCCCGGCCGAATCGAAAATCTCTGCCATCATTACGTCATAAGCAGTTAACATCGCGAATTTTTCGCCATTGTCCTTGGCCTGCTGCAAATGATGAAGTCGGATACGGGACGGGCCTTTTTCAGGGTTCCCTAGGTATGGTTGTGGCATGAATCGACTTTATCGCACTTGGACAGGGCGATGCTGATCGTTGGGACGGTTCTGAACCGATATAGTGTTGCCACAGGTCAATTTTCTTACCGGTTGTGATCAGCGCCGGATATCAGAATCCCAAAGGTGGTGGAAAATGGATCGTCAGCAGGAATTTGTACTGCGCACCATTGAAGAACGCGACGTTCGATTTGTGCGAATGTGGTTTACTGACGTCGTTGGTTCGCTCAAGTCGGTGGCGTTGGCTCCTGCTGAAGTTGAAGATGCTTTCGAAGAAGGTCTGGGATTCGATGGTTCCTCCATTGATGGACTGTCCCGGATCTCCGAGTCTGACATGTTGCTTCAGCCAGATCCTGCCACCTTCCAGATCCTGCCGTGGCGCGGCGAAGTCGAACCGACCTCCCGCATGTTCTGCGACATCCTGACCCCTGAGGGCCAGCCGTCCAATGCAGATCCGCGCCAGGTGCTCAAGCGCCAGCTGGCCGAAGCATCGAATATGGGTTTCACTTGCTACACTCACCCGGAGATCGAATTCTATTTGCTGGAGAACGATCAACTGGATGCCAATGGCCGTCCCCAGCCGATCGACAACGGTGGCTACTTCGACCACGTGCCAGATGGCGTGGGGCAGGACTTCCGCCGTGCTTCCGTGACCACGCTGGAAGCGCTGGGCATTTCGGTGGAGTTCTCCCACCACGAAACAGGTCCAGGCCAGAACGAAATCGATCTGCGCTACGCAGATGCCTTGCAGACCGCCGATAACATCATGACCTTCCGTACCGTCATCAAGGAGATGGCGATGCAGAAAGGCATCCACGCAACCTTCATGCCCAAGCCATTTGCCGACCATCCGGGCAGCGGCATGCATACCCACTTCTCCTTGTTCGAAGGTGACGCTAACGCGTTCTTCGAAGCTGGCCGCGAATACCAGCTCTCCGATGTGGCCCGGTCCTTCATCGCCGGCATCTTGCACCATGCGCCGGAAATGACCGCCATCACCAACCAGTACGTGAACTCGTACAAGCGGTTGTGGGGTGGAGGCGAGGCGCCGAGCCACCGTTCGTGGGGGCACAACAACCGCTCGGCACTGGTCCGCGTGCCGCTGTACAAGCCAGGCAAGGGACAGTCCGCCCGCGTGGAATACCGCGGTATCGACTCGGCAGCCAATCCGTACCTGGCCTACGCAGTATTGCTGGGCGCTGGGCTGAAGGGCATCCGCGAAGGCTACGAGCTGGAAGAGCCAACCGAGGATGATGTCTGGAGCCTGTCCACGGCAGAACGCCGCGCCTCGGGCCACGTTCCGCTGCCTGGCAGCCTGCACGACGCATTGCGCGCCATGGAAGAGTCGGAACTGATGGCCGAGATCCTCGGCGAGCAGGTATTCAACTCGTTCCTGTCGAACAAGCGCACCGAATGGGAAGAGTACCGCCAGGTCATTACCCCCTACGAACTGAACAAGTATTTGGGAATCCTCTAGAGACTTCGCCGCGTGAAGCTGCGCGGCGAAATGCGGGAGAACACGAGACACCATGCCGGAAGTACCCTCGCGAGCATTGCTCAACGCTGGCTTCAGCGACATCGAAAGGGCCAAGAAATTCCTTCAGGCCGAGGAACTGTCCCGGATTGATCCCAGCCTGATCGTGAGCAAGATGGCGCATGCGCCAGATCCGGACCAGGCACTGCTGCTGGCCCTGCGGTTGGTAGATCGGCACCCGGAAGTCATCGATATCTTCCTGGAGCCCGATAGCTGCCAAGGGCTCATCAGGCTTCTGGGCAGCTCTTCTGCGCTCGGGGAGTTCCTCATGCGTTGTCCCGAGGCGCTGGAGATCGTCCGCCACGCCCCACCCGGTGAATTCGTCCCCGTGCCCGCGGAACAGCTGGTCGAGGACTTGCTGGCATCGATCGAGGCCAAGCAATCAGACGGCGGGCACTGGGTCTCTTCCCATACCGGTGCTGAAGCGCGACAGCGCTTGCGCACCGCCTACCGCAAGGCCTTGCTCTCGCTGGCCCATCGGGACTTGGGTTCCACCCAGCCGCAGCGCATTCTGCCCCTGGTCGCCGCCGAACTGGCCGACATGGCTGGTGCCGCGTTGGAGGGGGCATTGGCCATTGCCCGGGCCGAAGCCGCCGAACAATATGATGCTGGCGACGTTGATCGGGTTAAGATCACCATCATTGGCATGGGCAAGTGCGGTGCACGTGAACTGAACTATATTTCGGACGTCGATGTCATTTACGTCCACGATTCCACGCCGGGAATCGATGACGACCTGGCCGCCGCGATCGCGACGGTGATCTGCGGGAACACGGCACGTGCACTGATGGTCCCTGGCCCTGAGCCGATGCTCTGGGAAGTGGATGCGAATCTTCGCCCCGAGGGCAAGGACGGGGCCTTGACCCGTACGCTCTCATCCCATGAAGCGTATTACCGCCGGTGGGCCCATTCATGGGAATTCCAAGCCCTGCTCAAGGCCCGCGCGATTGCCGGCGACAAGGAACTGGGACGCTCTTATGAGCGGATGGTTTCGCCAATGGTTTGGTCCAGTTCCGAGCGTGAGGGCTTCGTTGAATCCGTCCAGGCCATGCGCCGACGCGTCAGCGACAACATCGACAAGCAAGATGTTGCGTGGCAAATCAAGCTGGGCCCCGGTGGACTGCGCGATGTCGAATTCACCGTCCAGCTGCTCCAACTCGTCCATGGTCGAGTCGACCCCGCCATCCAGGTGCCAACCACCACCCTGGCCATCCAAGCGATGAGCGATATCGGCTACATCGGCCGTGATGATGCGACGAATTTCGATGACTCATACCGTTTCCTGCGCTTGCTGGAGCACCGGATACAGCTCAGCCAATTGCGCCGTACCCACTTGATGCCCCGGGCAGAAAGCGCCCAGCGCGTGCTTGCACGATCGATCCGTGGTGCCGGAGACCTGCAGCTCAGCAGCCCGGAGAAGCTGATGCGCCGCTGGAATGAAACCAAGCGCATGGTGCGTTCGCTGCACGAGCGTATTTTCTACCGTCCGCTCCTGGTCAGTAGTTCCAACCTCTCGGCCGATGATGTCAAGCTCACCGCCGAATCGGCGCAAGCCCGCCTGCGCGCCCTGGGCTATCTCGACCCGAAGGCGGCGATGCGGCACATTGAAGCCCTGACCGGTGGGGTCTCGCGCAGTGCGTCATTGCAACGGCAATTGCTGCCGGTACTCCTGGACTGGTTTGCCCGCGGGGTGGACCCGGATGCTGGATTGCTGGGCTTCCGCCGGCTCAGCGAAGCGCTGGGCAAGTCCCATTGGTTCCTCGGCATGCTGCGCGATACCAACGCTGCCGCCGAACGGCTGAGCCACTTGCTCTCCAATACGCGCTTCCTGACCGACCTGCTGGCCAATGAGCCGGCGGCGGCCGCTTGGCTGGGCTCCGACGCGTCCTTGACGCCGCAGACATTCGAGAACCTGCTGCAGCAGAACACCTCGATCATCCATCGCACGAAGCAGCCAGAAGCTGCCATCCGCATGATCCGCATGGTGCGCCGCCGCGAGTTCTTGCGTGTCGCGCTTGCCGACGGCGCCGGCCTGCTGACCGTTGACGAAGTTGGCGTAGCACTCTCTAACATCGACGCCGCCATGGTTGACGGGGTGCTGAAGGTCCTCTTGGCTGCTGACCAGGCCAAGCACGGGGAACATGCTGTCGTTTCGGTCATTGCCATGGGCCGCCAAGGCGGTCGGGAAATCGGCTACGGCTCTGATGCGGACGTCCTGTTCGTGCAGCGCCCGGTTCCTGGCGCCACGGCCCAAGCTGCTCAAGAACAAGCGCTTCGGGTAGTTACCGACCTGGTGTCGTGGACCGCCAAACCGTTGAAACCAGCCATTCCAGCTGAAGTGAAATTGAAAGTGGACTCGGATCTGCGCCCCGAGGGCCGCCAGGGAATGCTGGTCCGTTCTCTCGACGCCTACGCCACCTATTACCAGCGATGGGTGGAAATCTGGGAACGCCAGGCGTTGCAGCGTGCACGCCCGTTTGCCGGCGATGACCAGTTGGCTGAAGATTTCATGGAATTGATTAGGCCGGTGCGCTACGGCAAGGGACTGGACGAGTCGGAGATCCGGGATATCCGCAAGATCAAGGCCCGCGTTGAGTCCGAACGGCTCCCACGAGGTGCCGACCCCAACCGCCACCTGAAACTGGGACGAGGCTCGCTCTCGGACATTGAATGGCTGGTGCAGTTCTACCAGTTGCAATACGCCTGGAAGCACGAATCCCTGCGCACCACCTCGACGCTCCGGGCGTTGGAAGAGCTGGCGAAATTGGAGCTCATTGCGCAAGACGATAGCGAACTGCTGGCGATTGCTTGGCGGCTGGCTACGCAGATTCGCAGTGCTGAAATCATCACGTCCGGACGTTCCAGCGATGTCTTGCCGAGTTCGGCGCGCGATATGGAAGCCGTGGCTCGGTGGTGCGGCTATGAGCCGCACTTTGGCGTGGAACTCGAAGAGGACTACTTGCGTGCAACCCGGCACGCGCGTGGCATCTTTGAACTGCTGTTCTACGGCTTTGAGAACTAGGAACCGCGGTGGCCGTTGAAACGCTGCTGGAACGTACCTGGAGCCCGCTGGCTGCTTCATCCAGGCCGTGGCAACGCCGCGTGCTGCTAGGTAGGGGAGTAGCCCTGTGGAACGTTGCGTGCGCTGCCTTGCTCCGTTGGGAAGTCAAGACACGCAGCGGGTTCAGGCTTCAGCCGCAGTTGCCGGTCGCCGTGGGCCAGCAACCCTTGATCACCATCGGTGTCGGACCGTTGCGCATCCATGAACCTGTGGAGGTCGTTGACGTCGTTGCGGAAAGTGATTGGGTAGGGTTTTCCTACCGGACGCTGCCGGGGCATCCGGTTCAGGGTGTGGAAGCTTTCATTCTTGAACGCACGGACGAGCAAGTTTTCCTGCTGATCAGGTCGGTCACGGCACCTTCTGATGTGCCTGCTTGGCGTCGAGTCTTCAAGGCGCTGCTCCTGGCGCAGTGGGTGACACGTCAGCGTTACCTTCGTGCGCTGAAACCTTAGTCCGCAACCGGCAATTTCCTGCGCTTCCCGCCGGAACAGGATGCGGGGGACTAGGGTGGGGATTGTAATCTCTACGCGAATAATGAGTGCAGGGGAGCTTCGAAAATGCTGGACCCAAAGATGCTGCAGGCTGCCATTGATCAGTCCTTGCTGGCCCTGGAATCCAATGACAGCGGACCATTTGGCGCGGTGGTAGTCCTTGACGGAAAAGTCGTTTCCGCTGGCTACAACTCGGTGGTGGGTAGCCAGGATCCAACGGCGCACGCCGAAATCAATGCCATCCGCGCAGCGGGACAAGCACTGGGAACCTTCGATCTGTCGCAATGCGAGCTCTACACCAGCTGCGAGCCATGTCCCATGTGCCTGGGTGCCATCTATTGGTCCCGCTTCGAGCATGTCTACTACGCGAATACGCGCGACGAAGCCGCGAAGATCGGCTTCGATGATGATTTCATTTACAAGGAGCTTGAGCTTCCCATGAGCGAGCGGAAAATTCCGTTTACCAAGGTTGAAGATTCCGGTGCGCTCAGGGCATTTGAGCTTTGGGAAGCAAAGAGCGACAAGCAGGAATACTAGTACTTGTTATCGGGGCGGCACTTGCCCTGAGCGCGATGGCCGCCCATGTGCGGGCCCGCACTGATGCTTAAACAGAGGAGTCTGCACAAGTGCCAGAACATAGTTCTTGCGCTTTGTGCAGACTCCTCTGCAAACTACACGGGGCGATGCCCCGTCAGCTGATTAGCAACCGTAGTAGAGCTCGAACTCGTATGGGTTCGGGCGCAGGCTCAATGGCTTGATTTCGTTTTCACGCTTGTACTCGACCCAAGTCTGGATCAGGTCCTCGGTGAAGACGCCGCCTTCGAGCAGGAACTCGTGATCAGCTTCCAGGGCCTTGAGCGCCTCTTCGAGGCTTTCAGGTGCGCGCTGGATTTCCTTGGCCTCTTCGGCAGGAAGCTCGTAGAGGTCCTTGTCGATTGGCTCTGCAGGTTCAATGCGGTTCTTGATGCCGTCCAGGCCAGCCATCAGCTGGGCTGCGAACGCCAGGTATGGGTTCGAGGAAGCATCCGGAGCGCGGAACTCGATGCGCTTCGCCTTAGGGTTCGAACCGGTGATCGGGATACGGATACCGGCAGAGCGGTTGCCCTGCGAGTAAACCATGTTCACTGGAGCTTCGTAGCCCTTGACCAGGCGGCGGTAGGAGTTCACGGTTGGGTTGGTGAACGCGAGCACGGCGTCTGCGTGCTTCAGCAGGCCGCCGATGTACCAGCGTGCGGTATCGGACAGGCCAGCGTAGCCCTTTTCATCGTAGAACAGCGGTTCGCCGTTGGCCCACAGCGACTGGTGCACGTGCATGCCCGAGCCGTTGTCGCCGAAGACTGGCTTTGGCATGAAGGTTGCGGACTTGCCCCACGCGTCAGCGACGTTCTTCACGATGTACTTGAAGAGCATCAGTTCATCAGCGGAGTGAACCATGGTGTTGAACTTGTAGTTGATTTCTGCCTGGCCGGCAGCGCCCACCTCGTGGTGGCTGCGTTCAACCTCAAGGCCAGCCTTGTCCAGCTCGACGCAGATCGCGTCGCGCAGGTCAGCCTGCTTGTCAGTCGGTGCAACTGGGAAGTAGCCGCCCTTGTACGGGGTCTTGTAACCCTGGTTGCCGCCTTCTTCCTTGCGGCCGGTGTTCCAAGGTGCCTCGTCGGAATCGATCGAGTAGAACGCGCCCTGTGGCTTGGATTCGTAGCGAACGTCTTCGAAGATGAAGAATTCTGCTTCTGGGGCGAAGAACGCGGTGTCAGCGATACCGGTCGATTCCAGGTATGCCTCGGCACGTTCCGCAACGCCACGTGGGTCGCGGTGGTACGGCTCACCGGTGCGTGGGTTGATGATCGAGAAGTTGAAGGCCAGGGTCTTTTCCAGGCGGAAGGGATCGATGAAGCCGGTGGTGACGTCCGGGATCAGCTGCATGTCGGAATCAGAGATGCCGGCGAAGCCGCGGATGGAAGAACCATCGAAGAGCTGGCCGTTGACGAAGAAGTCGGCATCCACGGACTTGGCAGGCACGTTGAAGTGCTGCTGTACACCTGGTAGGTCGGTGAAACGGATATCGACGAACTTGATGTCCTCTTCGGCAATATATGCCAAGACTTCTTCTGGACTGGTAAACATGTGCAGGTGACTCCCTGGTGAGATATAAGGTTTGGTAAACGGAACCGGTAGCCGGAATGATCCGGCTGGTCCTCTTGCTTACGTATCAAGCTTACCTATAATCCATTTCTGAATGGTGTCTCTATTGTTTCCAACCTGTTACAAGCGGTGAATCCGGGCGTGTCGTATCGCGCTGATCTGCGCTGATTGCCTGCTGTAACAATCTGACTTGGATACTTGCTACCTGGTTATCGCGTTCTAACTGGCGCACAGAATCGCTGGATAGACTGTATTGGTGGAAAGAAAAGACTTCAGCTCGTGGCTTGAAGGGCCGCCGCAGCATAATACGCAACAATGGCCCGGGCAGGATATGGGGCGCCCCGAGAAGGGCCCCGGCTCCATTGCCAGATTCCCGCGACGGGTCGGTGCACTGCTCTTGGACTGGGGGCTCTCGATGCTGCTGAGCTGGTGGCTGTTTGACAGCCACGATCTGGCAACATTGAGCCTGTTCTGCGCCGGGCAGATCATCGGTGTCGGGTTCACCGGGCACACGATCGGGCACCGTACCTTTGGAATGCAGGTGCAGTCGCTGGATGGAACCGCAATCAAGCCGTTCCAAGGCCTGATTCGTTCCTTGCTGCTTTGCCTGGCTATTCCGGCCTTCGTCACCGACAAGGACCAGCGTGGACTGCATGATCGTTTGCCCAAGACCATCCTGGTGAATATCTCCTAGCAATAGATCCGGACAGCAAGAAAGAAGCCGCAACTAGAAATTCCAGTTGCGGCTTCTTTAGTAGTTGTCTTTAGCGTCCGCGCGTAGCGCGGCGGTTTGGACGGACGCGGTTCGGGTCTACGCCCTTGGGGATAGGCAGACGATTCGCGGTCAACGTGCTCAAGCGCTTGTCGATTGCGCTGACTTCCAGCTTCGTAATCGACTTTGGAAGCTTCTTCATTGCCTTGCCGACTTCAGCCAACGGAGTCTGGCCTTCTTCGGAACCAGCGTTGATGATGTGCACGGGAACGTTCGGCAGAACGCGGGCGATGCGCTTGCGCTCGGAAGAGGCAAGCTCACGAACCCGGCTCTTTGGTCCCTCAGTGACCAGGACGATGCCCGGGCGACCGATACCGAGGAACACCAGATCCTGGTGGCGGTTGTAGGCAACTGGTTCCTGCTTCAGGATCCAGCCGCGACGCAGCACACTCATGGCGGCGCCGGCAGCGCCGGGGCGGCCCTCAAGCTGCGAGAACGCAGCTTTCTCTGCGCGGCGGGACATCACGAACATTGCAGCAAGGAGCGCCAGCGGGATTGCGATGATCAACATCGTGATCCAGTTTTTGATCAAGAAGCCGATGACCAAGCAGACAGCAATGACGGCCAAGGCTGCCAATGCCATCCACCACACGACCATCGGGTCATTGCGGCGAGTCATCTGGAAGACCTGGCCAATTTGCTTCAGGCGGCCCGGTTCTTTGTTCTTCTTCTCAGCTTTTGGTTTACGCGAAAACAAGCCACGCTTAGGCGCGGCTGCGTCGTTGTCGGAGTTTTTGGCCATAGTGCCTTAATTCTACGCGATGAAGTTGATAGTTCTAAGCCGAGCCGGATCGAACACGGCATTTTCAGCTGAATTGCCCATGGACGGGCAGTGGGAAAGCCCCGGAACCCTCGATGGATTCCATCAGGAGTTCCGGGGCCTTAGCCGTGGGGTCCACTGGACCGAGCTACTTGATCAGCGAAGCTGCTTCCTGGCGCGTGTTGCCCGAGGACTCGATATGTGCCAATGCCTCTGGGATTTCGCGGCCCTTCTTGCGCATGGCGCCGGCCCACAGGCGGCCAGCGCGGTAGGAAGAACGGACCAGTGGCCCCGCCATGACTCCGGCAAAGCCGAGTTCTTCGGCTTCTTGCTGAAGCTCCAGGAACTCCTGCGGGGTGACCCAGCGGTCGACTGGCAGATGCAGGTCGGTTGGGCGCAGGTACTGGGTCAAAGTCAGCAGATCGCAGCCTGCCTCATGGAGATCACGCATGGCCTCGGAAATTTCTTCTCGAGTTTCGCCCATACCCAGAATCAGGTTGGACTTGGTGATCAAGCCACGCTTGCGGCCATGGGTGATCACATCCATGGAACGCTCGTAACGGAAAGCCGGGCGGATGCGCTTGAACAGGCGAGGCACAGTCTCTACGTTGTGGGCGTAGACTTCTGGCTCCGAATCGCAGATGGTATCCAGGTTCTCCGGCTTGCCGCTGAAATCGGGGATCAGCAGCTCTACGCCGGTGCTTGGATTCATCTTGTGGATCTGCCGCACAGTCTCGGCATACAGCCAGGTGCCCTCGTCTTCGAGGTCATCACGGGCGACGCCGGTTACGGTGGCGTAGCGCAGATCCATCTTCTTCACGCTCATGGCGACCTTGAATGGCTCTGAGCGGTCAATTGCCAAGGGCTTGCCGGTGGCGATCTGGCAGAAGTCGCAACGGCGGGTGCACTCTGAACCGCCGATCAGGAAGGAAGCCTCGCGGTCTTCCCAGCACTCGAAGATGTTCGGGCAGCCTGCTTCTTCGCAGACCGTATGCAAGCCTTCGCTCTGTACGAGATTTTTCAGGCCAACGTATTCAGGGCCAATGCTCAACTTGGCCTTGATCCATTCTGGCTTACGCTCCACAGGTACGGCAGCGTTGCGCTTTTCTACGCGCAGCATACGGCGGCCTTCTGGTTCGACGCTCATTAAACAGCTCTTTCTTTGGTGAGGGCGTGACTGTCTAGACGACTTGAGGGGTGAGCAGACGCTCTATTTCGGTTTGTACGCGGTCAACGACGTCTTCGGGGGTGACGGTACGGCCGAGTTCTTCGGAAATGGTGGTGACACCTGCATCGGAGATGCCGCAGGGGATGATCTGTTCGTAGGCGGAAAGCGCGTTCGAGCAGTTCAATGCGAAACCGTGCATGGTGACACCGTGGTTGATGCGGATTCCAATGGCTGCGATTTTGCGGTCCTGAGCGCCATTTTTGCCCGGTACCCAGACCCCGGAGCGGCCCTTGATCTGGGCCGTCGGAATGCCTAGCTCGCTGACCACGTTAATCAGGGCTTCTTCCAAGGTCTCCACGTAAAGTCGGATTGCGCTGATCTTGCGTAGCTTGACGATGGGGTAGCCAATGAGCTGTCCCGGGCCATGCCAGGTCAACTTTCCACCGCGGTCCACATCCACCACGGGGGTCCCGTCCATCGGGAGATCTTCAGGTTCAGTTCGCTTGCCTGCGGTGTAAACCGCTTCGTGCTCCAGGAACAGGACTTTTGGGGTTTGCGTGTCCGCGGCTACCGCATCATGCAGTTGGATTTGGTAATCCCAAGCTTCCATGTAGGGCACAAATTTTGAGCCTAGTCCGACTCGTTCGAATTCGATCGCCATGACGGCTAGCCTACGCTCTTGAACGATCGGTCGCTAATTCAGAGCCGTCGAACCCATCTGTGGATATCCAGCTTGCAATTTACGATTCTGGGTTACAACGGAGTCATGGATGATTCTACGAATGTTCTAGCGTGGCCGACAAGCCCCGGGCATGTCACGGTAAGGCCGCTAAGTTCCAAGTCACCGTGTAAAGTTTGGCTGATCCGGAGGGAAAGCGACCAGTTGTACCTCACGCTAAAACTTAGCCTGACTATGGAAAACATCACTTCGCTTCGCCAAGAGCAGGTAACGCAGTCAAGGAAATATGTCGTTGATTTCTACGGAACCCTGTCGACACAATTGGGCGAGGGGCTGGTTATGGAATATTGCCCCGGTGGCAGCGTGGCTGATCTTGTGGCAAGTCGAAGCGCCTTTGGCCTGGGGGAGTGCGTGACCGCGCTGGCACCCATCGCCCAGACGCTTTCGGTGATGCATGCGCAGGGCCAACGCCATGGAGACTTATCGCCGGCCAATATCTTGCTCACTGCCAAGGGAATGCCGAAGATCATTGACTTCCAGGAATCAGCTTCAGCACGGCAGGCGCTTACCGGCTCCGGTACGCCAGGATTCATGGCCCCTGAAATGCAGGCCGGGGTACGGGAAAGCCAAGTTGGAGAGCAGGACGTGTTTTCGCTGGGCGCCTGCTTGTGGTTTCTCCTATCCGGACGGATTCCCGAAGAGGAACTGATGCGTCCACCGGCAAGCGTGATGTTCCCCGGAATCCCTTCGATCATTCATGAACTGTTGATCGATTCGCTGAATCCAGATCCGCAAGCACGACCGACCGCAGATCAGTTTGCTCGAACGTTGTTCGCAAGCTGTCCGGCAGAGCCCATCAGCTGGGAAGGGCATGTAGCTCCAGAAGCTACTCATCTGATGGAGACCATCCATCCATCCGCGGAACAGAATGCTGCGCACAAGCGCTTCAAGCGCCAGGCCGATACCGCAAGCAGGCAGCGAAGCCCCAGCCGCGATGACTCCTGGCATAGCCATCGATTGCGCCGGACCCCCGGGGCCGTGAAATTGGCCGGTGCCGCAGCACTGAGCTCGTTGGTTATTATCGGGAGCCTCGTGGGCGTCAATCATTTCCGTGCGGCTGTGGCCACCGAAACGACTGCGGCTACGGCAGTACCGTCAGCAGAGCAAAGCTGCAGAATTGAAGACGGGGCGCACGTTCCAGCTTGTGCCTTGAATCGGGACACCGTGATCTCTGCATTCCTCGCGCTTTCAAGAGAGCGCGATGAAGCGATGGGGCAGCTGGCGGGGGAGAAGCTCAAGGGGCTCTACACTTCAGGAGCGGAGCAGCTGCAACGAGATCTCGAAACAATCGATCAGCTTCGGAAATTGGGTTTGGAATTTGCGGGATTGCGCACGAGACTCACGGACGTCACGGTATCGGCGCGTGGGCAGGGGGACTCTGTCATTCTTGCTGCCACTTCTACCCAAGAGGAATACCGCTACGTGGATGCCCGCGGAGCCACGGTTCACGCCGTCCAGGCCGCGCAGCCGCAACGCATCGAAGTGGAACTAGTGCTGGAAGACGAGCGCTGGAAAATTGGCAAGGTATTGCGCCGTTAAAAGCGAAACGGCGGGAGGTGCAACCATCAGCTTGCTCCAAGCTGATGGTTGCGGCTCCCGCCGTCAATGCTAATGCTGATTAGTTCCAGAGTACCGCGATGGCGATGTTGATCAAGGCCATGCCACCCACGGCGTGAGCGATCCCCGTAGGAACTTCCTCGCCGTTCTTCATCTTCTTCCGGCCAAGGAACGCTGCCACCAAGATAATGATTGCAATCAGCGACTTGATTCCAATCTTCATGTGGTTTGGCGAACCGTCGCCAGCCTCGAGAATACCGACCATGGCCAGACCCGTAACGACCTGAACGATAGCGCCATACCACTGCCATACGGAGACGGTTGGAGTCTTGAAATTAGCAAGCCAGCCGCCGAAGATAGCTGCTGCACCCAAGATATGCACGAAAATCAGGATTGAAAGAAGAATAGTCATGATACTAGCCTAATCTATTTTCGACTGATCGTAGAAAACGCAGAATCGCCCCTGTCGAATCAACGACAGGGGCGATTATCTACCTAGGCTGCGAAAGCGAAAGCTGGATCTTTACAGTCCCAGTTCGCCTTCGAAAGCGCCGCCTTCAAGGCGAGCCTTGACGGTCTGCAGGAAGCGGCCTGCATCGGCACCGTCTACCAGACGGTGATCGTAGGTCAGGCACAGGTACATCATGTGGCGGATGGCAATCGAATCGTTGCCCTCTGCGTCGGTAACGACCATTGGACGCTTCACGATCGCACCGGTGCCCAGGATGGCTACCTGTGGCTGGTTGATGATCGGGGTGTCGAACAGTGCGCCAACCGAACCGATGTTGGTGATCGAGAAGGTGCCACCGGAGAGCTCATCCGGACCGATCTTGTTGCTGCGGGTGCGTGCAGCAACATCAGCGATACGCGAAGCCATGCCAGCCAGGTTCAGATCGCCAGCGTTCGATACAACAGGAACCAGCAGGCCCTTGTCGGTGTCGACTGCGAATGCCAAGTGCTCGGCATTGTGGTAGGTGATCTTCTGGGTCTCTTCGTTGTACTCGGCGTTCAACTTAGGGTGTGCCTTCAGGCCCTCGGCAACAGCCTTGGCGATGAATGGCAAGTAAGTGAGGTTCACGCCGTTGGTGGCCTTGAAGTTGGCCTTTGCCGAAGCACGCAGCTTCACGATGCGGGTCATATCGATCTCGTGGACCTGGGTCAGCTGAGTCGATACGTCCAGGGATTCGCGCATGCGGCGAGCGATGACCTGGCGGATACGTGGAGCCTTCTCCTCGGTGCCGCGCAGCGAGGAAACCTCAACTGCAGGAGCAGCTGGCTTCGCGGCGGCAGGAGCAGGGGCGGCAGCTGGTGCAGCAGCTGCCTGGGCGGCAACAGCGTCCAAGACATCCTGCTTGCGGATGCGACCGCCAACGCCGGTACCCTTCACCGAAGCAATGTCGATGCTGTGCTGGTTAGCCAAGCGGCGGACCAGTGGGGTGACGTAGCCGGACTCATTGGTTGCCTCAGCAGCCGGTGCCTCTTCCTTTGCAGGAGCGGGAGCGGCCGGAGCGGCAGGTGCCTCTTCCTTAGCGGGAGCCGGAGCGGCCGGAGCCTCTTCCTTTGCAGGAGCCGGAGCAGCAGCTGGTGCTTCTTCCTTGGCTGGGGCGGCAGCTGGAGCAGCGCCAGCTGCACCGATAACAGCCAGAACAGCGCCAACTTCAGCGGTCTCATCTTCTGGAACGCGAATTTCCAGCAGGGTACCTGCAACGGGGGAAGGAACTTCGGTGTCAACCTTGTCGGTGGAAACCTCAAGCAGTGGCTCGTCGACGGAGACTTCCTCGCCAACTTCCTTCAGCCAGCGGGTGACGGTACCTTCGGTAACCGACTCGCCCAGAGCTGGAAGGGTCACTTCGGTGCCTGAAGCAGCGCCGGCGGCTGGTGCAGCTGCTGGAGCTTCTTCGGCTGCAGGTGCTGCTGGTGCTTCTTCAGCGGCTGGTTCGGCAGGTGCTTCTTCAGCGGCCGGAGCTGCTGGTGCAGCTTCGCCAGCGCCGGAGCCATCGCCAATGCGAACCAGTGGGGCGCCAACTTCAGCGTCCTCGTCTTCGGCTACGAAGATTTCCTCGATGATGCCGGCAACCGGCGAAGGAACTTCAGTGTCAACCTTGTCGGTGGAAACTTCCACCAACGGCTCGTCTACCTCTACACGGTCGCCGACCTGCTTCAGCCAGCGGGTTACCGTACCTTCGGTAACGCTTTCACCCAGTGCGGGTAGGTTTACGGTTTCAGACATCGTCCCGTATCTCCTTGTTTTATAAAGCTTGAAAAGTGGTGGGAGGCGTTGCCTCCGAGCCTAGTGCATACAGGCAGCGCGTTGAACTAACGCGCTGCCTGTATGACCAAAGCGTGATTAACCGTGCAGCGGGGCGCCGGCCAAAGCCATTGCGGCTTCGCCCAGGGACTCGTTCTGGGTTGGGTGTGCGTGGATCAGCTGCGATACGTCCTCTGGGTAAGCTTCCCAGTTCACGATCAGCTGGGCTTCACCGATCTGCTCGCCAATGCGGCCGCCGATGCCGTGAACGCCAACGATTGGGCCGTTCTTGACGCGAACCATCTTGATGATGCCGCTGGTGCCCAGGATCGAGGACTTGCCATTGCCAGCCAAGTTGTACTCGGTGGTTTCAATCTGGTCGGCACCGAACTTCTCCTTGGCCTTCGGCTCGGAGTAGCCCACGGAAGCGATCTCTGGCTCGCAGAAAGTCACCTTCGGGATGTTGATGTCCTCGACGATGGTTGGCTTCATGCCGTGGATTTCCTCGGCTACGAAGCGGCCATGCTGGTAACCGCGGTGTGCAAGCTGTACGCCTGGAACGATGTCGCCGATTGCGTAGATGTTGCCAACGCCGGTGTGCAGGCGCTCATCGGTGATCACGAAGCCGCGGTCAATGGTGATGCCCTGCTCTTCGAAGCCGAGGCCCTCGGTTACCGGACCGCGACCCACTGCAACCAGAACGATCTCTGCTTCCAGGACCTTGCCGTCAGCCAGGGAGACCTTGGCACCGTTAGCATCCTGCTCGACCTTCTCGAAGAAGACGCCGGTGTTGAACTTGATGCCGCGCTTCTTGAAAGCGCGCTCCAGGTTCTTGATGATGGCTGGGTCCTCGTTCGGAACCAGCGAAGGCAGGCCCTCGACGATGGTGACGTCGACGCCGAAAGACTTCCATACGGAAGCGAACTCGACACCGATGACGCCGCCGCCGAGCACGATGGCGCTCTTTGGCAGGTCTTCCATGTTCAGTGCTTCGGTGCTGGTCAGTACGCGGCCGCCGATTTCCAGACCCATGGTCTTGGAGGTGGAGCCGGTAGCCAGGATGATGTACTTGCCCTTGTAGACGGTGCCATCAACATCGATGGAATCCTGGGAGACCAGTCGGCCGTTACCGGTGATAACGTTGACCTTCTTCATCTTCAGCAAGCCCTGGAGACCCTTGTGCTTTCCAGCAACAATGTCTTCCTTGTACTTGCGCACGCCAGCCAGGTCGATCGACTCCAGCGAGGAGTTGATGCCGAACTTGGCACCCTCGCGAGCGTTCTCGGCCAGCTCTGCTGCGTGCAGGTAAGCCTTGGTTGGGATGCAGCCGGTGTGCAGGCAGGTGCCGCCCAGCTTTTCCTTCTCGATCAATCCAACGGTGTAGCCCAGCTGGATGGCGCGCAATGCTGCCGAGTATCCAGCGGATCCGCCGCCGAGGATGAGGACATCAAATTCTTGCGTTGCTGCCGAATCGGCCACGTGAACGCTCCCTCGTATTCGCTTAGTGAGGCCGGCTTAGGCCGACCAGGGGATCGGGTGTGGACTTCCTGGAGCGTGACACATGCGGGCGCGCACCATTAATCCACGGTGATGTTTCAAAACTTACCTTAGTACCGTCCAATGGTTGCAGTCACCTTCGGGGCATTAAAAGTCAGGTATGTCTCTTATTTTTAAACTCATCCCGGCATCGTGCAGATAGTTCTGGCGATACCGGGATGAGTTCCAGGACACAGGAACTGCCATTAGTCCTGCGTTGCTGCGGCTAGTTTGCTGCAGCGAGCTGCTCTGCGTAGGCAACCAGGGTGCGTACCTGGGAGCCGGTGCCGTTCTTCGGAGTGTAGCCCCAGGCGCTGCCTTCGTTGAACGCAGGACCAGCGAAGTCGATGTGGGCCCAAGGGATCTTCTTGCCGTCCACTTCACCGACAAACTCTTCGAGGAACACGGCGGCAGTCATCATGCCGCCCATGCGCTCACCGATGTTCGCCAGATCGGCAACCTGCGACTCGATGGACGGGCGCAGCTCCTCCGGAAGCGGCATGGCCCAAGCCAATTCGCCCACCTTGTCCGAGACGGCAACCAAGTCGCTGGCGACCTGCTTGTCGCCCATGACACCTGCGGTGCGCAGGCCCAGGGCCAGCATCTGGGCGCCGGTCAGCGTAGCGATGTCGATCATGACATCCGGCTTCTCCAAGCTGGCAGCTGCCAGGCCATCGGCCATGACCAAGCGGCCTTCGGCGTCGGTATTGAGCACTTCAACGGTCTTGCCGCCGAACATGGTCAGCACATCGCCCGGACGGGTCGAGGCGCCGCCAGGCATGTTTTCTGCCAGGCACAGCCAGGCAGTGACCTTGACATTCAGGCCAAGCTCGGCGACTGCGGCAACGGTCTGGAAAACCGCGGCGGCACCGGACATGTCGGACTTCATGGCGTGCATGCCGGCAGCAGGCTTCAGCGAGGTGCCACCGGTGTCGAAGGTAATGCCCTTGCCGATCAAGGCGATGTGCTTGGCGGCCTTCGACGGCGCGTATTCGATCTTGACCATGCGCGGCTGGCGAACCGAACCGCCGCCAACACCGATCAGGCCGCCGAAGCCGTCCTTGGCAAGGCGCTTCTCGTCGAAAATGGTGACCTTCAGCGGCAGGGACTTGGAGTGGTCCTTCACTGCTGCGGCGAAGGACTCCGGGTACAGCACGTTGGCTGGGGCGTTGATCAGATCGCGGGTGCCGCGTACTGCGCGGCCCAGGATGGCAGCGCGCTTGAGTACTGCTGGCAGGTCCTTGGATGTCGCTACCGAGGTGACGATCTGGGCTTCGGCCAGTACCGGCTTCTCGCTCTTCTTCGAACGGTGGTTCTCGTAGCGGTAGCTGCCCAGCGCGATGCCTTCTGCGATGGCGGCCACGCGCTCCACGCTGTCAGCAGGCAGGGCGAAAATGGCGCTCTTGGCGTTGCTCAGCTGGCGGGCAGCCGAACCGGCGGCCCGGCGCAGCTTCTCCTCGGTCAGATCAGCTAGCTCGTCAACGCCCAGGCCGATGAACTGCAAGGTCTTGGTCTTGGCACCGTCTACGCCTGGCAGCGCGGTGATTTCGTCGGCCTTCCCGGCAACGCCCAAAGCTGAAAGCGAATGCTCCAGGGAAGTGGTGGTTTCGGCGGTGAATGGGGATGCCGCGATGGACACCTTTTCGCCGTTCTTGAGTACACCCAGGATGAGGGTGTCAGCGCTCTTGCGCTTGATGTCGGCGCCAATGGCGCTCAAAGTGAGATCACTGGAGTTGATCACAAAATCATTCCTTCTATGCCTTTGTAGGGTCTAAGGTCGCGACAGCCCCTGTGGTTTTCCGGAACAGGTCATGCCGGCGGGCTGTGCGTCTCCTACCCCAAGGTTATCCGAGGTTCCGCGTCATCGTGCGTTACTTCACAGCGAGCGAAAGCCAAGTAGCGATAAGATGGACCATTGATCTGTACTTGAAGTGCAGTCCCAGCCGATGGTTGCCGCTCCCGCTTTGCCGGATGCCGACCCTGAATGAGGAGAAAATGTCCAAGGAATCGTTGATGACGCTGGTCGCAGACGACTTGGATGACTCGCGCCTTCAAGGTCTTGGCATGTTCGTCTCGCTGAAGAGCATCAGCGATGCCGGGCATAACCATTCGCAGGTCTCCAACGAGCTTTTCGGACGCCTCGACTCGGAGCTCTTCGCCACTTTCGACGCCGATGAGCTGATCGCCTACACCTCCCAGCGCCCGCGGGTCTCTTTCCTGGGTGACCACTTCGCTGGATACCAGGCTCCACGCATGGAGATCTACCTGATGACCGATGAGATGGACCGCAAGTTCTGGTTCCTCACCGGTGTAGAACCCGACTTGAAGTGGGAACGCGTGATCGCGGAACTGCATTCCTTCATTGAAGCCTTCAACGTATCGCTGGTTGTGGGGACCGCATCGTTGCCGATGCCGGTGCCGCATACCCGCCCGGTAGGCGTTACCGCACATGGAAACCGCAAGGATCTGATCGAGAACATCTCGACGTGGAGCCCTACGGTGGAATCGCCAGCAGGTCTGGCCTCGCTGCTCGAAATTCGCCTGAGCGAAGCTGGCCGTGATGTCGTGGGATACTCCCTGCACACCCCGCACTACCTCGCCGAATCCGAGTACCCGGCCGTTGCCGTTGCGACGCTGGAATACGTAGGAGCGGCACTGAAGCTGGCTTTGCCAACGGACAAGCTGCGTGAGGCAGGTCGACTGGTCGACCAGCAGCTAGCCGAACAGCTTGAAACCAATAGCGATGTTCGCCAAATGGTCGACGGATTCGAAGAACGGTTCGATGCGCATGCCAAAGAGCATGAACCGCGCTCGCTGTTGCTGGATGAAGACGAGCAGATGGCGGATGCCGAGGAATTGGGCGCCAGCGCCGAGCATTTCCTTGCGGCCATTGAGAACACTGAAGATTGGTTGAAAAACGGTCACATCGAACCGTTGCCAGGTGATCACGACCAGTGAGCCAGGCCCATCTGAATTCACCCAAGTCGTGGGTTGTCTTCGGCTTCGCAATTCTTGCCTACATTTCTGCAATTTCGCAGCGCACCAGCTTCGGCGTCGCTGGCATCCAAGCCACCGAACGATTTGATGCCAGCGCGCAGATTTTGGCGACCTTCTCCGTCGTGCAGCTGGTTGTCTATGCCGGCGCGCAGGTGCCCGTAGGGCTGCTGCTGGATAAATTCGGTCCGCGCATCCTGATTACCTGCGGCGCCCTGCTGATGGCCGCAGGTCAAGCGTTTCTTGCGATTTCAGTCAACGTCCCCATGGGGTTGGCCGGGCGCGTCATGGTTGGCATGGGCGATGCGATGGTCTTCGTATCGGTGCTCAAGCTGTTGCCCCTATGGTTCTCCGGCTCGCGAATCCCGGTGCTGACCCAGCTCACCGGTACCTTCGGCCAGCTCGGCCAGCTCATCAGCCTCTTTCCTTTCCATATGATCTTGCTGGGCGTCGGCTGGTCCGCGGCGTTCTCGGTCATGTCCGGTTTCGCTTTTGCCACCTTCATCACCACGATCGCTTTCGTGCGCAATGGCAGGACCTGGGAAGGGTCCGGCCAGGGGGAGCAGGAGACCGGCTCGCGGATCGCCCGGGCCTGGAAACAGCCAGGAACCCGTTTGGGGTTCTGGACCCACTTCTCCACGGCATTCATGATCAACACCTTCATGATGACCTGGGGCTATCCTTTCCTTGTCGAAGGCCAAGGCATAGACGGTGCGCTGGCATCGGGCTTGATGGCGGTGTTCGTTGTCGTTTCCATCGTGGTGGGACCGATCCTCGGCGCCCTGACCTCGCGCCATGCCAGCCAGCGTTCCAACTTTGCCCTGGGCATTGTCGGCTCAATCCTGGTGATGTGGGCAGTCGTCCTATTCTGGCCAGGGCAGGCCCCGCTATGGATTCTGGTGCTATTGATGATCGCCATTGCCGCCGGTGGCCCGGCCTCCGTAATCGGCTTCGACTTCGCCCGAACGTTCAACCCGCCGCAGGTGCTGGGAACGGCCACCGGCCTGGTGAACACCGGCGGGTTCATAGGTGCCTTTGTCACGATCTACGTCATCGGATTCATCATGGACATGCTGTATAAGGCCAACGGCTCGGTGGGCGAGCTCTACAATCTTCAGGCCTTCCGCGTGGCCCTGTCAGTCCAGTTCGCCATGGCATTGCTCGGTATGGTGTTCATGGTCGTTGAACGCCGCAAGGCGCGCCGCTTCCTCGCCGAGCAGTAAGCCCGCACCGGGGCGATCCGAAAGGTTCTCCACAGCTCGCAGCCTCTGACCTCATGCGCCTAGCGCAGCGTTGCACCGTGGAGCCATGACAACTACACCGGAACGCCACCCTCTCTCGCTGTCCAGTTGCGAGGACATCTTGGCGTATGTGCCCCATGCCCTAGGTTTCTATCCTCAGAATTCGGCCGTGCTGATGCTGATAGACGAGGACCATCTGGAAGCGACCTTGCGAGTTGATCTGCCCGAGGAAAACACCGCGGCGGAGCGCGGGACGTGGACCGCGCAGCTGCTGAGCCTGCTAGAACGAATGCCCCATATCCAAGGGGTGGTTCTGGTGGTCTATGCGCCCGAAGGAACGTCGGACGGCTCCGGTATTCCCTACGCGGATCTGGTCGCGCAGCTAGAGCAGGGGCTGACAAGCAAAAAGGTCTTGCTGCGTCACAGCTGGTGCCGGCAGGATCGTGTGGTCTGGAACTACGCGACCGATGATTACGCAGAGCCGACCCCCGTGCGCCCGGTGGAAACGAACGAAACGCATTTGTCGTTGGCCTTCGCCGGGTCGGCTCCGTTGGACATTCCATGGGACGGTAGCGGAATCCCGCAATGGCCGCAGGCTGCTGAGATCCTGAAGATCATCTCGAATCAGCAGCACAACGTCGTCAACTGCTTGGAAGCGTGGCTGCAGACCATGGATCTGGCTGAGCCGGAAGCCCGGGCCTGGATTCACGATGAGCATGAGCACGCCGCATTGCTACTGGGTTCCTTGGAAGTGAAAATCGTGCGTGACCTTCTTCCGTACCTGGCTGGTCAAGGACTCGAAGCATCACTGGATGTGCTGTTCGGCGTGATGCGCGGGGATCGCGAAGCTGCCGCCGCGCCGTTGACCAACTATTTGCTGGGACGTGGTTGGCATGCTCCGGACTGGCAGCGGATTGACCGGTTGTGGCTGGTCGCCAGAGACCTGCTCGGCGTTGCTGAAGGCAACGCGCGGCAGGCCCTGCTGTGCATTCTTGCGTGGATCGAGTGGGCGCGAGGCAGGGGAACCATGGCGTTGTGCCTGTTGGGGCGAGCGGTCGAGGAAAACCCGAATTACGAGCTGGCCAGGCTGCTGCAAAAGCTGATGTCCCATGGAATCATGCCAGAATGGGCGACCGACCAATTGCGGGCATGGCGTGCTAGTTTCAGCTGAGCAGCAACAACCGGAGTGTCTCAAGTGGTGTCCTGGTGGCAATTCATGGATAATGGGACAACAGACCCGGTTAGGTTCGAATTGCCTATGTCTTGAAATCTCCGGATTTCGGGAACATTAGGCGGGCTTGATGCGTTGATATCAATGTGCCAGCCCTCGGTGTTTAGTCAATGATTAAACGCCATCGGACTTGACAGGGTCATAGTGGTGTTACCGGCAGGTGCATCCGGAACGCATCGTTAGAAAGGTTATTCGTGTCATCTTCTGAGACGAACGCTAATCGCAAAGCAACTGAGGCCGAGGTTGAAGCGGCCGAGGTCGAGGCAGCCGCCCCTGCAGCGAAGAAGCGCGCTACCAAGGCCAAGCCTCGGACTAAAAAGGTCGCTGCTGAAACTGCAGCGCAAGACGAATCAACCGGAGCGTCGGCTGACGCCGATGACGATGTTGAGCAAGGCACCGATTCGAAGGACTCGAAGTCTGACGATGATTCGAAGGGCTTCACCCTTTCAACCGGTGACGATGATGCTCCACAGCAGCAGGTCATGGTCGCTGGAGCGACCGCTGACCCAGTCAAGGATTACCTGAAGCAGATCGGCAAGGTCGCGCTGCTGAACGCTGAGCAGGAAGTTGACTTGGCTCTGCGCATCGAAGCGGGCCTGTTCGCAACTGACAAGTTGGAAAAGGACGACGGCTCGATGGACCAGCGCTTGCGCTGGGACTATGAGCAGATCATCCACGACGGCAAGATCGCCAAGAACCACTTGCTGGAAGCCAACCTTCGCCTCGTAGTTTCGCTGGCCAAGCGCTACACCGGCCGCGGCATGCTGTTCCTGGACCTGATCCAGGAAGGCAACCTTGGCCTGATCCGTGCAGTGGAGAAATTCGACTACACCAAGGGCTTCAAGTTCTCGACCTACGCCACCTGGTGGATCCGCCAGGCAATTACCCGTGCCATGGCTGACCAGGCACGTACCATTCGTATTCCAGTGCACATGGTTGAAGTCATCAACAAGCTGGCACGTGTCCAGCGCCAGATGCTCCAGGACCTGGGCCGCGAACCAACCCCAGAAGAGCTGGCCAAGGAATTGGACATGACCCCTGAAAAGGTTGTCGAAGTCCAGAAGTATGGTCGCGAACCAATTTCCTTGCACACCCCATTGGGTGAAGACGGCGACTCCGAATTCGGTGACCTCATTGAAGACTCGGAAGCAGTAGTCCCAGCCGATGCAGTTTCGTTCACCTTGTTGCAGGAGCAGCTCCACTCGGTGCTCGACACGCTCTCAGAGCGTGAAGCAGGCGTGGTGGCCATGCGCTTCGGCCTGACCGATGGCCAGCCTAAGACCTTGGATGAAATCGGCAAGGTCTACGGTGTGACTCGTGAACGCATTCGCCAGATCGAGTCCAAGACGATGTCCAAGCTTCGTCACCCATCGCGTTCCCAGGTACTGCGCGATTACCTAGACTAAGAATCTGAGGATGTGGCCAGTAGTTCATTCATTGAACTGCTGGCCACATTTTTTATTTGCCGTTAATGCAAGAAGAAGGTGACCCAGAATTGGGTCACCTTCTCGAATTAGTGGCTGGCAACGAGTTTAGTCGTTGGCGTCCACCTTGGGCTTTTCATAGAGTCGCGAGGACTCATCCTGCCAGACCGAAGTCTGCGGACGCAGTTTCGGTTCTACATCGCGGGCATGGTGAGCGCAGAAGAGCAACTCACCGCCTGTCGAAGCCAGCACGGCTCGCACGTAGGCCTGTGCGCCGCAGCGGTCGCACCGGTCGAGGGCGTTCAGTTCACGACTAGCGGTCGTAGTAGTCATTGCCAGCCTCCTAAAGTTGATGGTTACTCTATACAACCAGCTTGGGCTCCGACTTTATCCCGATTTGCCTGTTCTTTCGCTCACCGCGTAGCGCATGTGGATAAGGTCATAGGAGACCGGCGTGCTGGGCAGCACCGGAAAATAGCGGGTATTCGAACACATTAACGATTAGAATATGGAATAAGACGTACTTTCTCATGCAAGTAGGAGACAACAGCTCAGTGGCTTCATCCGACAATTACAGCGCCCGGCACCTTTCGGTCTTGGAAGGCCTGGAAGCGGTTCGTAAGCGCCCAGGCATGTACATCGGCTCCACCGACTCCCGTGGCTTGATGCATTGCCTCTGGGAGATCATCGATAACTCAGTTGACGAAGCGCTGGGCGGTTTCGGCCAGGCAATTGACGTCATCTTGCACTCTGACGGCTCCGTTGAAGTCCAGGATGACGGCCGCGGCATTCCTGTCGATGTTGAACCCAAGACAGGCTTGAGCGGTTTGGAAGTTGTCTTCACCAAGCTGCACGCCGGCGGCAAGTTCGGTGGCGGCTCCTACAGTGCTTCGGGCGGTCTGCACGGCGTGGGCGCCTCGGTCGTCAACGCCTTGTCGGCCCGTTTGGACGTCGAAGTTGACCGCGGCGGCAAGACCTACGGCCTGCAGTTCCGTCGTGGAGAGCCAGGCAAATTTACCGATAAGGGCCGCAAGAAAGCGGACGCTTCTTTCAAGGCTCATGAGACTGCGACGGCTCCGGGCGTTATCGGCAAAGCCAAGCGGGGCGTGACTGGAACGCGCATTCGCTACTGGGCGGATAACCATATCTTCACCCCGGATGCGAAGTTCTCCTATAAGGATTTGCAGGATCGAGCGCGCCAGACCTCCTTCTTGGTTCCTGGGTTGCGCATCACCCTGCGCGATGAACGTGGATTACCGGATACCCCGGGTGCGGACGGGCCTCATGAGGAAGTGTTCCAGCATGATGGCGGCATCAGCGAGTTCGTCGACTATCTGAGCAGCGACTCGCCGGTCACGGACATCTGGCGTTTCCATGGCAGCGGATCGTTCCATGAAAAGGTTCCGGTCATCGATGGCAGTGGTCGCAGCCATATTGAAGATGTGCAGCGTGTCTGCGAAGTTGACGTCGCGGTGCGTTGGGGAATCGGCTACGAAACCTCGCTGCGCAGCTTCGTGAATATCATTGCGACCCCCAAGGGCGGTACGCATACTGCCGGCTTCGAACAGGCCATGCTCAAGTCCTTCCGCAAGAATGTGGAGGCCAATGCGCGGAAGCTCAAGTTCGGCCAGAAGGACAAGCTGGAGAAGGACGACGTGCTGGCGGGCATGACTGCCGTGCTGACCGTCCGACTGGCAGAGCCGCAGTTCGAAGGGCAGACCAAGGAAATTTTGGGTACACCGCAGGTGCGCCAGATTGTTTCCAAGGTGCTGGAGAAGGCACTCAACGACCGACTGGGATCCAATAAGCGCAACGAGAAGGCTGAAGCGTCCACGCTGCTGGAGAAGGTCGTCAACGAGATGAAATCTCGCGTGTCGGCACGTATGCACAAGGAAACCCAGCGTCGCAAGACCGCTTTGGAGTCTTCTTCGCTGCCAACCAAACTGCTCGATTGCCGCAGCAAGGAAGTTGGAAAGTCTGAACTGTTCATCGTCGAGGGCGACAGCGCATTGGGCACTGCCCGTCTCGCGCGCTCCAGCGAGTACCAGGCGCTGCTGCCAATTCGAGGCAAGATCCTCAACGTGCAAAAAGCCTCGATTTCGGACATGCTCTCGAACGCGGAGTGCGCAGCGATGATCCAGGTGATTGGGGCCGGTTCGGGGCGCAGCTTCGACATTGAGCAAGCCCGATACGGCAAGATCATCTTGATGACTGATGCTGATGTTGACGGTGCGCACATTCGGACATTGCTGTTGACGTTGTTCTATCGCTACATGCGTCCCATGATCGAGCACGGTCGCGTCTATGCAGCGGTTCCGCCGCTGCACCGCATTGAGGTGATCAATCCGGGGTCGAAGCAGAATGAGGTTATCTACACCTACTCTGAGGCGGAAATGACCAAGCTGCTGGCCAACTTGGAGAAGGAAGGCCGACGCTACAAGGAGCCGATCCAGCGCTATAAGGGCCTAGGCGAAATGGACGCGGACCAGCTGGCTGAAACCACCATGGACCTGCGTCATCGTATGCTGCGCCGTGTCGGCATCGAGCATGCGCAGGCAGCCGAGGAGGTCTTTGATCTGCTGATGGGCTCCGACGTAGCGCCTCGCAAGAAGTTCATTATCGACGGCGCCGACGATCTTGAACGAGATCGTATCGACGTCTAGAGCAATGCAAACGCCGAAGTCCCTGGCCCTAACGGGGTCCAGGGACTTCGCTGTTTGCGCCAAGAGAGTGCTACCAGTCCAGCAACCGCGGTGCGATGAGCAGGACTGTCGGGCAGATCAGCAACATGATGGTGCTCAGGAGCACTAGTGCGCGCTGCGGGCGGCCCAGCGGATCCTGCGGGGAGAGCAAGCGTTGCAGCCGGCGGGAGGAGACTTCACCATCTGGCATGCCAACTAGGCCGGCACTGGACGAATGATTCTTTGACGACGAATCATCCATTGCTGCGGCGGTGGCGACAGTGACAATGGCTTTGAGCAAAGTGTGCCTATTGACCTTTTCCAGTGCTTTGTCGTCGGCGAGCATTTCTATCAGTTGGCGCACTGCGTCGAGGGCAAGGCGTGAAGTCGGTAGCCAAGGCAACGCTTCGTGCCACGCCGTGAATGCCAGGATCAGCAGATCATGCCGTTGATCCAAATGGGAGCGTTCATGGGCAATAACCGCCTGTTGCTCTTCGGCAGAGAGCTGGGTGAGCAATCCGCGCGATAGCACGGTCACCGATTGCGAAATCCCCGGCACGCAATATGCAACAGGCATGTCGTGATCAATCACTAGGGTATTTGGCCGCGTCTGGGACGGGTTGCTCAAGAGGCGCAGCAGATGCCGGTGCTTGGCTCGTTGGCGAGAGATGCGCCAAGCCGCTCGTATGAGGGTTAATACCAGGTGAAATCCGAAGAGCAGTGCTGCGCTCAAGGCGAACAGGTGCACTTCGCCGGGGTCGGGCACACTGGGATCTCCCATTATCAGGAGCCAGCCGCCATGAAGCGCGGAGATGAGGTCATCGCCCAATGGGGCCAAGCCCCAAACAAGCATCGAGCCGATCATGGAAAGTCCACCGCCTAATGCGATGGCTTGCCAAAGGAGTACCGCTTGCACTGGTGAGCGGGCGGTCCATTTAGCCTTGGATAAAGCCAACGGCGTCGGCCACGCCAATGCGATAGCCAACGCCGCTAGGAAATATGAGGTGAGAAGCACTCAGTCCCCGAAGTTCTTCTAAATTATGCGGACTTTACTGAGTCCAAGATAGCACGCAGGGATGCTGCCTCGTCGGGGGAGATGCCTCCGATGAATCGTGCCAGGACTGCTTCACGGTCCTGGGCGGTGCCCAGGGCGTCGTTGAGCAGTCCAACGGTGTGATCCTCACGGGAGGATGAAGCTGCGTACCGGTGAGGGCGGGTAGTGCGCTCGCGCTCTACCAAACCCTTCTTTTCGAGACGGGCTAGCACAGTCAGCACCGTAGTGACTGCGAGTTCTTTCGCGTCGGTGCCAAGCGCCGCCAAATCATCACGAAGGTCATTCGCGGTGAGTGGTTCTGCAGAATCCCACAGAAGATCCATGACGGAGCGTTCCAGATCGCCAAGGCTGGCCACTAGGTCGTACCTCACTTGCATTAGTTTTGACGCGGTTGCTTGACTCATGGAGTGCAAGCACACTGCTTGGGTTCTTAATTGTAGCCATCTTTCCACAATATTTCTACGGCATGTAAAAGAGAGGGGTGAGTACATGCTTTACCCGTTTCGCAATGAGGTGCGAGAATGTCGCGGGTGAAACTTGTTGACTTGGGTTTTTTAAGAACCGTAGACACAACCCTGTCAATAGGCTTAGTATTTGCGCCCACGTGCGCACTGGCGAAGTTTCCAGTTTCTGAAATTGCTCATCGTCTCGATTTCTACACGCTGTCGAAATCGTCTATGGTGGCCTTGGAGAACTTTTCTACGGAACGTAGAAAAGTGATTGAACTTCGATCCCACGATAGTTGAGGAATCCATGGATGCTCTAGAGATTGCCCGCTGGCAATTCGGC
Source organism: Glutamicibacter sp. NPDC087673 (assembly GCF_044743255.1). Lineage (NCBI taxonomy): Bacteria > Bacillati > Actinomycetota > Actinomycetes > Micrococcales > Micrococcaceae > Glutamicibacter > Glutamicibacter sp. NPDC087673. The sequence continues at coordinate 559,612 of NZ_JBIUWB010000002.1, forward strand.
ATTACGACGGTCTACCACTTCCTGATGGTGCCCCTGACCATTGGACTAGGCCTGACCGTGGCCACGCTGCAAACCATGTGGCATCGCACCGGCAACGAGCACTGGCTGCGAATGACAAAATTCTGGGGCAAGCTTTTCCTGATCAACTTCATCATGGGCATCGCCACGGGCATTGTCCAAGAGTTCCAGTTCGGCATGGCTTGGAGCGAATACAGCCGCTATGTAGGGGACGTATTCGGAGCGCCGTTGGCCATGGAAGCACTGCTGGCCTTTTTCGTAGAATCTACATTCCTGGGGCTCTGGATCTTCGGCTGGAAGAAGCTTCCCAAACGCGTGCACCTGGCAACCATCTGGTGCGCATCCCTGGCAACGATCTTTTCCGCCTACTTCATCCTTGTTGCGAACTCATGGATGCAGCACCCGGTTGGAACGAAAATAGTTGACGGCCGAGCCGTGATGACCGACGCATGGGCGGTGTTCACCAACAACACGGCGCTAGTGACGTTCCCGCACACTATTTTCGGTGCCTTCGCCGTTGCCGGCGGCTTCCTGCTGGGCATCTCATGGTTCCATCTCTACCGCCGACGCAAAGAAGGCATCGACTCGGTGGATGCCAACGGATATGTTGTCGTGGGCGAAGATCCCAGCCGCGGTAAAAGCCGTGACAAGGTGGACTACCAAGTCTGGATCAAGTCCCTGCGCATCGGCGCCGCGGTAGCAATGGTCGCGTTCCTCGGTGTGGCACTGAGCGGGCACGAACAAGCAAAGCTCATGTTCGAGCAGCAGCCGATGAAAATGGCTGCTGCGGAGGCAGCTTGCCACGATGGAACAGGCTTCTCGGTGCTGTCCTTGGGAGATATCACCGCCAAGGGTTCAACCAACTGCGACAACGTCGTAGCGGTCTTCGAAATCCCGGGCATTCTCTCGTATCTGGCCAATGGGGATTTCACCACCGAAATCAAGGGCGTGAACACGCTGATTCCGGAATACCAGGAAAAATACGGCAAGTACTATCCGAACGATGAATCCTTCGGCAAGTACGCAGGCCAGGAAATCAACTACTTGCCAGTGATGGAAGTGACCTACTGGGGCTTCCGCTTGATGATCACCCTCGGCGGGCTCTCGGCATTGGCTGCTGGCGTTGCGCTATGGATCACTCGCAAGGGCACCGTCCCAGAAAACAAATGGCTCTCGCGCCTTGCCCTGCTAGGCATTGCCGCACCCTTCGGCGCAAACGCCACTGGCTGGATTTTCACCGAAATGGGCCGGCAGCCATTCACTGTAGTCCCCAACCCGCAGATGGGTGGCGTGGACCAGGTGTTCATGTACACCGCAGCATCGGTCTCTCCGACAGTGAGCGCAGGAGAACTGCTCTTCTCGCTGATCGCGCTCACGACAATCTACGGTGTGCTGCTGGTCGTGGAACTGGTGCTGCTCAGCCGCTACATTCGTGGCGGCGTGGCATCGGCAATGCCGGAGCTTGAACCGTCAGATCATTCACCAGCGGACGGCCCCTCGGACCCGGACAACGATGACGACGACGTACTGGCCTTCGCCTACTAGCGGCACGGACTAAGGAGAACATCAATGGATTGGCTTCCAACACTTTGGTTCATTGTGATCGCGCTGCTCTGGTGCGGCTATCTCTTCCTCGAAGGCTTTGACCTCGGGGTGGGCATGCTCATCGGTCTCGGCCGTTCCACCGAGAAGCGCAAACGGCTCTTGCTCAATACCATCGGCCCGGTCTGGGATGGCAACGAGGTATGGCTGCTGACCGCCGGCGGTGCGACCTTCGCAGCGTTTCCGCACTGGTACGCCTCGTTGTTCTCGGCCCTCTACATTCCGCTGACCTTTGTCCTGCTGGCGTTGATTTTCCGTGCCGTTGCCATTGAGTACCGAGGCAAGGCGATTACCGCAGCAACCCGGAAAGCCTGGGACCTGGCCTTGGGGATCGGATCGCTGGTGGCCGCCTTCGGCGTCGGTGCCATGCTGGCATTGACCACCTTGGGTCTGCCTTTGAACGAGAACGGCGACCGAATCGGCGGGGCCTTCGCGTGGCTGAACTGGCATGCCGTCCTCGGCGGCGCAGCAGTGGTGGCGTTCTGCTGGATCCATGCGTTGGCATTCCTGCGGTTGAAAACCGACGGAAAGGTCCGCCATGAAGCAGGAAAGCTCGTAGGCCGCTGGATGCCGCTAGCAATCCTGCCCTTAGTCGTGTGGGTCCTGCTGGTGTTGCTGGACAACGATTCCACCATCGCCTGGGCGGTGTTGGGCCTGGCAGCGGTCTGCCTGGCCATTTCGATAGCCAGCGGCCGCGCTGGGCGCGAGGGGATCTCCTTCATCGCCCTGGGCGCCACCTTGCTCGCCGGGGTCGCAGCGATCTTCACCGCCGCTTACCCGGTAGTGCTGCCATCGACCATCGACCCGGCCTTCGACCTGACCGTGGCTAACGCGTCGAGCACTGCCTACACTCTGAAGCTCATGAGCGTCGTGGCCGCCTTCGGCGTGCCAATGGTCCTGGCGTACCAGGCCTGGAGCTACTGGGTCTTCCGCAAGCGCTTGCGCGAAGAGCACATTCCAGAAACTCATCGAGTCGTCTCCATCATCAAGTAACCGCATTTCCGAGGGAAAGAAGTAGTAATGCCAGCCCCGCGATTCCTGCCGCGTGAACTGATCACGCCACGACAATTCCTGGTTTTGGCGCTGTTCTCCGCGCTCAAAGTCGTCGGGCTGGTATTCGTCGCCTACGCGCTGGGCCAATGGATCGCCACCATGGCCGATGGAGGGGCCAATAAATCGCACCTGCTGATCCTGGCGCTGGCCGGCGCCGCGCTTCGAGCGCTCAGCGCATGGGGATTGAACGCCGGCGCCCGCCGCATGGGCCTGGGCGCGAAGGAACGGCTACGGCTGAACCTGGTGCGCAGGCAAGCCGCGCAACCGGCCATCGTCCCCGCGGCGGAACAGCATTCCATACCGGTCACCGCCACCTTGGCCAGCCATGGCCTTGAGAAGCTCGATGACTACTTCACCAAATTCATTCCTGCGCTCATCGGCGCCCTGGCCGTCCCGCTGCTGCTTGGCCTCTACATTCTGCAGCTGGACTGGATCAGCGCAGTGGTGCTGCTCCTGACGATCCCGCTGGTGCCGGTGTTCATGGCATTGATCGGCATGCACACCCAGGACACCCTCAACGAATCCCAAGCCACCTTGGATCGGCTTGCCCACCAGCTCTACGAACTCGCCCAGGGCTTGCCCGCACTGCTGGGCTTGGGCCGGGCACGGGCCCACGGCAGCGCCATCGCCGCCGTCAGCAGCAAATACCGGGCGGCCACCATGGCCAACCTGAAAACCGTATTCATGTCCAGCTTCTGGCTGGAACTGATCGCAACCCTTTCGGTGGCGGTACTCGCGGTGATGATCGGCGTGAGACTGGTCAGCGGGAATATGGATCTCGCCGCCGGGCTGATAATCCTCATCCTGGCACCCGAGCTGTTCTCGGCACTGCGCGAAGTGGGCTCTGCCTACCATGCGGCCGATGACGGGCTGGCTGCCTACCAGAAGTACACAGCCATCACCGCTGCCACCCCGGTCCATCAGCTTCGTGCCAGCACTGCCAGGAATGCAGATAGCGTCCTGGACGTCGCGGACCTGCGGATCAGCTACGATGGCATGCATCCAATCCACCAAGCCGTGAATATTCAGTTGCGCGCGGGGGAGCGCCTGGTATTGTCCACTGCCAGCGGTTCGGGCAAGAGCACGCTGCTCAAGCTGATCGCCGAGGCGCACAGCAGCGACAACACCTTCGATCCGGCCTTGGCCACCGGGCGGGTCTTCATAGCCGGCCAGCTTGCAGTGATTAGCCAGCATCCGCAATTCAACGCAGCAACCGGCAACGGGCAACTGGACCAGGACGCCCCCGCGGCATCGGCTGAACTGCGCCGAGAGCTCAGCTCCCGGCTATCGATGGAGTCCATGCTCGAGCGCCCGATCGGTGAATATTCACCCGGCGAGCTGCGCCGCCTGGAAGTGCTGCGCGCGTTGCTGCGGGTTCACAGCGACGACCACTGCACCGTGCTGCTGGCCGATGAGCCTACCGCGCACCTCGATGAGCGCAACGCCCAGCAAGTACGCGAACTGCTGAGTGAACTTCCAGCCCGCTGCGCGATGCTGGTCGCCAGCCACGACCCCGCCTTCGGGCAGGACGAACGTGCGGGCAGCATAGCGCATGGTGCTGGCCCTGCCCACCGTGAAGAATCCGCAGGCAACCGGTCGCGAGCCACCGCGGCAACGCAGCCTGGCGCCACTGGCCAACGGCCGGTGAAGTCCAAGTTCACCCCGATGCGCGACTTGCTTGCCGGGTACAAAGCTGCCCCCAAGGGCGTGCTCTGGGGGACAGTCAGCGTGCTATGCGCCGTGGCGCTCGCGGCCCTGAGCGGTTGGCTGATCGTTGAAGCCAGCTACCAGCCTCCCATCTTGCACCTGACCGTAGCCTTCGCGATGGTCCGAGGCCTGGGAATCGGACGAGCTGCCTTCCGCTACCTGGAACAGCTCGCGATTCACGACGCGGTGCTGGCCTATGCCTCGGATTTGCGCGAGAAGATGTGGAACGCGATGGTGGCCAACCCCGCACAGTGGGGCTTGCTGACCCGTTCCTCGGTCATCCTGCGATTCTTGCTGGCCGAGGTCGATGAACTGCGCGACCTATTGGCCCGGGTGCTGTTCCCGCCGCTGCAGGCAATCGTAGTGTGGGTTGCAGCAGCAACGGCCTTGTACTTCATCCAGCCCGAATTCGGATATCTGGCCCTCGGTGCGCTGCTGGTGCTGGTCTTCCCGGTGCGTTGGCTTGTGCAGCGCATTGAAGGCGAACACCTCGTGCATCAGCTCAGCCACCGGATGCAGATGAACCAGAGCGTGCTGGGCATCTTGCGGCACAAGTCCGCACTGCGCAGCAATCAGGCCATGGAACGGACCATTGGCCGGTTCCAGGACGCCGAAGCACGCAATACGCAGCGCGCTCGCCGGCATGCCCTGGGCCAAGGCAGCGCCACGGCCCTGGCCGCGTTGACCAGCGTATTGCTTGCCATTGCCATCACCGCGCTATCGCACAGCAGCGCATCGTTTACGGCACTGGCCGTGCTCCTGGGCCTGGCCTTGGGGGAGAGCGCTGGCAATGCCCTGCTGGCGGTGCAGCAGGGGCGGGCGCTGAAGGTACTGTCATCGAAGCTGGAAGAACGCGGCATGCAAAGCCACGGCGCACGAGCAGCGCAGCACAACCCGCCGGTGAAGCAAAGCAGGATCGCCGGCTTCGATGCGCAAGCGCTGAGCCTCGGGTACGAGCAGGGAACGCCAGTTCTGGAGAATCTGAACGCCCGCATCCCGGCAGGGCAATGGACGGCCATTACCGGTCCATCGGGTTCTGGCAAATCGACGTTGCTCACCGCGTTGCTGGGCGCGTTGCCAGCGCAATCGGGCAAGTTGAAGGGCATCGATGCCCGCGGGAACCGGCTGGATCTAGAGCAGGCAGACCTGTCATCGGTTGCCTGGTGCCCGCAAGAGGCGCACCTCTTCGACTCCTCGATTCGCCGGAACCTGATGCTGGGCGTCACTGAAGGCCAGCTGCGCAGCGATGCGCAGCTGGAAGAAGTGCTGGAGCAAGTCGGGCTGTCGGACTGGTTGGCAACACAGCCAGAAGGCCTCGAGGCACGCATCGGTTCCGGCGGGCACCAGCTCTCCGGCGGTCAGCGGTGCAAGCTCGCCGTGGCCCGTGCCATGGTGGGCGGCCACCAGATCATCTTGCTTGATGAACCGACTGCCCATCTGGGGGTGGATGAAGCCCAGGACCTGCTTTCCACCTTGCATCTCGCCCTTGCCGGACGAACCGTCGTCTTGATCACCCATGACCAGATGCTTGCCGGGCAGTGCACCCACCGCATTGAACTGGGAAGCCAGAAGCCCAGGGTCAGCGCATAGGACTGCGGCGTCGCTTCCACCCACGGATAGGAGGTGGAAACGACGCCGCGTTCAGTTCTGGCGCTGCTGGATTAGAGGATTACTCCACCGTCGTCGAAAGGCAGTGCGTCTTCGCCCGGCGTGATGGCCGGGGCCGCTTTTGCCTTGGTTGTCTCGGGAATCAACGCTTCTTGCCGCGCGGTTGCCTGGAGGTCCTGGGCAGCAGGTGCTGCAGAAGCATCGTGCCCGCCGGCAATGGTTCCGCCAATGATGTTCACTGACTGGGCCAAAGGCGCGCCCGAACCATCGCGCTTGCCATATTCGGTAGGCAAAGCACGCACTACGCCTGCCGTGGAGCTGGCACGCGCAGGACCCTGGCCGGCATAGCCCAGCTGCAGGTAGTCCTCACCCTTGACGAAACGGTGAGCGCGCACGCCCGCGGTGGCGCGGCCCTTCGCCGGGAACTCGGAGAAGTCGGTGAGCTTCACCGACTGGCCCGAGGTGCCAGGAAGGGTCTGCGAACCGGCAGCGATCGTGGCTACCACCGCGTCGCCAGCACCGGCAGGAACCACACCGAAGAAGATCACCTGGTCATCGGCGGCGAGCTTGATGCCGGCCATGCCTTGTCCGGTGCGGCCCTGGGCACGCACCGCCGAAGCGCTGAAACGCAGCAGCTGAGCCTGCCTGGTCAGGAACACCAGCTCATCGGCATCCTCGGCCGGCGCCGCGGCAATCACGACGTCGGTGTCCTTGAGCGTGATCGCCTCGAACTCGTCACGGTTCAGCGGGTAGTCCGGGGTGACCCGCTTGACCACACCGTTCTTGGTGCCCACGGCAATCACCTGGTTCAGCGGAACCAGTGCCACCGCGCTTTCGCCCTTGCCCAGCTTGAGGAACTCGGAGATCGGCACGCCGTGGGCCAGCTGCGGGAAGCCATGGGATTCGGGAAGCACCGGAACATCGATCAGCGAGATGCGAATAATCCGTCCGACACTCGTCAGCGCTCCGATCTCACCACGGGCGCTGGAAGCAACCTGCGAGGTGAGCACGTCGTGCTTGATGCGCGCCGCGGAGTAGTCCACGACGTCCCGATCAGGAGTCCGGGCGAGCTGCCCCGTGGCCGAGAGCAATACCCAGCACGGGCTGTCGGAGACTTCCATGGCCAACTTGGCCTTCTTGCCTGTCCCGACTTCTTCAGGCAACGCGGTGCCCTTCAGCGGTGCCAGCTGAGCAGACTTCAGCAGCTTGGTCCGGCGCGGGGTGCCGAAAGTGTCGGCCATTTCCCCGAGCTCATCGGAAACCAGGGTGCGCAGCAGCTCATCGGACTCCAAAATGGCGCGCAGTTCCTCGATTTCGTTGCGCAGCTGCTCGGCTTCGGTCTCCAGCTCCAGCGTGGAGTACTTGGTCAGCTGGCGCAACCGCAGTTCCAGGATGTGGCTGGCCTGCGGCTCGCTCAGGTCGAAGACCGTCATCAGGCGTTCGCGTGCTTCTGCGGTCTGCTCGGAGGAACGGATAATGGCAATGACATCGTCAATATCAACGATGGCAATCAGCAGGCCCTCCACCAGATGCAAACGGTCTTCACGCTTGGCCAGGCGATGCGCGGTGCGACGGCGTACAACATCCAGTCGGTGGTCCACATACACGGTGAGCAGTTCGCCCAGCCCCATGGTGCGTGGCTGGCCGTCGACCAGGGCAACGTTATTGATGCCGAAGGAGTCTTCCATCGGGGTGTACTTGTACAGGCTGGCCAGGACAGCGTTCGGGTTGAAACCGTTCTTCAGCTCGATAACCAGCTTCAGGCCGTGATGCCGGTCGGTCAGGTCGACAACATCGGAGATGCCGGAGATCTTCTTGCTGTTGACGCCATCCTTGATCTTCTCGATGACCTTTTCAGGGCCCACGCCATAAGGCAGTTCGGTGACTACCAGGCCCGACTTGCGTGCGGAGATCTTCTCCAGGGCCACGGTAGCTCGGGTGCGGAACAAGCCACGACCGGTGCGGTAGGCATCCTTGATGCCGTCCAAACCGGTAATGCTGCCGCCCGAGGGCAAATCCGGGCCCGGAATGAACTTCATGAGTTCTTCGACGGTGGCGTCAGGTTCCTTGAGCAGGTGTTGCGCAGCAGCGACAACTTCGCCCAGATTGTGGGGAGCCATGTTGGTGGCCATGCCCACGGCAATGCCGGTGGTGCCATTGACCAGCAGATTGGGGAATGCTGCCGGCAGCACTTCGGGCTGCATGAACTGGTTGTCGTAGTTCGGGACGAAGTTCACGACCTCTTCGTCCAGATTAGCGGTCATGGCAACAGCGGAGGCTGCCAGACGGGCCTCGGTGTAACGCGGGGCTGCCGGGCCGTCATCGAGCGATCCGAAGTTTCCGTGGCCATCGATCAATGGCAGCCGAAGGGAGAAGTCTTGGGCCAGGCGGACCATGGCGTCGTAGATCGCGGTGTCGCCATGGGGGTGCAGCTTGCCCATCACTTCGCCGACCACGCGGGCGGACTTGACATGGCCCTTCTCCGGGCGCAAGCCCATTTGCGCCATCTGGAAGAGGATGCGGCGCTGAACTGGCTTCAGCCCATCACGGGCATCGGGAAGCGCGCGGGAGTAGATCACCGAGTAGGCATACTCCAAGAAGGATGATTCCATTTCATTGGTGACGTCTATATCGACGATATTTTCAACGAAATCCGCTGGAATCTCTTCAGACTTCTTACGAGCCATTACTCTGTTCGTCCTTCATCTACTGTCTTAGGGCCGGAACTGCCGAATCTTCGTGTTGCATCTGGGCGCAACGCCGAACTGCCGACTATCCTAAGCCTATGGTGGATCGTAAACTTTCGGCGGCATATCCGGCGCATTGGGAAGCAGATGTTGTGCTTCGCGATGGGACAACTGCACACCTGCGGCCGATTACTCCGCAGGATGCCCAAGCGCTCCAGGAGATGCACAAGCAGCAGTCTGAGACGTCAGTCTACTTACGCTATTTTACGTATAAGTCGTCACTGACCCCTAAAGAGCTCGAACGGTTCACCAATGTCGACCATGTGAATCGCGTCGCCTTCACCGTGGTTCGTGGCGCAAGGATCATCGGCGTCGGCCGCTACGACCGCTTGGATGACCCGAGGGAGGCGGAAGTCGCCTTCAACGTCTCGGACGAATACCAGGGCACTGGTATCGGCTCGATCCTCTTGGAGCATCTGGCCGCGGCGGCCCGTGAAAACGACATCGAGAAGTTCTCGGCCGAGGTTCTTCCAGAGAACCGGAAGATGCTCACCGTCTTCTCCGATGCCGGGTACGCGGTCGCACGGCATTTTGAAGACGGCGTAGTCATGCTCGAATTTTCCATCAGTCCCACCGAGAAATCCCGCGAAGTGACCGAGGCGCGAGAACACCGCGCCGAGGCGAGCAGTGTTGCTGCTCTTCTGGCGCCTAGGTCCGTTGCCGTCATCGGAGCCAGCCGCACCTGGGGCAAGCTGGGGCACGACGTGCTGGAACAAATTGTGGAATCCGGGTACACCGGTGCCGTGTATGCGGTGAACGATGCGGCCTTGGAAGTGGGCGGCATGGTGGCCTATGGGAAGATCACCGAAATCCCGGGACCGGTGGATGTCGCCTTCCTGTGCATTCCGCGCGAAGGGGTCATGGAAGCCATCGGGGACTGCGCCACCCACGGGGTCAAATCCCTGGTCATCATGACCACCGGCTACGAAACTCCGGAAGGGTTGAGTGCCCAGCGTGAACTTGTGTCGCTGGCTCGTGCCAACGGCATGCGGGTGGTAGGGCCGGGTTCTGCCGGGCTGATGAATACCGACCCGCAGGTGAAGCTGTATGCCACCGGAAGCCACCACGTTCCGCCATCCGGAAACGTCGGATTCTTCACCCAATCGGCCGCCATGGGCACAATCATCCAGGGTGTGGCCTTGCAGCAAGGTGTTGGCCCCAGCAGCGCCATTTCCGCAGGCCTGCGCGCTGACGTATCCGGCAACGACGCGATGCAGTTCTTTGAGGACGACCCGCGTACCCATGTTGTCGCGTTGTACCTGGAATCCTTTGGCAACCCACGCAAGTTCGCACGCATCGCCCGGCGCCTGGCCCGCAGCAAGCCTGTGATCGTGGCTAAATCCGATGTGATGGGCCGCCGCCTTCCTCCGGGCCACTCGGTGCGCGTAGGCCAAGCGCCACCAGGTGCAATGAACGCAATTCTTCGCCAGTCTGGCGTGATTCGCGTGCGTTCATCAGAAGAGCTGCTGGATGTCACGGCCCTGCTTTCGGTCTTCCCTGCGCCGAAGGGCCCGAACGTTGCGATCCTGTCCAACTCCTCGACCATCGCAGAGGTGGTGTGCGATGTCGCCGAGGACAGGAACCTGAACACCGTCGTGCAGAGCGAAGAGCTGGACTACAGCATGGGCCAGTCCAAGGCCATTCCGGTGCTGCGCGCCCGGATCAAGGAACTGGTGGAAGACCCGCAGATCCACACCATTCTGCTGGCGCACCTGCCCTACTCGGAGCTGGATACCAGCGCAGTTCTGAAGGTCGCCAAGGAGTTCATTGGCCAGCCAAAACCAGTGGTGGCATTGGTTCCGGGCCTGGCGGATACGAAAATTACTGGCGGCCTGAAGCAGGGGATTCCGGTATACACCTCGCCAACCACCGTCATCGGCGCCCTGGCCAAGGCCTATGGATACCAGCAGTGGGTTGACGTTCCCTACGAGCCGATGAAGGATCCAGCTGGAATCGACGTGGACGGTGCCGCGGAGTACCTTGATGAATTGGTGCAGACCATCTCGGGGACCAACCTGCTGGAATTGGACGACGCGCAGGTGCAGAAGCTGCTGGACTTCTACGGGATCAAGTTCCTGTCCCATCGGGTGGTGCACACCGCAGAAGAAGCTGTTGCGGCGGCCGAAGAATTCGGCTGGCCGGTGGCACTGAAAGCCAACGACCCTGATCTGCGCCAACGCCTGGACTTGGGCGGCGTGCGCTTGAGCATCCCGGACAAGCAGAGCCTGGAAGCGAACTTCACGCATATGAAGTCGCTGATGGCGGTTTACGGCGTGGACTCCCTGGAAGTGCAGAGCATGGCTCCTGCTGGCCAGGCTTGCGTGGTCAAGGCCGTGGAAGACCCGTTGCTTGGTCCAGTCATTTCCTTCGGGCTCAGCGGCGATCCGGTAAACCTGCTCGATGATTGGGCCCACGGCGTGGCGCCGTTCTCCACCCATGATCTGGAACAGCTCATCCGCCGTCCGCGCAGCAGCGTGCGGCTCTTCGGCTACCAGGGATTGCCGGCGGTGGATCTTGATGCCCTGAAGGACTTCATCACCCGCGTCTCGCTCTTCAAGGACAACCATCCTGAAGTGACCGTTGCCAAATTCGCGCCGATCACCGTTGCCACCGATTCGTTGAGCGTGCTGGCGGTGAACATCCAGATCAGCAACGCTGAGCAACGCACAGATAGCGTCCGCCGGGCATTGCGTAATTGAGTGCAATCGCCGAAACGTGAATTGCCTGTGGCGACTGAGTAGAATTGGGGCATGAGTTCTCCAACGTATTCGACCACTCCTGGCGCTGAGCTTCAGCATGATCTGGTCCGTGCGGGTTTTTATCCGCAGATGGTCCAGGATGTACTGGCTGAAGCCATGATGGGCCAACCAGTGCTTGACCACTATGTACATCTGGAAACTCACTTCGACCATACCGAAGTGCACCGCCATATCACCGTTATGGTGATGAGTGAAAAGGTGCTTTTCATTGTGCACGTCGATGACCAGCAGCTTGACGACCACGGCAAGGACGTCATGGCGCAGGTCTCCGTCGAAATGATTTCCCTGGCCCGCATCGCCTCGGTTGCCACCAGTTACGTCTACCACCAGCCGCAGCATTACTCGGCCGCTGACCCGGTCAAGGAATTGACCTTCGGCCTGTCCTGGAACGGAACCAAGCGGATCGATTTGGCCCCTGCCGCCTGCGCCGACCCGCAGTGCGATGCCGACCATGGGCTGAACGGCACCTCGCAGCCTGAGGACTTGGTTATCCGCGTCAGCGCCGAGGCCGACGGCCAGCAGGCCGTGAACAAGGCCCGGGAATTCGCTGTCCGCCTGCGCCTGGCCACGATCGCCTGAGCATGATCGAGGAACAGAAACGCAGCAACCTGCCTGTCCCGGCACAGAAAATCCCGGACGCGCCCAAATACGGCCAAGCTACGCTGTCGGAGATCCTTCCTTCGGCAGCCGCTGCAATGGGCGTTCCGGGCTACGAGAACGCTTTGGGCTTTGCCCCGACAAAACGTGTGGCACTGATTATGGTTGACGGACTGGGCTGGAACCAGCTCAAAAGCCATCTCGGGCATGCACCCTTCCTGCGCGGCCTGTTCGAAAAGGGGCAGAAGCTGGGAACGGGATTCCCTTCCACCACCGCGACTTCCCTGAGCAGCCTGGCCACGGGCCTGGCTCCCGGCGAACATGGAATGGTTGGCTATGACGTCATCGATCCGGCCAAGCGCCGTGTAGTTAACCAGCTCGGAGGATGGCCACGGGACTTGGACCCCGAAGCGTGGCAGACTCGCCCGACCGTATTCCAGAAAGTCGCCGAGCACGGCATCCACGTGGCTACCGTGTCTATTCCGATGTTCGCCAAGTCGGCCCTGACTCGCGCGTCGTTGCGCGGCCCCAAATTCGTGCCGGCGAACCAGCCTGCGGCCCGTGCGCGTGCTACCCGAACCATTTTCGAGTCGAACCGCAATTCGCTGGTCTACACGTACTTCAATGAATTGGACAAGGCCGGACACAAATTCGGCGTGGACTCCAGCCAATGGCGGGACACGCTCGAAGAGTTGGATTACGTCATTAAGAACCTGGTCTCCAAGCTGCCAGAAGAAACCACGGTGCTGATTACCGGTGACCATGGAATGGTGGACATCCCCGCATCCCAACGCATCGACTACAGCCAGCAGCCGGAGCTTATCGAAGGCGTGGAGCTGACCAGCGGCGAACCTCGTGGAGTCCAATTGACCTTCGACACGCAGACCGACGCGGCTAGCCGGTTACGCGTACGCGAGGCCTGGCAGCAGGCCTACGGCACCAAAGCCTGGGTGATGACGCGCGAGGAAGCCATTGAACTGGGCTACTTCGGCGCCATTACCGAAGAGCATGCAGCCCGGCTGGGTGATCTGATGATTCTGGCAGCGGAAGCTATCGCTTTCTACGACGGCCGACGCGTTACGCCGATGGCGTTTGACATGGTAGGGCAGCACGGATCGCTCACTGCGGGGGAGCGCTTCATCCCGCTGCTGGTGCACCGCACCACCTAGTTCTCAACGGAACAAGCGCATACGGGTGCGGGAGCAGCATTGAATCAATGCTGCTCCCGCACCCGTATGCGCTCTAGCTCGGCGGCGCGTCAGGAATCGGTGTCCTTCTTGCGCTTGCCGAACATGATGTCATCCCAGCTGGGGACCGAAGACCGCTTGGCCTTGCGCGGAGCGGACTCCTCGGCATTCTGCTCGGACGGCTTGTCCTCAGTGCTGTTCGCACCGCCGGCATCCTGATCGGTGACGACCACCAGCTGCGAAGTGCGTGCCGAAATTCCTTGCGGAAGGTGCGGCAGCGAGTCCTCATTGTCGGCGTCGTACTTGCTCATGCTGCGTTCGATGATCTCGTTGTAGCGTGACTCGCGCTCCGGATCCTGGTCCTTCGTGCGCTGCCCACGACGAGCGTTCAGCAACGTGACCAGTTCTTCGGTCTCATCCGGTTCCGGGGTGCTGGCTGCAGGAGCCGGCTCAGGCTCTGGCTGGTTCAGCGCAGAGACCGGGCGAAAGTACTCAGGGGCCACCTGTTCGCTCAAGGTTTGTGCCCAGCGGTTCAGATTTTTCAACGACTTGCGTGCCGGGGTGAATGCCCACCGCGCACTGTTCGAGGAAGTCTCAGTGGAATCCGAGCCCAGGGACTCGACATTCTCGGTCGGCAGCGGGGAATCGAACTGCACGGTAACGATCCATTGGCCTTCTGGATCTTTCCAGGCGTTCCAGCGAGCCGAGTCGGCGTCGATGTGCAGCTGGTGCAGGCGGTGGACCACCATGGAACCAAGATCCGCAGGCTCTTCGCCGAATACTTCGCGGTATTCGGCATCGGTTTGTGGTCCTGAAACCTCGACACGACGTGCTAGCTCGGCGATGTGCTCGCGCTCAGCCAGTACCGGACCTTCGTACTTGACGATGTCCTCGACTGGGATATCCCACTCGAGAGACAGATCGTAGGCGGAAGCACCAGCGCGCACTCGCGCTTGAATTTCGCGCGGCGAATGGACCGAGGACTCCTCACGGTTCCTTGGAGCCCGCGAACGGGCAATTTCGGCCATTGCACTGCGCAGTGCATCGTCAACAGGTAGCTCGAAGCTCATCCCGTCGTCGCTGCTGACCTGCAGGCTGGAACCATTTTCATGAATTCCTACCAGTCTCAGCTGACGCATTCCTACCCTCCACACGCTCTATTTCCTGTGTAAAACTCTGCCACCTCGAGGCCTGAATTCCTACCACCGCGCAGGGTGTGGCGCAAGATTAGTCATCAACCTCACGCAGTAATTCCTTGAACCTTCCGCCCATGGCATAGCGTGGCAAGAACGGGAATGGATGACCCGGAATAACGCTATACTTCTATGCCGGTATAAGTTTTCACCTTGTGAAGCAGCCGGCTAGGACGAAGACCTGCAGAAAAGAGCGAAAAACGATTATGGCAAATGAATCTGCTGCACCCGTGGCAATGTCAGAAGCGGAACGAGCCAAGGAAATCGCTCAGCTCAAGGCAGGCAAGACCGCAGCCATGGCCAACCTGGTCGATGAGGCCGAAACACCCTTGGCTGAGGAATATGTTTTGCCCGGCGGCGAAGCATCGCAGGAAGAAGCGAGCATCGAGATCCTGCCGGAGCAGGCAGACGAGTTCACCTGCGCATCTTGCTTCATGGTGCGTCACCGCACGCAGCTGGCCCGTGAAGACAACGGGCAGAAATTCTGCAGCGAGTGCGAAGGGTAGGAAGCTTACGCAACAGTTCTGACAGCGATGGCGTCCTGGACCGGAAGGTCCAGGACGCCATCGCTTTATTCCATGGAGCCGTGAATGCTATTCGCCTGAAGCGTCTTCTGCCTGTTCCTGCTTGGCTGCTTCGGCCTTGCCTTCCTCGGTGAATTCGTACATCACGCCCGAGAGTGCGGCAGCCAGCTCTTCGGGACGGCGGGTGGAAGTCAGCCAGTACGGCGTGGTGTCTCGCTCGTCGGTCACTTCCATGCGCACGGCACCGTCGATCCAGCCACGCAACAGCATGTAGGCCAAGCCGTGAAGCTTCTGTCCACGCTGCTTGAAAGCTTCGTCGCCACGGTAGCCGACGACGTTGCCGATGTACTTGCGTTCAATGCTGGCCCGGCCAACGGTGACCAGATCATCGGTGACTTCGATGGCTGGCACGCGCAGCAGGAACACCGCGACCAGTGAAATCAGAACTACGCCACCGGCAACCCATCCAAGGATGCTGTTAATCGGTGCTACTGCGATACCTGCGGTGATGGAAATGATGATCGGCCAAATCCAGGTGCTGGCCGATGGCCAGAGCTTTTCGCTGTACAGGACGTTCGAACCCTCGGGGCTGGAATTACTCATGGTTCCAAGTTTAGGCAATATTTCCTGGTTCCATGACCTCGGGGCTGGCGGCAGGGGATTGCCCTGCGCGCGCGATAGAGTTAGCCACGAGAAACTATCGAGTGACTATTTCACATAACTCCGGGGGAAGACCTACACCGATGAGTGAGCCATCAATTTCCATTGCCATCAAGATGCTTGACACCGAACTGCCGGTTCCCAGCTACGCGCATCCGTCAGATGCCGGTGCTGACTTGCATGCTCGCGAGTCGCTGGTGCTGGAGCCTGGCGCCCGCGCGCTCATTCCAACAGGCATTGCGCTGGCCCTCCCGCATGGCTATGTCGGTCTCGTGCATCCGCGCAGCGGCTTGGCTGCTAAGCACGGCATTACCGTTGTGAATGCACCGGGCACTGTTGACGCGGGGTACCGTGGTGAGATCATGGTCACCTTGCTGAATACCGACACGTCTGAGTCTTTCGAAGTCAGCCGAGGCGACCGAATCGCCCAGCTGGTAATCCAGAAAGTCGAGCAGGCAGCGTTCATCCAAGTCGATTCGCTGGACGACAGTGCTCGCGGCGCTGGCGGGTTCGGTTCGACCGGCGGATTCAGTTCCAAGTAAGTACCCTTGAGTGCAAGACGAGATTTTCTAAGGACACCATGATTTTCAAGCGCAAGAAAGCCCAAGACCAGCCAGTCGACGCACCAGCTGCTGAGGCAGGCCAGGGTGAGGCCGAGCCGAAGGACGGCCCGTTCGACTACAGCGAGGTCGAGAATACGCAGGAATACCTTGACTTCGGCTCGATCCTGATCAAGCCAGTAGCAGGCTTGAAGGTCCGCATGGACGTTGAAGAGTCCAACAAGCGTGTCATCGCGGTGTCGCTGGAGATCGCCGAGTCGCGTATCCAGCTGATGGCTTTCTCTTCCTCGAAGTCCGAATCGCTGTGGCCTGGCATCAGCGACAAGATCAAGAGCGATATCAGTGCCCAGAACGGCGAAATTTTCACCCGCGACGGCGATTACGGCCAGGAGCTGCTCGCCAAGGTGCCGCAGCAGCTGCCTGATGGTCGCGCCGGGCATGTCGCCCTGCGCTTTGTCGGCATCGACGGCCACCGCTGGTTCCTGCGTGCGGTCATTGGCGGCGCTGCCATTGGAGACGAAGAAGCGGCTGGCATCGTTGACGGGATCCTGCGCACTGTCGTGGTCAACCGCGGCGACAAGCCACTGCCACCGGCCGAACTCCTGCCCCTGAGTGTTCCGGCCAATGCGCAGGCCCGCCCGGCAGGCACTGAGCAGAACCCTGAGCAGAACTCTGAGCTGAAGCGTCCAGAACGCGGACCAGAGATCACCCAGATCGGCTAATGCATGTCGCTGAAGGACAAACCCGTCACTGCGCTGCTTGGCCCCTCGGGCCAAAAGCTCAGCTACCAGCGACTGGACAGCTTGGAACAGCTGCCTGTCAAGGGCAGGGTGGAGCACACGGGCTACATCCAATCGGTTAGCTATTCCGCGCCACACGTCGCACCCACGCTGACCGCGGTGGTGGTCGACCGGCTCGGTGCGGTGTCTGCTCGTCGCGGGACTGTACCGCATGTGCGTTTGGCGTTCATGGGCCAGAAATCCGTTCCGGGAATCAAGCCGGGCGTGAAGGTGGAATACTCGGGAATGGTCGCTCCCGTGGATCAAGTTCCGACGATCTTTAATCCGCGCTACGTAATCGTGCCGGAGGCCCGCGGGTGATCCGCGCGTTCCCTCAAGGTCTTGAGAACGAGAGCATGCTGGCGTCTAACTGGAAGAAAACATGATGAACAACGACGAATCGCGTCCGGAAGATGGATCCACGCCGGAAGCAAAGCATCCAAGCTTCGCGGAAATGATTGGCTCGAACGCCAACATCGCGCAAAATGCCGACGGCGGGATAGATCTGCTCTCCACCGTCGGTGGCGTGCGCGGAATCCTGGAAACGGTGCTTCCCGGTTTCGTGTTCATCATGGTCTTCGCGCTGACCTCCAATCTGGGCTGGGGGCTGATCGCTTCGATCAGTCTTGGCGTGGTGTTCATGATCATCCGCCTAGCCAAGCGCTCGACGCTGATCCAGGCCGGCTCCGGGCTGATCGGCATCCTGATCTGCGCCTTCGCCGCACGCAATTCAGGCAATGCCAAGGACTACTACATTCCAGGGTTCTACGTAT
This sequence comes from Glutamicibacter sp. NPDC087673, assembly GCF_044743255.1. Taxonomy (NCBI): domain Bacteria; kingdom Bacillati; phylum Actinomycetota; class Actinomycetes; order Micrococcales; family Micrococcaceae; genus Glutamicibacter; species Glutamicibacter sp. NPDC087673. The sequence continues at coordinate 577,379 of NZ_JBIUWB010000002.1, forward strand.
CGGCCGCCTACTTGGCGGGATTGCTGATTTCGGTGATGGCCCGCTGGCCGCTGATCGGTCTGCTCTTCGCGTTCATCCGCAACGAAGGCACCGAGTGGCGCAAGAAACCCGGGCGTTTGCGCCGCTACCAGGTGGCCACCTGGATCATCATTGCTGTTTTCGCGCTGCGCCTTGCAGTGCAGATCCCGATGTACATCGCAGATGACGTCGTGGCCTTGGGCTTGGCCCGCGCCTTGATGGGGGTGCCGCTGTATGCAGCGGGGCTCTGGTTTGCCTGGCTGGTCTCGAAGCCTGCAGCAGAAGCCAGCAACGGGACCAGCCCTCCAGCACAAGCCGTCTAGCGGGTGGCGTCGCGCAGCGTGCGGCGCAACAAGGCTTCGGCTTGCGGGGTGGTGATGAAGAAGATTTCATCGCCACCCTCAATCACATCATCGGCACTGGGCGGGAACGGCGTCTTATCGCGAACCACTGCCATCATGGTGGTGTCTTCGGGCCAGGAGATGCGCCCGATGCTGCGGCCAATCAACGCCGAATCGTGCGGGACGGTGAACTCGACCATGTAGACCTCGCCGGTCTTCAGCGTCAGCAGCCGCACCAGGTCGCCCACCTCCACGGCTTCTTCCACCAGCGCGGTCATCAGCCGCGGGGTGCTGACCGCTACATCTACGCCCCAGGCGTCATCGAACATCCACTCATTCTTCGGATTGTTCACGCGGCCTACGGTGCGCCGGATGCCGAATTCGCTCTTGGCCAGCAACGAGACCACAAGGTTCACCTTGTCATCGCCGGTTGCCGAAACGACCACGTCGTACTCTTCCAGCTGTGCCTGCTGCAAGACAGCTAATTCGCAGGCATCGCCAATCAGCCACTTCACCGCTTCCAGGTCGGCGCGCTCGGCCATTTCCGGCTGCAGGTCGATAAGCAGGACTTCGTGATGGTTGATCACAAGTTCGCGGGCAATGGAGGAACCGACCGAGCCGGCCCCGGCAATCATGACCTTCATGGGGGTGCCTCTCAGATTATTCGTTGGCCTGCGCAGCCGGCGGGCTGGCAAGGATTTTTTCGATGTCCTTCGACTCATCGAGCCGCATCATCACGTGCACCAGGTCGCCGCCCTGCAATCGGGTGCGGCTCTCGGGGATGGTGCCTTCGCCGAAGCGGGTCAGATAGGCCACTCGTACCCCGGCGGCCGCTTCCAGCTCCTTGACCAGCCGTCCATACCAGTCGCGGTGCAGGGCAACTTCGGAAAGCACCAGGCGCCCCGATGGCTCCCGGAAGTCCCCGCGCATCGAATAGTCGGGCAGGATCCGGCGCAGCACCTGATCGGTGCTCCAACGGACCGCGGCCACGGTGGGGATACCCAGGCGCTGGTAGATCTCGGCGCGCCCTGGATCGTAGATGCGGGCCACGACATGGGGGACGTTATAGGTTTCGCGCGATACGCGAGTGGCGAGAATGTTGGAATTATCACCGCTGGATACGGCGGCGAAGGCATAGGCCTCATCGATTTTGGCAGCTTCCAGGGTGTCCTTGTCGAACCCCATGCCGGTCACCGTGGAACCTGAGAAGCCTTTGCTCAGCCGGCGGAAGGCATGCGGGTCCTGGTCAATGACTGCCACGGAATGCCCCGCTGAATCCAGCGTGTGGGCGAGCGAGACACCGACGCGTCCGCACCCCATGATCACGAAATGTGCCACCGAGAACTCCTTGGGTCTACTGCTTGCTGCATGTCCAGTGGCGCACACAAGCTGTGTGCTCCGAATGCAACAATAGCGCTGATCGCACCCAGTTTATCGGTGGTGCAGCACCCATGTGCCTTGCACCCTGCGATAACGTTGTGTCGTGCCTGCATTATTTGACGGTCTGAAGCGGATCTTGGTGGGCCGGCCTTTCAGAACTGAACAGCTGAAAAAGAAGCCGTTGCCACCTAACGTCGCGTTGCCGATTTTCTCGTCCAGCGCCCTGTCGTCCTTGGCGTACGCGCCAGACGAAATCTTGCTGACGCTGGCCATTGCGGGCATCGCGGCCACTGCGCTTTCGCCGATGGTCGGACTTGCTGTCCTTGCCGTGCTGGTGGTGCTGGTGCTGTCCTACCGGCAATCGGTCATGGAGTACCCCTCTGGCGGTGGCGACTACGAGATCGTGAAGAAGAACCTGGGTGCGCGCCCGGGAACAGCGGTCGCCGCTGCGCTGCTGGTCGACTTCGTGCTCACCGTTGCTGTGTCCAGCTCATCAGCTGCCCTGTACCTCGCCGCCATTTTCCCGGCAGTGGCCGAGTACAAGGCTTGGGTGGCTGCTGGCCTTGTCGCATTCCTCGTGGTCGGTAATCTGCGCGGCAGGGGACAAGGGCGCTGGACCCTGGCCATTCCGGTCTACCTCTTCGTGATCGGCATGCTGCTGCTGGTCGCTATCGGCGGGGTGATGGCGCTGACCGGTACCCTCGGGCTTGCCCCGAGCGCGGATTTCACGATTGTGCCGGAAGAAGAGTTTGCCAATGGGCTGCACGGTGTCGTCGGTGCATTGCTGATCCTGCGTGCTTTCAGTACGGGTTCGGCGGCGCTGACCGGTATCGAGGTCCCGATCTCGAACGTGCAGACCCTGGCCAAACCGCGGGCCAAGAACGCGGCGCGGATCCTGCTGGTGCTGGGCCTGCTCTCCGGGGTGCTGACACTTGGCACGCTGATGCTTGCCCGTGCCACCGGCATCAAGGTCGTCGCCGACCCGCAGGCCTCATTCTTGCTCGACGGTGCGCCGATCCCTGAAGGGTTTGTGCAGGTCCCGGTCCTTGGCCAGCTGGCGCAAGCCGTGTTCGGCAATTTCACCTTCGGCCTGGTCATTGTTTCGGTGCTGACCATTGCCGTGCTGCTGCTGGCCGGAAACCAGGCCTTCAACTCCTTCCCCCTGCTGGCCAGCCATCTGGCTACCGACGGCTTCCTGCCACGCCAGCTGCGTACCCGCGGTGATCGGCTAGGCTTCTCCAACGGCATATTGTCCCTGGGCGTTGCCGCGATTGCGCTGGTGCTGCTGTTCCAAGGCGATGTCACCTTGCTGGTCCAGCTCTACGTGGTGGGCGTGTTCGTTTCCTTTACGCTCAGCCAGCTGGCCATGCTCAAGCACTGGAAACGCGTGCTGGTTCCCATTGCCGACCGCAGGATCCGTGCGGCCAAGCAGCGCAAGCGCCTGCTGAACCTGGTGGGCCTGGTCCTATCGGCACTGGTGCTGGTGGTCGTCTTGGCCACCCGCTTGGTCCACGGCGCGTGGTTGGCCGTGCTGGGCATTGCGGTCTTGATGGTGATCATGGATTCGCTGCAGCGCCACTACCAGAAAGTTGACGACGAGCTGGCGGTGGATGAGGACGTTGCCGCTACGGCTCTGCCCTCCCGGGTGCATGCACTGGTGCTGGTCTCCACCGTGCGCAAGCCGGTGCTGCGGGCCTTGGCCTTCGCACGAGCTTCGCGTCCCTCGAAGCTCGAAGCAATCATCGTGGATGTGGAACGAAGCAAAACCGAAAAGACCCTCCGGGACTGGGAACGCCTGCAGATTCCGGTGCCGATCACCGCCCTGGCTTCTCCGTACCGCGATATCCCCGGGGCGCTGATTGAGCATATTCGTTCCATCAAGCGTGAATCCCCGCGGGAACTGATCGTCGTGTACATCCCTGAATACGTAGTGGGCCACTGGTGGGAACAGCTGGTGCACAACCAAACCGCTTTACGAGTGAAAAACCGGCTGCACTATGAACCGGGCGTCTTGATCGCCTCGGTTCCATGGCGCTTGCTCAGTGCTTCGCATGCCCTGGGCGGCGGGCCGACCGAAGAATCTTCGGCACACCGCTGAATTCAATGCTTCTGATGAAAGACAAGATCGATGACTGAAATACCAATGCTCACCGTCCTCCTGGGCAAGATTGCCCATGGCGGCCACACCGTCGCCCGCCATGAGGGCCGCGTGATCTTCGTGCGCCACGGCATTCCCGGAGAGCTGGTGAATGTGCGCCTGACGGACAGTGCGCCGGAGGCCAAATTCTGGCGTGCCGACGTCGCCGAGGTGCTCGAAGCCAGCGAGCACCGCGTGCCCCACTTCTGGGATGCCGCTGATGCCCTGAAGCATCGTGACCCGGTGGGTGGCGCAGAGTTCGGCCACATCACCCTTGAACACCAGCGTGAGCTGAAGTCGCAGGTTGCTGCCGAACAGATGACCCGTCTGGGCGGCCTGAAGGCTGAGGACTACAACTTCCCTGCGGTGCAAGCGGTCAAGGGCGCGGCCGACGGCCTGGGCTGGCGTACCCGGATGTCCTATTCGGTGGACGCCCAGGGCAAGCTCGCGATGAGCGCATTCCGCAGCAACCAGTTGACCGGCATCGCGCAGATGCCCTTGGCCCATCCGGCTATCGAGGCCACCGGCTTGTACTCTGTGGACTACAGCGGAATCGAGCGTGTCGAGGCCGCGGTATCCAGCCAGGATGACCAGACCGTGCTGATCCTGCTGGCCGAAGCAAATGCCGGCGCCGCGGCAAAGGTGGCAAAGCAGTTCCCGGAGGGTGTCAATGTCGCCGCTTTCAGCCAGCGGGGCGGCTCGGCGGCTGACGGCAAAGGCAGCTTGCAGACGTTGGCCGGTTCGGCGTTCCTGACCGAAAAGGTACTGGGGGAGAAGTTCCGGATTACCGGTGAAGGATTCTGGCAGGTGCATCGAGAGGCGGCCAGCCTGCTTTCCCAGCGCGTAGTTGAACTGACCGAGCCAGCCGCTGGCGAGCAAATCGCCGACCTCTATGCGGGTGCTGGCTTGTTCTCCGTCCCGTTGGCTAAGGCAGTTGGCTCCCAGGGCCGGGTCTTCTCAATTGAAGGCGCTCCGGGCACGCATGCCGATGCGAAGAAGAATCTGCGCTCCTATTCGCAGGCCACGGTGATCCGAGGCCGTGTTGAGCGAGTGTTACGGCAGGTCGCCGGGGATGCCTCCCTGGACGCCGTGGTACTTGACCCGCCCCGCACCGGGATCGATAAGCAGGTGGCTGCGGAGCTGGCTTCCATTGCTGCATCCCGGATTTGTTACGTGTCCTGCGACCCTGCGGCTTTCGCCCGTGATACCGCGCGTTTGATGGGACGCGGCTACGAATTAGAGCATATGGAGATTCACGATTTGTACCCGCATACCCACCATATGGAGTCCATCGGGCTCTTCGTGCGCCGTTAAACACCTGAAATTGTCCGATTAGACACGAATTCGGATGAAAATTTATTCCGAGGAGTCTTTTTATGAGCTTAGGCGATAGACTGTTTTTAGCTCTGCCACGCTAGGAGCCTGACTATCTCAGTTAGGAACTCCTAACTGGAATTACAGTGTGCGTGTGCAACAGAATGAGTGTCTGGCGAGAGGAGTCCCACGTGAGCAATGTGGACAGCTTCGGTGCCAAGGGCGTACTTGACGTCAATGGAACCGAATACGAAATTTACCGACTAAATACGGTTGAAGGCTCGGACAGCCTTCCTTACAGCCTTAAGGTTCTTCTTGAGAACCTGCTTCGCACCGAAGACGGCGCGAACGTAACCAACGAGCACATCAATGCACTGGGTCAGTGGGATGCTTCGGCTCAGCCGAACACCGAAATCCAGTTCACCCCTGCACGTGTGCTGATGCAGGACTTCACCGGCGTGCCTTGTGTCGTTGACTTGGCAACCATGCGCGAGGCCGTCAAGGACCTCGGCGGTGACCCAACCCGCGTTAACCCGCTGGCACCAGCCGAAATGGTCATCGACCACTCCGTGCAGATCGACACCTTCGGTTTCGAAGGCGCTGTCGAGCGCAACATGGAGATCGAGTACCAGCGCAACGGCGAGCGTTACCAGTTCCTGCGCTGGGGCCAGACTGCATTCGATGACTTCAAGGTCGTCCCACCGGGCACCGGTATCGTGCACCAGGTCAACATCGAGTACCTGGCACGCACCGTCATGACCCGCGAGGTCAACGGCGTACTGCGCGCTTACCCGGATAGCTGCGTAGGCACCGACTCCCACACCACCATGGTCAACGGCCTGGGCGTGCTGGGTTGGGGCGTTGGCGGCATCGAAGCCGAGGCAGCAATGCTCGGCCAGCCTGTCTCCATGCTGATCCCACGCGTTGTCGGCTTCAAGCTGGCTGGCTCGATCCCAGCTGGCGCCACCGCAACCGACGTGGTGCTGACCATCACCGAAATGCTGCGCAAGCACGGCGTTGTTGGCAAGTTCGTTGAGTTCTACGGCGAAGGCGTGGCAGCAGTGCCACTGGCCAACCGTGCAACCATCGGCAACATGTCCCCAGAATTCGGCTCCACTGCCGCGATGTTCCCGATCGACGATGTCACCCTCGACTACCTGCGCCTGACCGGCCGCAGCGACGAGAACGTGGCACTGGTCGAGGCTTACGCCAAGGAACAGGGCATGTGGCACGATCCAAGCCGCGAGATCCGTTTCTCGGAATACCTCGAGCTGGATCTGTCGACCGTGGTTCCATCGATCGCCGGCCCGAAGCGTCCACAGGACCGCATCGAGCTGTCTTCCTCGAAGGAACAGTTCCGCAAGGACCTGCACAACTACGTATCGAACGCCGACGACACCCAGGGCGCTGGCCGCCCGTCGGTAGCCGTCGATGTCACCAAGGAAGATGGCACCCAGTTCACCCTGGACCACGGCCTGGTTTCGATCGCTTCGATCACCTCGTGCACCAACACCTCCAACCCTTCGGTCATGCTGGCCGCAGCCGTACTGGCTCGCAACGCAGCTGACAAGGGCCTGACCTCCAAGCCATGGGTCAAGACTTCGGTCGCGCCAGGCTCGAAGGTCGTTACCGAGTACTACGAGAAGTCCGGCCTGCTGCCATACCTGGAGAAGCTCGGCTTCTTCGTTGTGGGCTACGGTTGCGCAACGTGCATCGGCAACTCCGGTCCACTGGATGCCGAGATCTCCGAGGCCATCAACGCCAACGACCTCGCAGCTACCGCAGTTCTTTCGGGTAACCGCAACTTCGAAGGCCGCATCAACCCAGACGTGAAGATGAACTACCTGGCTTCCCCGCCACTGGTCATCGCCTACGCACTGGCTGGCACCATGGACTTCGACTTCGAGACCGACGCACTGGGCCAGGACGCCGAGGGCAACGATGTCTTCCTGAAGGACATCTGGCCATCGCCTGTCGAGGTCCAGGAAATCATTGACTCGTCGATCGACAAGGAAATGTTCGCCAAGGGCTACGACGGAGTCTTCGAAGGGGACGCTCGCTGGAAGGCGCTGGACACCCCGGAGGGTTCGACCTTCGCATGGGACGAGAAGTCGACCTACGCACGCAAGGCACCGTACTTCGACGGCATGACCGCCGAGCCGCAGCCAGTCCAGGACATCAGCGGCGCTCGCGTGCTGCTGAAGCTGGGCGACTCGGTGACCACCGACCACATCTCGCCTGCAGGTTCGTTCAAGTCGGAAACCCCGGCTGGCCGCTACCTGATCGAGAACGGCGTGGATCGCAAGGACTTCAACTCCTACGGCTCGCGCCGTGGCAACCACGAAGTCATGATCCGCGGTACCTTCGCCAACATCCGCATCAAGAACCAGCTGCTGGACGGCGTCGAGGGTGGCTTCACCCGCGACTTCACCCAGGCTGATGCTCCGCAGGCTTACGTCTACGACGCTGCAGAGAACTACAAGGCTGCCGGCACCCCGCTGGTCGTTCTTGGCGGCAAGGAATACGGCTCGGGCTCCTCGCGTGACTGGGCTGCCAAGGGCACCGCATTGCTGGGCGTCAAGGCCGTCATCACCGAATCATTCGAGCGTATCCACCGCTCGAACCTGATCGGCATGGGCGTTCTGCCGCTGCAGTTCCCAGAGGGCGAATCCGCTGATTCGCTGGGTCTGACCGGTACCGAGACCTTCGCTGTCTCCGGCGTGACCGAGCTGAACAACGGCACCACCCCGAAGACCCTGAAGGTTACCGCAACCGCACAAGACGGCAAGGTTACCGAGTTCGACGCAGTTCTGCGCATCGACACCCCAGGTGAAGCTGACTACTACCGCAACGGTGGCATCCTGCAGTACGTACTTCGGCAAATTGCCGGTAGTAACTAATCGGCTCGAACATGAATTGATTCGACCGTTGATAAAGTATCTGCGGTTATCGCTCTAGAGTCTCACAGATGCGGCCCGTCAGGCATTGTCCTGGCGGGCCGCTTCTGTGTGCATGGTTCTAGGCCGAGGGCGATAACGATGTTTTGGGCCGCTGAATTTCCATGTAATGTCGGCGCTTTCGTCCATAATTAGAAGTACTAAATCTAGCGAAAGACCTCCACACTGTGACGATCACCCAGCAAGAGCTCGAATCCCGGCTATGGGACGCGGCTAACGCACTCCGCGGCCCAGTCGACCCGGCCGACTTCAAGACTTACGTATTCCCGATGCTGTTTTGGAAGTGGATCAGCGACACCTGGGTCTACGAGCATAATGAGGCACTCGACGAGTACGGCGACGACCTCGACGACGAGATCGAGGCCGACTTCCACCGCTTCGAGATGCCCACTGGCACCCTGTGGAGCGAAGTCACCGGAACGGTCGTGAACCTCGGCTCTGAGATCGCGAAGAACTTCCAACGGATCCAGAAGGCGAACCCGAGGACTCTGGCTGGGGTGTTCGGCGACGCGGTTTGGGGTAACGAGGAGCGTATCCCGGTCTCGGCCTTGCTCGCGCTGATCAAGGCATTTAATCGGATCAAGCTCGATCCTTCGACTGTTTCTCACGATTTGCTCGGTGCTGGGTACGAGTACCTTCTGAAGAACTTTGCTGACGAGTCCGGCAAGAAGGCGGGGGAGTTCTTCACGCCCCGCGAGGTGGTCAATCTTCTTGTCGGGATCCTCCAGCCGGAGCCCGGCGAATCCGTGTACGACCCGACCTGCGGTTCGGGAGGCATGCTCGTCGCCACGATTAATCAACTGCGGGAGTCCGGCAAGGACCACCGCACTCTGAGGGTCTACGGCCAGGAGATCAACCTGACCACCGCGTCGATTGCGCGGATGAACTTGTTCCTGCATGAGATCGAAGACTTCGATATCAAGCGGGGAGACACCCTTCGTAAGCCGGCGTTCAAGGACACAGCGGGCGCAGTCCGTACATTTGACGCGGTGATCGCCAATCCACCGTTCTCGCTGACGAATTGGGGAGCCGATTTATGGGCCACGGACCCGCGGGCCAGGTTCGGAGTACCGCCGGCCCAGAACGGTGACTTCGCGTTCGTGCAGCACATGGTCTCGTCAATGAGCCCCGGCACCGGCCGAGTGGGTGTCGTCATGCCGCACGGTGTGCTGTTCCGCGGCGGGGCCGAGGCGAAGATTCGGCAGCGGCTCATAGAGAAGGACCTACTGGAGGCTGTGGTCGGACTGCCGCCAAACCTGTTTTACTCGACCTCGATCCCGGCGTGCCTGCTGATCTTCCGTGACCAGAAGCCCGCGGAGCGGAAGAGCCATGTCCTCTTCGTCGACGGCTCGGCCCGCTTCGTTAAGGGCAAGAACCAGAATGTCATGTCGTCGGACGACGTTAATACGCTCGTTGAGGCATACCGGACTGGCAACGATCCTGATGGCGAGGCAGGCGCGAACGTACGACTCGTCCCATTAGCCGAAATCGAGGCGAACGGCTTCGACCTCAACATTGGTCGATACATCAAAGTCGCTGCCGAGGAGATCGCAGACCTGGGTACTGTGCTCGTCGCCTACGCCGACGCACGCCAGCACCGCATCGACACCGAAGCGGTAATGTTCGAGCGCCTCGCTGCGGCAGGCATCGACTTGAGCATGTTTGAGGTGCCCAGTGAGTGAATGGGAGCAGACTACGCTGGGAGCGCTTTTTGCTGTGGACAACGCCAAACTGGGCGTTCACGTTGATGAACCCACGGTGATGAGCCTTTCGAAGTACGATGGCTTCGTCCGTGCCGACGAATACTTTGACAAGCGAATTGCATCATCGAAGTTGGACGGCTATAAGGTCGTGGAGCCAGGGGAGTGGGCCTTCTCAACCATTCACATTGATGAAGGGTCGATAGCGCGAAACAACCTTGGCGAGCGGGGTGTCATCAGCCCGATGTACACCACGATGCGGTTCGTCGCGACTGACTGCGTGCCGGAATACGCAGAACTCCTAGTTCGTCAGCCCGGTATGCTGACTGAATACTCACGCCGAGCCCAAGGTTCCATCAACCGGCGTCGGAGCCTTCCGTTCAAGGCATTTGCTCAGATCGAAGTGACCCTCCCGACTCTAGCTGAACAGCGTCGCATCATCGATGTCATGGCCGCAGCAGACGCGCAGATCGAGGCGCTGGAGGAAGAAACTGCACAGACTTGGGGCCTGCTCTCAGCCATACGCAATGACTTCTTGTCTTCAGCGCCACGCGTCCCGCTGAACGAGGTTTGTGACATACGCGCTGGCCTCGTAGATCCACGATTGGAAGAATACGCGTCGCTACTTCACGTTGGTGTGGACTCGATGGAGAAGAACACAGGGCGCATCATCGGTGCACGGAGTGCGCGAGAAGATGGCCTGATAAGTGGCAAGTACCTTTTTGAGCCCGGCGACGTCATCTATTCAAAGATTCGACCTGTGCTCCGTAAAGTGAGTGCACCAGACTTTCGCGGACTGTGCTCCGCAGACGCTTACCCGCTCCGTCCAAAAGGTAGCCTGTCCGCATCACTTCTCCGCGAATCATTGCTCTTTGAACCCGTAGTTGAGCAGGTGGTGAAAATGTCAGGGCGGACTAAGATGCCTAAGGTCAATCGCAAAGAGTTATTCTCCGTTAATGTTCCCATTCCGGAAGTTGAGGCTCGCTCCAAAATTGACTCGGTGCTTCTCGCGCTTCGTGCCGAGGCTGAGGTCCTCGAAGCCGAATTGGCCCACCTGCGCACGTTCCGCTCAACTCTCCTGGCGTCTCTCCTCAACCACGAGATCGAAATCCCCGAGTCGTACAACGCTCTCCTGGAAGGAATCTCTTGATATGGCATGGACAGAATCGTCCACGATCCAGCGGTCTCTGCTCGAATGGGCCGAAGAAGCTGGCTGGGAGCACTTCCTCGGTAACGCGCTTCCGCGTGATGAGCACGATGTCATCATTGAAGACTGGGCCCGAGAGGCGCTGCTTGCGCTGAATCCCGAGCTTGTCGACGATCCCGAGTCAGCGGAGCTGGTGCTCCACGAGCTTAACCAGGCCGTACTTGATGCGCATAACGGTCTGGTGGCAGCCAATGAGCTGGTGACTGTAATGTTGCGAGGCGATCATTCGTTCCCGACCATCAACGGCAAGCACGTACCCCGCCGGTTGATCGATTTCGAATGCCTCGAGAACAACCGACTCACTGTCGCCGACGAAGTTACCATCGCAGGCGCGGTGAAGCCTCGTCGGTTCGACATCGTGTACTACGTCAACGGGTTCCCGCTTGTCGTCGCCGAGACGAAGACGCCAGTGAAGCAGCAAGTCTCGTGGGTAAACGCCGCGAAGGACATCCACGACGTCTACGAGGAGGAGTACCCGAACTTCTTCGCGACGAACGTTTTCAACGTCGCCACCGAGGGCCTCGAGCTCCGCATGGCCCCGATCCGTGCTGTCCCGGATCCGGAGTCGGAGATCTGGGCACCGTGGGGATCGACCGAGGACGACCCAAAGATCGTCACTGGGCCGGCGCGCGTCGAACGCGCGGCCCGGCTGCTGCTGCGGCCGGAGACGATTCTTCCGATCCTCAAAGACCTGGTGATGTACCGACATGCGCGGGACGCCTCAGAGATCGACATCAAGTTCCTGCCGCGCTATCCACAGTTCGAAGCTGCGCTGGGGATTCACCAGAAGGTCCTCGATGACCGCCCTGGTGGGCTGATCTGGCACCATCAAGGATCAGGCAAGACCGAGCTGATGGCATTCGCCGCGGCGCGACTGCTGCGAGACCCTGCGGTGACGAAGAGATTCAACGGGTCACCAACAGTGATCGTGATCGCCGACCGGAAAGATCTAGTTCGACAGACCGCAGAGATGTTCGAGACCGCCGGTATGCCGCGCATGAATGTTCCCACGGGCCGTCAGGAATTGTTCGCGCTGCTTCGTAGCGGTGAACCCGGGGTCGTCATCACTACGGTGCACAAGTTCGCCGAGGCCGGGCACCTGAACGATCGATCTAATATTGTTGTCCTCGTTGACGAGGCTCACCGTTCCCAAGACGGTGATCTGGGGAAAGCATGGCGTAGGGCCGTCCCCAACGCGAAGTTCTTCGGGGCGACCGGAACTGCAATTCAGGATAAGGACCGTTCGACCTTCAAGCTCTTCGGCGATCCAAGCGATCCGGATTTCATCATGTCCAGGTACACGCCCGAACAGTCGATTGCCGACGGATTTACCAAGCCAGTCATCATTGAAGGTCGATCCGTCGGCTTCAGTCTAGATAAGGAAGCCCTGGACGAAGCCTTTGACGAGCTTGCTGCAGACGAGAACCTCGACGAAGATCAAAAAGTCTTCCTGTCCGGCAAGGCATCGCACATTGAGACTATACTTTCCAATCCGGAGCGCGTCGCCGCCGTCTGTGCCGATATCGTTGATCACTTCCTGACGTTCGTTGCGCCGCTGGGGCAGAAGGCGCAGGTCGTCGCCTACAACCAAAAACTTGTCATCGCTTACGCCCGTGCGATCGAAGCGGAGCTGGAGCGCCGCAGCGCTCTTATGTCCGATGGTCAGTTGCGCGAGGTCGGCGTAGTCATGCACGTCAAAGATTCCAAAGAGACTCCGAAGGCGTTCAAAAAGTACATGCTTTCTCCGGAGCAGGAAGAAGCGCTGAAACGCCGTTTCAAGAAGACCGACGATCCAATGTCGTTCATTGTCGTCACAGCTAAATGGATGACTGGATTCAACGCACCCATCGAGGGCGTGCTGTATCTTGATAAGCCAGCCAAGGACGCGAACCTCTTCCAGACGATCACCCGGCCGAACCGACCGTGGAAGAACCCGGTTACCGGCCAGCGCAAAGATTACGGACGCGTCGTTGACTACATCGGGCTTGCGAAGGCCATTGGCAATGCCATTGCCGGCCCGCAGGTCAAGGGCGGTGAGGATGAGGAGGTCAACGTTATCGACGCTTCGAAGCTGGCTGGAAAGTTTGTTGCTGATCTGACGCGTCTGCTACACATATTCAGCGGTATCGACACCGCCGATTCATCGTTCGAGTCGCTTGCTGAAGCACACGAGAGGATCACTGAAGGTAGTTCGCAGCGCACGGTGTTCATCGAGACCTACGTGGCGTTGCAGACGGTGTGGGAGTTCCTAGAACCGCATCCTATGCTGCAACCATTCAAGCCCCAGTACTTCTGGCTGGCGAAGGTGTATGAGTCGATCCGACCCAAGGAAGTCTCCAAAGCGTTCCTGTGGGCGCGCCTCGGTGCAAAGACCACATCGTTGATCCATGGCCATATGAGCGACGTCGCAGTGAAGACAATGCACTCTAAGACTGTCACCCTGGACGCTGCTGGCCTTGCACTGGTGAAGAAGATCGCCGAGCAGCTGAGGCTACCAGATGACGGCTCTGCTGATACTCAATCAGATGACGTCTACCAGGAAGTGCTTGACTCGATCGAGACGCGCCTGAAGCGCCGACTCGCTGACAGCGATAGCCCTGTATACAAATCATTGGCGGAGCGGATCGAGAAGTTGCGTGCCAAAGCTATCGAGAACGTCGAAGACTCGCTGGCGTTCCTGGAAGCAGCGCTGAAGATCGCACAGGATGTCGTTGCAGCTGATCGCGCCGCGGAGCTGGGCGATGAAGAGGAACTGGAACGAATTTCGGATCCGAGACGAGGAGCGCTCACACAAATTGTGGAGGAAAACACTCCTCCTGGACTGCACAAAATCGTTCCAGACATCGCTCTACGGATCGATTCGATCGTTGTTCAGGTTGCGTATACCGGTTGGACATCCAGCGATGCAGGGGACAAGCACGTCCGTCGCGAACTGCGTTCTGCTTTGAAGGACTACAGTCTACCGATCAAGGGAGAGTTGTTCGACCGAACGTATGACTACGTGCGGGAGAACTATTAGGCGTGCTCTGCGCCAACGCTGATAAAGTGACGGCCAACAATGAGCGTGTGGACACTATAGACTTTTGGCATGAAGAAGCTTAAGGTCGAGTTGACCAATTGTCACGGCATTCGATCGCTTGATGCGACACTCGAATTCGGTGACCGAAATGCAGTGGCAATTTACGCGCCCAACGGCACGATGAAGACGTCATTCGCACGGACATTCAAAGACCTCGCCACGGACAAGGAGACCACCGACCGAGTCTTCCCTGACCGCGAGTCTACTCGCTCGATCACTGACGAGAGCGGCCAGTCGCCAGATCCCTGCGACATCGCAGTTGTCCTGTCTTACGACGAAGAGCTCGGCCCGACGGAGTCGACCTCGACCCTGCTCGTCAACCCTAAGCTCCGAAAGGAGTACGAAGCGCTCCAGGTGGAGCTCCTGGATGCCCGCGACGCCTTGGTCAAGGAATTGACTGCACAGGCGGGCACCAACCAGGACGTGATCACGACGATCTCGAAGGTCTTCACCCAGAGCGACGACAAGTTTTACGACGCACTTGTCCGCGTTGCCTACGAAGTTGAACAGCTCGAGGACGCTCGGTTTGCAGACCTACCACACGACCTACTTTTCAACGACAAGGTGGCCACCGCGCTCAAAGGCGCTGACGTTCAGGCACAGCTGGCTGCGTACGTAACTCGACTTAACCAGCTTCTCGACGAGTCCACGTTCTTCAACCGGAGTTCGTTTACCTATTACAACGCCACGAACATTACGAAGAGCCTTGGTGACAACGGCTTCTTCACCGCGAAGCATTCGCTATTACTTCACGGCGAGGATGAGCCCCGCCAGATTACGAGCAATGCCGACCTCCAGGCACTGATCACTGAAGAAAAGAAGCGTATCGGTGATGACGATGCACTGCGAAAGAAGATGGATGGTGTCGAACGTGCGGTCCAGCGCAATCAAGACACACGAAAGTTCTTCGAGTTCATTGCAAATCGGGAAGATCTCCTCCCAGAATTCTCCAATATCCAGATATTCCAACAGGACGTCTGGAAGTCGTACTTCAAGGCTCACGAGGAGGCATTCTTGCGCGTCGTGACGTGCTACAAAGATACGGAGAAGCGTCGCAAGGCTATCGAGCAGCAAGCGGCCACCGAGAGCACCCAGTGGGACAAGGTCATCAAAATCTTCAACGAGCGCTTCTTCGTGCCGTTCACTCTCCGTGCAGAGAACAAGTATCAGGTGGCCCTCGGCCAGGACTCCATGCTCAAGCTTGTCTTCGAGTTTAATGACGGCCAGGAGTCTGCAAGTGTCGAACGGGATGATCTGTTATCAGTGCTTAGCAACGGCGAGAAGAAGGCGCTTTACATCCTCAATGTCCTCTTCGAGATGGAGACGCGCAAGGCCACGGGTCGGGAGACGATCTTCGTCATCGATGACCTTGCCGATTCGTTCGATTACAAGAACAAGTACGCCATCATCCAGTACCTCAAGGAAATGGCTGATCACGCAAACTTCAAACTCATCCTCCTCACTCATAACTTCGATTTCTTCCGCACGCTTCTTAGCCGGAATGTCGTTGGCTATAACAAGTGCTTCATGGCCCAGAAGGGCGAGGCGAAGGTCGCTTTGACTCAGGCCAGCCATGTGAGGAACCCGTTCATCTATGGCTTCAAGAAGAACTTCTTTGGCGACGGCATGCAGCGCATTGCCTCGGTGCCGTTCGTGCGTAACATCCTTGAGTACACTAAGGGCGAGGACGACCCCGACTACTTGAAGCTGACCTCGTTGTTGCATTGGAAGGCCGACTCAGCGAGTATCGACAATGCCGAGCTCGACCGGATCTTTAACGAGACATTTCGTCCAGGTAATAAGAAGAAGTCGTGGAGTGCTGGCACTAAGCCGGTTATCGACCTGCTGCTCGATCAGGCAGAAGTTGCGCTGATTGCAGACGAAGGCATCAACTTCGAGAACAAGATCGTGCTGTCGATTGCTACTCGGATCGTCGCGGAGCAACATATGGTAGTCGTCCTTGCCGACCCGACGTTCACGGAAGGGATTACGGGCAACCAGACCCAGGCGCTCTTCCAAGCGTATAAGAACCGGGGCCACGGGACCGACGAGTCACTCCGGACGCTCGATGACGTCGTGCTCATGACGCCGGAGAACATCCACGTGAACTCGTTCATGTATGAGCCAATCATCGACCTTTCCGACACTGCCCTGCGCGATCTTTACACTCGTGCGAAGAGCCTTTAGGTTCGCTAGCGCTTGCAACGGTTTCAAAGAGTGGAGATTGATGCGAGTGGCAGCGTGTGCAATGATCACGGGATACGTTCCATACCATAGCGACGTAGCCGTCGATATTTATTGGCGTCTGGTTGTGGGTCCCTTAACGCTGCCCCGGACCATGAGTATGCTCAAATCGCGCCGTCACGAATCACGCGAACGTGGGCTGGCGAACCACGAGGTTTGCCAGCCCACGGCGACCGGCTACCTGAGGTAGGTAGACCAGTTCTTGTTGCTCCAAGCGCTCGAGAGTCCTGGTCGACCCATGCGTCCGCTAAAACCAGGACGTCCCGGTGTCCCACCCTTGCCTGGTCGACCTGGAAGTCCGGCGCGACCTGGCTTGGCCGGGCCCCCGCTTGCTTCCGGTGTCCACGCGACTACGCAACCGTGAGAGTCCCAGAAATGCCCGCGCTCGAGCCAACCGACGTGGTTGCCGCCAATCGAATAAACCCCGTCAGTTCGCAGCCACCCGATCACGTTTCCTTGGAGTGAATAGAGGCGGTCTTCCTCGTACCAGCCTGATACTGATCCTCTGCTGTCGTATACGGGTAGGAGAGTCATATTGATTAGCCCTTTACATTTCCTGAATCATTGCCGGAGCGACAGGTCGGGAACAAATAGATTCCCGGCCGGTCGGTCACAGACTAAGTATCCCTGAAGCCCCGGAAATTATGAATAGGAGAGACGCTGTCTAGGCGGCACTTCGGAAGCGTACGATCTGCACCCACCGCGGCCGCATCACCGTTGGAGCGTTTGGGCGCGTTGATATGTTGTCCGGGCTTACAGATAGAGCTGTCAAACCTGCTCAAGTAGGGATTGCATGACGCTGACAATGCCCGTTGCGGGCCGAGTCCGCAACGAAAGTTCGCCGAAGCCGGCAGAGTCGTAGATTCTACTTAAGGGCGGGGCATGAGGAAAAGCATCCAAAGTCAAAGTGTCGGTTGCTATAGGTAGCATTACTTTCATGCAATGTACCGCTCCCGTCCAGGGCCACCGAACAGCTAGCGCGGCCGCAAACTGCCCCGCCTGCCGCTACCAATCCTCGTACCGTTCGCCGTCGTACTATTCGCCGTCGTACTATTCGCCGCCCCCACGCATGACTGGCCAACCCATATCACGGAAATCAACCAAGAGTAGTAAGCGACGCACGACTGCTGGTCATACCGTGTCTTACACTATTTCGGAGCAGCGAACGCTTGCACCAGTTCGCGAACAGGTCATCCGACAGGCCGAGAAATTTCCAGACCGTCGGGATCTGTTTCTGTGCCATGCATGGGACGACCGTAAGGACGCAGCGAAAGAACTTCACGATTTGTTGGAAGCTCAGGGCGCGACCGTATGGTTCAGCGAGAAAGACGTTGTACTCGGGACCTCACTGATCCGGAAGATCGACGAGGGTCTTCGAAACTCACGCATCGGCATCGTGCTTGTAACTCCCGCAATGTTCAAGAGTTTGGATTCGGCTGGTGTTGCCGATAAAGAGCTCTCCGCGTTGCTCGCCACGGATCGAGTCATCCCGGTCACTCATCAAACTAACTTCGAGGAACTACGCGATGTAAGCCCACTGCTTGCGGCTCGATCTGGCCTCAGCACCGAAGGGTCTACTCTCGAAGAAGTTGCCATCAAGATCGCTGAAACGATTATCGATATCTGACGCGACTGGGATTATACAGGCTGGACATCAAATGATGCAGGGGACGAGCAAGTGCGTCGCGAGCTGCGTTCTGCGTTGGAGAATTACAGTTTACCAATCAAGGGGGCGCTGTTCGCCCGAACCTACGCGTACGTGTGGGAGAACTATTAGGTCTCAGGTGAACCAAGGAGCACTGCCGTGTGGACATTAGGAGACTGAATCTCGCTTCGCCTCCAATTCTGAGTATTTATATATGCTGTTTTGCCTTGAGCGATATTTATTTTCAGTCGTGAGGGAAGCTTATTGGTTGAATCGAGCGAAATCGTCGCGTTTTCTGAGGAGATGAAAGATGAGTGGCCTCGAGTCAATGAACATTACTGGTCCGGAAACAATTGGAGCCGTAGGAAGATCATGATTAGCAAGGTCATTGTTCAGGGATACCGCAAATTTCGCCAGTTGGTCTTTGAACCAGATCCCAAGATGAACATCATTATCGGTGATAACGAGGCAGGTAAGTCGACCTTGTTAGAGGCGATTGCTATGGCCCTTAGCGGGCGGATCGACGGTCGTTGGGCGAACGAGGATCTCAATCCTTACTGGTTCAATACTCAATTAGTGAGTGAGTATTTCAGCGCCTACGACGCTAATCCAAGGGCAGTAGTGCCATCGATTGCCGTCGAAGTCTATCTCGATTCCGACGATCCCGACATTCAAAGAATGCGCGGAATCCATAATTTCTTGCGAGTCGACTCGCCCGGCGTCAAGCTCGAGGTGGCCCTCAACTCTGAATTTGAGGACGAGTTCGATTCCTACATGGCGGATCCGGGACGACCAAATGTTCTGCCAACTGAGTACTTCGAGGCAACTTGGACGGATTTCAATGACATGCCCCTTCGTCGCCGACCGGCTGGTTTGGGACTGTCAATGATCGATTCACGTACAATCCGCTCCCGGGCGGGTATTGACTTCCATACTCGAGAGATTCTAGCTTCGTTCCTCGAATCAAAGGAACGGGCAGCGATTTCAGTGGCCCACCGAAAATCGCGGCATCAGATGACAACTTCGACGCTACACAGTCTTAACAATAAGGTGCGGGAAGGGTCCGAAGTACTTCACGAGGCTCCGTTGGGATTGACGATGGACCAATCTGCGAATGCTTCGTGGGAAGCTGGCGTCATACCGCAGGTCAACGAAATTCCATTTGCCATGTCAGGGCAAGGACAACAGGCGTCAATTAAAGTGGCATTGGCGATGAAACGGCGGGCAGAGTCTGCTCAATCAGTGCTGATCGAGGAGCCTGAAACCCATCTCGCGCACAGTCGTCTCCAGCGGCTGATCCAGCGGATCGAGACTCTCGCTGGTGGGAACCAGCAGCTGTTCATCACAACGCATAGTTCTTTCGTCCTTAACCGCCTGGGTCTTAATAGATTGGTCTTCTTGCGAGGTGACACGACCAGCCGCCTTACTGATCTTGAAAAAGAAACAGTTTCGTACTTCAAACATCTATCCGGATATGACACCCTGCGTCTCGTTCTGGCTACGAAGCTCGTACTCGTCGAAGGTCCGTCTGACGAAATGATCTTCAAGCGAGGCTATTTTGATAAGTTTCAGAAATATCCCGAGGCTGACGGTATTGACGTCATTTCCATGAACGGAATTACGTTTAAGCGGGCACTTGAGCTTTGTATGATCCTTGACCGTGAAGTTGTAGCACTTCAGGACAACGACGGGACCCCGCCTTCTGAAATCCTTGAAGGGCTTGGCGAGTATCTAGCGGAGAGCCGACAGATGTATGTCGGCGACCCAAAGTGCGGCAAGACTCTTGAACCACAACTCGTTCAAGCCAATGGAGTCGAAGGTATGCGAACGATTCTGGGGCTGCGGCCACGAGATAACTTGGAGACTTGGATGCGCAACCATAAGACCGAAGGAGCGCTGCGAATATTGGAGGCAACGCAGGACGTGGTTATGCCTCTCTATATCCAGCAGGCGATTGAGCACTTCGCGTGAATCGGACCTTTTTGGCAGTAGCTGGCGGCCGCAAGACTCAGTCGATTGTCGATGACTGTGTGTCATGTCCGGAACATCGCCGTATCCTCGTACTCGGGTACACCACTGCAAGTCAAGAAGAGCTGACCGCTCGGCTTCGAGCGGCGGGCATACGCAGCAATCGCGTAGAGGTAATGGGTTGGTTCTCCTTTCTTCTGAATCACTTTGTTCGTCCTTATCTTCCTCTCCTATATGAGGGGCGTCGGCTGACCGGCCTGAATTTCGATGGTGACCCTGGCCGGTTTGCCAATGGGGTAACCCGCTTCTTAGACGAGGATAATCGAGCATATAAATTACATCTTGCCAAGCTCGCCTACGATGTAATGACGGCGAGTAGAGGTCGAGTAATTGATCGTATGGAGCACATCTACGACGAAATTTACATCGATGAAGTGCAGGACCTTGGCGGCTGGGATTTGGATCTACTTGAATCATTATTGCGATCGAGCCCCAAGATCACGATGGTGGGTGACATGCGCCAGGCGTTGCTGTCAACCAATGTGCGCGATCCAAAGAACAAGAAATACCGCAGAGAGAGGATTTTCGATTGGTTCCAAGCTATGGAGAGGAAACAGCTTCTGCACATCGTGCAAAAGCCAACGACGTACCGTTCAAATCAGGTCATTTCGGGATTCTCGGACTCCATTTTTGACCCAGACCTTGGCTACGAACGAACGGTTTCTGCCTCAACTGAGTCGCATTCGCATACAGGTCTCTTCACTGTCCGAGAAACAGATGCTGCCGAGTATGCCAAGAGTTTCGAGGCGTTGTGCCTACGCCATAGCAAATCAGTGGCCAAGAACCTGGAGCTTCCCTTTCTCACTTTTGGGGTAGCCAAGGGTCGTACGGTGGACCATGTATTGATCTATCCGACTACCAAAGTCTTAAAATTTTTAGCTGACGGACCTTGGCTGGAGGGAAGTGCCGCATGCTCTCTCTACGTCGGTGTTACACGTGCTAAGCACAGTGTTGCCTTTATTACTGACTCGCATTTCCCTAACTTCACGGTTTGGACGAAGTAGTGATCATTGTGGTGATTGATGGTTCATGGACTCCAACCGTGCGGGTGGGGACTCCGATTCGTAGGTTTACATTTTGCCTTAACGGTAGTTACTCGCGAGCACTATGGGCTTCATGTTCGAAAAACTTGGGCGTTATGTTGCTCCAGGTCGAGCTTGGGCGCTCAAATCGTCTTTGCTCTTGTTGAACAGCCAAAACAACCATGTAGTGGGAGTATGTTGCAGTACGTACTGCGCCAGATCGCCGCTGCCAACTAGCAGATCCACCTCGGCTCCGGTCGAAGCGAATCTCTAAGTAGTTCCGCATCGCGGGAACACCTGAGACCCAAGGCAATTGCCTTGGGTCTCAGGTTTTTAACCATCCTTTTGCGCACTCAGCTGACCATGGGTGCGGGCCGTGGACCGGGTGCGGGTGCCAACCTCCAGTACGCTGAAGCCTGACATTTCCAACAGCAGCTCCAATTCCCCGGGCGGCCAATACCAGGCCGGGGCGACCTGGTGGCCAAAGGCTTCTAGCTGATCCCCAGCAAAGAATCCGAGCAGCAGCTTGCCGCGTGGCTTGAGCACCCGGGCAAACTCGCCCAACAGCTGCGGAAGGTCGGCTGGAGGAGCATGGATTACCGAGTACCAGGCGAGCACCCCGGAAAAATGGTGGTCTTCGAACGGCAGCTGCGCCAGGTCTGCACGCAGGAAATCGGGCTTCTGGAAGTTGCGCCGTGCGAAGTCCAGAAACTCCGGAACGAGGTCAACGCCTGTAGCCGGCCGATGGGCATCGGCGATGAACTGTGTCCAATGCCCAGGCCCGCAGCCAGCGTCCAGGACCGGCCCCTCCAGCTGCCCCGCCCACGCCGCAATCAGCTCCCGGTCTTCAAGCTCCGCCTGCTCGGGCGAAGCGAACAGATCGATATAGGCGCTGGCGAGACTCGAATAACTCGCTGAGACGTGATGAGGATCGAAGGAAGGTGGCATACGCTCAGCTTAGCGCCGCCCGCAGGGAGCCTGGAGATCAATTGCTAGACTCGGGAATCACTTCCAGAAAACTGTTGGCGGAGAGGAACTTCCGATGACGTCACCTGCCCTTGAAGATCTGCTGAATGCGGGCCAAGTGCACCAAGTGCGTTCCTGGCTCGGAGAGGCAACAGTCGTTTCGGACATGTCTTGGGGGCTGACAGACATTAAAGTCCTCCATTTGGACGCAGCCGGAAAGCACTTCGTGCTCAAGACCGCGGGCGAAAGAAACCATCACATCATCCGGGAGCTGGAAGCACATCGCCGGTACACGAGTGTACTTGCCGAAGCTGGGCTGGCCGCGCGGCTGCGTTTTTCAAGCGATGTGCACCGCCTGGCAGTGCTGGACTACCAGCCCGGAGAACTGTGCGTAGGGACAGAACATGAATACGCGCCGGATTCGCATCGACAGGCCGGACACGCGCTCAGGTTGCTGCACGATCAAGAGCAGCGTGTTGCTCATGACTACGAAGCCCGGCTGACGGCAAAATTCCTTCAGCTGCTCGAGCGCAAGCACCGTATCGGTGCTTCACGGTGCCGGCAGATCAGGGACCTGTTCACCAGCTACGAGCCTAGATCCGTGGCTGTCGTCCCGACGCATGGCGACTGGCAGCCCCGTAATTGGCTCGTAGACCATGGAAAACTGAAAGTCATTGATTTCGGACGTTTTGAATTCCGTCCAGCTTCCAGCGACTTCGCGCGACTCTCAGTTCAGCAGTGGGTGGAGCATCCGGAGCTGGAACAGGCCTTCTTGCAGGGCTACGGCTATGATCCGCGCGAAGAATTATCATGGAAAATGATGCAACTACGTGAAGGCCTGGGGACGGCCGTCTGGTCTTATGAAGTTGGAGATGAATCCTTCGAAGCGCAAGGGCTGCAAATGCTGGCCGATACCCTGGACCGCAACTAGGCTCGCACGCGAACCGGCACCTGCGTTCGGGGTAGTGAACGTCATTGCTAGGAAATTAGCACCAGCACGGACGTTGACGGATAATGAAAGAAGCCTTGAACGCGGTAAACTAGGTATTTCGCATGGGCTTTCCAGCCTATTGTCGGCGAATTTGTGAAGGGGATGAACGTGTCTTTATTGAAGACCATCAAGAAACCAAGTGACCTGCGGGCGCTTACCCTCGAGCAGCTCGACGACTTGGCGGAGGAAATCCGCGGCTTCCTCATCGACAATGTTGCTCGTACTGGCGGCCATTTGGGCCCCAATCTCGGTGTTATCGAGCTGACCCTGGGCATCCATCGTGTCTTCGATTCCCCAACTGACTCCATAGTCTTCGATACGGGACACCAGTCGTATGTGCACAAGCTGGTTACCGGACGCCAGAATTTCGAGACCTTGCGCCAGCAGGGAGGCCTGTCGGGCTACCCTGACCGTGGTGAATCAGAACACGATGTGGTTGAGTCCTCCCATGCTTCCTCCTCGCTGTCGTGGGTTGATGGAATTTCCCGCGCCAACAAGCTGATGAATAACAATGACCGCTACGCCGTAGCCCTGGTGGGCGATGGCGCCTTGACCGGCGGCATGGCCTGGGAAGCAGTCAACAACATCGCTGCCGACAAGGACCGCAAAGCAGTCATCGTGGTCAACGACAACGGCCGCTCCTACGCCCCGACCATCGGCGGCCTGGCCAACCAGCTTTCGGGACTGCGCCAGCAGCTGGACAAGTTCCGTACCCACCCGGCCTACGAGAACGCCATGGACAAGCTCAAGGTCAAGCTCAAGGGATCCGGGCCAGTAGGCGATTTCACTTACAAGTCCCTTCACGCCACCAAGAAGGGCATCAAGGACTGGTGGGCACCGCAAGGCCTGTTCGAGGACCTGGGCCTGAAGTACATCGGCCCGATCGATGGCCACAACCAGCGCGCAGTAGAAGAAGCGCTGCAGCAGGCCAAGCAGTACGCGGGCCCAGTGCTCGTGCATGCCCTGACTGAGAAGGGCCACGGCTACGCTCCGGCCCGCGCCGATGAAGCTGACCAGTTCCACGCCGTTGGCGTTATCGACCCAATCACCGGTCTGCCGGTTTCCAAGTCCAGCGCGCAGAGCTGGACCAGCGTCTTCGGCGAAGAGATCGCGGCGGTGGCCAACGAGCGCGAGGACATTGTGGCGATCACCGGTGCCATGCTGCAGCCAGTGGGCCTGAAGAAAATGTCCCAGGAACACCCTGAACGCGTCATTGACGTGGGCATCGCCGAACAGCACGCCATGACTACTGCCGCCGGCCTTGCCTTTGGCGGACTGCACCCGGTGGTCTGCGTCTACGCGACCTTCCTCAACCGTGCCTTTGACCAATTGCTGATGGACGTGGCCCTGCATAAGGCAGGTGTCACCATCGTGCTGGACCGCGCTGGAGTCACCGGCCCGGACGGCGCCAGCCACCACGGCATGTGGGATATGGCGCTGACCCAGATCGTGCCTAACCTGCATCTGGCTGCGCCGCGCGATGCCGACCGCCTGCGGGAGGAACTGCGTGAAGCCCTTGACATCAATGATGCGCCAAGTGTCGTGCGATTCTCCAAGGGCTCGGTGGGTGAACCCATCGAAGCTGTGGACCGCCTGCCAGATGGCGTGGATGTTCTGGCACGCTTGGGGGACCGTTCCGCACCGGATGTTCTCATCGTTTCCGTGGGCGCCATGAGCGAGCTTTCGCTGGATGTCGCAGAACGACTGAACAGCCAGGGCGTATCGGTGACCGTGGTGGATCCTCGTTGGGTTCTACCAATGCCAACCTCGGTGATTTCACTGGCAGCCCGTCACCGCATTGTGGTCTGCATCGAAGATGGCGTCCGAGCCGGCGGTGTGGGTTCGCGCTTGCGCACCGAAATGCGTGCAGCGGGTGTCGATACGGCTCTGAACGAAGTAGGTTTGCCTACCGAATTCTTGGCGCACGGAACTCGTGCTGAGGTCTTGGACCGCGTTGGACTGACTGCACAGCAGGTAGCCCGCGATACCCTGGCGCAGGTTCTGGGAACCAAGGTTCCATTCGCCCGGCCCCTCCCTGGACAAGACCTGCCTACCGGTCAGATTCCGAAGCTGTGAGCTCACCGTCCGGCTGCCCGGTAGACCTGCCCCGTAGCCCAGAAACTATCGCCGAGGGTTCCTTGGTGGTAGCGCGCGCCTGGAAGTATGATTCCAGCCCGCACTGGGTGGTGCCCGGATTTTATCTCGGACAGGACAAATACGGACATTGGCTTCACCAGCCGGCCGGCGCACTGGTAGCCCGTCCGGGCACCGCACACTTGGCAGCGAGTAATGCGCTCTGCCTGATTCCACACTCGGGCCAGTGGATTGCCACCCTCTATGCGGATGCACTGGAAGATTTTGATGTCTACATCGACCTGTCCAGCAACATCGGATGGCGACGGATGAAGCGTGGCGCTTGGGAAGTCAACTCCATTGACATGGATTTGGACGTGATTCGTTCACGTAGCCAAGGCGTGTTCCTTGATGATGAAGATGAATTCGCCGAACATGAAATAGGCATGAACTATCCAGCTTCCCTAGTTCGTAGTATTGGAAGAGAAGCTGGACTGTTGCTCGGCACCGTGATCAACAACGATGCACCGTTCAATGCCGAACACCGCGCCACCTGGCAATCCAAGGCTGAGCGCCTAGCCGCACAGCTTGCCGAAGCCTCCAAAAATTTAGATAACTAAGCACACCGTAGACCCAAGGGGTAATCACATGGCGATCATTCGCACCTACCGGATGAACGAAAAGAACGAACTGGAATTCCGCGAAGCATGGTTCCAGCAGTTCGAGGACGATGAATTGGGTCAGTTCGTGATCAATCACGGCACCGTGGGACATATGTCCAAGACCAATGAAGTCCAGGACGTAAACACCGACCGCGCCGACGAATTGTTCGCTGGTTTCGCTGAAGCCTGTGCTGCCGAAGGCTATGCAGAGATCAAGGAAGAAGATCAGTCGTGGGTTATCGTGCAGTACGCGCTGAAATCCGCAAATGGCACCGAGCGCGACCAGTACCTGGACAAGAAGGCCAAGGAAGCGCTGACCGGCCACTTGGCATGGCGCGGACTTGGCACGGTGGAGTCCAGCGATTTCGGTAACCGAAAGCTGAACATCCGAGTCCTATCACCAGCTCCAAAGCTTGCAGTCGCTGCGATCAAGACGTGCATCCGCGAAGCCAAGCTGGACTTCACCAAGATGAGTATCGGTGTTGCGCCCTATGCGGAATTGAACAAGCTGAAGATGGCGCACCCGATGCCACCAAAGCCGATGTCCATCGACTGATCACGAATGATAAGCCCCATAGTTGCGACGCAGCCAATGCAGGCAGCGGACCACCCGGCCATCCGTCGGCTGTCGGAGAGTTTGGGGCGTCAGGCTGAACCTGGAAATTGGGGCGCTGGTGAATGCCAGGTAGTCGTCAAGAACCCGGCCGGAGAGCTGCTTGGCTGGGCTCGAGCCCATTGGTGGGAGCCTGCTGATCCGTTGGCGCCAGCTGGCTATTACCTTGCCGGGATCGAGGTTGCCTGCGGATACCGGCAACGGGGCGTGGCACGAAGCCTAACCGAGGCCAGGCTGTCATGGATTGCGCAGCGCGCTTCGACCGCATGGTGCGTGGTCAACGCGCAGAATACTGCGTCTTTGGCGCTTCATCGTGCCCTGGGATTCGAAGAAGTAGCCCGGGCTCCACGGTTCGGTACTGTGGTTTTTAACGGCGGCAGTGGCCTGCTGTTGTCCAAGGAAGTGGTGTCTTCGTGCGGCCCCGCGAAAGCACAGGTTTAAACGAGCAGGAAACAAGGAGAAATGATTCCACAAGAAGACCGGGACGAGACCCCCGGTGCCCAGCGTAAAGTCCCGCGGATGGGAGCAACCCGCACGCCGTTGCACCTGGTTTTCCAGGCTTGCGTCGGTGTCATCATCGGCATTGGAGTGGTGTCCCTGCTTTCTGGCCTCGCCCCAGCGCAGGTTGCCTTGACCGGAGTTGTCATTGCCATATTGGTGTGGATCGTTGAACAGGGCTTCCGCCTGCCAGAACCGAATACCAAGCAGGGAGCACGTGTCCGCATGGTACTTCGACTGATTTCCTTGATTGGTTTCACCATCGCGGTGAGCCCGCTGCTGTCCTTGATCGAGGGCTGACAGCCTGCAACCCAGGCTAGTCCCGGACGTTCACACGTCTGGGACTATTTTTTTGCGCTGACCGGTTTCCGGGCAGAATAAAAGATCGGCCAGGTTCTCCCCGTGAAGGGAGAACCTGGCCGATCCTCTAGCTGTGCCTTGGCGTCTAGTCGGTGCCTGCGTCGAATGCAGCAGACTCGATAGCGCGGTCGGTCGCCAGGTCATCGCTATCAACCTGGGTTGCGTTCACGATGTCATCAGCTCCGCCAGCTTCCAGCGAGCCGACGAGTTCAGCGGTGGTGCCGCCGACCAGGCCCATGTTGGCGTACTGCTCCAGGCGGCCGCGGGAGTCCGCGATATCCAGGTTGCGCATGGTCAGCTGGCCGATGCGGTCCACTGGGCCGAAAGCGGCGTCGCCTACGCGCTCCATCGAAAGCTTGTCCGGGTGGTAGCTCAGGTTCTCGCCCTCGGTGTTCACGATCGTGTAGTCGTCGCCACGGCGCAAGCGGATGGTGACGGTACCGGTGATGGCCGAGCCGACCCAGCGCTGCAGCGATTCGCGCAGCATCAGGGCCTGCGGGTCCAGCCAGCGGCCTTCGTACATCAGACGGCCCAAGCGGCGGCCTTCGTTGTGGTAGCTGGCCACGGTGTCTTCGTTGTGGATCGCGTTCACGAGGCGTTCGTAGGCGATGTACAGCAGCGCCATTGCTGGTGCTTCGTAGATGCCACGGGACTTGGCCTCGATGATGCGGTTCTCGATCTGGTCGCTCATGCCCAGACCATGGCGTCCGCCGATGATATTAGCTTCGTTGACCAGAGCCACCGGATCGGTGAACTCCTTGCCATTGATGGCTACCGGGCGGCCAGCGACGAAGGAAACCGAGACATCTTCGGTCTTGATCTCTACGTTCTCGTCCCAGTACTTCACGCCCATGATCGGCTCAACAGACTCGATGGAGCTGTTCAGCAGTTCCAGGGTCTTCGCCTCGTGGGTTGCGCCCCAGATGTTGGCATCGGTTGAGTAGGCCTTTTCGGCCGAATCGCGGTAAGGGAAACCGTGCTCCTGCAGCCATTCGGACATTTCCTGGCGGCCACCAAGCTCTGCAACGAAGTTGGGGTCGAGCCATGGCTTGTAGATGCGCAGCTTAGGGTTGGCCATCAAGCCGTAGCGGTAGAAGCGCTCGATGTCGTTGCCCTTGTAGGTCGAACCGTCGCCCCAGACATCCACGCCATCTTCGCGCATTGCGCGGACCAGCAGGGTGCCGGTGACGGCGCGGCCCAGCGGGGTGGTGTTGAAGTAGGTCTTGCCGCCAGTGCGGATGTGGAAAGCGCCGCAGGCGAGTGCTGCGAAGCCTTCTTCAACCAGAGCAGGCTTGCAATCAACCAGGCGGGAGTTCTCTGCACCGTACTCCAGTGCACGGCCAGGTACAGCGTCGATATCTGGCTCGTCGTACTGGCCGAGGTCGCCAGTGTAGGTGTAAGGGATGGCGCCCTTGTCGCGCATCCAGGCTACTGCCACCGAGGTGTCGAGGCCACCGGAGAACGCGATACCTACGCGCTCGCCTACAGGGAGATTGGTAAGAACTTTAGACATGTTTCCATCCTAATGGATAAATATGCAATGCAGTGAATTGTGCTGTGAAATGTTGAGCACAACTACCTACCGGATAGCCTATGGGTATAACGTCGCTCAGTGAAGCGGATGAACAAACCAACAGATGAGGTGTCCATGGAATTCCGTCAGCTAGGCCGCAGCGGCCTGAGTGTTTCCGTCGTCGGGCTAGGCTGCAACAATCTTGGCCGCGCAGGTACTGCGACCGAATCCCAAGAAGGAACCGACGCGGTTATCCATGCGGCGCTTGATGCGGGTATTACGCTCTTCGATGTCGCGGATGTCTATGGAAAGGAACCAGGGCTTTCCGAAATCCGTCTGGGCAAAGCGCTAGGGCAAGCACGCAATGACATCGTGCTGGCCACCAAATTCGGCATGGATATGCAGGGCGCAAATGGTCCGGACTTCAATGCACGTGGTTCGCGCCGTTATATCGTCAAAGCCGTCGAAGCGTCGCTCAAGCGGCTCGGTACCGACTACATCGACCTGTATCAGTTCCATACCCCAGATGCGAACACTCCCATCGAAGAAACCTTGCGGGCTATGGATGAGCTAGTCACCAGCGGCAAGGTTCGCTACATCGGTCATTCCAACCGGGCCGGCTGGCAAATCGCCCAGGCGGAGTACGTGGCCCGTGAATTGGGAACCGAGCGATTCGTCTCGGCACAGAATCACTACAACCTGATTGACCGGCGTGCAGAACTGGAAGTGCTTCCAGCGGCTCGTGAATTCGATCTGGGCGTCTTGCCCTACTTCCCGCTGGCAAACGGCCTGCTGACCGGGAAATACTCCAAGGGGCATGCCCCAGAAGGCAGTCGCCTGACTCACGCTCGTCAGCATCTCGTGGAAACCAGCGATTTCGAGCAGTTGGATCAATTCGATGCGTTTGCCGCCGAACGGGATCTGACGCCGATCGAATTGGCGTTTTCGTGGCTGGCAGCGCAGTCGCCGGTGGCCTCAGTGATTGCCGGTGCCACCCGTCCCGAGCAGATTCGAGCCAACGCTGCAGCGGTGCGTTGGGTTCCGAGCGCTGCGGAACGGGTCCAGATGGATGAGCTCTTCCCGCCCCCGCAGAAGGTTGCATTGTTCTAAACGAACCAATTAGAAAGCACGAAAGGCTGAACCCATCCGGGTTCAGCCTTTCGTGCTTTAAAAGAGCTGGGAAACTACTCTGCGGCGGTGATATAGGCGACGATGTCGTCACCTTCAATTGCCGCCGCGTAGCGTGGCAGAGCCGCGATAGCTGGACCTTCGTCCACGGTACCGTCAGCGGGTGCGAATCGTGAGCCATGGCAGGCGCAGTAGAAATCTTCCTTGCTGGACTTCGGGCTCACGGCACAACCCTGGTGGGTGCAGACGTTCGAGTAGGCCAAAACTGTCTTCTCATCCTTGCGGAAGAGCAAAACGCCTACTTCTTTTCCGGAAGGATCCTTGGCTGGAGCGAGTGCACGCGATCCGATGGCAAGGTCCTTGGCCTTCATGAGCGCCTGTCCTTCTCCGGTTGGTTCAGGGATCGGCAATGCCTCGGGGGTGTCGGCTTCAGAATGTCCATCACCGCAGGCGGTGAGCAGTGCGGCGGAACCAAGTGCTGCCGAGGCGCACATGAACGTACGACGGGCTGGTCGGGCGATGTCAGTCATGCACCCATTCTGGCAGAGATCTCTGTGCCGGCGCTAAGAGCAAAGCGTCCGCGTCAGGAGGATGCGGCATGCGGTGAGTTTGATCGGCGGGGGAGCGGTCTGCATGCGTTCGCCAGGCGGTATCGAATACTATGAATATTTATGCAGTGTTTTCGAAGTCCCGAGAGTATCCATAGCGCCGGGTGCTCCCTCGGCATGGCTCTGAATCCCGCACTTTGGAGAGGTTAGTAATCCAGGTGGGGCATTTCGGGTGGTGTAATTGGGGCATGCCCGCCCGTCTCCCAGTGGGGAATAGAACGGCCAGAACTAGATATTTTTTTCCCGGTTTTCCGCACTTATGTGCGCACCGTTACACGCATCTGCAAGGTAGTCCCGTGATTGATACAGGCGATGGGCTGATTCAACATCGTGTCCCTGCCGGCCGATCGGTGAGTGGGTTGCCCCGCTGCCTTGCGGCGGAAGATTCGAATATCTTTGCATTCATGCTAATATTTGTATGTAGTTAGTTGAAGCTACTAATTTCGGAGAGAGCTTTCGCTGTTTTCCTGTCCGGCGTTTTATCGCCGACTGAGTTACTCCGCGCAGTAATCGCGTGTTGAGTTCCGGGTAGCAGCCCTCCGATGGAAAACCGGCGGTATTCGCCAACGCGAGTACCGCGCCTGAACTGACCCGAAGCGCCATTGCGCGCCAATATGGATAGCCGCAAGTGCGATGCAGGCAAACCATGGGTCCGGATTCACGTTGTGAAGCCAAAAGCGCTAGGTCTGGAACGAATCCACGAGCTGGTGCTCCCCGTGACTAGGGATGAACGATACGAATGAGAAACGAACGAAACTTGAGTGTAGGGAAGTGGTTCATGGGCCCAGGGGCTTGTGCGCGTCGGCTGAAATTTACCCCTTGCGATGAAATCTCGCAGGAAGACGTGCAGGATAAGTCGCCGGTTGAGCATTTAGCTCCCGGCGCGAATCTCATCACTGTCTATTAGAGGGAGGTGGCGCGTGAATAACGAAATAGTGCAGTTCAGCGCCCTAACTGTTGTCTTGCTATTGGTGCTCTTCTACGGAGGCACCTTCTTTATTTCCACCCGAATCGGAAAGAAAAAAGAGAACGCCGACGACTACATGACGGCGGGAAATAAAATTGGATTCGGCATTTCCGCTGCAAGTATGACGGCTACCTGGATCTGGGCTTCGTCGATGT
Organism: Glutamicibacter sp. NPDC087673; assembly: GCF_044743255.1. Classification (NCBI taxonomy): domain Bacteria; kingdom Bacillati; phylum Actinomycetota; class Actinomycetes; order Micrococcales; family Micrococcaceae; genus Glutamicibacter; species Glutamicibacter sp. NPDC087673. The sequence goes on from NZ_JBIUWB010000002.1 coordinate 608,985, forward strand.
ACGCCTCAGCCACCTCCGGGTACACCTATGGAATCTCCGGTCCGATCCACTATGGGCTCTGGGGCGCGTTGATGATTCTGTTCATCTACCCATTCGGCAAGCGGATTCGCAAGGTCGCGCCCCGCGCGCACACCCTCGCCGAGGTCATGCATGCACGCCACGGCCGCTCCAGCCAGCTGATGCTGGCCGGGTCGAATATTGTCGGTTCGGTCATCTCCTTGATGTCCAACTTCATCGCCGGTGGCGTATTGATCTCGATGCTCTCGCCCTTCAACTTCATCCAGGGCGTGCTGGCCGTTGCCGGTGGCGTTCTGCTCTACACCCTGTGGTCCGGGTTCCGTGCCTCGGTACTGACCGACTTTGTCCAGGTCGTAGGCATGCTGGGCGCTGTAGCAATCATTGTCCCGGCGATCTTCTTTGCCGCAGGGTTCCCGGCCGCATTCGAAACCGGTGCGAGCAACTTGACCCCGCAACAGTCCAATTTCTTCTCCTCTGAAGCATTCCTGGGCCAGGGGGCACCCTACATTGCAGCCGTTCTGGCCTACGCAATTGGCAACCAGACTATTGCCCAGCGACTCTTCGCAGTACGCGAGGACTTGATCAAGCCAACCTTCATCACTGCAACCATCGGCTACGGAGCGATGGTCATCGGCGTGGGCATGCTCGGCGTGCTCGCCCTGTACCTTGGGTTCGAGCCGTCGGGTGGAGACATGAACAACCTCATCCCCGAGATGGCTGCCAGCTACCTGCCAGGTGTTCTGCTGGCATTGTTCTTCATCATGATCATTGGTGCGCTGTCGTCAACTGCTGACTCGGACTTGGCGGCCCTGTCTTCGATTGTGATGGCTGACGTGTACGGCCAGAACGTTGCCGGCAAGGACAAGGCCGATCCGAAGAAGATGCTGCTCATTGGCCGTGCGACCATGGTCGTTGCCACCGCATTGGCAGTCGCTTTCGCGAGCATGCAGCTGAACATCCTGGACCTGCTGGTCTTCGTCGGAGCTCTTTGGGGTGCTCTGGTCTTCCCGGTTCTGGCCAGCTTCTACTGGAAAAAGGTCACCAACAAGGCCTTCACCGTTTCGGTACTCGTTGCACTGGCGATCTTCATCCCTGTTCGCTTCGAACTGATCCCAGTCAATGGCGTCACCGGCTTGCTGATCGAGCTGCTGTCGGTGATTGGCATCGGCGTGGTCGTGGCGTTGATGAGCTTCGGGTTCTTCGGCCTGCGCGTTGCCAAGATTGTCGGTGTCGTCGCGATGCTGGCCAGCGCGCCGTTCGTCTTCGGTTTCCTGCGCGACTACACGACCTTGAGCGCCTCGCTGGTTGCCTACTCGGTCAGTACCATCGTCTGCTACCTGCTGTCGTTCAGATCCAAGATGGAATTCGACTTCGATGTCATCGCTGTACGCACCGGCGACTTCGACGCAGTACCTGGAAAGCCTGACGCTGCAGATGCCGGACACGATGCCAAGAGCCTGGGAGGCAAATAATGACGACGTTTTTCTTGAGCCTGTACGTACTGGTATGGCCAGTTATAGTGGCCGGAGTACTGTTCTTCATCAGCAGGGGCTTTATCCAGGAATGGCTGGAAGCCCGCCGCAATGGTGAAGACATCATCTAGTAACCGGGCACGCGAAGCGGCGCTCCATGGAGCGCAGGAACCCCGTACAGCAGCATTTACCAGCTGTACGGGGTTCCTGCATCTTAACGGGGCAGCAAGAAGCCGGGACCAGCTTTCCTCATGAGGGAAGCGGTCCCGGCATTTCGCATGGTTCCAGCACTCAGGGAGAAGCACCGGAACCAAGAACGGCCCGGAAGGTACTAGCCGTTGAACCTCTTCCCGTTGACACGTTCGGAGGCGCCAACCTGGTCCAGGTACGGGGTGATGCCACCGAGGTGCATTGGCCAGCCGGCACCGGTGATCATGCATAGATCGACGTCGGCTGCTTCGGCAACGACGCCCTCATCCAGCAGCAGCCCGATTTCCTCGGCCAGAGCATCTTGAACACGAGCCAGGATCTGTTCCTTGCTCGAGTGCTGATCGCCGAAGGCCATCAGCTTTTCAGCCTCGGGATTCAGCACCTGGTTGCCTGCCTCATCCTTGACCCAGAGGGCAGTGATCTTGGCATCGATCAGTTTCTGCAGATTCTCCGAGACGGCAAATCGTTCGCCGAAAGCGGCGTTCAGCGACTCGTTGACATGCTGCGCGACCGGCAGACCTACCATCGCCAACAAGGTCAACGGGCTCATTGGCAGGCCCATGGGGGTCAGTGCCGAGTCAGCTGTCTTCGCGTCGGTGCCCTCGTCGAAAGCGGCCTGGACTTCACTCATCAGGCGAAGCAGTACGCGGTTGACCACGAATGCGGCAGAATCCTTGGTTTTCACCGTGGTCTTCTTCAGCTTCTTGCCCAGCACGAATGCAGTGGACAGCGAGGAATCGTTGGTCCACTCCGTAGCAGCAATTTCCAGCAGCGGCATCACGGCTACCGGGTTGAAGAAGTGGAAACCGACCAGGCGCTCTGGATACGACAAGTCGCGGCCCATCTCGGTGACAGAGAGCGAGGAAGTGTTGGTGGCCAGGATGCACTCGGGGGAGACCACCGCTTCAACCTCTGCGAAAACCTGCTTCTTCACATTCAGCTCTTCGAAGACGGCCTCGATGACGAAGTCGGCATCCGCGAACGCCTTCTTGGTGACCGATCCGGTAACCAGAGCCTTGGTGCGGTTGACCGCATCCTGGCTCATGCGGCCCTTGGCGTGCAGCTTGTCGATCTCGCCATGGATGTAGGCAAGGCCCTTGTCCACGCGCGATTGATCCAGATCGGTGATAACCACCGGAACGTTCAGGCGGCGGGCGAACAGCAGGGCCAGCTGGCCAGCCATCAACCCTGCGCCAACGACACCCACTTTGGTGACGGGGCGCGCGAGCTTTGGATCCGGTGCGCCGGCGGGGCGCTTGCCGCGCTTCTGGACCAGGTCCAGGAAGGCGTACACGGTGTTCTGGAACTGCGGGGTGCTCATCAGGCCAGTCAGCGCTTCGACTTCAAGGACTGCTGATTCCTGCTGCGAGATGGCCAGGCCCTTGCGGAAGACCTCAAGCACCTTGTACGGTGCCGGGGCCGCGCCGGACAGCTTCGCATCGACGAACTTTTCGGCAGCGTCGGCCGCATCCAGCCAGCGGCGAGCAACCTCGGGATCGGTTGGATCGACCGCATTGGGGCGCTTGACCTCTGTGGTTCCGGAGATGACACCGTCAGCGAAGGCAATGGAGTGCTCGATGAAGTCAGCTGGTTCGAACAGGGCGTCGGCCACCCCCATCTTGGCAGCTGCCGGACCGGAGAGGGTGCGGTTGCTGTTCAGCGGGTTCTCGATCATGACCTTCAGCGCGTTCTCGGGGCCGACTAGGCGGGGCAGGCGGTATACGCCGGCCCAACCCGGGATCAGGCCGAGGAAACCTTCTGGCAGGCCCAAAGCGCCCGCGGCGGTGCTGACCGTGCGGTAGTTGCAAGCCAGCGCGATTTCCAAGCCGCCGCCGAGCGCCAGGCCGTTGATGAAAGCGAAGGTCGGAACGCCCAAATCGGCAAGCAGCTCATAGGTGTAGTGGCCCAGCGAAGCCATGGCGGTTGCTTGATCCGGTGCGCTCAGGCGGGTGACGGCCGACAGGTCGGCACCGGCAATCAGGAAGTACGGCTTGCCGGTGATCGCCAGGGCATCGATCTCGCCATTCTTGGCGCGTTCTGCTTGGACTTCCAGCGCGGCGCGCAGTTCCAGCAGGCCATTGGGCCCGAGGGTGGTCGGCTTCTTGTGGTCCAGGCCGTTATCCAGGGTCAGCAGTGCCAGTGTCTTGCCGCTTGGCAAGGCCACGTCCTTCACGAAGGTGTGGGTGACGGTCTCATCGTGCATCAGCTGCGCGACAGCCTGGAAATCTTTGCTCATTGCAGTCATTGTCTCTTCCTTATGCCTTGCTGCCGAAGTCCGCGTGGTTTGGGTTCTCCCAGATCACTGTGCCGCCCATGCCCAAGCCGATGCACATGGTGGTGATGCCATAGCGCACCGAATGGTCTTCGGAGAACTGGCGGGCCAGCTGGGACATCAGGCGCACGCCGGAAGAGGCCAGCGGGTGGCCCACGGCGATGGCACCGCCGTACCGGTTCACGCGCTCATCGTCCTGGTCGATTCCGTAGTAGTCGAGGAAGGACAGCACTTGCACGGCGAAAGCCTCGTTGATTTCGAACAGGCCGATGTCGTTGATGCCAAGGCCGGCCTTGGCCAGGGCCTTTTCGGTGGCCGGCACCGGCCCGTAGCCCATCACGTCCGGGTCCACGCCGGCGAAGGCGAAGGAGACCATGCGCATCTTCGGTTCCAGGCCCAGTTCGCGCACTGCCTCGCCGCTGGCCAGCAGGGCGGCGGTGGCTCCGTCGTTCAAGCCTGCTGCGTTGCCTGCGGTCACGCGTCCGTGGGCGCGGAAGGGGGTGCGCAGTTCGGCCAGCGATTCCATGGTGGTGCCTGGCCGTGGCGGCTCGTCAACCGAGTTCACGGCCCAGCCTTCGCCCGGCCGCTTGGCTGCCACGGGGATCAGATCGGCCTGGATCTGCTGGTTCTCGTAGGCCTTGGCCAGCTTGGCCTGCGATGCGACAGCATAGCGGTCGGCGCGTTCCTTGGTGATCGCAGGGAAGCGGTCGTGCAGGTTCTCCGCGGTATTGCCCATGTTCAATGCTTGCGGGTCGACGATGCGCTCGGAGAGGAAGCGCGGGTTCGGGTCCGCTCCGGCGCCCATGGGGTGGTTGCCCATGTGCTCCACGCCGCCGGCGACCACTACATCGTAGGCGCCGAAAGCGATGCCGCCGGCGGTCGCGGTGACGGCGGTCATCGCTCCGGCGCACATGCGGTCGATGGCGAAGCCCGGAACGGACTTGGGGATACCGGAGAGCAGGCCCACGGTGCGGCCCAAGGTCAAGCCCTGGTCGCCGGACTGCGTAGTTGCGGCAATGGAGATCTCGTCGATCTTCTCGGCAGGAACTTCCGGGTTGCGTTCCAGCAGGCCGCGTACGGCTTTGACGGCAAGGTCATCGGCGCGGGTACCGTGGTAGATCCCCTTCTCGCCGGCTTTGCCAAATGGGGTGCGTACCCCGTCGATGAAGACGACATCGCGGTCGTCGAGCGAAGGGCGCGCATTGTTGCGCACGGTCGAAGCGTTGGCACTCACCGTCGGGCTCCTTGGGGTTAGTTCATGCTGCCCGTGAAGACCGGGCAGTGGCCAGCATCACTGTGACCTGAACCATACGTTACTCAGTAGTAACTTGAAGTGCAAGTGCAGCACCTCGCAAATCCGGGAACCCGCGGTGAATCCTTCTTGGAAACCGCCTAGGCCTGCTTCAACGCGATGGCCAGCTTGTCCGCAAGAAGCCCACGCTGCCACTGGCGGGCACCGAGATTTTCCAGCATGTCCGCTACGCTTGCCTCGCTGATGCGAGCCGGCGCATTCCAGCACAATTCACGCAGGTACTTCGGGGTCAAGAGATTCTCGCCGGGAATATTCCAGTGCTCGCTCACCTCATTGACGACCAGCTTGGCCGCGTCCAGCCGGTTCGCCGCGGCCGGGTTCTTTTCGGCCCATGAGCGGGGGTGCGGCAAGTCCGGCTTGGGGGCGCGCAGGTCGGGCAGGTCCCTGGTGCTATTGCCGCGCTTGATCGCGTCGACCCAGCGTGCGGCATCGCGTTTGGCATTGCGCGTGTGGAACCCGGGGATCTGCAAGAGCGCTGGAACGCTGGTGGCGCGCTGATCCACGGCGGCCATGATGGCGCGGTCGGGAATGAGCCGACCCGGGGCAACGTCGCGGCTCTGCGCCAGGGCTTCGCGGGAAAGCCACAGTTCGCGAGCTACCGCCAGATTGCGTCGGCTCTTGAGCTTATGGATGCCGGACAATTTGCGCCACGGCACCTGTGCCGGGGAAGGGTCAGGCAGATTGCGTTCGTACTCGAATTCCTGGAAGGCGAAATCCAGCTTGCCCTGCTCTTCCAGCACCGCGGTGATGGCCTGGCGCAGCTCTTCGAGAACTTCCACATCCAGTGCGGCGTAGTTCAGCCATGATTCAGGCAACGGGCGGGTGGACCAGTCCACTGCCGAATGTTCTTTGGCCAACTGCAGCTCGAGCAATTCGCCCACCATGGTACCCAGCGAGACGCGGGGGAATCCCGCAAGACGGCCAGCCATCTCGGTATCGAACAGCGAGGTAGGGGACATGCCCAATTCGTGCAGGCACGGCAAATCCTGGGTGGCCGCATGCAGGATCCAGGGCTGCTCGTTGACGAACTCGCGCAGCGGGGACAGATCGTCCAGGGTTTCAGGGTCGATCAGCCAAGTACCCGCACCTTCTCGGCGAATCTGCAGCAAGAAGGCGCGCTGGCCGTAGCGGAACCCGCTGGCTCTTTCGGTATCCACGGCCAGATCGCCGATGCCGGCTTCCAGCGCCCGCACTGCACGGCGCAAGGCAGGTGCGGTGTCGATGACTTCGGGGATCCCGTCGCGTGGCGCACTTAGTGGCGTCAGAACGGGTGCGGCGGCCTCGTTGGCAGTGGTGGATGATGCGGGAGCGGAAGAGTCAGAATTCGGCATGGTGCTTCCATTCTAGGACTATTCGGCTCCATCGCATTGATAATCGCTAGCTCAGGCGGCGATGAGGCAGCTGCTGCACGCCTTCGGGCAGGGGAGGCAGGCCGGCGAAAGTGCAAACCATATCGGCCCACGCGCTCAGATGCGTTCCCAGATGGTCAGAGTCCGGGGACCAGGAAGCACGCAGCTCGATATCGATATGGTCTTGTTCCCCGGCGAGATTGCCGAAGGATTCGGAAATTACCCGAGTCGCAGTACCGCCAGCGGAATGGTATGCGGCGTCGCGATCGCGCAGGGCTTCTTCGAGCCATGACCACGCGACGGAAGCCAGCATGGAATCCTGGCCCATTTCATGATCCAGACGGGCCCGAATGTAGGTGACGATGCGGAACTGGCCATTCCACAGTTCTTGGCCTGCGGGGTCGAAAAGGAGGATGAAGCGTCCGGTGGCCAGCTGCTCGGCTGGTTGGAGGAACGGGGTGCGGCCAATCTCCTGGCCCTGGGGGCCGTGTCCGGGAGCAACCACATCCATCACGTCGCCACTGAGTGCCAGCGCGAACGGCGCCAGCCTACCAGGGGCCGGAATTTCGGTGAATTTCAGTTCCTTGCGCACCTTGGCATGCGACAACTCTTCAAGGGCCGTGGCAAAGGCCTTCGGAATGGCGGAAGCAGGGCGATCATTGGTCACAATTTGAGTCTAAGCGCGCCGTACCCGAGCATGGGTACGGCGCGCCGACCGCGGGTTCATGCTAAGCGGCGGCGTAGGCGCCAAGCAGCTCGTGCAGCTTGGCAATGAACGCTGCAACATCTTCCTCGGTGGTGTCGAACGAGCACATCCAGCGCACTTGGCCGGCCGCACGATCCCAGTCGTAGAAGCGGAAGTGCTCGCGCAGCTGGTCGCTGACCTCGGTAGGCAGCTGGGCGAAGACGCCGTTGGCCTGAGTCGGGTAGACCAGCTGGACTCCGTCAATTTCCTCAACTGCCTGCGAGAGCTTGGCGGCCATGGCGTTGGAGTGGCTTGCCAATTCGCGCCACAGATCGGTGCCGTAGAGCTCGATCAGCTGTGCGGAGATGAAGCGCATTTTCGAACCCAGCTGCATGTTCATCTTGCGCAGGTACTTCAGGTCCTGGGCCAGTTCGCTGCGCAGGGTCAAAATGCCCTCACCGAGCAGGATGCCGTTCTTGGTACCGCCGAGGGAAACAATGTCCACGCCGACGTCAGTGGTCAGCGCGCGCAACGGCACGCCCAGGGAGGCCGCGGCGTTGGACAGGCGCGAGCCATCCAGATGCACTTTCATGCCCAGCTTGTGCGCGTGGTCGGTGATGGCCTTGATTTCCCCAGGGGTGTACAGGGTGCCCAGCTCGGTGGCCTGGGTGATCGACACGGCCAGCGGCTGCGCGCGGTGCTCGTCGCCCCAGCCCCATGCTTCCTGGTCGATTAGCTCTGGAGTCAGTTTGCCGTCGGGAGTGTCAACCTGCAGCAGCTTGAAGCCGCCGATACGCTCCGGAGCACCGTTCTCATCCACATTGATATGTGCAGAAGATGCGCAGATGACAGCGCCCCAGCGTGGAAGCAAGGACTGCAAGGCGATGACGTTGGCGCCGGTGCCGTTGAAAACCGGGAAGATCTGGGCTTCCGGGCCAAAGGCATGGCGGGCGACGTTGCCTAGTTCCTCGGTGTACTGGTCCTCACCGTAGGAGATCTGGTGGCCGCCGTTGGCGCGGGCAATCGCATCCATGATGCGCGGGTGCACGCCAGAATAGTTATCCGAAGCGAATCCGCGAATCGAAGCGTCGTGGGTAAAAGTCATGCTGTGGAGGTCCTTAGTAGTTCAAGGGGTGAAGTCGAAAGCTATGCCAGTGCAGCGCCCAGAGGTGTGCACCGGCCAGTAATCAGGCCTTGGGCAATGCAACCCGGGTGCCGTTGAGCTCGCGGGCATCCTGGCCAAGCAAAGCCACTGCGGCCTGGGCAAGAAACTGCACCGGGGTCTGCCCGGAAGGCGTTTCTTCGGGAGACTTGTCGCTCAATGCCTTGACGACCCAACTCACCGCGGCGGCATTTTCTGCCTGCTTGGCGAACAGGCGGGCGATGGCATTGACCCAGTGTTCCGCTGCGGCCTTGACCGCACCGTAGTTGGCATTGGACGGGGTCGGATTCAGCACTGCCTCGGCACTGACTATCGCCAAGCGGCCTGCGGGGGAGGCGACCAGATCATCGACGAAGGCGCGGGAGGTGTTGCGCAGGGTGGTCAGCACGCTGCTGTGCAAGAAATCCCAGTCCTCGTCGGTTTGGCCGGTGATCGACTTACCGCCACGCCAGCCACCTACCAGGTGGATCAGCGCATCGATGCTGCCGTGCTCTTCATGAATCCGCAGCGCCAATTGCTTGACCGCTGCGAAGTCGCCCAGATCGCATTCATAGCGGGCATGAACGAACGGGAGGCGTTCGTCGAGGCGCTCTTGGTTGCTTCCCACTGCAAGCACACGCGCTCCGGCATCAACCAGCGCGGTGGCGCTGGCAATGCCGGAGGCGGAAGTAGCACCGGCAAGGAGCACTAGTCTGGATGTCTCGTTCAAGGAGATTCTTTCTTTGCTCACATTTTCTAGCCTAGAGGAAAGGCTAGATTTTCGTTGCCCCGGTCATGCCCTTGGTCGATTCGATGACGGTGGCCATTTTCTTATTCAGAGCTTCGTAGAACATCGACAGCGGGAATTCATCGTCCATGACCTGGTCGGTGATTTCACGTAGTGGTGCGGTCAGCGGCAGGGCATCCGGACCCTTGGCCCAGACCGACGCGGGGTTCGGGGTGACGGTGGCCGAAACCAGTTCGTAGGCAGCAAGCCAGTGAGCCAGCTTCGGACGGTCGATGGACTTCCAATACAGTTCGTCGATCGCATCCCCCAAGGCTGCAACCACCTCGGGTACCTGATCCCAATCGATGCTCAACTTGGTGTCGGTCCAGTGCAGTACATGGTGCTGGTGCATCCATGCGAACAGCAACTGGCCACCGAGACCGTCGTAGTTGCGTACGCGCGAGCCGGTGATGGCGAAGCGGAAGATGCGGTCGAAGATCACCGCGTATTGCACCAGCTTGGCCATCTTGGCGCTCTTCTGATCCGAAGCCGGGTTGGCGGCGATCTTCATGCATTCGCGGAACGCGGTCAAATCGCAACGCAGTTCTTCGAGCGAGTAAAGGAAGAACGGCATGCGCTGCTTGATCATGAACGGGTCGAATGGCAGATCGCCACGCATGTGGGTGCGGTCGTGAATCAGGTCCCACATGATGAAGGTTTCTTCGGTCAGGTGCTGGTCCTTGAGCAGCTCTGCGGCGTCATCGGGCAGTTCGAGGTTGGTGATGCGTGTAGCTTCCTGCAGGACCTTGCGGAAGCGTACAGCCTCACGATCCTGGAAGATCGCGCCCCAAGTGAATGACGGAGTCTGCCGAATGGCGACCGACTCCGGGAAGAGCACCGCGGAATTGGTGTTGTAGCCTTCGGTGAAGTCGATGAAGCGCAGCGGCACGAACAGGGCGTTGGCGTAGTCCTTGCTCTCCAGGTCGGCAATGAACTCAGGCCACATGACCTGCACCAGCACGGCTTCGAGGTGGCGGTTGGTTGAACCGTTCTGGGTGTACATCGGGAAAAGCACCAGATGCAGCAGGCCGTCAATGCGCTGGGCCTGGGGCTGGAACTGCATCAGCGAATCGAGGAAGTCGGGAACGCCGAAGCCTGCATCTGCCCACTGGCGCAGGTCCGTGACCAGCTGCTCAAGATACTCTGCGTCGTGCTCGAAGTGCACGCGCAAGGACTGCACCGACTCGATGATGGAATCAACGAGCTTGGCAGCCTGTGGTGCAGATGCGCTGTCGGCCAAGGAACCGTCCTGTGCCTGGAGGCCCTGGAACTCGGTGGCGGCAGACTTCAGCGTCAGCCAAGCTTCCGAGTTTGCGATCTGCAGTACTTCTGCGTCGGTGGCCGGTACTGGCTTGGAGGAAATCTGAGTCATTTCATACACCTTCTTTTCATGTTTGGGGCAGCGCTCAAGTGCTTACCTTGAACGCTACGCTCAAACAACAGAAAAGGTGATGCTAAGTCTTCAGTGAATAAGCAACTCTTGCTCTAAATGTGATCCATGCCTTGCCACCGACAAAGGCATTAGCCCTGAGCAGGACGCAGGGTCAAGCTCAAAGAGTTCATGCAGTAACGCAGATCGGTTGGGGTTTGGAAACCTTCACCCTCGAAAACGTGGCCCATATGCGAATCGCAATTGGCGCAACGCACCTCAACACGCTTCATGCCCATGGACTCGTCGCTGATATAGCGCACCCGATCTTCGGCCAACGGCGCGAAGAAGGAAGGCCAGCCGCAACCGGCATCGAACTTCGTAGTGCTGGCGAACAGTTCCGAACCGCAGGCTCGGCAGGAGTACACGCCCTCGGTAGTGGTATCCCAGTATTCGCCGGTAAATGGACGCTCGGTCCCTGCTTGGCGCAATACTCGGAATTCCTCGGAAGAGAGGATCTGCTGCCACTGCACATCGCTGCGCGCGGCTGCTTCGTCTGCTGGCTGTGCTGATTGGTTTACCGATTCATCATTCATGCAATATAAAACGCTTGAGCAGGCTAGATGATTCCCGGGCCAGGTCATGGAAAGATGAAAACATGGCTCGGAACATCGTAGATACCATGCAACCCCGCAGCGCAGTGCCTGCAACCCTGATTGGGGTTGGGCTGGGACTGGGCGCCGGTTCCCTGGTGGCCGCCAGCGTATCAGCGCTCGCCGGTTACTTCGCCCGACGTGTAGTGACCCCGGAAGAACGCCGCACCGGCAACAGCATCATCCGGGAGGTCGTCACCGATGCCGAGGGCAAACTCTGGTTGCATTTCAACAAGGACGCCGATACCAGCGAACCTGGTCCGTGCAGCTTCCTCACCGAATTCGACTCCTGCGCGCTGCGGCTTTCCGCGCCGGAAGCCGTTCCGGGCAAATCCCGCCTGGTTGCGCGCAAAATCGAGAAGATCTATCGCGGCACCCTCCAGGGAGTACGCCGCGGCAACCTATCCGGGGCAATTTACGAGCACCCCGCGGACCTGGGCTTTGACGCAGAAGACGTAGTCGTGCCCCTGGATGGCGGCGACGGTCCAGCCTGGCTGGTGCGTGGCTCCACGAACGAAGATGTCTGGGTGATTGGCGTGCACGGCCGAGGCGCCCGACGTAATGAGACCATTCGGGCGCTGCCTGCCTTGAGCGAACTCGGGGTTACGACCTTGCTGATGAGCTACCGCAATGACGGTTTGGCTCCGAGCGCCCCGGATGGCCGCTACGGTCTGGGCGATACCGAATGGCATGACGTGGAATCGGGTATCCAATTCGCACTGGACCGCGGAGCGAAGCAGATCATCTTGCTGGGCTGGTCCATGGGAGGTGCCATCAGCCTGCAGGCCGCCGATCGGAGCAAGCTGGCCCACCATATTGACTCGCTCATGCTGGTCGGCCCGGTAATCAATTGGGTAGATGTGCTTTCGCACCAGGCCCGGGCCAATAAGATCCCGCAATCGGTGGGCCTGTTCGGCCAGTGGCTGCTGTCCAATAAGGCAGGGCGCTGGGTCACCGGCCAAGCGGCCCCGGTCAATCTGCGCCGGTTGAATTGGGTGGACCGCGCGGACGAATTGAAATTCCCGACGCTGATAATGCACAGCCGTGATGACGAGTTCGTCCCTAATGGCCCGAGCTTGAAACTGGCGGCGCTGCGCCCGGATTTGGTCACGCTCAAGACCTTTGCCAAGGCAGGGCACACGCGTGAGCCGAATGTGGATCCACAGGGTTTTGCCCGGGCGATCACCGACTTCTTGAGCAAGCGCATGCCGCTGCCTCAAGTCCAATAGCCCAAGGCGGCAAAGGGCCCTGCCCGCGAGAACGATCAACAGATCTCGATCCCGCAGGCAGGGCCCTTTTTTGGCCAAGCGCTGTCTAGCCGGAGGCGATCGGCGCCCAAATGGCTCCGGTCGCCTTCGCGGCATCTCGCGGAGCGATCTCCAGGCTGAAACCGCGGCGCCCGCCAGAAATGAATACCGTCTCGAACTGCTGCGCACTGGAGTCAATGACGGTAGCGGTTTTCTGGCGCTGCCCGAACGGGGAAATCCCGCCCAGGACATAGCCGCTGCGTCGCTGGGCGGCAGCCTTGTCAGCCATCTGCGCCTTCTTCTTGCCCAACGCGGTGCCAATCGCCTTCAGATCCAGCTTCGCATTCACTGGCACCACTGCGACGGCCAGATCCTGGGCGGCGTTGGCCCCGGTGGAGACCATCAGGGTCTTGAAGACCCGGTCGCCACTGGCACCCAATTGCTCGGCTGCTTCGGCGCCGTAGCTTTCGGCCAAGTCGCTATGCGCATAGCTGTGCGCTACATAGCTGATACCTGCCGCATCCAGTGCGGCGGTCGCCGGGGTGGAGGCGGCCTGTTTCTTCTTGCCCACGTGCTTGGGGATCCTTAACTACTGCTTATTGGCTTCTAGCTGCGTTCGATGCAAAACCTACGCAGGCAGCTGCTCTGAGATCTGGCGCTTAATGCGGCCGAGCATGGCGGTCATGCCGCGCATGCGCAACGGCGACAGCGCACGGGTCAGACCCAGCTGCTGGGGCATGTCATCGGGAACGGCGAGAATCGCTGCGGCCTCCGCGCCGTCCAGGCCGGCAGCCAGCACCGAGGCGAAGCCGCGGGTGGTTGGAGCCTCCGGGGGAGCGGAGAAGAACAGTCCCACCGGGTTATTCGCTTCGGCCGAGACTTCTACGGCCAAGAACAGCGGCGACTGGCATTCGACAACCTGCTCGAATAGTTCAGGACGATCAGCCAGGCGTGCTGGAAGCTCGGGCAGCTCGCGCGAGTACTCCAGCAGCAGTTCCAAGCGGTCGGCCTCGGGCACCTCGGTGAACTCCTCGACGATTTCGTTCAGTGCATCGGGGAGCTGGCTCATGCGCGGGCTCCGCGCTGTGCAGGCATCTCGCCGGCGGCTTCGCCGCGAACGATGGGCACGCCAACCGCGTTGCCCCACTCGGTCCATGAACCGTCGTAGTTGCGCACGGTTTCGAAGCCCAGCAGGTGCTTGAGCACGAACCACGTATGGCTCGAACGTTCACCGATGCGGCAGTAGGCCACCACATCGTCGCCCGGCTTCAGGCCGGCGCCGTCGAGATAGATGGCTTCCAATTCTCCGCGCGAGCGGAAGGTGCCGTCCTCGGCCGCAGCCTTGGCCCATGGCACCGATGCGGCGGTTGGAATGTGCCCGCCGCGCAGGGCGCCTTCTTCCGGGTAATTCGGCATGTGGGTACGTTCGCCGGTGTATTCCTCGGCCGAACGCACGTCGATCAGCGGGTTGCCCAGGTGCTTCAGGACCTCCGGAAGGAAAGCGCGGATCTCGGAGTCGACGCGCTCGATCACCGGGTATTCGGTGGCGGTCACGGCCGGCTTCTCGGTGCTCAGCTCGCGGCCTTCAGCGATCCACTTGTCGCGGCCGCCGTCCATCAGGCGTACATCTTCGTGGCCGAAAAGTGTGAAGACCCACAGCGCGTAGGCGGCCCACCAGTTGGACTTGTCGCCGTAGATGACCACGGTCGACTCGCGGGTGATGCCCTTGGCGGCCATCAGCTGTGCGAAGCCTTCGCCGTCAACGTAGTCGCGCGTGACTTCGTCGTTCAGCTCCGTGTGCCAGTCAATCTTCAGTGCGCCTGGCACGTGGCCAGTGGAATACAGCAAGATGTCCTCATTCGATTCCAGTACTACGAGATTCTCGGCTCCGAGGTTGTCTGCCACCCACTGGGTGGAAACCAGTCGTTCTGGGTGAGCGTAGGCTGCATATTTCTCGTTGGACTCGACGGGCAACGACATTCCTAATCACGATCCTTGCGGGTGTCAGTTTTTGCCACGCTGGAAACAGCGGGCACGGGCATTACTTCTAGCCTAGTGCTCATCCATTGCGAACCTAGTGTGCTCTACGACATTTTCGGCAATGATTCGCCGCGTTCAAGGTAAACTGGCCGATGGGAAAGCCACGGCTTCCCGACCATTTCCTGAGCAATCAACTGAAGGACTCCCACAGCCAATGGCGACGATCACCCACCTGAGCGAGACCAAGCCGAATCTTTCAATCGAAGAACTGCTGGCCGGATTCCACCCGTCCTACCGCTTTGGTGAAGTGTCCTTCAATACCTATCGCCCGGATCCTAACCAGCCTTCGCAGACCGAAGCCGTCAATAAGCTCAAGGCTTTCGCAGAAACCGTGGGCAAGAACAACTCCGGTTCGTTCTTCTCCAAGCTTTTCGGCAAGAAGAAGGAAACCAAGAACGGCATCTACCTCGATGGCGGCTTCGGCGTAGGCAAGACCCACCTGCTCGCCTCCCTATGGCATGCAGCCCCGGGCCGCAAGGCCTTCGGCACCTTCGTTGAGTACACCAACCTGGTTGGCGCGCTGTCTTTCCGCCAGACCGTAGAAGTGCTCAGCCAATACTCGCTGGTCTGCATCGACGAGTTCGAACTGGATGATCCGGGGGACACCGTGCTGATGTCCCGGTTGATGCGCGAGCTGTCCGATGCTGGCGTGAAGCTGGCGGCAACCTCCAACACCCTGCCTGGTGCGCTGGGCGAGGGGCGCTTCGCGGCAGTGGATTTCCAGCGTGAAATCAAGACCCTGTCCGAGCAGTTCGACGTGCACCGCGTCGAAGGCGAAGACTTCCGCCACCGTGGCCTGCCCGATGCCCCCGAGCCCTTGGACGATGCGGGCATCAAGGCATTCGCCCTGGATCGCTACCCGGACAAGACCTTGGCCGATGACAACTTCGAGGATCTGGTGGCTCACCTTTCGAAGGTTCACCCGTCGCGTTACCGCCAGTTGCTTTCCGAGACTGATGTGCTGGTTCTGCACAACGTGGATACCATCACCGATCAGGCCATCGCCCTGCGTTTCGTGGTTCTTGCTGACCGCCTGTACGACAAGGACGTGCCAATCGTTGCCTCAGGCAAGCCATTCAGCGAACTGTTCACCCCGGAAATGATGTCCGGCGGCTACCAGAAAAAGTACTTCCGTGCCGTCTCGCGCCTGACCGCTTTGGCTCGTGAAGGCCAAGTTGGAGAACCAGCGCTCTAAGCCGGAAACACCGGTCCCGCCACTTCATCGTCGAGCCCTGCGCTCGACGATGAAGTGCGTTAAGAGCCCTGCCACCAAGGCCCAGAAGGCACCGCCGATCCCGAAGAGCGTGAGATTGCCGGCAGCGACCAGGACCGTGGCCAATGCGCTCAACCGCCAGGAGGAATCGGCCATCGCTCCGAGCAGCGCATTGGCGAGTGTTGCCAGCAAGGCCAAGCCCGCCGCCGCTTGGAACAGCCCCTCGGGCGAGGCGCTGGCCACCGATACGATCAGCGCGCTCAAGGCACCGAAGACCAAGTAGAAGACACCTGAACTCGCCGCCGCCCGCCAACGCAGCCGGGGGTCCGGGCCGGCCTGCTCTCCGGCAGCCAGCGCCGCGGTGATTGCCGCCAGGTTGATGGCATGCCCGCCGAAGAACGCGCCGCTAGCCGACCCCACTCCGGTCGCCAGCATGGTGGGGCGCCACGGCGCGGTGTACCCGAAGGAGCTGAGCACGGCCACGCCCGGAATATTCTGCGATGCCATCGTCACCACGAACAACGGAACGCTGATGCTGGCAATGGCCTGCCAGGAGAATTCAGGACTGACCCACTGCAGCTGCGGAAGAACTTCGAGTGAATCCCACGTCGCGGAGCGGCCAATATGCCATAGGCCGAACCCCACCGCCGCCAGCATGCTCAGCGCTACGGCGAATTTCGGAAGGATCCTGAGCCCGACGAAGAACACCAGGAGAATTCCCAACGCGGGCAACGGGATGCTGGCCACGGCTGTAAATGGTTTCAGGCACAGCGGGATCAAGACACCGGCGAGCATGCCTTGGGCAATTGGGACCGGAATACGAGTGAGCAGCCGGTGCAAGGACGGTACCAGACCGGTCAACACGATCAGTGCGCCGCTGACGATGAATGCCCCCACTGCCTGATTGAACCCGAACACTCCGGGAGCCAGTGAGGCGAGCATGGCTGCACCGGGAGTGGACCATGCAATGCTGATCGGCTGGCGGTATCGCAGCGAAAGCGCAATGGTGCTCAGGCCTACGCAGAGGGACAGGACGAATAAGCCTGAGGCGGCCTGTTCGCTAGAAGCTCCGACCTGGAATAATCCGGCCAGTACGACAGCGAAGGATGCTACGAATCCCACCATGGTGGTGATCAATCCCGCAAGCACGGAATGGAAAAGGCCAGCTCCATCCGGGGGCGTGTGACGAGTCATACTCTTTTTCTACAGGGTGGCGCCGGTTTGCCGAAAATCGGCATGAATTAATTCCCCTGATATGACGTTAAAGCAGGGAAGGCACCGACCTCGGTCGGTACCTTCCCAGGATGCTCGGGCAAGCCGAGGGGAGTGCGTCGAGGAATTAGGCCTCGTTATTCTCGCCTTCGCCTCCGCCAAGGCCATTGAGGTAGTCGCCAGCGCCCTGCTGGACACCGTCTACCTGCTCGGCGAACTTGCCGCCGGTCTTGTCATCGACAAAATCACCAGCCTGTTCGATACCCTGGGATACCTGCTCCGGGTTCTCCTTGGCGAATTCCTCTGCCTTGCCACGCAGATCATCAAATCCTGCCATGCTGCACCTCCATTCGTCTGTGGGAACCCCTGTAGCTCCACAACTACTACCCACCCTAAAGGCTCAGGCCAACGCATGGAAGTGTATTAGAGACATTTCGCCAGTTGCCTAGGTGTTTTGCTGGTGGATGTCAGATTGCACACAGGTTAGCTATTTACTAGTCAGGGAAGTGGTAGCCGCCTGGAATGATGGTTAAAGCAAAGATGGGAATCACGAAAAGTGATTCCCATCTTTATTTGGAGCGGTCAACGAGGTTCGAACTCGCGACCTCAACCTTGGCAAGGTTGCGCTCTACCAGCTGAGCTATGACCGCAAAACTATATTCAATTATTTGGAGCGGTCAACGAGGTTCGAACTCGCGACCTCAACCTTGGCAAGGTTGCGCTCTACCAGCTGAGCTATGACCGCATATATTTAATTAGTAGATCCATGGTCTGGTGAACCATGATTCCGTGCGCGATACTGGGATCGAACCAGTGACCTCTTCCGTGTCAGGGAAGCGCGCTACCGCTGCGCCAATCGCGCAAAAAAGATCAAGCAACCTTCATTGCGAGGTGGGGACGGGATTCGAACCCGCGTATACGGCTTTGCAGGCCGCTGCCTCGCCTCTCGGCCACCCCACCATACTGACCGAAGTCAGAGTGACTAGTTTTACCTAGTCGGTGAATCTTTTTGCGAGCGGACAACGAGGTTCGAACTCGCGACCTCAACCTTGGCAAGGTTGCGCTCTACCAGCTGAGCTATGTCCGCAAAATGTGTTGTTTTCTGAACGTTTCCGTTCGCTCCAACGAGTAAAAACTCTATACGAGTTTTCGCATCCCCACAAATCGAAACGCTGAGATCTGGTTCACATGGCCTAAAAACCGCGGAACTACGCGGAAAATTGATTTTTCCGTCTCGACTAGGAGCGAAGCAATCCGAGTGCATGCCATGATCGTGTGCATGACGTCACCAAAACTGGCTATTCAAACAGACCTGGGCCGCATGTACAGCCGAAAAGTCGGCGGGGAAGCGATTGTCCCATCCATCACCACAGTCATCGGCATGGACAAGCTCGACCTCTCCGGCTGGGCCGGGTACATGGCGGCCAAGTCGCTTTCCGATGATCATCGGCTGGTGCAAGCGGTGGGGGACCCGCGCCAATTGCGCTCACTCGTGCGAGATGCAGCCGGTGCGGCCGAAGCTTATCGGGATTCCGCGGCCATGCGCGGGGACCGGGTGCATAACTACGCGGAGCAGCGCGCCCTGCAAGCGCTGGATCTGGAACATGACCTGGGCGCAGCTCAAGCCGCGCTCGAAGCGAATAAGGAGTTGGGCTTCGCACGCCACTTTGACCAATGGTGGGAAGACTACAACGTCCAGCCCATTGCCGCCGAGGTGACGGTTTGGAATCACAGCGTCGGCTACGCCGGCACCATCGACCTGGTCGCCAAGATTGGCGGTCGAACCTGTCTCGTTGACTACAAGACCAAAAACACCGACCGCAACGGCTTCGTCAAGCGTCCTGACGACAAGGTGATCATGCAGCTCGCGGCCGCATGCAAAGCCGAAGAGCAAGTAGTCGATGCCGAACAAGGCACGTGGAAAGGGTGGGAGCACGGGACCGATGCCATGCTGCTCGCCGTAGCCCTGGGCGAGACCGGGGCACGCACCTTCATGGCCCCACCTCCAGCTTTGCCCGACTACTGGTCCAAGTTCTATGCCTTGCGCCGGAATTGGGAAGCCTCATTCAGGATCGCGCAGTCGCGTGCCTCACTGGCCGAAATCACGCCGCCAGCTCAATAAAGTCGCACGCCCACCGCGTAGACTGGAACGGTTAGCTTTCGGCATTGCGAAACCTAATACCAATGTCCACGGCAGGGAAGGTACCAGCGGATTATGGCGATTTTGGGAATTCGGATCATCGGAGACCCCGTTCTACGCACCCCAGCGCAGGAGGTGACCGACTTTGGCCCGGAGCTCCAGAAGCTCGTCGAAGACATGGATCAGACGATGGAAAACGTCACCGGTGCAGGACTTGCCGCACCGCAGGTCGGTGTTTCCCTGCGTGTCTTCACCTACCAAATTGGCGAAAAACGCGGACATATCGTGAATCCGGTGCTGGAGCTCAGCGAGGATTACCAGGAAGACCAGGTGGAGGGCTGCCTGTCCATCCCGGGCATTGCAGCACCAGTTCGGCGCCGGCGCTATGTCAGGGCCACCGGCTTCGATAAGTTCGGCAACCCGGTAGAACTCGAAGGCGCCGACATGCTCGCCCGCTGCTTCCAGCACGAAACCGATCACCTGGACGGCATCTTGTTCCTGGACCGGCTGGCACCAGAAGAAAAGAAAGCGGCGTGGCGCACCTTGCGGGCCAACAACTACTCGCAGACCGCTAACGCCACCGTAAAGAAACGTTCCGGAGCCCTGGGCTCCAGCTTTGGCGCAGGATTGGGGTTCTAACTCATGCGTATTTTATTCGCCGGCACACCACAGGTCGCCGTCACTTCCCTGGATTACCTGCACGAGGCCGGTTTTGAAATTGCCGCAGTGCTCACCCGTCCCGATGCCCCGTTGGGACGCAAACGCGTGCTGACCCCATCGCCGGTTGCCGCTCGCGCCGCAGAGCTTGGCCTGCCGATCATCAAGGCTGCCAAGATCACCGAAGAAACTACCGCCGAACTTGCGGCCTTGGACCTTGAAGCCGCGGCCATCGTCGCCTATGGAGGGCTAGTGCCGGAGGCGGCATTGGCAGTTCCAACCTATGGCTGGATCAACCTGCACTTCTCCTTGCTGCCGCACTGGCGGGGTGCCGCTCCGGTGCAGCATTCCATTATCAACGGCGATGACATCACCGGTGCAGTCACCTTCCAGCTGGAAACCGGACTGGACACAGGTCCGGTATTCGGACAGGTCACCGAGAGAATTGGTGAACTGGACACCGCAGGCATCATGCTCGAACGGCTCAGCCGGTCCGGCTCGAACCTGCTGGTGCAGACCTTGCAAGCTCTGGATTCCGGACAGGCCATTGCCATTCCGCAGTCCGGATCGCACACCTACGCACCGAAGATTACCGACGTGGATGCGGAGCTGGACTTCACCCGGACCGCCACGGAAATACGTCGGCGCGCCCACGGAACCACCCCGTCCCCGGGCGCCTGGGTCAAGGCCGAAGACAAGCGCTTCAAATTCGGTCCACTGCGTGAGCACCGCGAGATCACCGACCTTGCGCCAGGCGAAGTGCGCATCGAGCCAGGCAAGCAGCCGAAGGTATACATCGGCACCGCCACCTGGGCCCTGCAGCCCACCGAAATCCAGCCTCCGGGCAAGAAAATGATGAACGCCAGCGACTGGGCACGTGGAGTGCTCACCCAGGGAACGAAAGTGAGCTTCGCATGAGCGGACAGGAACCACGCGGCGGATACCGCGACAATGATCGCCGCAATGAGCAGGGCCGTACCCGCAACCGCGGCCAGGCCGGCCCGCGCAAGTATTCGGCATCCGCACCCGGCCAGCGAAAGCGCGCGGCCGACCCGGCACGCCTGGTAGCTTTCAAGACCCTGCGTGAGGTATCCGGCGCGGATGCCTATGCCAACCTGGTGCTGCCGAAGATGATCCGCGAATACCAGCTTGACCGCCGCGACGCGGGCTTCGCCACCGAACTGGCCTACGGGGCACTGCGCGGCCAGGGGTTCTACGACGCGATCCTGACCACCCTGGTTGACCGTCCGCTGGCCGAGCTGGATCCGGCCATCCTCGATGCGCTGCGCCTGGGTGCCCACCAGCTGCTGGCCATGCGTGTGCCCAAGCACGCCGCCCTGGATGAAACCGTGTCGCTGGCTCGTGCGCAGATCGGCGCCGGCCCTTCCGGCCTGATCAACGCCGTACTGCGGCGCGTTTCTGCCAAGGAAGCCGATGAGTGGACTGAGCTGCTGGCCAATGCTGCCGCTTCGGAGTCCGAGCGGCTGGCCATCGAGCACTCGCACCCGGATTGGATTGTCCGTGCCTTGCGCGGCGCGCTGATTTCCCATGGCCGCGACGCCAGCGAACTCGAAGCCCTGCTGGAGGCAGATAACCTGGCGCCGCTGGTGAACCTGGTGTCCCTGCCAGGGCTGGGCGATCTGTCCGGCGCCCTGGAATCCGGGGCGGAACCGGGCACCTTGCTGGCTGATTCGGCCACCTACAAGCACGGCGACGTCTCGCGTGTGCCAGGGGTCAAGGAAGGCACCGTGCGTGTCCAGGATGCCGGCAGCCAGGTCATGGCCCGCGCCCTGGCTACTATCGAATTGCCCGAAGCCGGCGAGGACCGCTACTGGCTGGATCTTTGCGCAGGTCCAGGCGGAAAGGCGGCGCTGCTCGCAGCGATCGCCGTGCAGCGCGACGCCCGCCTGACTGCCAACGAGCCAACACCGCACCGCGCTCGCCTGGTCGAGAACTCGTTGGCTGCGGTGCCGCATGACTACTGGATGGTCACCGGTGACGACGGGCGCAGCTTCGGCGGTCTGGACTATGCAGGGGACTACGACCGCATCATGGTCGATGCCCCTTGCTCCGGCTTGGGCGCATTGCGCCGCCGCCCGGAATCGCGTTGGCGCAAAGCCCCGCGCGACATTCCGGAACTGACCAAGTTGCAAGGCGAGCTGCTCGCTGCAGCCTTCAACGCGGTCCGCGTCGGCGGCGTCATCGGCTTCGTCACCTGTTCGCCGCATCAGGCCGAAACCCGCCTGGTTGTGGAAGACTTCTTGAAGCACCACGAAAACGCGGCACTGCTGGATACCAGCGCCGCGGTTTCCTCGGTGATGTATCAGGACGCGCCATCGGCAGGCCATGCACTGGGCGATGGGAGCACCGTGCAGCTGTGGCCGCACGTGCACGGCACCGACGCCATGTTCATGGCAATCCTGACCAAAAAAGCCTAGCCAAGCCCGAGTATTCCAAGGAGCATCCATGCGTAATGCGCGGATCAACCCGTCGATCCTGTCTGCCGATTTTGCGAACCTCGCTAGCGAGCTGGAACGCATCCACACTGCTGACGCGGTCCACGTGGATGTCATGGACAACCATTTCGTTCCCAATCTGACCCTGGGCTTGCCCGTGGTTGATGCGCTGAACAAGGTCAGCAAGCTGCCGATCGATGTGCACCTGATGATTGAGAACGCGGATCGCTGGGCCCCGGAATACGCGCAGCTCGGCGTGGATTCGGTGACTTTCCATGCCGAGGCTTCGGCAGCTCCTGTCCGCTTGGCTCGTGAATTGCGTTCCGCCGGGTCCAGGGCCGCCATGGCCTTGCGCCCGGCAACGCCGATCGAACCCTACCTGGACATGCTCGGCGAGCTGGACATGGTTCTGCTGATGACCGTGGAACCAGGTTTCGGCGGCCAGAAGTTCCTGGATCTGGTCCTTCCCAAGATCAAGCGTGCCCGAGCTGCCATTGACGGCAGCGGCAAGCCGATTGCGCTGCAGGTTGACGGCGGCATTTCGCGCGACACGATCCTGCGCGCCGCCGAAGCCGGTGCGGATGTATTCGTCGCCGGTTCCGCGGTGTACTCGGCCCAGGATCCATCGGTGGAAATCGATGTATTACGCAATCTTGCGCTGGGCGGTCACTAGCGGCGCACAAAGTGTGTCAGAATAAACTCAGTAAACACGAATACGTGCTCCGGGGTCGGTGAAAGTCCGAACCGGCGGTGATAGTCCGCGACCCGCAACCAAAGCCACAAGCTGAGGGAACGGTTGAACTGGTGAAATTCCGGTACCGACAGTTAAAGTCTGGATGGGAGAAGCACGAATTTGATATGCCTACTGGTACTGCCGATAGCCCGCACCGGGTCTATCTCCTAAAGCAGAGCCACAGGCCCATCAAATGCACACCCCCGGAGCCGCCGCTTCGAGAAGGGTGGAATGATGGATTTCCTGCGGTGGCTCATTGAAGCTTTCAACTCACAAATTGCGATCGGCTCGTCGGCACTTTTGGTGCGCGAAGTCGTAGGCAATATCTTCGGCCTGGCCAGCGCCGTGGGCGGCATGCGCCGCAAAGTCTGGGCCTGGCCTATCGGAATCGTCGGCAACCTGTTGCTGCTGACGGTGTTCCTGGGCAGCATTTTCGATACCGGATACACTGCCAACCTCTGGGGCCAAGCCGGCCGGCAGATCATGTTCATCGCCGTCTCGGTCTTCGGCTGGTACCGCTGGAAGCAGGCCAAGAACGGCACCGGTAGCGCCGTCACCCCTGAATGGGCTTCCAACAAGGCTCGCCTGGGCCTGATCGCCGTGCTGATCCTCGGCACTCTCGCAGTGACACCGATCTTCCGCCTCCTCGGCTCCTATGAACCTGTCTGGGCTGATGCATGGACCTTCGTTGGTTCGATGCTCGCCACGTACGGCATGGCCAAGGGCTGGGTCGAATTCTGGCTGATCTGGGTCGCCGTCGACGCCGTAGGCGTGCCGCTGCTGTTCTCCGCCGGCTACTACGCCAGCGCGTTCATGTACCTGTTCTACGGGGCATTCACCCTGGTCGGCTTCTTCGTCTGGGCCAAGTCCAAGCGCGACGCGAAACCCCAGATTGAAACCGAAATGCTCGATCCAACCATCTCGCGCCAACGCTGAAAGGGGAGCAGCACCATGATTACGACCCAGCAGCTCGACGCCGCATTGTGCACCGCGCTGGAAACCGCCGGACGCGGCCACCGCGGGGCCAACCCGCTGGTCGGCGCCTGCGTCCTGGATGCCGAGGGAAATATCATCGCCACCGGTTTTCATATCGGGGCGGGGCATCCGCACGCCGAGGTCGACGCACTGCGGCGCCTGGGCAAGATGCCTCCTGCCAAGGCCCGCGAACTAACGATGGTAGTGACCCTCGAACCGTGCAACCACACCGGTCGCACAGGTCCCTGTGCCCGAGCCATCGTGGAAGCCGGCATCGGGCAGGTGTACTACGCAGTCTCGGATAACACCGCCGCCAGCGGGGGTGCCGACTACCTGCGCAGCCACGGAACCCAAGCCACCCAGCTGGAGGATTTCTCCGCGGCGAAGCAGCTGAACTACCGCTGGTTCATCGCCAAGGCCGAAGGCCGACCGTTCATCACGGTGAAAATTGCCCAGTCGCTCGACGGCCGGATCAACGCACCGGATGGCACGAGCCAATGGATCACCTCCGAGGCCTCGCGCAACCACGCGCACACCCTGCGCTCCCGCGTGGATGGCATCCTGGTCGGCACGAACACGGCGATCATCGACAATCCGCGGCTGACCGCCCGCACTCCCGAGGGGCAGCTGCATGAACGCCAGCCCTTCCGCCTGGTCATGGGCGAACGCGATTTGCCAGCAGATCTGGCACTCGCCCAGGGAAGCGATTGGTCGCAGATCCGCAGCCACGACGTGCAAGAGGCCCTCGCCCGGGCTAACGAGTTGGGCCTGGCCCACCTGCTGATTGAAGGTGGCGCCACGGTCGCCTCGGCCTTCATCGCAGCAGATCTGGCCGACGAAATCTACTGCTACCAAGCACCAGTGCTGATCGGCGCAGGCAGCTCATCGGTCAACATGCCAAGCACCACCACACTCAGTGACGCGCAGCGTTTCCGGCTGGATTCGGCCAGCAACGAATCGTTGACCCGGCTGGGCGATGATATTGCCCTGCATCTAGAACCGTTGCCCCGCGCCTAAGCGCCAGCAACCCCAAACTTTTCAAGGAGTAATCATGTTCACCGGAATTGTCACCGGCCAGGGAGTCATAGAAGGCATCGAGACCTTCAGCGGCAAGGATCTGGCAGTACTGACCCTGCGTGCCCCGGGCCACACCGAAAACCTGGGCCTTGGCGGTTCTCTTGCCGTCAACGGGGTCTGCCTGACCGCCACCGAGCTGGAAGGCGACACGCTCAGCGTCGACGTCATGGGCGAAACCCTGCGCCGCACCACCATCGGCGCCTTGAAAACCGGCGACCAGGTCAACCTCGAACGCTGCACCCCCGCCGGAGGCCGGCTCGATGGGCATGTGGTGCAGGGCCACGTAGACACCGTCGGCGAGGTGCTGGCCCGCGAAGACCACGGCCAGTGGACCACCTTCCGCATTGGAATCGACGCTGCTTACGCGCCGCTGACCGCGGAAAAGGGCTCCATTGCGCTGGACGGCATCTCGCTGACCATTACCGCAGTCTCCCCGGCAACGAATTCCGGTGGGCACTGGGTCGAGGTCGGCATCATCCCGATCACCCTCGCCGAGACCACCATGGGCACCCGCCAAGTGGGCGAGAAGATCAATATCGAGGTCGATGTGCTCGCCAAGTACGTGGCACGCCTGAATGAATTCGGAGGCCAGCAGTAATGGGCACCTCGACTTTGGATTCCATCCCTACCGCGCTGGCAGCCCTGGCCGCCGGCCGAGCCGTAGTGGTCGTCGACGACGAGGACCGGGAAAACGAGGGCGACATCATCTTCGCCGCCCAGCACGCTACGGCGGAGCTGATGGCCTTCACCATCCGCTACACCTCAGGGGTGATTTGCGTGCCCTTGGGCGCCAAGCGGGCCGACGCGCTGCGCCTGGCCCCGATGGTCGGCATCAACCAGGATGCCAAAGGCACTGCCTTCACCGTCACCTGCGATGCCGCCGAAGGGATCACCACCGGTATTTCCGCTGCCGATCGTGCGCTGACCAGCCGACTGCTGGCCGACCCGGCCACCGAACCGGCTCAGCTCTCCCGCCCGGGCCACATTTTCCCGCTGCGAGCTGCGGCCGGGGGAGTGCTGGAACGCCGCGGGCACACCGAAGCGGCGGTCGACCTGTGCCAGGCCGCCGGCTTGGAACCGGTCGGCGTGATCGGCGAAATCACCAAGGACGACGGCGAAATGATGCGCCTGGATGACCTGCGCGTCTTCGCAGCTGAACACAACTTGCCGCTGATCTCCATCGACGACCTGGCCCGCTGGCGCCGAGTCAACGACGAGATCGAGCTGACCGATCCGATCAAGCTGCCCACCGCCTTCGGGGACTTCACCGCCCGCGCTGCTACCGCAGAAGGCCACGAGCACGTCGTGCTCAGCCACGCCGGTCCCGACGGCGCTAAGCCCGGCAACCTGGTGCGCATCCATTCGGAGTGCCTCACCGGGGACATCTTCGGTTCCTACCGGTGCGACTGCGGCGAACAGCTGCATGCTTCCATGGAAACCATCGCCCGCGAAGGCGGTCACGTCATCTACATCCGCGGGCACGAAGGCCGCGGCATCGGCCTGGCCAACAAGCTGCGCGCCTACGCCCTGCAGGAAGGCGGCATGGATACCCTGGACGCCAACCTGCATCTGGGCTTCCCTGCCGACGCACGCGAGTACTTCGCCGTCGCTGCCATCCTCAAGGCCATGGGCATGGACGAAATCCGATTGCTGAGCAACAACCCGGACAAGCAGGAACAGCTGAATGACGCGGGAATCAAGGTAGCAGAGCTGATCGGCCTGCAGATTGCACCGCGTGAGCAGAACTCGGCCTACCTGCGCACCAAGCAGACGCGCTTCGGCCACCACCTGGATCTTCCCGATACCGACGATGACCAGCAAGCCGACGCCTACCACGGCGCCTGAACCCCACGAATCCAGAAGAATAGAAGGAGCATCAAGATGAGCAAGCATGGCGCACCTGCCGATGTCAGCGAACAGCTGAAGGCCCTGGCCGCTCAGGAGAAGTTCTCCCAGCTCAAGGTGGCCATCGTGGCCGCGAGCTGGCACGAGGTGATCATGAACGGACTGATTGACGGCGCCGAGCGCGCCGCCAAGGAAGCCGGTCTGGAATCGAGCACCACCCTGATCCGCGTGCCGGGCACCTTCGAATTGCCGGTCGCTGCCTCCACTCTTGCCGGCGACTACGATGCGGTCATCGCGCTGGGCGTGGTCATCCGTGGCGGTACTCCGCACTTTGACTACGTTTGCTTGGCCGCGACCAATGGCTTAACCAATGTGAGCGTGGACACCAAAACCCCAATCGGTTTTGGCGTGCTCACCTGCGATAACGAAGAGCAGGCCCTTGACCGCGCTGGCTTGGAAAACTCCAGCGAGGACAAAGGCTATGAAGCCTACTCGGCTGCCGTCATGACGGTAGCCGCACTGCCCTAGTATTCGGGTGGCCCTGTCACAAAGGGCCACCAGAATACAGCCCCTGCGGAGAAAACAGCTAGGATAAGTTCCGTGAAAACTTTTGACGAGCTCTTCAGCGAACTATCGCTCAAGGCACAATCCCGCCCGGAAGGCTCACGTACCGTCACCGAACTCGACTCTGGTGTCCATGGCATCGGCAAGAAAATCGTCGAGGAAGCCGCCGAAGTTTGGATGGCTGCGGAGTACGAAACCGATGAGGCCGCGGCGGAGGAGATCTCCCAGCTGCTGTACCACCTTCAGGTTCTCATGATCGCCAAGGGAATGACCTTGGCCGACGTTTACAAGCATCTATAGCCGTCGCGCGATTGCGGCCTGATCCACTACCGATCAGGGCGCAGTCAACGCACGGCGGCAGAAACAACGGCCAACGAATTAATCCTTGGCGCTTGTTTATGGCTAATCGCCGCAGCGCCATTCATGACGAAATGAGTCAATAATGCTCCGCGTAGCCCTACCCAATAAGGGTGCCCTATCCGAAATCGCTTCCACCATGTTCAAGGAAGCCGGCTACCTCCAGCGCCGCGATTCCCGCGAACTGGTCCTGGTCGATGAGGAAAACCAAGTTGAATTCTTCTACCTGCGTCCGCGCGACATCGCAGTCTATGTCGGCCGGGGAATCCTGGACGTAGGCATCACCGGTCGCGATCTGTACCTTGATGCAGATGTCGACGACGCTGTCGAAGAGCAGCTCTCGCTGGGCATCGGAAAGTCGGCCTTCCGCTTCGCTGCCCCGGTTGGCGCCTTCAACGATGCACAGCAGCTCAATGGCAAGCGCATTGCCACCAGCTATGACGTGCTGCTGCGCCACTACCTCGAAAAGTCCGGCATCCAGGCTTCGATCGTTCGCCTTGACGGTGCCATCGAGTCTTCGGTCCGGCTGGGCGTGGCCGATGCCATCGCTGACGTTGTAGAAACCGGCAATACCATCAAGGCCGCTGGCATGGAGATCTTCGGCGATCCGCTGCTGAACTCCGAAGCAGTCATGATCGGCCGTGTCGGCCACAAGCCATCCGGCTTGGACGTGCTGATCCGCCGCCTGAACGGTGTGCTCGTTGCCCGCCAGTACGTCATGCTCGACTACGACGTGCGGCGCGAGCTTGCCGACCAGGCTTGCGAGCTGACCCCAGGCCTGGAATCGCCAACCGTGTCGGACCTTGCAAACTCCGATTGGGTGGCCGTGCGCGCCATGGTCAAGAAGTCGCAGACCAATAACATCATGGACGAGCTGTACGAAGTCGGCGCCCGCGCCATCTTGGTCAGCCAGATCCACGCCTGCCGCATCTAAGTAGACAAGGAAAATTCGCTGATGAGCGTTGCAATTCGTGTTATTCCTTGCCTCGACGTTGACGCCGGACGTGTTGTGAAGGGCGTGAACTTTGCGGGGCTTCGCGATGCTGGCGATCCCGTTGAGCTTGCCCGTCGCTACAATGATGCAGGAGCCGACGAGTTGACCTTCTTGGATGTCACCGCATCCAGCGCGGATCGTGAAACTACTTATGAGGTCGTTCGCCATACCGCAGAAGAAGTTTTCATCCCGCTGACCGTGGGCGGAGGCGTCCGCGCTGCCGAAGACGTCGATCGCCTGCTGCGCAACGGCGCTGACAAGGCCTCGATCAATACCGCGGCGGTGAACCGTCCTGAGGTCATCAACGAGATTACCCAGCGCTTCGGCTCCCAGGTACTCGTGCTGTCTCTCGACGCCCGACGCACAGATGATCCGACGATTGCATCGGGCTACGAGGTTACTACTCATGGTGGTCGTACTGGCACGGGCATGTGCGCCGTAGCTTGGGCCAAGGAAGCTGCTGAACGAGGCGTGGGGGAGATTCTGCTGAACTCGATCGATGCTGATGGCACCAAGGATGGTTTCGATCTGGAAATGATCCGTGCAGTTCGTGCCGAGGTCTCGGTCCCGCTGATCGCATCGGGTGGTGCAGGAAAGCCTGAGGACTTCCCTCCAGCAATTGAAGCAGGTGCCGATGCCGTTTTGGCCGCCTCGATTTTCCACTTCGGTCCGAAGGACATGATCGCCAAGGTCAAGCAGGCCATCCGCGAAGCTGGCTACCCGGTTCGCTAGGCACTTAAGCCGAAGGCCCAGCACCAAATGGTGCTGGGCCTTAGCTGTACCCCGCTACTCGTTGGCAATCAGTTCCTTCTCGGTCCGCCAGACGTCAATTTCAATAGGAACGCTGGCGACGGCAGCCTGACCGGGTATAGCTTGCCACGCGCCACCATCGACGCTGAATTCTCCGCGGTAGAGAGTGGTCACCCCGACCTTGAAAGTTCCCGTCTCTCCATACGAGTGACTCGTGGGGGTTTCATCTCTCAGCGTATGATTCGGCATCGGTTCGCCAGGGAAATCAAGATTTCGAGTAGTCCCATCCCCATAGTTCCAGTTCCATTGAATCGGTATCGCTTTGATTCGTACTGAACTTTGTCCTATCTCCAAGTCGAAAGATTGAACTTCCCTAGTTGCCCAAAGATGACTATGACCATTTCGCAACGAAAATTTCGCCGGGGAACTGCTGATGTTCGAAGCGATGATTGGAAATGATCGGAATTGTTCGAGCGAGACGCTGACCGATTCCTTTTTAATTCTTTCTATTCTTTCGTCCTTGGGGTCTTCCGGGCAAACGCGGAAGGAATCCAGGATGCCGCCTTTATCATTCCCTTCCAAGACCAAGATTTGGCGGATTATCGGATAAGACCCATCGTCGCAAACCTTTAGGTCTGGATTCGATCGGCATCCCATGAAGGAATCATTTGTAGGGCTGCATGAATCAAAGTCACGGAAATCATATTTCGGTTTCTCTTGCTTTTCCGTTATTGGCGGATCCTCTCTGTGGTAGCCTCCGTCTCTATCCTTCTTGGGGCAGAATGACCACTTTACATTTACATCTTTTTGACCGAGTGATTCTTTCTTTTTGCAAGGTACGAGATTCGATTGTTGCTCCGTTAGCGAAACGGAACTGAGTGGAGAAAAGAGCAGAAGTGAGGCCATTGCTAGGCGAAGATAAGGCATGAGAATTACTCTTCTGCGACGAGTAAATCTTCAACTGTCCATTTGGTGTCAAAGGACAATTGAAAAGTTGATAAAGAAGACTTTACTTCTGAATATTCCGCAACTACAGAATCAGGCACTATGTAAGTATCGAACGGTTCTGCGGAGAATCTAGCGGTGACGATGGCCCTTCCTGGTGCAGAAATGTAAGAGTCGATGACTGATGCCTTGTATTCGCCTCCGACTTGCCATTCACCGACTGATGCACTCTCGTCAGCAGAGTCGATAATCGCTTCGGCGCATAACTTGCAACTGCGAGAAGTCACGTTCTTGATCGGCCCAGTCTTCGTTGTTTCGGCAGTGTAATTGATGAGATCGAAGTAATATCTGGTGAACTCGGCTGCACCTTCCTTCGATTTCATTTTGGCTGCCTCTGGCATTTTCGGAACAGGGACGTTTTGCGCTGGACCTTTTGCCGTGGCTGGTTCATATTTTTCCGTATTGCTCGGCGACGGCGGAGCCGACGTTGAACCTGGCGCCGAAGAAGACCTAGAGGCTTCAGTCGGTGATGCAGCTGGCCCTTCAGCGTTCCCTGCGTTGCAGCCTGATAGTGCGAGTGCAACTGCTGCAACGGACGCGACAACTGCAATTTTCCGAGTGTCCATTCGAACTCTCCATGATCATTGGGAATGCCAGGTTGTGCGCCATCCTATGCCCGTGTTTCAAGAAAGTGGAGAGTTTTCGAGGAATCTGTGGAAAACTCAGGGCAGCTAAATCCCGAATCCCAATTACCTGTAACCACGTTTGATGACGGTCTGGAGTGAAACGATGCGGCTGGCGACGTTTGATTTCAGGACTCATGGAATCGCCTAGCCTGAAATCAGGCACGTTCAATTAGCTGAGCGGTGCTTTACTCGGGGGACTCTCAAGCGCGATGGCAGAAACTTTCCATCCGGTGTCGGTGTATTCAAGTCCCATGGTGATTTCACCCAGATTTTGTTCTTCGACAATGATGGTTTCCTGATCTGGACGAAGGAGCGAACGTTCAGACAAGGTCAGCTCGCCCATCAGATAAGCAGAACTACCGTCAAACCGGACGATATAGTCCGTGTGCAGGAAGTAGTAGCCGCCGGTTTGCATGTATTCCGGACCTGTTCGGAGGTCTACTTGCTCGCGGAAGGTCTTCCAGCACTGTTCCGTTTTGCATGTTCCGGTAACTATCGGGGTGAAATCGGCGGAGTCCTGGTAGATGATTTCATAATTGAGCAAGTCGAAGAAGTACGTTGCGGCGTCCTGGACTCCGTAATCCGATTTTTCATACGTGATATCTGCCGACTCCGGAAGCTCCAGTTCGCTTGATGGAGGTGCCTGCGTGGTACTTGAAGCCGTCGGCAATGAAGCCGAGGACGCCGGATCGGTGGGTGCGACTGAAACGAAGAGCGCTGATACCAGGGCAACCAAGACGAACGCGGGCACGATGGCGATAGCGACACTGGGGTAATGCTCAAGGACTCTGCGCGTGTTCATGGCCAAGCTCCAGACCTGTTGGATATCGATTGCTCGAAATCCTAGGCCGGTGCGACGCGAACTTGGACGGCACACCCACGAATGTGGATAACCAAGGGAGCCTTATAGCCCTGGTTTGAAGCCCTTGACGATTTCCAATGCGGTTTCCCCGCCTTCGAACAAGACCAGGCTCTGGTCGATGCGGCCGAACGAGTACATCATCAGCTCGGTGACCGGGCCGGTAATCGAAACAGCGTTCGGAGCCTTCTTGGCGACATGACGCTGGCCATCGGGACGCGTCAGGATAATGCCAATTGGCGCATGGCGGAACAGCAGGCGAGACATGCGGGTCAGCGACTGCCAGAGCAGTTCGGTGTACTCGGTGTCCAGGACCCGCGGAGCCCACTGGCCGCGGGCACGCCGCACATCTTCGGTGTGGATGAAGAACTCGGAGAGGTTCGCCGACTGGTTGACCTTGTCGATGGCGAAAGGCGAGAAAGCGGGCGGACCCGATCGGAGGCTGCGGACCAACCCGGCATAGCCTTCGGGAGTCTGCGCCGCGATCACCATTTGGTTCTGCTTCGCCTCGAGCTTCTTAGACAGCGGTTTGAAGAACATGCCGGCAGAAAGCAATGAGCTTTCGCGCAACACAAGGTGAGCGGCGAGATGGCGGGTCTGCCAACCGTCGCAAAGGGTGTCGGCGGTAGGTCCTGCCGCAAGCAGGGTCTCGGCCAACGCAAGTCTGGAAGCCTGAACTAAGTGCATCACCTCTGAAACTAGCACGCTCCAAGTGACTAATTGTGCAAGGTGATAGAGGTGTCGCCAAGACGGCGTGGCGCGTCGACGAGCGGTACGTCACAGGTCTCTGGATTCCGCGGAAAACCAGTATGCTAATGGTGATGTCTACTTCTAACGACGGCTCGAATCCGAGCCCTGAATCCCACAGCCTCGACCCGGCTATTGCCCGGCGTCTCAAGCGAGATGCCAATGGCCTGTTTGCTGCCATCGCGCAGCAGTACGACTCCGGGAAAGTGCTGATGCTCGGCTGGATGGACGATGAAGCGTTGCACCGCACGTTGACCACTGGCCGGGTCACCTTCTACTCCCGTTCCCGCCAGGAATACTGGCGCAAGGGCGACACCTCCGGCCACTTCCAGTTCGTGAAGTCCGTTGCCCTGGATTGCGATGGCGACGCGCTGCTGGTGCAGGTCGACCAGGTAGGCGCCGCCTGCCACACCGGCACCGAATCCTGCTTCACCGATCGTGAATTGCCGGCCGTCGTGGGCCACCGCCCCGAGTAGGACTTTCGAAGCACCGGCACACGCGGTTGGCTAGCGCCGGGAATGCCGCGCCCAGCTGCGCATCGCAGCACGCGCTCGAAGAATACGTAGAAGAAGAACACAGATGAAAACCCTTGGCAAGATTTCCCCGTCCCGCGAGTCCTTCCGCGCCATGGCCGCGAACCGTCGTGTCATCCCCGTGACCATCACCGTGCTGGCTGACTCGCTCACGCCCATCGGCCTCTACCGCACCCTGGCGCAGGGGCGCCCGGGCACCTTCCTGATGGAATCGGCTGCCCCGGGCGGTGTCTGGAGCCGCTACTCCTTCATCGGGGTGAACTCCCCGGCAACGCTGAGCACCCGTGGTTCAGAAGCCTATTGGCAGGGCCATGCGCCAGCTGGCCTGCCTACCGGCGGTGCGGGCGTGGAGGTCCTGCGCGACACCGTGCGCGCGCTGAAGACCGAACCCGTTCCCGGCATGCCTCCCTTGACCGGCGGCATGGTCGGCTTCATCGGCTGGGAATGCGTGCGCCACTGGGAGAAGCTGCCCAACCCGCCGGCGGATGATCTGAACCTGCCTGAGCTGAGCATGAACCTGGTAGCGGACATGGCTGCCCATGATGCGGCCGAAGGCACCGTCACGCTGATCGCCAACGCGATCAATTTCGATGGCAGCGACGAGAATGTCGACGAGGCCTACGACGGTGCCGTCACCCGCCTGCAGGCGATGCTCGACCAGCTCGCGGTGCCGGTGGAGTCGGCCGCGGCGGTGCTCACCGGTACCGATGTGCCGCGCGAAACCCTGATGGACGCTGTCACCCACTCCTGGGATGAGAACGAGTACCTCAAGGCGCTGGCCAAGTCCAAGACCGCGATCGTGGACGGCGAGGTCTTCCAGATCGTCGTCTCGCGCCGCTTCGAGCTGGAAACGCAGGCCGACGCGCTGGATGTCTACCGCGTGCTGCGCGCGACTAACCCGAGCCCGTACATGTACCTGTTCAACTTCGTCAACGAGGACGGCGAACGGTTCGAGATCGTCGGCTCCTCGCCCGAAGCGCTGGTCACCGTCAACGATTCGCACGTGGTCACCCACCCGATCGCCGGTTCCCGCCCGCGCGGGGCGAACTACGAGGATGACCAGCTGCACGAGAAATCGCTGCTCAACGACGAGAAGGAGCGCGCCGAGCACCTGATGCTGGTTGACCTTTCGCGCAACGACCTCTCGCGGGTCTGCAAGGCCGGCACCGTGGAAGTCACCCAGTTCATGGAGGTCGAGCGCTTCAGCCACATCATGCACCTGGTCTCCAATGTGGTGGGCAAGACCCGCGACGACGTGGACGCCTACGACGTGCTGGCCGCGACCTTCCCGGCCGGCACGCTCTCCGGCGCACCGAAGCCCCGCGCCCTGCAGCTGCTGGACGAGTACGAACCGTACCGCCGCGGCATCTACGGCGGCGTGGTCGGCTACCTGGACTTCGCCGGCGACATGGACATGGCCATCGCCATCCGCTCCGCCCTGCTCAAGGGGGAACGCGCCTATGTGCAAGCCGGCGGCGGCATCGTCAACGACTCGAAGTTCGCCGACGAAGCCCTGGAAACCGTGAACAAGGCAGCCGCTCCGCTGCGCGCCGTCTGGGCTGCGCAGTCGATGCGTGCGGCCCACAACATCAACACCGAATCAGGTGAAACGAAGTGAAGAAATTGACCAGCGCCCGCACCCTCGCCCTCTTCGGCATGGCCGGCGCACTGATCGGCCTCTGGTCGGCCACCCGCACATGGATCACCGTCGATGTGGCCTCCAGCTCCGTGCAGATCCCGCAGATCGCCATCGACGGCGCCACCGCGGCCGCCTCGGTCACCGCGGTCTCCGTGGTGGTGCTGGCCGGTTCGCTGGCGCTGCTGATCGCCGGGAAGATCGCCCGCTACATCATTGCGGCGATCTGCCTGCTCGCCGGTGCCACCGTGGTTGCCGCCGGCCTCGGGGCGCTGCGCGATCCGCAGGCCGTCGCCTCCACCACCGTGGCCGAAGCTACCGGACTGGCCCAGAACGTCGGCGAGTACACGCTCAGCGCGTGGCCAGCGGTCGCGGTGTTCGCCGGAGTGCTGATGGCGCTGCAGGCCGTGCTGGTGTTCGTCTTCGCCGGCCGCTGGCCCGCCAAGGCCAGCAAGTACGATCGGCAGGCGGCAAGGTCCAGCGCGGAGCCCAAGGACCAGTCCTCGCGCAACATCGCCAGCTGGGAGCAGCTCTCGGACGGCGAAGACCCGACTGCTGGCCGGAAATAACCCGAGCGGATCGTGATTCGCACCACCGGCGCGAAACGAAGGCTTCCGGAATAGGAGGTTCTCGCGCGCAGGTGGCAGAATGGAACCTGAAGACCAACGTCCCGGGCAGCAACGCCCTGCCGGGACGCAGCATCACAACATGAGGAGACATCGAACATGTCGCAGAACACCGAGCTCGATCCGGTATACACCGAAGAGATTGGCCACGGTAACTCCATCGCAGCGTGGGCCTGCGTACTGACCATGATTGCCGGTTCAATCGTGGCCGGCATCGCCTTCGCCTACTTCGCCTGGTCCATCGTCTGGGTCGGTTGCGGCATCATGGTGGTTGGCCTGCTCCTGGGCTGGATCCTGAAGGCAGCCGGTTTCGGCGTGGGCGGCGCTCGCAGCGGAGCATCGCACTAAATTGACTGTTCTTGATGAGATCATCGCGGGCGTCCGGGAAGACCTGGGCGCCCGTCGCGCAATCACCAGCCTGGAAGCGATCAAGCAGGCCGCGGCAGCGGCAGCTCCTGCGCGCGATGCTTTCGCCGCGCTCGGTGGCCATGCCGACCAGGCCGCCCGCGACACCACGCTGCGTGTCATCTCCGAGGTCAAGCGCAAGTCCCCGTCCAAGGGTGCGCTGGCAGATATCCCGGAGCCTGCCGTACTGGCCGCTGAATACGAGGCCGGTGGCGCCTCGGTGATTTCCGTGCTCACCGAAGCCCGCCGTTTCGGCGGTTCGCTCCAGGATCTCGACGCGGTACGCGCTGCCGTGCAGATTCCGGTGCTGCGCAAGGATTTCACGGTCGACGAGTACCAGATCTACGAAGCCCGCGCCCACGGCGCTGACCTCGTGTTGCTCATTGTTGCGGCGCTGAATGATGAATTGCTGGCATCTTTCCTAGAATTGACTCACCAGCTGGGAATGAACGCCCTGGTGGAGACCCACACCGAGGAGGAAATCGCCCGCGCCAGCAAGGCCGGAGCGAAGATCATCGGCGTGAACGTGCGCAACCTGAAGACGCTGGACGTCGATCCAGCCACCTTCGGCAAGCTCGCTCCGCTGCTGCCGGCCCAGGCGGTGATCGTCGCCGAGTCCGGTGTGGAATCCACCGAACAGGTCGTCCAATACGGTGCGGCCGGCGCCGACGCGGTCTTGGTCGGCGAAGCGCTGGTGAAGCATGCCGATCCGCGCGCTTCGGTCGCCGCGTTCATCAAAGCCGGTACCGGCGCCAAGCCGCAGCGCTAGCCGCGCACGGCGGCGAAGGACCCAGAACTGCTTTTCGTGCCCCGCAGGAGTTTCCGGCGGGGCACGAGACTTACCACGAATCAAGCTCCGTACGAGGAAAGAGGGAATCGATGAGCACTCCGGAAAACTCCGAGCACCGCCAGTCGATCGATGCACAGTCGCTAAGGCACGCAAGCGGCCCGTACTTTGGTGCCTACGGCGGGCGATGGATGCCCGAGTCCCTCATGGCCGCCATGGACGAGCTGAACGAGACCTTCGAAGCGGCCAAGAACGACCCCGAGTTCATCGCCCAGGTCAAGGACCTGAACAAGAACTACTCGGGGCGCCCCTCGCTGCTCACCGAAGCCAAGCGCTTTTCCGAGCAGTACTGCGGCGGGGTGCGGATCTTCCTCAAGCGCGAGGACTTGAACCACACCGGCAGCCACAAGATCAACAACGTGCTCGGCCAGGCGCTGCTGGCCAAGCGCATGGGCAAGACCCGCATCATCGCCGAGACCGGTGCCGGCCAGCACGGCGTCGCCTCGGCCACCGCCGCGGCCCTGATGGGCCTGGAATGCGTGGTCTACATGGGCGCGGAAGACACCCGCCGGCAGGCGCTGAATGTCGCGCGCATGCGCCTGCTCGGCGCCACCGTCATCCCGGTCACCGTCGGCTCCCAGACGCTGAAGGACGCGATCAACGAGGCGCTGCGCGACTGGGTGGCCAACGTGGATAACACCCACTACCTGCTGGGCACCGCCGCCGGCGGCGCACCGTTCCCGGCCATGGTCCGCTACTTCCACGAGGTCATCGGCGACGAGGCCCGCGAGCAGATCCTGGCCCAGGCCGGCCGCCTGCCCGACGCGGTGACCGCCTGCATCGGCGGCGGATCGAACGCGATCGGCATCTTCCACGGCTTCCTCGACGATCCCGAGGTGGAGATCTACGGCTACGAGGCCGGCGGCGACGGCGTGGACACCGACCGCCACGCCGCGACCATCACCCTGGGCCGCCCGGGCGTGCTGCACGGCGCGAAGTCCTACCTGATGCAGGACGAGGACGGGCAGACCGTCGAATCGCACTCCATCTCCGCGGGCCTGGACTACCCGGGCGTCGGCCCGGAGCACGCCTACCTGGCCGACATCGGCCGCGTGAAGTACGAGCCGGTCACCGACACCGAGGCGATGGACGCGTTCAAGGCGCTGTGCCGCACCGAGGGCATCCTGCCGGCGATCGAGTCCGCGCACGCCCTGGCCGGCACCATCCGCCTGGCGGCGCGCAAGATCGCCGAAGGCGCGGTCCCCGAAGAGACCATCATCATCGCGAACCTCTCGGGCCGCGGCGACAAGGACGTGGGCACCGCTGCCGCCTGGTTCAACATGATCGACGAAAAAGACGCCGAGGCCGAAATCAACGCGGCCACTGCGCAGAACTCCGGCTCGCAGAAATCCGAGGAGAAGTAGATGACCCGCGTGACCAGCGCCCAGAAGATCGCCGCAGCCCGCGCCGAGGGCCGCCCGGCCC
The DNA here is from genome assembly GCF_044743255.1 of Glutamicibacter sp. NPDC087673. Taxonomy (NCBI): domain Bacteria; kingdom Bacillati; phylum Actinomycetota; class Actinomycetes; order Micrococcales; family Micrococcaceae; genus Glutamicibacter; species Glutamicibacter sp. NPDC087673. The sequence goes on from NZ_JBIUWB010000002.1 coordinate 647,222, forward strand.
TCATCGGCTACCTGCCTGCCGGCTTCCCCGACGTCGCCACCAGCATCGAGGCCGCCGTGGCGCTGGCCGAGAATGGCGTGGATGTCATCGAGATCGGCATCCCGTACTCCGACCCGGTGATGGACGGTTCGGTGATCCAGGAAGCGACCGTGCAGGCGCTGGCCAACGGCTTCAAGGTCCCGCAGATCTTCGACATCGTGCGCGGAATCACCGAACGCACCGACGTGGCCGTGATGGTCATGACCTACTGGAACCCGGTGCTGCGCCTGGGCGTGGACGAGTTCTCCCGGCGCTTCGCCGAAGCCGGCGGCGCCGGCCTGATCACCCCGGATCTGGTGCCCGACGAGGCCGCCGAATGGATCCAGGCCAGCGAGAAGCACGGCCTGGAGCGCGTGTTCCTCATTGCCCCTTCGTCCACCGAAGCGAGGGTGCAGCGCACCGTGGATGCGTCCTCCGGCTTCGTCTACTGCGTGTCGCTGATGGGCGTCACCGGCGCCCGTATCGAGGTATCCTCCGCCGCGCAGGCAGTGGTCGCCGCCGCCCACAACGCCGGCGCCGAGAATGCCTGCGTGGGCCTGGGCGTCTCGCGCCGCGAGCACGTGGAAGAAATCGGCGCCTACGCCGACGGCGTGATCGTCGGCACCGCGCTGGTCGCCGCCCTGCGTGACGGGGGAGTGCCGGCCGTGGGCGCCCTGGCCGCCGAACTGAGCGGACGGGCCTGATGGCTTTTGCCGCGCAGCTGGCGCTTGCCTTGCCCGCCTCCATCCCTTCGCCGCCGCCGGAATTCGCCAGGATCTCGATCGGCCCGCTGACCATCCACGCCTACGCGCTGTGCATCCTGGCGGGCATCCTGATCGCGCTGTGGCTGACCAACAAGCGCCTCGGCGCCCGCGGCGGCAACTCCGACATGCTCTGGGACATCGCCATCTGGACGATCCCCTTCGGCATCATCGGCGGACGACTCTACCATGTGCTGATCACCGACCCGATGTACTACTTCGGACTCGGCGGGCAAACCGCCCACCTGGCCGAGATCCCGCAGATCTGGCTTGGCGGGCTGGGCATCATGGGCGCGGTGTCGCTCGGCGCACTCGGAGCGTGGATCGGTTGCCGGAAAGCCGGCATCCGGCTCTCGGCCTTCGTCGACGCGGCCGTGCCCGGCCTGCTGCTGGCGCAGGCGGCCGGGCGCTGGGGCAACTGGTTCAACCAGGAGCTGTTCGGCGCGCCGACCGACTTGCCGTGGGGCCTGGAGATCGATGCGGACAGCTACAACTTTCCGGCCGGGCTGCCCGCGGACACGCTCTTCCACCCGACCTTCCTGTACGAGTCGCTGTGGAATGTGCTGGGCGCCTTCGTGCTGATCGCGCTGGACCGGAAGTTCAAGCTGCGCCGCGGCGCACTGTTCTGCTGCTACATGATCTGGTACGGCATCGGACGTACCTTCACCGAATCGCTGCGCCTGGACCCGGCCGAAATCATCGCCATCGGGCCGCTGGCCCTGCGCGTGCACCAGTGGCTGGCGATCGGCATCGCCATCGCCGGCATCCTCGCGCTGATCGTGGTCCTGGGCAAGCTGCGCAAGCAGCAGGTCGATCCGTTCTACCTGCCAGGCAGGGCCCCGGCGCAGCCGGTCGAAGCAGATCGCGCCAAGCCCGCCGCGCACTCACCGGCGGAGTCCAGCTCCGATCCGGGCAGCGACGCCACAGAGCGGCAGCAATAATTCCATAGCCCCATTCCGGTGGCCGGCAAGCATCCACGCTTGCCGGCCACCGGTGGTTTAAGCCGCGCCAGCAGCTGCCCGGATCCGCTTTCATGACGCGCCCTGGCCCCAATATGGCGAAATGTCCGGAAAATCTGGGCAGTTTTCCGTCCCTCGGGCGCAACATGCCCGAAACATTGGGCGGCTATCAAAACCGGCTGGCAAAACCGGTTTTCGCGATCCCCGCCCGCAAAAAACTGCTTTTTCCGCGCCGGTAGCGGCAGAAGTTTTTAACATTCCTGAAACACAAGCACGCGCATGCGAGAAACAAAACCTGCGTAACGTGTGATCCACGCGCCACGCTGGTCGATCGACCCCTGGAAAGGCCAGCTGGTGCAGCACCACAACGAGGTGGGAAATGTTCGTCCCCGAAACCTCGATGCGCAAGCAGACCCCGCTTAGCACTGTCGAAAAGTTTCAGCTAGATGAAACATCCAGGCGGCCGGAAGCCCTTGCCAAGAATAAGCCCTTTACCGGGGGCTGCCGCGCGCCTATCCTGCATGAACCACAGAAAGGCACGCTCATGAGCATGACCGGAGTCCAGATGAACGCCTCGCCAGGTTTTGGCGAGGAGGTCCCCTCGCCCTACACCCGTTTTTCCGCGCTGCCTGGCGCGCAGGGTCTGTATGACCCAGCGGCCGAAAAGGATGCCTGCGGCCTGGCGATGATCGCGTCCCTGAAGAACGATGCCAGCCACGAGATCGTCGCCCACGCGCTGACCGCCCTGCGCCGGCTTGAGCACCGCGGCGCCATCGGGGCCGATGAAGGCACCGGCGACGGCGCCGGCATCCTGCTGCATCTGCCCGACGCCTTCCTGCGCAGCGTCACCGCATTCGATCTTCCCGCCGCCGGCTCCTACGCCGTGGGCATGGGCTTCCTCCCGGCCGACGCCGGCGAACGTGCCTTCGCCCAGGAAGAACTGGAAACCATGGCCGCCGAGGAGAACCTGGCGGTGCTCGGCTGGCGCGAGGTACCGGTTGATTCCGACGTGCTCGGCGCCTCGGCCCGCAAGGTGATGCCGTACATCGCCCAGATCTTCATCGGCGCCCACGCCGGCGCCCCGGCCGCCACCCGCCGCGAGCTGGACGCCGCCGCCTGGCGCATCCGCCGCCGCGCGCACAACAAGATGGGCGTGTACTTCGCCTCGTTCTCCTCGCAGTCCATCGTCTACAAGGGCATGGTCTCCACCGCGCAGCTCGAGCCGTTCTACCCGGACCTGTCCGACGCCCGCTTCACCAGCCGCTGCGCGATCGTGCACTCGCGCTTCTCCACCAACACCTTCCCGTCGTGGCCGCTGGCCCAGCCTTTCCGCACCATCGCGCACAACGGCGAGATCAACACCGTCAAGGGCAACCGCAACTGGATGCGCGCCCGGCAGTCGACCCTGGAATCCGAGCTGCTCGGCGAGGTGCCCGAGGAACTGTTCCCGATCTGCACCGCCGGCGCCTCGGACTCGGCTTCCTTCGACGAGGTCGCCGAAATGCTCATGCTCTCGGGCCGCAACGTGACCGAGACCATCATGATGATGATCCCGCAGCCGTGGGAAAACGACGATCAGATGGACGCGGACCTGCGCGCCTTCTACCAGTACCAGTCCATGCTCATCGAGCCATGGGATGGTCCCGCCGCCGTCTGCTTCACCGATGGCGCGATGGCCGGCGCGGTGCTGGACCGCAATGGCCTGCGCCCAGCCCGCTGGTGGGTCACCGACGACGGCCTGGTGGTCCTGGCCAGCGAAGTCGGCGTGATCGACGTCGACGAAGAGCACATCGTGAAGAAGGGCCGTGTCGCCCCGGGCAAGATGTTCGCCGTGGACCTGGACGCCCAGCGTATTGTCGAGGACGCCGAGATCAAGGCCGAAGTGGCCGCCGCCAAGCCATGGCGCGAATGGGTTTCGCAGAACCTGAAGACGCTGGCCGACTTCCCGGATCTGGAACACGTGCGCCACAACTCCGCCTCCGTGGCCCTGCGCCAGCTGACCTTCGGCTACACCACCGAGGAGCTGCGCGTGCTGCTCGCTCCGATGGCCGCCACCGGTGCCGAACCGCTGGCCGCCATGGGCACCGACACCCCGATTGCCGCCCTGGCTGACCGGGCGCGCCTGCTGTTCGACTACTTCACCCAGTCCTTCGCCCAGGTCACCAACCCGCCGCTGGATGCAATCCGCGAAGAGCTGGTCACCTCGATGGGCACCGCGATCGGCCCCGACGGCAACCTGCTGTCCCTGGACCGTGTCCCGCAAACCCAGATCGCGCTGGACTACCCGGTGCTGACCAACGACCAGCTGGCCAAGATCGTTCACCTGCGCGACGAATCCGGGTCCAAGTACTCGCTGAAGGTGCGCGGCCTGTACCGCCCGGCCGGCGGCGAATCCGAGCTGCGCGCCCGCCTGCAAGAAATCTGCGAGAAGGTTTCCGCCGCGGTGAACCGCGGGGTGCGCTACATCGTGCTCTCGGACCGCGATTCCTCCGCGGCCTGGGCGCCGATCCCGTCGCTGCTGCTGACCTCCGCGGTGCACCACCACCTGCTCAAGAGCTCCAACCGCACCCGCGTTTCGCTGATCATCGAGTCCGGCGACGCCCGCGAAGTGCACCACATCGCCCTGCTCATCGGCTACGGCGCCAGCGCCATCAACCCCTACCTCGCCCTGGAATCGGTCGAGCAGATGGCCGAGAACGGCGAGCTGCCCGGAGTTGACGGGCACCAGGCCAGCAGCAACCTGATCAAGGCGCTGGGCAAGGGAGTGCTGAAGATCATGTCCAAGATGGGCATCTCCACGGTCTCCAGCTACTGCGGCGCGCAGACCTTCGAGGCCGTGGGCCTGTCCCAGCGCGTGGTCGACCAGTACTTCACCGGCACCGCCACCAAGCTCTCGGGCATCGAGCTGGATGTGGTGGCCGCCGAGGCCGCCGCCCGCCATGCCCGCGCCTACCCGGAGATCGACGGCGGCGCCCAGCCGCTGGAACTGGAAACCGGGGGAGAGTACCAGTGGCGCCGCGAAGGCCCGCCGCACCTGTTCAACCCGGAAACCGTCTTCCGCCTGCAGCACTCCACCCGCACCCGCCGCTACGACGTGTTCAAGGAGTACACCAAGGCCGTCGACGACCAGGCCGCACAGCTCAAGACCCTGCGCGGGCTGCTGAAGTTCAAGACCGAGGGGATCACCCCGATCGCCATCGACGAGGTGGAGCCGGTCAGCTCCATCGTGAAGCGCTTCGCCACCGGCGCGATGAGCTACGGCTCGATTTCGGCCGAGGCCCACGAAACCCTGGCCATCGCGATGAACCAGCTGGGCGCGAAGTCCAACACCGGCGAAGGCGGCGAGGATCCGGAGCGGCTGCTCGATCCGGTGCGCCGCAGCGCGGTCAAGCAGATAGCCTCGGGCCGCTTCGGGGTGACCAGCTTGTACCTGGCCAACGCCGATGACATCCAGATCAAGATGGCCCAGGGCGCCAAGCCCGGCGAAGGCGGCCAGCTGATGAGCGCCAAGCTCTACCCCTGGATCGCCAAGACTCGCCACTCCACCCCGGGTGTCGGGCTGATCTCCCCGCCGCCGCACCACGACATCTACTCGATCGAGGACCTGGCCCAGCTGATCCACGACGCGAAGTGCGCCAACCCTTCCGCCCGCGTGCACGTGAAGCTGGTCTCCGAGTCCGGCATCGGCACCGTCGCGGCCGGCGTGGCCAAGGCCAAGGCCGACGTCGTGCTGATTTCCGGGCACGATGGCGGCACCGGCGCCTCGCCGATGAATTCGCTGAAGCATGCCGGCACCCCGTGGGAAATCGGCTTGGCCGAAGCGCAGCAGACGCTGATCCTCAACGGGTTGCGCGACCGCGTCACCGTGCAGGTCGATGGCCAGCTGAAAACCGGGCGCGACGTGCTGATCGGCGCCCTGCTGGGTGCCGAGGAATTCGGATTCGCCACCGCCCCGCTGGTGGTCTCGGGCTGCATCATGATGCGCGTGTGCCACCTGGACACCTGCCCGGTGGGCGTGGCCACGCAGAATCCTGCGCTGCGCGAACGCTTCACCGGCAAGGCCGAGTTCGTGGTGAACTTCTTCGAGTTCATCGCCCAGGAGGTGCGCGAGCTGCTCGCCTCGCTGGGGGCGCGCACCCTGGACGAGGTGATCGGCAAGGTCGAACTGCTCCAGGCCGATCCCGCCCAGTTCGCCGCGCACGACAAGGTCTCCGGGCTGGCGCTGGATGCGATCACCCACGTGCCGGATACCGAGCTGGCGGCGCGCCGCCGCCGCATCGGCCAGGACCACGGGCTGGACACGCACCTGGACCAGCAGCTGCTCGCCGCGGCCGGACCGGCGCTGGCTGACCGCCTGCCGGTCAGCATCGACGCGGCGATCGTGAATACCGACCGCTCCACCGGCACGCTGCTGGGCCACCATGTGACCAAGACCTTCGGGCTGCAGACCCTGGAGCGGGACACCATCAAGGTGAACCTCTCGGGCCGCGCCGGCCAGTCGCTGGGCGCCTTCCTTCCCGAGGGCATTACGCTCAAGCTCTCGGGCGACGCGAATGACTACGTCGGCAAGGGATTGTCCGGCGGCCGGATCGCGATCCACCCGCCGCACACCACCCTGTCCAAACCCGAGGAGCAGGTCATCGCCGGCAACGTGGTCGGCTACGGCGCCACCAGCGGGGAGCTGTTCATCAACGGCATGGTCGGCGAACGCTTCGCGGTGCGCAACTCCGGGGCCACGATTGTCACCGAAGGCATCGGCGAGCACGGCTGCGAGTACATGACCGGGGGACAGGTGCTGATCCTGGGAGCCACCGGCCGCAACTTCGGCGCCGGGTTCTCCGGCGGCGTGGCCTGGGTGCTGGACTTCGATGCAGCCAAGCTGAACCCGCTGGCTGCCGGGCAGTCGAACCTGCTGGTAGCGCCGATTACCGATGCCGAAGCCGAACGCATCCACGAGCTGCTCACCGAGCACATCGCATTGACCGCATCCCCGCTGGCCTCCCGCCTGCTGCTGGACTGGGAACGAACCCGCAGCCGGCTGACCAGCATCACCCCGCGCGACTTCGCCGCCGTGCAGCAGCTGCGCAGCGACGCAGTAGCCAACGGGCAGAACCCGGATTCGCCGCAGGTATGGAACAAGATTTTGGAGGTGACCCGTGGCTGATCCACGTGGATTCCTGAAGGTGACCGAACGTGTCACCCAGCCCAAGCGCCCGGTGCCGGTGCGCCTGATGGACTACAAGGAGGTCGTCGAGCGCCAGAAGTCCGGCGTCCTGGAGGAGCAGGCCGGCCGTTGCATGGACTGCGGCGTCCCGTTCTGCCATTCGGGATGCCCGCTGGGCAACCTGATCCCGGAGTTCAACGACCTGGCCTACAGGGGCCGGATGGATGATGCGGCCGCCCGGCTGCTGAGCACCAACAATTTCCCGGAGCTCACCGGCAAGCTGTGCCCGGCCCCGTGCGAGTCCTCCTGCGTGCTGGGCATCAACCAGCCCGCGGTGACCATCAAGCAGGTCGAAGCCGAACTCGCTGGCCACCTGATGGACGCCGGCGACTTCGTGCCGCAGCCGCCTGCCCGCCACACCGAGCACCGCGTGGCGATCGTCGGTTCGGGGCCGGCCGGATTGGCCGCCGCCCAGCAGCTGACCCGTGCCGGGCACACCGTGGCCGTCTACGAGCGCGACGAAGCCATCGGCGGCCTGCTGCGCTTCGGCATCCCGGACTTCAAGCTGGAGAAGCAGGTCATCGACCTGCGCCTGGCCCAGATGGAAGCCGAAGGAACGATCTTCCGCACCGGCATCGAGATCGGCAAGGACATCTCCTGGAAGCAGCTGCGCCGAGACTACGACGCGGTCATCGTGGCCACCGGTGCCACGGTGCCGCGCGAGCTGCCGGTGCCGGGCAACAAGCTCGAGGGCGTGCACCATGCCATGGAGTTCCTCACCGAGAGCAACCGCGTGGTCGCCGGCCAGCTCGATGCCCCGCGCATCGATGCGGCGGGCAAGCACGTGATCGTGCTGGGCGGCGGAGACACCGGCTCGGACTGCATCGGCACCGCCCTGCGCCAGGGCGCGGCGAGCGTCACGACGCTGGCCATCGGCCAGCAGCCGGGCACCGAGCGCCGCGAAGACCAGCCGTGGCCGATGATGCCGGTGCTTTTCGAGGTGCAGACCTCCCATGAGGAAGGCGGCGAGCGAACCTACCTGGCTTCGACCGTGAACTTCATCTCCGGCGAGGGAACTGAGCAAAACAAGGTGATCGGTGTTACAGTTGCAGAGACAGAATTTGTTGCTGGCAAGCGCCTCCCGAAGCCTGGAACCGAACGCGTAATCAAAGCGGATCTGGTTCTGCTTGCCCTCGGGTTCACCGGTCCGGAAGTTTCCGGATTGGACGAACAGGTCAGTATCGAATTCGACAACCGGGGCAACGTCGCCCGAGATGGCTACTACATGACGAACACCGAATCGGTATTCGTCGCCGGAGACGCCGGTCGGGGACAGTCGCTGATCGTGTGGGCTATCGCCGAAGGACGCGCTTGCGCGGCCGCGGTCGACAAGTTCCTCATGGGTTCGACTACCCTTCCTGCACCGGTTGCTCCAACCGATAGGGCCATCAGCATCATTTGAGTGACATAGGCTTGAATGCGGCGCACCCGGATGCCGGGTGGGCCGCATTTTGCCTATGTGAACATGAAAGGCATTTGGCTGACGGAATGAGACGCGCAAAGATTGTGGCAACCTGGGGCCCGGCCCTGGCAAGTTATGAAAATACTGTAGCGGTACTGAAGGCGGGCGTAGACGTAGCCCGCCTGAACATGAGCCATGGAGACCACTCCATGCACGCACAATCCCTGGCGAATGTGCGCAATGCGGCCGCGGAGATCGGCCGCGCGGTCGGCATCTTCGCCGACCTGCAGGGTCCGAAGATCCGCCTTGGCCGCTTCAAGGACAACGCCAAGTACATCCTCGAGGCTGGTGAGGAATTCACCATCACCATCGAGGACATCGAAGGTACGCGCAACCTGTGCTCCACCACCTTCAAGGGCCTTCCCACCGATGTCCAGCCGGGCGATTTCCTGCTGATCAACGATGGCAAGGTCAAGCTCAAGGCGCTGGCAGTTGACCAGACCTCGGTGCGTTCCGAGGTTGTCGTCGGAGGCGAGGTGTCCAATAACAAGGGCATCAACCTGCCAGGCGTCGCGGTGAACGTTCCCGCATTGAGCGAAAAGGACGAGGACGACCTGCGCTGGGCACTGCGTGCCGGCATTGACATGGTCGCACTGTCCTTCGTGCGCAATGCCGAGGACATCGAGCGCGTGCACGAGATCATGGACGAAGAAGGCCGACGCGTGCCGGTGATCGCCAAGATCGAGAAGCCGCAGGCCGTGGCCGCGCTGGAAGAAATCATCAATGCCTTCGACGCCATCATGGTCGCCCGCGGCGACTTGGGCGTGGAGCTGCCGCTGGAAGAAGTTCCGGTCGTGCAGAAGCGTGCCGTGGAGCTGGCACGCCGCTGGGCCAAGCCGGTCATCGTCGCCACCCAGGTGCTCGAATCGATGATCGAATCGCCGACCCCGACCCGCGCCGAGGCTTCGGACTGCGCCAATGCGGTGCTCGACGGCGCCGACGCGGTCATGCTCTCGGGGGAGACCTCCGTGGGCGCGTACCCGGTGGAAACCGTGGAGACCATGTCGCGCATCATCTCCTCGACCGAGCAGCACGGCCTGGATCGCATTCCCCGCTTGGGCTCCCAGCCGAAGACCCGCGGCGGCGCGATCACTCGTGCCGCGGTGGAGATCGCCGATCAGCTCGACGCGAAGTACATCGTCGCCTTCACCCAGTCCGGCGACTCGGCACGGCGCCTCTCGCGCCTGCGCCCGAAGAAGCCGGTCCTGGCTTTCACCCCGCTGCAGCAGACCTACAACATCATGACCCTGATGTGGGGTGTGCAGGCACGCCTGGTGGCCTACGCCGACCACACTGACAAGATGACTGCCCAGGTGGACGAGGCGCTGCTCTCCGAAGGCCTGGCGGAGCTCAACGATATCGTGTGCATCGCCGCCGGCTCCCCTCCGGGACAGGCAGGGTCCACCAACTCGCTGCGCGTGCACAAGGTCGGCGACCTCGCCGATGCCGGCCAGCTGGTCAATGGCAAGCCGATGCCTGCTCGCGAGAAGGTCGGTCCGTGGGCACCGGAAAACGTCTCCACGCCGAAAAACCTGTAGACGCTCTTTCGCGCACTAGCTGAGGCAAGAAAATCCGCCCTGCTCCAGAATTCTGGAGCAGGGCGGATTTTTTGCCTTGGCACCCGCAATGCACCATTGTGAACTCGAGCACGTGCCCTGTGGCTGCGCGCGCAAAAAAGGCCGTTGAACCGGAAAATTTCCGATCCAACGGCCTTCATGCTGGTGCCCAAGGTGGGACTCGAACCCACACATCTTTCGATACCGCATTTTGAGTGCGGCGCGTCTACCGATTCCGCCACTTGGGCTGGCACTTTGACTACTTTACTAGAGGTTTTCCAGATTTCCTAATCAGGAACCTCGCGTCTTCGCCTCAACAAGAGTACATGCCAGTAGGCTTAGATGTGAAACCGAGGCAACGTGGCTTCGCTGAACTGAAACCATCTAGATACTGCCCATTCAGCGGGCAGGATTTCTGACCATGGAGGAAGGCGCCAATGAGCGAACTACCTGAAATCACCCGCATCCCATCCGAGGTGCAATCCACTCCGCGTCGAGTGGTCGTTGCCGAGGATGAAACCCTGATCCGCTTGGATATCGTCGAAATTCTCCGTTCCGAAGGGTACGACGTCGTCGCCGAAGCCGACAACGGCCAGACCGCCCTGGAGAAGGCGCGCGAATTGAAGCCCGATCTGGTGCTCATGGACGTGAAGATGCCGGTCATGGATGGCATCACCGCCGCCGAAGCCATCGTCAAGGAACGCATCGCCCCGGTCGTCTTGCTGACCGCCTTCAGCCAGAAGGAACTGGTGGAGCGTGCCCGCGAAGCCGGTGCCATGGCCTACGTGGTCAAGCCGTTCACCCCGGCAGACCTCACCCCGGCCATCGAAATCGCGATTTCCCGCAATGACGAGCTGCGCGCGCTGGAGGAAGAAGTCAGCAACCTGGCCGAGCAGTTCGAAACCCGCAAGCTGGTTGATCGCGCCAAGTCGCTGCTCATCACCAAGATGGGCTTGACCGAGCCGGAAGCGTTCCGCTGGATCCAGAAGACCTCCATGGATCGCCGCCTGAGCATGCGCCAGGTTGCCGAGACGGTCGTCGACCAGGTCAAGTAGGGACCGCCAAGCACTGGATTGTGCGCCAAGCCACTTATGGTTTGGCGCACATTTTTTATGCCTGCGATGCGCCGATACCGCGCTTGGAGGCTAGTTAACCCTCTGGTAACCAGTTGTTCATCCGAGTTTCCCCCGGATGGGGTTGAAGTTCCGGATTGACGTACTGCGCCGTACGCCTAAGATGGAAATTGCGCTTAGAACGAAGTCCTGCACGCCAATGCCTTTCGCAGGATCCTATTTCTGGCCCGTTCTCTTTTTCCTTGCCGTTCGACCCCTCAGGCTGGTATTCAATGGATTTGACGCTTATCGTCGTCCTGGTCATTGCCTTGGCGTTGTTTTTCGACTTCACCAATGGTTTCCATGACACGGCCAATGCGATGGCCACCCCAATCGCAACCGGAGCAATTTCCCCTAAGAAGGCAGTTGCCCTCGCCGCAATTCTGAACCTGGTTGGCGCATTCCTCTCCACCGAGGTAGCGAAGACCATTTCAGGCGGCATCATCAACGAAGATCCGACCTCGGGCGTGGCTATTGGGCCGGCGATGATTTTCGCCGGCCTGATGGGCGCCGTGATCTGGAACCTGTTCACCTGGTTGCTGGGACTGCCTTCGAGCTCCTCCCACGCATTGTTCGGCGGCCTGGTAGGCGCCGCGATCGTCGGTGCAGGCTTCGCCTCGGTGAACTACAGCGTGCTGCTCTCCAAGGTGCTGCTTCCGGCCCTGTGCGCGCCGGTGATCGCCGGCATCTCCGCGTACCTGTGCACCAAGCTGGCCTACGCGATCACCAAGCGCGAGAATGGCGCGGCGCCCAAGCGCGGCGGCTTCCGCTACGGGCAGATCTTCTCTTCCTCGCTGGTCGCGCTGTCCCACGGCACTAACGATGCGCAGAAGACCATGGGCATCATCACCCTGACCCTGGTGGCTTCTGGCCTGCAGGATTCCGACTCCGGCGTGCAGTTCTGGGTTGTTGCCACCTGTGCCTTCGCCATCGCGCTGGGTACCTACACCGGCGGCTGGCGCATCATCGCCACCATGGGTTCGGGCCTGACCGACGTGAAGCCCGCGCAGGGCTTCGCAGCCGAGATGTCCACCGCTTCGGCGATCCTGACCTCCTCGCACCTGGGCTTCGCGCTGTCCACCACCCAGGTAGCCTCCGGCTCCGTGATCGGTTCGGGCATGGGCCGCAAGGGCGGCGAAGTCCGCTGGGGCACCGCAGGACGCATCGCGTTGGGCTGGCTGTTCACCCTGCCAGCAGCCGCGGCCGTTGGCGGCGTGGCCGCAGCGATCACCCACCTGGGCACCATCGGCATCGTGATCGTCGCGATCGCCGGCACCGGCGCCATGCTGACCATCTGGTTCCTCTCGCGCAAGCAGCCGCATGACCACGAGTCGAACATTTCCGACATCGATAACTCGGGCGCAGCCGTGAACATCCTGACCAAGAAGGAACGCCGTGCCAAGGCCAAGGCGGAAGCCAAGCTGGCCAAGGCTGCCGCAGCGCAGAAGGAAGCCGATAATTCATGATTGACTGGACAGCCTTTCTCATCGTCGCCGCCATCACCTGGTTTTCCGCGATGGCGATCGTGGCGGCCTACTCCTTCGGCGTCCGCCTGCTGGCAGTTGCCAAGGACGAGGGCCGCAACCAGAGCCTGAGCAATGCCGGAGCCTACGCTTGCTTCGCGATTTGCGGCCTGATCGTCCTCTTCGGCGTGGTGCTGATCGTGCCGCAGCTGAGCGAAGCGATCCTGGGCTTCTCCTCGAGCCACTAGGAACTGCTCGCGGCTGCGGGTGGATCCGACACGATTTTCGGGTCCCTCGACAACTTGATATTGCCTTCGATGGAGGCACCCCTAGACTGGAGCCATGACTAGCTTCAAGTACTACGTGGGTGCCTCCATCGATGGTTTTATCGCCGATCGCAGCGGAAGCGTCCAATGGTTCATCCCCTATGCCACGCAGCCGGGAGTGAAAAAGCATTTCGACGAGTTCTTCGGGAGCGTCGGCGCCGTAGTGATCGGAGGCAAGACCTACGAGAACATCGTCCGCGATGCTGCCGAGGGAACCGTGCCGTGGGTGTTCGGCGAGAAGCCGGTGTGGGTCTTCACACACCATGAACTGCCGACACTGCCCGGAGCGGACCTGACCTTCATCCGCGGCGAGGTGGGCTTCTGGAGCCGGGACATCGCCCAGAGCGCAGGGGCCGGGGACGTGTGGGTGGTTGGCGGTGCCGACCTGGCTGGAGCGTTCGTCGAAGCCGATGCGCTCGATGAGCTGCTTCTGGTCACCGTTCCGGAGGTGCTGGGCGACGGGGCCAATATCTTTGGCCGCGGGATCAGCACGCAGCTCTCGGCCCTGGGGATCACCGAGCTCGGCGCGGATATCTTCCTCTCGCGCTACGCGATCGGCTAAACGGCCAAGGGGACCAGCCGGCCAGGGCCAGCGCTCCGGAAAAGCCGGATCCGCCGCGCTTGGCGCGAACGGCGCCTGCGGGGATCAGTTTTCGACCGGCAGCAGCATATTGGTGATGCGAGCGGTCGCGACACGCTGGCCCTGCTCATTGCTGATCACGATCTCATGGCAGGTGCTGCTGCGGCCCAGATGCACCGGCGTGCATACCCCGGTGACCAGCCCGGTGCGCCCGGCCTTGTGGTGGGTGATGTTCAAATCCACGCCGACCGGGTTGGCCCGGCCGGCACCGTGCAGCGCAGCGGCCATCGAACCGAGGGTTTCGGCAAGTGCCGCCGAAGCGCCGCCATGCAGGATGCCGTAGACCTGGGTGTTGCCCGCCACCGGCATGGTGGCGGCAACGCGCTGGGGTTCGAACCCGGTGAAGATGATTTCCAGTTTCTCCACGAGTTCGCCCACGCCATTGTGCAGCAGGTAGGGCCACATGGATTCGGGAATGCCGTGGCGGGCCAGCTGCGCGGCAAACGGATGTGCCGAAGATTGCGTGGTTCGAGAAGTGAAATTGTCGCTCATGGCAACTAGGCTTTCAGGTGTGAGCGAAACTACCAAACCGACTGCCTCGTCGGACAAGAGACTGCTGATTATTGACGGACACTCCATGGCCTTCCGCGCGTTCTATGCGCTGCCTGCAGAGAACTTCGCAACAAGCACCGGCCAGCACACCAATGCCGTGCACGGATTCGTATCGATGCTGCTGACGATGATCCGCCAGCAAAAGCCCACCCACGTTGCGGTGGCCTTCGACTTGGACACCCCGACTTTCCGCTCGCTGGAGTACACCGAGTACAAGGGCGGACGCAATAAGACGCCCGAAGAGTTCTACGGGCAGATCGATCTGATCCAGGAAGTCATGAAGGCGATGAACATCCCTTCGATCACCCTGGAGAGCTTCGAGGCCGATGACATCTTGGCCACGCTGGCCACCCAGGGCGAAGAAGCCGGTTTCAACGTGCTGGTGGTGTCCGGCGACCGCGACGCCTTCCAGCTGATCACCGACAAGACCCTGGTGCTGTACCCGAAGAAGGGCATCAGCGATATCCCGCCGATGGATGCCGCAGCGGTGGAAGCCAAGTACTTCGTGCGTCCCGAGCGCTACTCGGATTTGGCGGCTCTGGTCGGCGAAACCGCGGATAACTTGCCCGGTGTGCCAGGCGTGGGGCCGAAGACCGCCGCCAAATGGATCAACCTCTACGGGGACCTGGCTGGCATCCTGGAGAATGTGGAGAACATCAAGGGCAAGGTCGGCGAGTCGCTGCGCGAGCACGTGGACAACGTGACCCGCAACCGCCGGTTGAACCAGCTCAAGCACGACCTGGAACTCCCGGTCACGCTCGATCAGATGGAACTCGAAGCCCCGAACCGCGAAGAGATCGAGAACCTGTTCGACGCGCTGGAATTCAACACCCTGCGCAAGCGCCTGTTCGACCTGTTTGCAGCCCAGGAAGAGGAAGCGGCACCCGAAGTTGCCGAATTCTCCCGGGTGCTCGGCGCCGATGCCGACGCACTGGGCGGATTCATCGGGGCCGGGAAGGGCGCGCCGATCGCAATCCAGCCTGCTGCGGTTGACGGCGAAGCCGTGGGTCTGGCCCTTTTCCGCGGGTCGGAAGCCCTCTGGCTGGAACTGGCCGAACTCGATGAAGCCACCGAAGGCGTGCTTGCGCAGTTCCTGGCCGATGAGAACGCGCCGAAGCTCTTCCACGATGCCAAGGCCGCCATGCACCTGCTCATCGAGCGCGGGCTTCGGATCGCCGGCATCAAGGACGACACCTTGATCAGCGCCTACCTGATCCAGCCCGATCGCCGCAGCCACGACCTGGTGGACGTGGTGCAGTACCACCTGAAGTACGCCGTGCCGGTGCATCAGGCCAAGAGGGGCGAACTGGATCTGGGGCTCACTTCGGATCTTGCCGAGCCAACGTTGGCCCAGGCGCAGGCCATCCACGACCTCTCCGCCTACCTGGCTACCAAGCTGGCCGAGAAGCACGCGGACAAACTGGCTGCCGAGATGGAGCTGCCGCTGATTCCGGTACTCTTCGAGATGGAACGCGCCGGCGTGGCAGTGGACGTGGATCGCCTGAACGAACTGCGTGCCCACTTCACCGAGCAGGTGGACCAGGCCACCAACGACGCGTTCGCCGCGATCGGCCACGAAGTCAACCTCTCCAGCCCGAAGCAGCTGCAGGTGGTGTTGTTCGAAGAGCTGGATCTGCCGCGCACCAAGAAGATCAAGACCGGTTTCACCACCGATGCCGAGTCGCTGCAGGATCTGCTGATCAAGACCGGGCACCCGTTCCTGGTCGCGCTGATGGCCTACCGCGACGCGATCAAGCTGCGCCAGACCGTGGACGGCCTGCTCAAGGCCACCCACGATGATGGCCGGATCCACACCACCTATGCGCAGACCGTGGCCGCGACCGGGCGCCTCTCCAGCCTGAACCCGAACCTGCAGAACATCCCGGTGCGTTCGGAAGAGGGACGTCGCATCCGCGACGTCTTCATGGTCGGGGCCGGCTACCAGAGCCTGCTGACAGTGGACTACTCGCAGATCGAAATGCGCATCATGGCGCACCTGTCCGAAGACGAGGGGCTGATCGAGGCCTACCAGAACGGCGAGGACCTGCACCGCTATGTCGGTTCGCGCGTGTTCAACGTCGAGCCGGACGAGGTCACCTCGGAGATGCGCTCGAAGGTCAAGGCGATGAGCTACGGCCTGGCCTATGGGCTGAGCAGCTTCGGGCTGTCCAAGCAGCTGAAGATCGGCGTGGACGAGGCCCGCAAGCTGATGAAGGACTACTTCGACCGCTTCGGTGCCGTGCGCACCTACCTGCGTTCGGTCGTCGACCAGGCCCGCAAGGATGGCTACACCGAAACCATTTTCGGACGCCGCCGCTACCTGCCGGAGCTGAACAGCTCGGATCGCCGGCTGCGCGACATCGCCGAGCGTGCCGCGTTGAACGCCCCGATCCAGGGTTCGGCCGCCGACCTGGTGAAGGTGGCCATGCTGCGCATCGATGAGGGACTGCGCGCTGGGCAGTACAAGTCCCGGATGCTGCTGCAGGTCCATGACGAACTCATCCTGGAGATCGCCGAGGAGGAGCTGGAAGCAGTGCAGGAGCTGGTGACCCGCGAAATGGGACAGGCCGCAGATCTGCTGGTGCCGCTGGATGTCCAGCCGGGCATCGGCCGGACCTGGCACGACGCCGCGCACTAGGGGCAGCAATCGAAAGGGGCAGGGGCACCGCGGGTGTTCCTGCCCCTTTCGGCAGGATCGAATGGGCTTGGGGAAAGAGACGAACTTGGAGCACTACTCGCGCCGTTGGGCGCTGAAAACCGGAAGCCTGGGGCTGGGGGCGCTGGCCGCCGCGCTGGTCTCCGGTTGCAGTACGGGCGGACCGGCGGAACGAGCCGGGTCCGCGGCGGCCTCGGCAACGGCGAGTCCTTCGCCCACCGCCACTGCTTCGCCCCGGCCTACCGCCAGCCTCCAGACGGTGTATCCGAGCCGGAGCCAGGTCATGGAAAAGTTCAAGAATGTTCCTGCAGGGCAGTTCGGGCTGGAAGTCCCGGGCATCGAGCTGGGCCTGCCCAAGGGCAATGCCGCCGCGGCGTTGACCTTCGATGCCTGCGGGGGACCCCGGGGCTCGGGGGTGGATGGGGCCCTGCTGGACGCCTTGCGTGCCAAGCAGGTGCCCGCGACCCTCTTCGTGAACGAACGCTGGGCACGCGCCAACGCGCCGCTGATGGCCGAGCTGGCCAGCGACGAGCTGTTCGAGATCGCCAACCACGGAACCAGCCACGCCCCGCTGGCCACTTCCGGGCAGGCAGCCTACGGCATCGGGGGCACGGAGTCGATCGGCCAGGCCTACGACGAGGTGATGGGCAACCAGCGGTATCTTGCCGACCAATTCGGCATCACCGCGAAATTCTTCCGCTCCGGCACCGCCCATATGGACGAAGCCGGCGCGGCAATGTGCCGGGACCTGGGCGTGGTGCCGATGAACTTCACCGTCAACCTGGACGCCGGGGCGACCTTTGGCGCGCAAGCCGTGGCCGCCCAGGTCCGCCAGCTGGCCGCCGGGGACGTCGGCATCGGGCACTTCAACCAGCCCGCCTCGGGCACTGCCAAGGGCGTGGCGCTCGGGCTGGGGCAGGTGCTGGATTCCGGCCTGCGGTTCACCACGCTCTCCGCTGCCTGGTGAATGCACCCCTTGCGCCGGCCGGACAGGCGCATAGACTGTGATCAGCCGATTTCCTCGCCAAGGAGCACGATGAGACCAGAGACCCCGCCGCAGCTGGAAACCCGGACCTGCCAGGCTGCGATCCGCAGTCCGGAACTCGACGAATCGATCAAGCTGTTCCATCAGGCCACCGGGATCGGCTTCTACGAGCAGCTGCCCGAAGAGCCCAATTGGACGCACTACCTGGACCTGACTTATGCGCAGAAAATGCGCTTCTCCCTGGTGTTCGATCAGCAGGCCGAACCGCACTCGCGCCATGCAACCTACCCGGTGCACACCTATGGAGCATTCCCCGGGCTGCTCAATGCCGGCGGCGAGGCGCCGGTGGCAACGCACAAGATCTCCGCGGTCACCGTCGCGCCGAGCTATCGGCGCCGCGGCATCCTGTCCAGGCAAATCACCGCCGACCTGGCCTATGCCCAGCAGGCGGGTTTCCCTATTGCGGCTTTGACCGCGTCGGAAGCGACGATCTACGGGCGGTACGGCTTCGAGCCAGCTACCTACCAAAGCCGATTCACGCTCAAGTGCGCCCACGGGGTGAAGTTGCGCGTGCAGGTACCCGGCCGGGTGGTGGACGCCGATCCGCAGCATTTCGGGCCCGGTTATGCCGCGCTGGCCGTGCGCGCGCTCGAGCAGACGTTCGGATCCGTGGACAGCACCGAGTTCGACAATGGCTTTGCCCTGGGCCGCTGGGACACCTGGGAGACCCTGGAGAAGCCGAAGAACCTGCGTTTTGCCGCCTACTACGATGACGCTGGCCAGCTCGGCGGATTCGCCACCTACAAGTTCGGCGGCTGGGACGAGCCCAAGGCGAAGCTGGTGGTGCACAAGTTGGTGGCCACCAGCGACGCCGCGCGCATCAAGCTCTTCGAGTACCTGGGCAACCATGATCTGGTGGAAGAAGTGCATGGCCAAGGCCCGGTGGCCGATCCACTGCGCCAGGTGCTGGAGAACGTGCGGGACTACCACGTGCGTTCCATTGACGATGTGCTGTGGCTGCGCGTGCTCGATGTTGTTGCCGCCTTCCAAGCGCGCGGCTACCAGCGCGATGCCCGGCTGTTATTGAGCGTGAGCGACCGGCTGGAGCTGATCTCCGGAACCTACCTCTTCGAGGTGTCCGATTCCCGCGCCACGGTGAGCCGGATCGAGGACGGGCAGGCCGACTCCGGGCTGCCGCGCGTGGCGCTTTCGGAGCGGGAGCTGGCTGGACTGTACCTGGGCACCGTGCAGCTGGACCAATTGCTGGATTCGGGACGCGCCGAACTGGTCGGCGGGGGAGCTGCGGGGGACTGGGTTCAGTTGTTCAGCGTGGCTCGCGAGGGTTTCACGCCGCACGGTTTCTAGTGGGACGGGTCGCATTATCCGGTTGATATGACGAAGTTCACAAAATGCTGGCGAGGATGTTAGCGGGTTACGCTTTGACCCGCGGTGTGCTAGGCGCGTAGACTTGAACAGCGTGCCATGGCTTCGTCATGTCCGCATTCATGTTCTACCCCCTTCGAAATTCCGGGACTTCCGGGGTTTCGACTGATCAAATCTATCCACATCGGAGTCCCTACTACATGACCATCACCTCGAACGAGAACAACAGCGCACCAGTCGTCGCAATCAACGACATTGGATCTGCTGAGGACTTCTTGGCCGCAGTCGACGCCACCATCAAGTACTTCAACGATGGTGACCTCGTCGAAGGCACCGTCGTCAAGGTTGACCACGACGAAGTTCTGCTCGACATCGGTTACAAGACCGAAGGTGTCATCCCTTCCCGCGAGCTTTCCATCAAGCACGACGTTGACCCAGGTGAAGTTGTCACCGTTGGCGACAGCGTCGAAGCCTTGGTCCTGACCAAGGAAGACAAGGAAGGCCGCCTGATCCTGTCCAAGAAGCGTGCGCAGTACGAGCGCGCTTGGGGCGACATCGAAAAGATCAAGGAAGAGGACGGCGTCGTTACCGGTACCGTCATCGAGGTTGTCAAGGGTGGCCTCATCCTGGACATCGGCCTGCGTGGCTTCCTGCCAGCATCGCTCGTCGAGATGCGCCGTGTGCGCGACCTGGCTCCATACATCGGCCAGGAAATCGAAGCCAAGATCATCGAGCTGGACAAGAACCGCAACAACGTTGTGCTTTCCCGCCGTGCATGGCTCGAGCAGACCCAGTCCGAGGTTCGCTCGACCTTCCTCAACAAGCTGGAAAAGGGCCAGGTTCGTCCGGGCGTTGTTTCCTCCATCGTCAACTTCGGTGCATTCGTGGACCTGGGCGGCGTCGACGGCCTGGTACACGTTTCCGAACTGTCCTGGAAGCACATCGACCACCCATCCGAGGTTGTCGAGGTTGGCCAGGAAGTAACCGTAGAGGTTCTGGAAGTCGATCTGGACCGCGAGCGCGTTTCCCTGTCGCTGAAGGCTACCCAGGAAGATCCTTGGCAGACCTTCGCCCGCACCCACGCACTTGGTCAGGTTGTACCGGGCAAGGTTACCAAGCTGGTTCCATTCGGTGCGTTCGTACGCGTCGAAGACGGCATCGAAGGCCTGGTTCACATCTCCGAGCTTGCAGTTCGCCACGTTGAACTGGCTGAGCAGGTTGTCTCCGTTGGCGACGAACTGTTCGTCAAGGTCATCGACATCGACCTGGAGCGCCGCCGCATCTCGCTGTCGCTCAAGCAGGCTAACGAAGGTGTTGACCCAGAGGGCACCGAGTTCGACCCAGCACTCTACGGCATGGCTGCAGAGTACGACGAGGCCGGCAACTACAAGTACCCAGAGGGCTTCGACCCAGAGTCGAACGAATGGCTCGAGGGCTTCGACACCCAGCGCGCTGCATGGGAAGCACAGTACGCTGCTGCCCAGGAGCGTTGGGAAGCACACAAGAAGCAGGTTGTTGCCGCTATCGCTGCCGACGCAGAAGCAGAGCCTGCTGCTGCCGGTGGTTCCGAGCCAGCTCCAGCTTCGTACTCCTCGGAGGCACCAGCCACCGATGCAGGCACCCTGGCTTCGGACGAAGCGCTGGCTGCACTGCGCGAGAAGCTGACCGGCAACTAATTCCGGCTTCTGCCTCGTGCAGAGATTGTGATTAGCTCTAGCTGATTCACGAAGGTCCAACCCTGCAAGGGTTGGACCTTCGTTGTTTAACTGGTTTTTTGCTTGCCGCATGGCTGGCACGTCATTATTTCTGCTGACATCCGCCGGACAGGAATAGCTCCGAAGGAGCACTGCTCTTAATACTTGCTGAGGTTAGACTAAAAGTGCACCGATCAGGTGGACTCACTAACGGCAGGTAGTAGCACATGGCAACGACAGGAAATTCGCCGGCAGACTATGCGGCAGGCGCAACTGCCGGACAGCAGATCCCGGTGCGCCAGGTCAGCCACGAGGAGTGGGAAACTGTACCGCGCACTATTCCCAATTTCTGGGTTGCCGCAGCGACCTGGCTTCCGCTGGTTGCACTGGTGGTCCTCGTCCGTTCGGATCTTCTGCATTCCCCGTACCTGGACAAGGGCATCATGGACATCCTCTCCTTCTCCATGGTCGCTACCGTCCTGGCCATGATCTTTGGCGGCGGACGGCAATCACCCTGGATGGGCTTGGGCGTAGCCGCCGGAATCTATTTCCTGCTGGCTCCTGCCGGGGACCTGCAAAGGATCCTGATGCTGGCGCTGGGCTATTTCCTGCTGCTCGCACTGTCCGTAGGTCTCATGGACGCACGGTTCCGACGCCTGCTGAGAACCTGGAAGCGTGAAGCCTCAGGAGGCATCGCCTTGGCGCCGGGGCAAGAGAGCGATTTTGGAATCACCAAGCAAATGTCGCCCATGGTATGGAAGCTTGCGGTAGGAGCACTGATCTACCCGCTGCTCCGGCTGGGCTGGGAACTGGTCAGCACGGAAGTTCATTCGCTGCATGACTTGGATGAAGGCTACCGTCTTGACGTGTACGCCGCGGCCGTCCTGCTGGGCATCAGCCTGCTGCTGAGCATGCTGCGCTGGATGCGCTTGAAATCGATGAGACTTTTCGCACTCGAAGTTCCAGCGGACCACCGAATTGGTCCAACGTCATTGCGGGCCTATGGCAACGCGATCCTCATCGAAACGGAAGAAACCGGGGCCTGCCTGTGCCGCAACGACGACAAGAACGGGTCCAAGCAGAAATTTGAGGATCCGCGATTCATTTTCTGCTCAGAGGTGTGCCCGGTGCACGGGGTGCATGCGGTCAACCAGCGCTCTGCCGAAGAGTTCCTGGGCATCGCCTCCCAGCCCTGGGTCTATGGGGAAAACCTGAATGGGAAACTGCTAGAGGCAACCGGCCAGCGCTTGGTCATTGCAGGGCTCAGCGGCTGGGGCTCACGCCCGGTCGCGGTGCGCGCTTCATGGCTCTACGGTGGAGGGAAGCAGGCCAGCGCCTACTACGTCCCGGCATCGGCACGCGAGCCTCTGGCCAGAACCAAGCGCCGCCTGGCGGTTCTGACCCCTGCCGGTGATTCGGTTACGGCTGATACTTTCGAGAATAATGAGCGGGGCGAGATCGACCGGATCGACCTTCGTCCATTGGGAATCAACGCCCAAGCCGTCCGCGTGCACGGTGGACGCCCTTTCTTGATCTAGCCGGATGGCGCCGGCGCATTGCCGCGAACTAGGCGGCCTTGGCCATGTGGTAGCTGTTGCGCACCGGGGTCTGGGTGGGATCGATGAAGCTGGGCAGGATGACCTTGGGTACGCCATCGTCGGCAATGACCTTGATCAACCCGGCATGAACGTCATGATGATGCGTGTCGCAGAGCATCGCGCTCCAGTAGACCGCAGTGACACCGCCCTCGGACCAGAACCAGATGTGGTGGATGTTGCAGCGTTCGGGATCCATGGTGCACCCGGGAACTATGCAGCCGCGATCGCGCACCGCAACACCCAGGCGCATGTAGTTCGGATGCTTGCGCTGGCTGCGCCCGATATCAAGCAGCTCGCCCCTGCCGCCGAGCACCATCGGGATGATGCGTGCCCTGGCCAGGGTCTGGCGCAGGTCAGTTGCATCGAGCTTGAAACCGTGCTGGGTGATGCCATGGGTTCTCGCGCGGCCTTCCAACTCGTCCAAGGTCAGCATGACCACGACCTGCGGGGTGATGGTGGGGACATCCACGGTGCCTGCATCATTCCCATCGGCGCCCTTGGGGGTCCCGCCATTGCGCGCGGCATCCAGCAGCTCCTGGAGCCGCTTCGTGTTGATCTCCAGCAGATTCATCAGGCCGTTGAGGCGGCGTGCCGCGGGAGAAAGCGGTGGGGAAACAGGATCTTCGCTGGCGGCAGCTTCCTCATCGGTCAAGAAATCTGGATGGCCTCCGGCGTCGGCCTGGTAGGAAGTGCCAGGGGCAGCATCCTGCTCTGTACGTTGTCCCGGAGACTGGGCAAAAGCCTCCCGTGCGGCTTGGCCGGAACCGGAGCGGGGATTGTCGCTTTGCGAAATGCCCGATTCGAAGAGTTCTGCGCGCGTAGGGCGCAGGGCGAGGTCGTAGTGGACCAGGCCGCCGCGTTCGCCCCGCCGGTACAGGCCTTCCTGGGCTTCGGGCCGCTTCTTGCCCAAGCGTTCCTTCTGGGATTTCAGGAAGCTGTTGACCAATTGCCTGCGGGTGCCGGGGTCGGGCTCGTCCAATTGCTGGTTGACGATGGATTCAAGCAGCTCGCCATCTTCGGTGAGCGCCGAGGCGGTGGCCGGTGCGGCGTATTCGTCGCGTTGGGGTTCCAGAGCGCCCAGGCGCCGGGCCGCGCTGAGCACTTCGGCTGGCGGCTGGCGCAGATCGGCGAAGCGCCGCGCCAGCAGCGGGAACTGTGCCTGGTGCCGCTGATGCTGGTAGTCGTATTGCGCAAAGACGTGGCTGGCGGACTGGATGCGGCGCGTGGCCTCGAAATGGTCGGTGCGCAGCCAGGATGCCAGCAGTGCCGCAGGGCCGGTGAAGCTGGGCCGCTTTCCGGTGCGCTGGGCAGGGACGAAGAAATCGGTGGTGCCCTGGCGGGCCGCGGCGAGTTCAACCTGGGCCAGGGTGTGCGCCGCGGTGTCATCGACCAGGTGGGCTGCGTAGATCTGGGTGCGAAGGGCCTGGTGGGCCGAAGCTTCAGCCGCGGTGGCCAGGGCCAAGGCGTAGCGCGGATCGTGCAGGTAGTGGGACTCGGGGCCGGTGGCTGGATCGGCGCAGAGCAGGGTCTGGTGCAGGACGGGGATGAACGCGGCGACGGCCAGGGCGTCGTCCACCGCGAGGGCCGGCGCATCCTTGATCGCTTGGGCAAGCCCGGCTAGCGCCTGGCTGACAGTTCTGTTCATGGCCCCAGCATGCGCCAGGCGGTGCGTGGCGTGCCGGCCGGCAATTCGGCCTGTGGAAAAGCCTAGTGCGCGCGGGTGGATGCGGTCACGGTGAAGGTCCTGTCGCGGGCCAGCTGTTCGGTGGGGCCAACGCGGCGGGCCAATTCGCCGCGGTAGCGCAGGTGCGAATTGAACACGCACAGCAAGGTGCCTCCGGGAGCGAGCACGCGGGCGGCGTCGTCGATCAGCTTGAACGCGATGTCGGCGGTGACGGTGTTGCCGATGTGGAAGGGCGGGTTCAGCGTGACCAGGGTGGCGCTGGCGTCGGGCAGGCGGCCCAGGGCGTCATCCTGCACGGCGGTGATGCGTCCGGCCAGGTTGTTGCGTTGAGCGGCGGCCAGGGTGGAGGCGACCGCGGAGGCCGAATGGTCCGAGGCGTCCACGCGCAGCTGCGGGTTTTCCAGTGCTGCGCAGATGCCGATCGCGCCGTTGCCGCAGGCCAGATCGACCAGCGTGGCGTGCCCGGAGAGGTCCGGAAGGTTTTCCAGCAGCAGCCGGGTGCCCGGATCCAGCCGGGCGGCACCGAAGGTCCCGGCACCGGCATGCAGCGTGAAGCTGGTGCCGCGCACCTGGTGGGTGGCAGTGGCCGGGAAGCTGCTGGCGGGCTGTTCGGCGCGCGGGGTGCTGGCGGTGAGCACCCGGGATTTCTGCCGGGCCAGCGAGACGTCGACGCGGGTGAAATGCGCCGCGAGCACCTCGTTCATGGAACGGCTCATGTGCTTGATGCGGCCCCCGGCGAAAAGCTTCGCGCCGGGATCGGCGACGGCTGCTGCCGCGGCGGCCTGTTCTCCCAGCACGTCCAGTCCGCGAGGCAGGGCCAGCAGGATCGAACTGGCGCGCTGGGCGACCTGTTCCAGGGTGCAGAATTCGAGGTGTCCGGCCCGCTCGGGCATGAGCCGGGCGAGGTTGGCCTCGATGGCCCGGCGGGCGGTGAGCGAATCGGTGTGCACGCGCACGCTCGTGCTGCCTAGTGCCAGTGCGCCCAGGGCCAGTGCGCCGTAGTGGTCGCCGATGACCGCGATGGCATCCGGCCAGCGGTCCGAGGGTCCGGCCGCGGCGGCGCAGGTGTCCAGGATGAGCCGGTCGCAGGCGTCGGCGGCGTAGAGGTTGGCGGCTTCGACATCGGGCCAGCGGCGCAGGGCGGGCAGCAGGGCCTGGAGGCCGCTCGCGGCAGCGGGCGTGCCTTCGGGATTGGCGGCGGAGTTCAAATCAGATCAACCCATTGCGTGTTGGCGGCGGCCAGTTCCCCGGCGCCGGAGGTGAGTGCGGCGATGCCGGTGCGCAGCTGCGCGGCGGCTTCGGGCGTGTCCGGGATGCCGATCTGCACGATTGCGGCATCGGCCTGCCAGAGGGTCGGTTCGACCTGGTAGCCGGCGGCGCGCAGCTCGTTCTCGTAGCGGGCCGCGTCGGCGTGGGCGGCGGGGAAGGTGAAGATCCGCATGCGCTGGCGCAGGTGCAGCTGCGCATTGTCCAGCCCGGAAGATACCGCCTCGGAATATGCGCGGACCAGTCCGCCGGCGCCAAGCTTGATCCCGCCGAAGTAGCGGACCACCACGGCCAGCACATCCGAGAGCACGCTGCCGTCGGCGATTTCGCGCTTGGCCAGGGCATCGAGCATCGGGATGCCGGCGGTGCCCGAGGGCTCGCCGTCGTCGTTGGAGCGCTGGGCCATGCGATCGGGGCCCAGGATGAACGCGCTGCAGTGGTGGCGGGCATCGAAGTGGGTCTTGCGCAGGGCCGCGATCTGCGCGCGGGCGGCGGCCTCGGTTTCGACCCGGTAGAGGTAGGTGATGAATCGCGAACGCTTGATTTCCAGCTCGTGCACGCAATCGCTGGTCAAGGTCGTGTACCGTGTCGCGGCCGAGTCGTTGGTGTTCATCCCTCTTAGTTTATAGGGTGGGAACATGATGCATGTGGGACTGACCGGGGGAGTGGCCTCCGGAAAATCTGCGGTCGCGGCCAAATTGGCCGCCCTGGGAGCCGTAGTCATCGATGCCGACGCGTTGGCGCGCCAGGTGGTCGAACCCGGCACGCCCGGGCTGGCTGCGATCAAGGACACGTTTGGCGAAGCCGTTTTGCTGGCCGACGGGTCGCTGAACCGTCCCGCATTGGGCGCGATAGTCTTCGCCGACGAGGCGGCGCGGGCCAAGCTCAACGCGATCGTGCACCCGCTGGTGCGGGAGCAAGCGGCGAAGTTGCGCCAAGGAGCGCCAGCCGGCTCGCTGGTGGTCGAGGACATCCCGCTGCTGGTCGAGACCGGCCAGCTGGACAGCTTCGACGCGGTGGTCGTCGTGGCCGCCCCGCACGCCGAACGCATTCGCCGCATGGTCCAGGACCGCGGCTGGACCCGGGAAGACGCCGAGGCCCGGATGGCCGCGCAGGCCACGGATGACCAGCGGGCGGCCGTAGCCGACTACCTGCTGGATAATTCCGGTACCTTGGAAGAACTGGAGGTGCAGGTTTCTGCCCTCTACCGCCAATTGGCGCCAGCACAGGAGTAGGAATGTACAAGATCTGCAAGTGGATCACCCTGATCGCTTTCGCCGTCGCCTTGGTGCTGTGGCTCGGTTTTGGCGGCCGCGCCGAATTCGTTGCCAGCGAATCCGGGCCGTATTCGCCGGTGGTCTACATTTCCGGCTCCCTGGCCTTGCTGGGGCTGATTGCCGCCACCATCATGACCGTGGGATTCTTCGGCAGCAGCATCCAGCGCACCGTCAAGCGCAATGCGATCCGCTACGGGATGCGCAAGTAGCACCCCGGATTTAAGCTGAAAGCTGGCTAGGGCGCAGCCCCAACGGTCGGGGCAAGTGGATATGCTGGAAGCATGAGTCTTGCACAGCCGATCAAGCGCGTGGTCGCCCCCTTCGAAGTCATCAGCGAGTACCAGCCTGCCGGCGACCAGCCGCAGGCCATCAAGCAGCTGACTGAGCGGATCAACGCCGGCGAGAAGGACATCGTGCTGCTCGGTGCCACCG
Organism: Glutamicibacter sp. NPDC087673; assembly: GCF_044743255.1. Classification (NCBI taxonomy): domain Bacteria; kingdom Bacillati; phylum Actinomycetota; class Actinomycetes; order Micrococcales; family Micrococcaceae; genus Glutamicibacter; species Glutamicibacter sp. NPDC087673. The sequence continues at coordinate 674,270 of NZ_JBIUWB010000002.1, forward strand.
GTACCGGCAAGTCCGCGACCACCGCCTGGCTGGTGGAGCAGGTGCAGCGCCCCACCCTGGTGCTGGTGCAGAACAAGACCCTGGCCGCCCAGCTGGCCAACGAGTTCCGCGAGCTGATGCCCAATAACGCGGTGGAGTACTTTGTCTCCTACTACGACTACTACCAGCCCGAGGCCTACGTCCCGCAGACCGATACCTTCATCGAGAAGGACTCCTCGATCAACGAGGAAGTCGAGCGCCTGCGCCACTCGGCCACCAACTCCCTGCTCACCCGCCGCGACACCATTGTGGTCGCCACCGTCTCGTGCATCTACGGCCTGGGCACTCCCGAGGAATACGTGGCCGGGATGGTCACCGTGCGCACCGGCGAGGAACTGAACCGCGACGCGATGCTGCGCCAGTTCGTGGCCATGCAGTACACCCGCAACGACATGGACTTCCACCGCGGCACCTTCCGCGTGCGCGGGGACACGGTGGAGATCATCCCGATGTACGAAGAGCAGGCCGTGCGCATCGAGTTCTTCGGCGACGAGGTGGAAGCGATCCACACCCTGCACCCGGTCACCGGCGAGGTGATCCGCGAGGAGACCGAGATGTACATCTTCCCGGCCAGCCACTATGTGGCCGGTGCCGAGCGGATGCACAAGGCGATCAAGCGGATCGAGGACGAGCTGGCGGTGCGCCTGAAGGAGCTGGAATCGCAGAACAAGCTCGTCGAGGCCCAGCGGCTGCGCATGCGCACCACCTACGACCTGGAAATGATGGAGCAGATGGGTTTCTGCAACGGCATCGAGAACTACTCGCGCCATATCGACGGCCGCGATGCCGGCAGCGCCCCGCACTGCCTGATCGACTATTTCCCCGATGACTTCCTGCTGGTGATCGACGAGTCGCATGTCACCGTGCCGCAGATCGGCGCCATGTACGAGGGCGACATGTCCCGCAAGCGCACGCTGGTGGAACACGGCTTCCGCCTGCCAAGTGCCATGGACAACCGCCCGCTGAAATGGGATGAGTTCCTTGAGCGCATCGGGCAGACCGTGTACCTTTCGGCCACTCCGGGCAAGTACGAGCTGGGCAAGTCCGACGGGTTCGTGGAGCAGATCATCCGCCCCACCGGGCTGATCGACCCCGAGATCATCGTCAAGCCCACCAAGGGCCAGATCGATGACCTGCTCGATGAGATCCGTACCCGTGTGGATCGCGATGAGCGCGTGCTGGTCACCACGCTGACCAAGCGCATGGCCGAGGACCTGACAGACTACCTCACCGAGCACCAGGTGCGGGTGCAGTACCTGCACTCCGATGTGGACACGATCCGCCGCGTGGAGCTGCTGCGCGAGCTGCGCATGGGTTCCTTCGACGTGCTGGTGGGCATTAACCTGCTGCGCGAGGGCCTGGATTTGCCCGAGGTTTCGCTGGTCGCGATCCTGGATGCCGACAAGCAGGGCTTCCTGCGTTCGGCCACCAGCCTGATCCAGACCATCGGCCGTGCCGCGCGTAACGTCTCGGGCCAGGTGATCATGTATGCCGACAAGATCACCGATGCGATGGACCAGGCGATCGAGGAGACCAACCGCCGACGGGCAATCCAGGAAGCGCACAACAAGGAGCACGGGATCGACCCCACGCCGCTGCGCAAGAAGATCGCTGACATCACCGACCAGCTGGCCCGTGAGGATGCCGACACCCAGGAACTGCTGAACAACAACCGGTTGGCGAAGAATGCCAAGCGCACCAAGGCCTCGTCCGCGGTGCGCAAGGATGGGCTGGCCGCCGCCCCGGCCGAGGACCTGCTGGCCCAGATCGGGGAAATGACCGAGCAGATGCACGCCGCGGCCGCTGAGTTGCAGTTCGAATTGGCCGCCCGGATCCGCGATGAAGTGTCCGAGTTGAAGAAGGAATTGCGCCAGATGAAGGCTGCCGGGCACGCGTAGCCCTGCTGCTGTCCAGCGCAGTATTGGGACATGCGCCAAGCCTGTGCAGTTCCTGTGCGCTACACTTGATCACTGGACGTAGGGGAGTATCCCAATGCTGTGGACGTCAACACGCGAACCAATGATGTTTCGCCGGGCACAGCAGCCGATCACTGAGCCAGCTATCGAAGTGTTTCGATTTCTGGTGTGGCGGCGGAGAGACTTGCGGCGATTTTCCATACCCTCCAACGAAAGGTCGCTCGTCCGTGGGCACTAATGGGTTAACTATTCAATTCGAGATCATCGCGCTGATTGTTCTGTGCGCGGTGCTCATCGCAGACCTGCTGTACGTCACCAAGCGTCCGCACATTCCTTCCATGAAGGAAGCAGGCATTTTTGTCGGCATCTACATCTCCTTGGCATTGATCTTCGGTGCCGTGATCTGGACGCAGGCTGGACCGCAGCTTGGCCAGGAATTCTACGCCGGCTGGGTCACCGAATACGCGTTGTCGGTGGACAACCTGTTCGTCTTCATCATCATCATGGCGCGCTTCTCGGTACCGCGTAAGTACCAGCAGGAAGTGCTGATGTTCGGCATCATCATCGCGTTGGTCCTGCGCGCAATCTTCATTGTGCTCGGCGCCGCGATCATCGAGCAGTGGTCGTGGGTCTTCTACATCTTCGGCGCTTTCTTGCTGTGGACCGCATGGAACCAGCTCAAGGACGAGGATGAGGACGAGGAAAGCGGCCTGGTCAAGAAGCTGACCTCCAAGCTGCCGATTTCCAAGGACTTCGATGGCGCCAAGCTGCGCACCGTGGTCGACGGCAAGAAGCTGTTCACCCCGATGGTGCTGGTCTTCGTGACCATCGGCATGACCGACCTGCTGTTCGCCTTCGACTCGATCCCGGCGATCTTCGGCCTGACCAAGTCCGCGTTCATTGTGTTCACCGCGAACATCTTCGCGCTGATGGGCTTGCGCCAGCTGTACTTCCTGCTCGGTGGCCTGATGAACCGCCTGGTCTTCCTGAAGCACGCACTGAGCTTCATCCTCGCTTTCATCGGCGTGAAGCTGGTCTTCCACGCCCTGCACGAGAACAGCCTGCCGTTCATCAACGGCGGCGAGCCGCTGCATTACGCGTGGCTGGATATTTCCGTGGGTGTTTCGCTGCTGGTCATCCTGGGCGCGATCGTTATCGCAACCGTGCTGTCGCTGTGGAGCCCATGGGGCAAGCGCGCCGCTGCTTCGGCTGAAGCCGCGGAGCTCGCCGGCGCAGCGGAAGCTGCAGAGCAGGACGCCGCCAAGTAATCCGCACAATTACCCGCCGGGACCAGTTGCTTCCAACTGGCCCCGGCGGGTTTTCCGCACCCGCATAGTGTGCCTATGCTGTTCTGCTAAGGTATTTTCCATGAGCGACCTATCGACAGAAGCCAGTGGCATTGCCACCGGCGTAGCACTAGCGTCGGGCACCATGTCCCGGCTGCTTGGACGCGCGGCCGGGCAAGGCCGATCGGTGACCGCTTGGCGGGTGCTTTCCACCCTGGACCGGTTGGGCCCCCAGCGCGTGGGCGACTTGGCGATCGAGCAGCGCGTGGCCCAGCCGACCATGACCGGTCTGGTCATCCGCATGGAAAACGACCAGTTGGTCCAGCGACAACCGGACCCTGGGGACGGCCGCGCCAGCTTGGTGAGCCTGACCGGCGACGGCAAGGAGGCCATTGAAGCCTACCGGCAGCGCGCGATTTCCTCGCTGGCCGGCGGCATCGATTCTTTCAGCGCCGAGGAACGGCGGATTCTGGCGCAGGCTGTGCCGCTGCTGCAGCGGTTGAATGACCAGGTTGCCGCGAAGCTGGACCATTAGCAGCAGAAGGCTTAACGCGCAGGGCGCTTGAATCCCCGGGGGATTCAAGCGCCCTGCGCGTTAACCTAGCCGGTGCGCGGGCTAGCTGTCCTGGGCCGCGGCGTCCGGGTCTTCGCCGTTGGCCATGGCCAGCAGCCGGCGGAAGATCGCCGGGCCATCGTCGCCGATGCCGTCATGGTGGAATTGATCGGTCACCCAGGTCTGCAACCCGGCCACCTGCGAGGCGGTGCGCAGCGAGAGCTCGCGGTCCACATAGACGTCGTCATGGTAGACCGCGGCGGCCACCGGCACGGTGTTCTTGGCCAGGACGTCCAGATCGTAGAGCGGGCCGAAGCCTTCGTGCTCGGCCAGGATGCGGGCCACGTCCTCCAGGGGGCGCAGGGCAGGATCTTCGGCGAAGTGCCAGCTGTAGATCATCTCGCCGGTCAGCAGCGGGGTCGCCGCGTGGCGGGTGAAGTCGGCGAATTCCGGCAGGACTTGTTCGGCCGCGAAATTGGTCGGCTCGCCTTGGGCGTAGATGGTTTCATGCATCAGCGCATAGAGCGGGTTCGAGGCGAAAGAGCTCTGGGCCAGGAGCGCTTCGAGGAAGTGATCCGAGAGGCGGTCGCCGCCCGGGGTGTGGCTGAAGGCCTCCTCGAAGATGTGATGCAGCAGGTGCACCCGGGTGTTTCCGCCCAGGTACATGCCCAGCATCTGCACCAGCGGCACGGTGACGCGCTGGCCGTTGGGCAGCAGCTCATCGTCATTGGTGCGCACATGCTCGTAGATCCTGTGCAGGGTCTGGAAGTCCTCGGGGTACCAGGAGAAGTACTCGCTGTTGCGTCCTGCCATCCGCTGGTAGGTGGCGCGATAGACGGTCTTCGCATCGGCATCCAGCGAGGCCAGCCCGCCGGTGACCAGGCAGCGGGTGAGCGACTGCGGGAAGAGCGAGAGATAGGTCAGGGTGCAGAACCCGCCGTAGCTCTGCCCCAGGGTGCTCCACTGCTCGATGCCCAGGTGCTCGCGCAGGGCTTCGGCGTCGCGCACAATCGAGTCGGCGCGGAAATGCGAGAGGTAGCGGGCCTGGGCGGCCGAGTCCCCGCGCAGCGGCAGGGACTTGCGGTTAGCCGGGGTGGACAGTCCGGTGCCGCGCTGGTCCAGCAGCAGCACGCGGAAGTGCTTGGTGGCTTCGGCCAACCACCCCGACAAGGAACCGGGGCGCGGGGATTTGCCCCCTGGACCGCCCTGCAGGAACAGCAGCCAGGGCTTGGCCGTGCCGGTGCTGATCTCGCGGGCGAAGACCGAGATCTTTTCGCCCTGCGGATCGGCGTGATCCAGTGGAACCTCGATGCGATGGTCGGTGACATCCATACCGCGGTAGTGGCGCATTAGCTCGCTCCTTGCATGCCAAGTTGTTGCAGTGCTTCGCCGTCCAGGCGCCGGGTGCTCCAGCCGTCCATGGAGCTGGAACCGATGGCGTCGTAGAACCTGATGGCCGGCTCGTTCCAATCCAGCACTGACCATTCCAGGCGCTTGTAGCCGCGTTCGACGCAGATCTGCGCCAGCGTGCGCAGCAACGCGGTGCCGGTGCCTGAACCGCGCTGGGATTCGCGCACATACAGATCCTCCAGATGGATGCCGTGCCGGCCTTCCCAAGTGGAGTAGGTCAGATACCACAGGGCCATGCCCCTGAGCGTCCCGGTTTCATCCTCGGCAACATGGGCGAAGACCTGGGGATTGGGGCCGAACAGATGGGATTGGAGGTCTGCTGCGGTGTTGAGCACCGCATCAGGTTCCCTTTCATAGTCGGCCAATTCCTGGATCATCGCCAAGATCTGCGGGCAGTCGCCCGGAACAGCTTCACGCACAATACTCATGTGTTCCAGCTTACCTCCGTCGCACCGCTAAAACGTCGGTGACCAGACCTAAGGTTGAATGCATGATGGGTGGACACCACGCGGTGAGCGGCGCAGCCGCATGGTTGGCAATTACAACTGACGTCACCGTGGGTTCGGTGAACCTGGGGCTGGGAACTTTCCAGATGGACCGCTGGGAAACCCTGGCCGGCGCGATCGTCTGCGCTGGCGCGGCCCTGCTGCCCGACGCGGATCACCACGGGGCCACGATCGCCCGCTCGCTGCCCCCGTTCTCCAGCATTTTCACGCGGATTGTCGGTTCGGTTTCGGGTGGGCACCGCAATGGCACCCATTCGCTGATCGGCATCGCCTTCTTCATCTTCCTGGCCTGGCTGGCCAACGGCTGGGATGTGCAGACCGCGGCGTTGGGCACGGTCTACCCGGCCGCGGCGCTGTTCGCGATCCTGCTGATTTCCTTCGCGGTGAAGACCATGAAATTCATGCCGCCGCTGCTGTGCTGGATTATCGCCTTGGCCGCCGGGACTTTCGTCGGGATGAATGCGCCGGAGCAGAACCTCTGGTTCCTGATGGCAGTCTCCCTGGGCGCGATCGTGCACGTGCTGGGCGACATGCTGACCATCGGCGGCTGCAATCTGCTGTGGCCGATCAAGATCGGCTCGCCGCGCTGGTTCCGCCGGCTGCCGCTGATTGGCGGCTGCTGGAAGTCCAATGGGCGGGTGGCATTGCCGATTCTGGCCGAGACGGGTTCCACCGCAGAATGGCTGCTCGCGACGCTGCTCACTACCTATGTGGGCATCGCGCTGATCGTCGCCTGAGGGCCCCCGGCCCGCTGCCGGCTCACCGCAGTGCAACGCGCTTTGGCTGGCAGCCGGTGATCTGGCATGATCCGAACCATGCAGATTCAATTCACCCGGCGCATCACCTGGGATCAGCTTCCTGGAGAACTGCGCGCACGGATCGAATCGCACCTTGGATCCCGGGTGATCCGGGCGCAAAGCCAAGCCTCGGGGTTTTCCCCGGGCAGCGCCGATCGGCTGCTCACCGCCGATGGCCAGCGGGTCTTCGCCAAAGCGGTGCATCCGGGCCTCAGTGCGCCGGCCACGGCATTGCACGCCCGCGAAGCGGCAATAGCGGCCAAGCTCCCGGCGGCCTTGCCGGTTCCGCAGTTCCTGGGGCGCATCAGCTGGCAAGGCTGGGAGGCCTTGGTCTTCGCTGAAGGCCCAGGGGCCAGCCCGCAGCTTCCCTGGCCGGCCGGACAGCTGGAACGGGTGCTGGACACGCTGGCGCAGCTGGCTCATCAGGCCCCTGTTTCCCTGATCGAGCTGCTGCCGCCGCTGGAAGAGGAACTGCGCGAGGACGTAGCCGGTTATGCGCGGATCATGCAGGACGGCTGGCTTCCTGCTGATCCCTGGGTGGCGCAGAACCTGGAAGAACTCCATGGGCTGGCCATGGACGGTATCGGGGCGCTGGCCGGAGACCAGCTGGTGCATTCGGATCTGCGCTCGGACAACATCCTGCTGGGCGACGGCGGAGAAGTGATGCTGGTGGATTGGCCGTGGGCTTCGCGGGGCGCCGCATGGTATGACGCGTTGACGGTGCTGGTTGAAGCCCGGATTTTCGACCCGGCGCTGGATGCGGATGCCATTGCCGCCTCCCACCCGATCTTAGAATCGGCGGGCGCGGACGCGGTCAGCGCGGTCTTAGCTGGACTGGCCGCCTACTATGTGGACGCGGCGCGCAGGCCCGAGGTTCCGGGGCTGCCCACGCTGCGCAGCTATCACGCGAAGCAGGCGGCCGCCACCGTTGGGTGGCTCAAGGCGCGGCTGGCCTAGCTGGCTATTGCAAGGGCTAGCCGAACCGGGCCGGCGTGGCATTTTCCCCGCGGTAGACCAGGGCCAGGCCCAGGACCAGCGAACCGAGCTGGACCAAGGTCGCCAGCCACGCGCCGGAAGCAAACAGCTCGGACCAGCCGCTGAGCAGCCCGACCAGGACCAGCAGCAGGAGGCCTGCCCCGAGCAGGCGAAGCTTGTACCCGTTCATGGCCATACCCTACGGCACTGTCCGCGGCATTGCCACCGGATTCGGTGCGGATGCCTCGGGCATCGAGTGCGCGACTAGCCCAGATGCCGGGACTGGTCCAGCGCCGTGCCGGATCCCATGCAGATAATTGGCGGCAAGCCGGAATCCAGCCGGGAAAGTACCAGCTGTTCCTGCGCAACGAGGTTCTGCGGCAGGGCATCGAGCGGGAACCAGCGAAGCTCGCAGGCTTTCTCCGGTTCCATGAGGCGCGGAGTACCGTCCCACTGGCGCGCCAGGAAGAAGAAATCCACAGGGGATTGGGCGCCGCTGCCCGCTTGCAGGTAGCGGTGCACCGTGCACAGCGGCTGGAGCTGGTCTGCCGCGATCCGGATGCCCAATTCCTCGCGGGCTTCGCGAACGGCGGCGGCAACGGCAGCCTCGCCGGGTTCAACGTGCCCGGCGGCCGCCGTGCTCCAGAACCCGTCCATGTAGCCGGTTCCCGACCTCAGTTGAAGCAGGACTTCGTCGGCGCGCCGCAAGATGGCGTAGCTGATGGCGGGCATCAGGAGTCCAGGCGGCCCACCGAAGTCACCTTGACCACAGGTTCGCCGGCCTCGTCCGAGTCATCCAGCGAGATGGTGGCGGTGATGCCCCAGTCGTGGTGCTCGGATGGGTCGGCGAAGATCTGGCGCACCTCCCAGGTGCGCTGGGGCATGTCCTTGATGATGAACAGCTTCGAGCCGCGTCCGGCGGGACCGTCGTCGATGTCCTCGTGCTCGTCGAAATAGTCGTCCATGGCATCGGCCCAGGTGTCCGCGTCGAAGCCGCTATGCCCGTCGAGCTCGCCCAGGGCCTTGTCCTGCTCGTCGGCGAACAGCTTCACGCGGCGGAACATCTCGTTGCGGACCATTACGCGGAAGGCGCGCACATTGCTGGTCAGCTTTTCCGGTGCCGGAGGCGGTGCGGTTTCGGTTGCCTCGCTCAGCTCGCCGCGGGAGAGCTCTTCCCATTCGTCCAGCAGCGAGGAGTCGATCTGGCGGATCATCTCGCCGAGCCATTCGATCAGGTCTTCGAGGTCCTCGCGCAGCGCGTCCTGGGGAACGGTCTGTCGCAGGGCCTTGTAGGCATCGGTGAGGTAGCGCAGCAGCACGCCCTCGGAGCGGGCCAGCTGGTAGTACTGGACGAAATCGGAGAAGCCCATGGCGCGTTCGTACATGTCGCGCACGATCGACTTCGGCGCCAGTTCGAAGTCCGAGAGCCACGGCGCGCCGGAGCGGTACTGCTCGAAGGCGCTTTCCAGCTTCTCGGCCAGCGGCATCGCATAGGTGATTTCATCCAGTGCGTTCATGCGGTCGTTGTAGTCCATGCCTTCGGCCTTCATCGCGGCGATGGCCTCGCCGCGGGCCTTCTTCTCCTGGCCGGAGAGCACCTGGCGCGGCTTTTCCAAGGTCGCCTCGATCACCGAAACGACATCCAGCGCATAGCTGGCCGAATCCGGATCCAGCAGGTCCAGGGCGGCCAGCGCGAAGGGCGAGAGCGGCTGGTTCAGCGCGAAGTTCTGCTGCAGGTGCACGGTCAGCTCATAGTAGTTGCCGTATTCGTCTGGCTCATTGCGGCGCACGACCACCTCGGTGGCGATCAGTTCGCGCAGGATTCCCAGGGCACGCAGCTTCAGCTTGCGCTGGGACGCCGGGGTCTCGTGGTTTTCGCTGAGCAGGCGCTGGGCGGCCTCGAACGAATTGTCCTCGCGCTCCAGCAGGTTCAGCAGCATCGAGTGCGAGACCTGGAATGAGGACTTCAGCGTCTCGGGGGCGGCCTCGACGATCTTCTCGAAGGTCTTCTCGCCCCAGGTCACGAAGTTCTGCGGCGGCTTCTTCTTCGGGATCTGCTTGAGCTTGGAAGAGCCCTCGCCGTGCTTCTTCAGCGCCTTTTCCATGGCCTTGTGGTTCTCGATCGCATGCTCCGGAGCCTGCACCAGCACGGTGCCTGCGGTATCGAAACCTGCGCGGCCCGCGCGCCCGGCAATCTGGTGGAATTCGCGGGCGTTCACGATGCGCGTACGGGTGCCGTCGAACTTGGACAGCGCGGTGATCACCACGGTGCGGATCGGCACATTGATGCCCACCCCCAGGGTGTCGGTGCCGCAGATGACCTTGAGCAGGCCGGCCTGTGCCAGCTGCTCGACCAGGCGGCGGTACTTGGGCAGCATGCCGGCGTGGTGGATGCCGATGCCGTGGCGCACCAGGCGGTTCAGCGTCTTGCCGAACCCGGCGGCAAAGCGGAATCCGCCGATCATCTCGGAGATCTTTTCCTTCTCCTCGCGCGTGGCCACATTCACGCTCATCAGCCCGGTGGCGCGGTCGATGGCATCGAGTTGGGAGAAGTGCACGATGTAGATCGGCACCTGCTTGGTCTTGATCAGTTCCTCCACGGCCTCCTGCACCGGCTCCATGGAGTAGTAGAAGTGCAGCGGGATTGGGCGCTCGGTGTGCGCGACGATCACCGTCGGGGTGCCGGTGCGCTCTTCGAGTTCCTGCTCGAAGCGGGTGACATCGCCCAGGGTGGCGCTCATCAGCAGGAACTGCGCCTGCGGCAGCTCGATCAGCGGCACCTGCCAGGCCCAGCCGCGCTGCGGATCGGCGTAGAAGTGGAACTCGTCCATGATCACGCAGCCCACGTCCGCCTTGGAGCCTTCGCGCAGGGCGATGTTCGCCAGGATCTCAGCGGTGCAGCAGATGATCGGGGCGTCGGCGTTCACCGAGGAATCACCGGTGACCATGCCGACGTTCTCTGCGCCGAAGATCTTGCACAGGTCGAAGAACTTCTCGGAGACCAGCGCCTTGATCGGCGCGGTGTAGAAGCTGATCTGGTCTCGGGCCATGGCGTAGAAGTGGGCTGCGATGGCAACCATGGACTTGCCCGAGCCGGTGGGCGTGGCCAGGATGACGTTGTTGCCGCCGGCCAGCGCCATCGACGCTTCGTCCTGTGCGGGGTAGAGGTTGATGCCACGGGTTGCGACCCATTGGCCGAAAGCCTCGTAGATTTCGTCGTCGGATACGTTCTTGGCGTCTGCTGGCAGATAATCGGTGAGCAACATGATGTTCCTAGCCTATCGGTTGAGAACTATGACTGGGGGCTAGTTGTTGCGTGCGCCTCTCGTTTAGGCTCGGGAATATGAAATGGGATCCGACGAAATACACCGAATTCTCCGATTACCGGGGCCGCCCGTACCTGGATTTGCTGGGGCAGCTGGTCTCGGTTGACGCGTCGAAGGTCATCGATCTGGGGTGCGGGCCGGGAAATATGACCCGGCTGCTGGCCCAGCGCTGGCCGCAAGCGCAGGTCACCGGACTTGATTCCTCACCGGAGATGATCGTCAGGGCCACGCAGAGCGAGCACGAGGAGAACCTGGGCTTCGCGCTGGCCGATGCCACGGCGTGGACCCCTGACTCCGACACGGACCTGCTGTTCTCCAACGCGATGCTGCAATGGCTTCCGGGGCATCGCGAGCTGCTGGCCGGTTGGCTGGAGCACCTGAAGCCCGGCGCGAACGTGGCCATCCAGGTCCCGGGCAATTTCGGCTCTCCGTCGCACGCGGTGATGCGCGCAGTTGCCGACAGCCCGAAGTGGTCCGGCCAGCTGGCAGGGGTGCTGCGCCATGACGACGTGGTGGGCGAGCCCGGCGAATACCAGCGGATCTTCCTGGACGCGGGGTTCCAGGCCAATGTCTGGGAAACCACCTACCACCAGCTGCTCGCGGGGGAGGACCCGATCCTGAACTGGGTTCGCGGGACGGCGCTGCTGCCCATTCGCCACACGCTCAGCGACGAAGACTATCTGGAGTTCGAGAACGACTACCGGGCCGAAGTCTCCAAGCACTACCCGTCATTTGCTTCGCAGGACGGTACCGTCCTGACGAACTTCCCGTTCCGCAGGATTTTCATGATCGGGCACAAGCTCGGCTGATTCGCACCAGGGTCGGCATCGTCAGAGCGCTTGGAAGGTGAGCTGGCTCAGCGATTGTTTCCCGCCAGGCACCTTTGCACGATGCCGGGCAGCACCCGGACGCAGACCAGGACAACCAGGATGCCCAACGCAACCCCGGAGAAGACATCGTGGACGAAGTGGGCGCCTACGCCCACGCGGGACAGGGCAATCAGCAAGACGGCCGGTATCGCGTACTTGGCCAGCTTCGGAAGGGCCAGCGTGCAGGCTGCGGCGACGCCGGCGGCGAGAACCGAATGGTTGGAGGGCCAAGACCAGTCGCCTGCTTCCGGGCATGCCACTGCGGTGACAGCATCCAGGGCGCGGCAGGGGCGTTCCTCGGCGACCAGGATCTTGGCCAGCTCGCTCAGGCCATAGGCCGCTACCGCGCCAATCGCGCCTGAAACCAGGCGCCAAAACGCAACTCGGTTACAGAACCAGCACAGGACGGTGAGCGTGCAGGCCCCGGCCATCAGCATCAAGAGCAAGATCTCGGAAAAGAACACAGCCGCCGCGGAGAGCAGCGCCGACTGGGCAACAGGTCCTGAAATCTCCAGGTACAAGGCATCACGCAACGGATAGGAGGCCATCGCCAGCACGGTGAGAACCGCGATGATGATGGCTGGTCGTGATGGGGCGATGGCAATTGGTGCGGAGGGCGGAGAATTCACAAGTGGTGATTATACGGATCTGATCCGGCGGCAGGCATCAGCCGGAAGAGGTCCCGCACCATTTAAACGCTGCTGCCAGCGGCACGGATGCCGCTGGCAATGCAGCCAGGGGCTACCACCCGCGTTCGCGCCACTGCTCCAAATTCGGGCGTTCTGCCCCCAGTGTCGTCGAATCGCCGTGCCCCGGCAGAACCTGGGTTTCGTCCGGGAAGCGGTCGAAGATGCGTTCGGTGACGTCGGTGAGCAAAGAGAGGAACCGCTGCGGGTCCTTCCATGTGTTGCCCACGCCTCCGGGGAACAAGCTGTCGCCGCTGAGCACCACGGGCTGGCCGGAGGAATCAACCAGCGCATAGCCGATCGAACCTGGCGTATGCCCTCGCAGGTGGATCGCCTCGATGATCACATCGCCCAGCTTCAGCTGGTCGCCGTGGTTCAGCGCATGGTCGATCTTGACCCCGCATTCTCCAGCGATGCCGGCGACGTCGTCTGCACCGGCGTAGGTCGGCACCGGGTACTTCTCCACGGCTTCGGCGAACGCGCGCACGTGGTCCCAGTGCTGATGCGTCGTGGCGATGCCGATAAGGCGCGGATCGCTCGCGTCTTCACTGGCCGCCTGGATGAGCCGCTCGATGGCCGGCATGTCATCGGCCGCATCCACCAGCAGCTGTTCGCCGGTCTCCCGATTAGTTACCAGGTACACGTTGTTTGCCATGTCGGATACTGAGACCCAACGGACGGTCACATCGTTCAGCAATAGTTCGTTCATGCAACCAGACTACGGTGCAGATCCCGGCTGACGCGATAGGCTCGGATAAATGCCAAACACAGTCCAAAGGATGGAGTGCAGGATGACCGAACTGGAATTCATCAAGATCGAGCCGAACTCGGGCGTGGCGCCGTATCAGCAGGTCCGCGAGCAGATCCTCTCAGCAATTGCCAAGGGCAAACTAGCTCCGGGTACCAAATTGCCGTCGGTTCGTGCGCTCTCAGGCACCTTGAACCTCGCGGTGAATACCGTCGCCAAGGTCTACAAGGAACTTGAGCTGCAGGGCGCAGTGGTCACCCGCGGCCGCCACGGAACCGTGGTCCAAGCCGCCGAGAATCGTGCAGAGCAGGAAGTCAGCGATGCGGCCGCCGATCTGGCCCGCGTCGCCCAACTGTGGTCGGTCGACGAAGCAACCGCGGTAAAGTACCTGCGCGCTGCGTTCAGCTCCCTGCCAAGGTAGCCCCGAAGCGCCTCTGGAAGTGATTCCGGGAACCAGCCACAGGTGGAACCTGATGAATGCGAATCGGAATGAGGGCATTCGTTCCTGCAACAGCCCCGTGGCGATTGACTGGCCATGGGAGCAGGACTAGGAACCTTGCGGGTTCACCCAGCTCCATCTGCCAATAGCCAACGAGCGTAGTTTCCCCATCGGGGTGGGGATTATCCGCGCGCCCGCCGCTATCCGAACCAGTGGTCAATTCAACGGCGAACTGCAAGAGCTCGCCCGCGAAAAGAGGCCATTGGCGATAACTGGAGAAATTGCGGACTGGAGCCTGGGAGACCAGGCCAACGCGCTGCGCCGGGCCGATCGTGGCTGCACCGTCCACGCTTTCGAAGGCACCTGCTGGCATCCATTGGCGTTGTGAATATGTGCGCTCCGCTTCTCGGCCCAGACCCCCTACGTCGCCCTAGGGAGTGGGAGCTTTAGAACCCAGGCATGCTTATTTGAAACGAGTACCATGCACGTGGGGGAGAATGTTCTGGCTTGTCGGCCAGATGGGAAACATGCCGAACGCCGTGGAGCACGGTGAGGTAGTCCGCTTCATAAAAATGAGGCGACACCGGTGGAAAGGTCTCAGCGCAGGATCATGAAACCTAGCTCGTGAAATTACGGCGTTATGCGTTGTATTGCTGAATCATTGCCGGGATGGCAGTTAACATCGTGAAGAGCGCCAAGGCGGCAATGGCGTATCCCACCACGAGCGCAACGATTGCCAGCCGGCGGCCGCGTCCGCCCCGTAGGGTGATCTGGCTTAGCGCGACATGGCCTGCGCCCACGGCCAAGATGGCCAGACCTGAATTGCCAAAGAACCATAGGCAACGGAGTACTTGTTCAGTGATCCCGTATCCGTGTATGACGAGACTCTTTGCGTTGCCGTGCGGTTCCTCCATCAATTGCTGTTACGACGCAGTCTAGACGCCTATTCCCTCGAAAGGCCAGGGAGGCAACAAGCTGGAAGGGTTCGTGAGCTTCGGATCGAAAGTACTAGTACTGGTAGTGCTCGTCCGGCTTGATATTTCGAAATGAGCTTGGTGGTCACGCGCTGCGGGGCAAGAGCGCGGACTGATTGTGGTGGCCTAGATGCATGAACGAATCCTAAACGAATGATGCTAGATTTTGGCTCATGAAAGATGACCAAAAGGTACTGGACTACCTCGCCCAGCTGAAGGAGCAGATTGAGAAGGTCATCATAAACTTACCGAAGGAAATTAGCGCTCAAGTCTACGTTCGTAAGCACCATGTTCATTTAGATCTTCAAGGTCACCGGCTCAGTTTCTTCACACTGGTAGTAGGCGGCGAAGCGCCGGAACTCGTCTACGATGGGCGATATATGGGATTTCGAACGATTCACGAAGGCTTGGACGAAGTCATGGAATTCGAGGAAGAAACGATCGATGACGTTGCGACTTTTGTCTTGAGCACGAAGCCGCTACTAGCTCATAAAAGATCCGTCTTTCGACGCGCTTTTATTTGCATACCGAGCAATCACGGACCGGAATGGAAGCTTAAGCCGTTCAGTTAACGCATTGGCGACTGGGAACATTGTCCGGGCTGGTCAGCAGTACTGCCCATTGTCCTCCGTTCTGTGTCGCCCGAACGTGAACCCCGGTGCCAGGTGCTCGTCCCCATCCGAGTATGTTCAGGATTACCTTGCGGACGACGCGGTGCTGGCACTTGAACCGATCCGGGAGTCCTCCGAGTACTAGAATTAGGCCATGGTTTCTATCCGCACAGCCGTTGATACCGACTATTCTGCTTTACTTGCGATTTGGCGCCGCTCAGTCGAGGCGACACACGAGTTCTTGACTCCAGCGGATATCGATTCCATTGAATTGGACGTAGCAAAATATTTGCCTCAGATGTCCGATTTGCGCGTAGCCGAAGTAGCTGGGCAACCGATGGGGTTCATCGCGATCGAGAAAGACATTCTTGAGATGCTGTTTGTTGATGCTTTTGCACAGGGGCGTGGGATTGGGAGCGCTCTGCTTAATTCGGTCGTCACCGGCCGTGAATCCGTACGAGTCGACGTCAATGAACAGAACCCATCGGGACGAAACTTTTACGCCGCAAAGGGATTCACGCAAATAGGTCGGTCCGAAACCGACGGGGAGGGCCGAGGGTTCCCAATTCTGCACCTCGTGAGCAGGTAGGCGCATTAACCACAAGGCTATCCGGGACAAATAGATACCGCCCCATTTGCCTGTGCCCTAAACGAGCGCCCGCAAGGGGAACGTCCGACGGGACCCAAAATTGCTAGCGACCGCTAGACCCAGTATTCACTCTGGTAGAACTAATGCATGCGATGGATTGAGAAATGGTTTGACGAAACTGACTGGCCGAGGGATCCTTTCTTGGATGAATTCCGTGATTCAGTTTGGGAGCTCACGCTCGCCGGAGAGACCAGAGGCTGGCTGACCACTTCGATCACTATTATGCGATCGTTCCCGTTTTTCTGGGACAAGCAAGAGAATATGTGGTCCCAAATTCATTGGTTAGACGGCGGGCATGAATTACCGGAGGAGGATTACGCGCCGGGATGGTGAACCGTCCCGGAAATCATGCCGCCGTCTTATGTGCAGCTGCGTCGGGTAACGAGCCTGTCATTTCATCATAGTAGACTCGCTCAAATTCCTCTGGAGTTTGGTGATCCAGCGAGGAATGCAAGCGATCATTGTTGTACCAAAAGACCCAGCCGAAGGCGACCTCAACGACGTCGGATTCGGTCTTCAACGCACCAGTACGGAACGGTGAACCCTTGGCCACGGCCTCGTTCTTGAACAAGCCCATCACCGTCTCCGCGGCGGCATTATCGTAAGCGTCGCCGACACTGCCAATCGACGGAACCAGCCCCTCAATTTCCAAAGTGTCGGTGTACCGGATCGAGGTGTATTGGCTTCCCGCGTCCGAGTGAT